>CAZTAU010000072.1:0-1997 GCA_964611565.1 uncultured Mucilaginibacter sp. | reverse complement strand
TGATCATGGATGGCGAAGTTGATGAGTATCCGGAAGCAGCCTTTAACTTAGTAGGCAGCATTGAAGATGCTATTGAAAAAGGTAAAAAATTATTGGCTGAAGCCAACGCTTAATTTAGTTGTAGGTTGTGAGTTGTAAGTTGCATGAAGCTTCCTACAACACACAACTTGCAACATACAACTTGTAACATGACATTAGAAATTCTTACTCCCGATAAAAAAGTATACGAAGGCGAAGCAAGCTCTGTAACGCTGCCGGGTACTATGGGATCTTTTGAGATATTAAATCACCACGCCCCTATTATCTCTACCCTGCAGGACGGTAAACTAACCGTACGCCATAATGGTAAAGAAGAAATGTTTTTAATAAACGGCGGTGTGGTTGAAGCCTCAAACAATAAAGTAGTGGTATTGGCCGAAGGCATTACCCAGAAATAATATTTTTTTTATTTTTTTTAGACCCGGGTAGTTTTATCCGGGTCTTTTTTGTTTTTAGATTTCCCAAACTCTCCCCATATGGCTTTTACATCAACGACCACAAATTCATAAACAAAAGCACACCGTCCAAAACAATTAATACCTTGTTAGTAATTCTCCATCCGGGTGTAATCAATGGGCTGTTGGCTCTGTTTAAAAAGAAAATACTTAGGCCAAGCAGACCAATACTAATTGCGCTTAACAACCTGCCATTTGCCAGTGCTGTAGGAAAGTAACTCAAATACTCGCTTTTTACATCGTCAAAATCAAAAAGGTCCGTACGTGTTGACAGGTATATCCATAGCCCCGTAATATAGGCGGGTATTAACACACATACATAACCTACCAGGCTAAAGATCAATTCCTTTTTCATAATTTAAATAAGGTTGGTTTAGTTAAAGATAGGATATTTGCTTCAAAGTGTTCCAGGGGTTCCACTCACAAAAAATGGAACAGTAGTATAAACCGATAACCTTGCTACAAAATTAATGACTCAATGACCAATGACTCAATGACCTGATCAATACAAATAATCAATCTTCCACTCATCCTTTTCTTTAACCAGGCTAAGTTCAATAGTTATTTTATCGAGATCTTCGTAAACAACCGTATAACGGCCGGGTTGCTTTGGGTCTTTGGCAGCCTTAACCGCATCGACAGCCGCCAGGTTAGCAGCCTGTGCTTTCAGAATAGGATCATATCCTTTTTCTTCAAATAATTGCTGGTATCTTTTCAGGCCCCGCTCGGTGAAAAAACCTTTCCTCAAAAAAGTTTGCTTACGGGTACTTAAACGCGGGTCTCCGCCATCACTAAAAGTTACTATATAACTTTTATAAAAATATTCCAGCATATCCAGGTCCGCTGGTAGTTTGGGGGCATCGCTTTCCTGCGCCTTTGCAGCAACAACGCCTATTATCAAAAAAAATATCAGTATAGCTCTTTTCATGTCTTGTCAACGTCAATTGGATGATTAAAGATATAAATAGTTTAAGGAATAAAATCGTGTATAGCTTATCGCTACAACAAAGTGACAAAGGGCGCCTATACAGCTGTAGCCAGCTTCTCTTCAATGATGCGGCCAAGTATCATAACCTCGTCAATGGTGAGGTCTGAGTGCTGATCTAAATTACCAACCCATTGACCCTGTAGCTTTACTACGTTGCCTTGATAGTCGTTATCAATAAATACATGATAATTGTCGCCACTGCTATTAGGGCTAACCAATACCAGGTGCCCTATTTTGGTTTTATACTCGTATGACTGCATATACCGTTCTACGCAATTATAAAGCCATAGTTGTAAAATGTTGATAACTTGTTGCTTATAGCACATCATGAGCGCTAAATGCCTTTTTTGAGAAAGTAATAGCTGTGTTTAATTAGCTACATTAATTCAGCTAAAATATTATGCACTTACAGACAACTTTTTCAGCCCACCACCCCATTTCAGGCAGAATTTTGACCATTTGCTATGCATGCATAAAAACTGTACCGAATACCGTTTTAAACTTTGGTATAGTTG
>CAZTAU010000071.1:0-4009 GCA_964611565.1 uncultured Mucilaginibacter sp. | reverse complement strand
ATTTGCGGTGGCGCCATCCCAATGTTTGGAAAGCACTTTGAAAACCATGTAACAAGTGGAACGCGACCGCGCCCATCGCTATAACGTATATGATATCATACCATAACAAGCTAAAGCTCTCCTGTACTTTTGCATGAAGATCTTTTACTCTTACAATCTCTATATCACCTTCGCTGGTTGCTGAGTGCTCAAACTCCGGATCAGCAGGAACAAAATCAGTAACTGTTGTTTCGTTAGTTAATACATTGGTGCGGTACTCTTTATAACCTACGGTATGGGTATATTTATACTTATACCAAAAATCGCCCATGTGTATCACAATAAACAATAACAGGATCGACCCTAACAGGCCCATGTTTTTTGATGACCATGAGGCTGGCGCATCATTACTGGCAGCATAAGCTACCGGGCGCGCTTTTTTGTTGCTTATGGTTAAAATAAGTGCATATAATGCATGCACTATAATAGACAAGTATAATAGGTAAGCTATAACTTCAATTGGCGGGAAGTGCGTCAAGAAGTTAGCATACATATTAAAACTGTATCCATTGTCGTCACAAAACAACAGGAGGTTACCACCTAAGTGTACAATTAAAAACGTACACAAAAACAACCCTGTTAAAGCCATTATAAGCTTTTTGCCCAGTGATGAGTTAAAGGTTTGTTTGATTTCGCTCATTATAATGTAAAAATTTATTTTGGCAAAAGTATTTATTAAAAGCCAAAAGATATAAATGGAAATGGCTTATTATGGGCCAAATAGTTATTTAGAAACAATCTAAAATGAATAAATTTTGATTATGCTTATATAACTATTAAATTAGTACCAAAGCCTAAACCCTATTTTTATGAAAAATTTATTTTACTTAGTTATTGCCTTTTTAATAACTGGCTGTACCTCTCAAAGCGTTGAGATCAATGGAACGGCAAAGAATATGGATGGAGACGAGGTAAGCATACTTGACCTCAAAGACTTGGTCGTCTTTTCTGAAACTATTAAATCAGGAAAATTTACTATTAAAAAGCCTTTACCATCAGCGGGATATTATACCTTTTCTGTAATACATGACTCACATCCACATGATTTTGAAATTTACTTAGAACCAGGAAAATATATTATTGACATACCGCAAAAAGATGGCGATTATCTTAAAATTAATACCACCTCTCAAACACAAAACAAACTATCAGCCTATTATAACTTTGAAAATGATTTAATGGCAAAACACCGGGAACAGGTTGAAATATGGAAAGCTAAATTGAATGACCCTAAAATTAAAGATCTGCCTGAGGCTGAATTTCAAAAGGTTTTAGACCACATAGAATTAAACCGAAATCGCGAGACGGGCTTACACATAGCCGTAATGGATAGTTTTATAAAAAAATATCCAGGCAGTGATATTATACCTCATATTATAACCAATATGAATTATAAAAGCTACCCATATCCCTATTATAACCTATATAAAAAATTAAAGCCCGAGGTTCAAAACAGCGAAGAAGGTAAAAAAATAGGCGAGGAGTTGAAAATTTTAGCAAAAAAAGGCTGAGGAAAATGTAATCATACACAAGCGGAACTAATTATCCTTTAAATGAATTTATGAGAAAGCTCTACTTTATTTTATTAGCCTATATATTAACCGGCTGCGAGTTCAGGAACATTGAAATTACCGGCACAGCCCCCGGTATGGATGGCGCAACAATTATCATAGGAGATCGAGGTAAAACACTCTTCGGCGAAAATATACAAAACGGCAAATTTCATGTGCGCCAGCAATTATTAGAGCAACCAGGATATTATTATTTAAACATAAGTACGCCCGGTAAAACGCCCCATGCATTTGAAGTTTACCTTGAACCGGGTAAATATGATATTGCTATATCAGATAAAAAACCAGGTCAATATCCAAAAATCAAATCACCATCTGCTATGCAAAATGGCTTATCAAACTATTATTTATTAAAGGATAGTATACACGGTTACGCTGATAGCCAGTACCGTATGTGGCTGAAAAAACTGGATGATCCAAAGGCTATTACATGGCCTCAAAATGTTTATGACAACGTTTTAAACAATGTAAACTTATGGCGGGACAGCGTTGACAATACGAAGTTAACTATATTTAAGGCCTTGGTAAAAAAACAGCCGGATAACCCTGCAATTCCTCACATTTTAAAAAGTCTAAGTATCACCCAAAACCCATTAGCATTTTATACTGCTTTTAAAGAAGTTAGTTCCGACGTAAGAAACTCCACAGAAGGGAAGAGCATTGATAAAAGGTTGAAAGTTCTGACAAACTTGTCAAAAGGGGCTAAAGCTCCCGTGCTTATTGGGCAAACACCCGAAGGAAAAGAAATTGACATTACTACATTAAATAAAAAAGTAATTATTATTAATTTTTGGAGATCAGGCAGCAGCATGAGTCGTAGTGAACATGAAGATATTTTAAAAAACCTATTACCTAAATATAAAGCCAGCAATGTGGGTGTGGTGAGTGTTTCCTTTGATACTGATCACAATAAATGGATAGAATCTATCAAAAAGCAAGGGATGACATGGCCCCAGATTAGTGACCTAAAAGGCGATGACTCACCGAATATAAGCAATTGGAATATATCATTATTGCCAGTATATTATCTATTGGATAGTAAAGGCCATATTATTGAACCGGATATGGACTATAAGCAATTGGTTTTTACCCTTGATGAATATTTAGCCAAGCATTAATCAATAGCTATTACCTTATCTTTTACCACAGCAAAAATTTTGTCGGTTTGGCTATTGCAGATAGATACCCGCCCGGTAAATTTTCCGAAAGATGGCAGTATAGCCTGTTTGTTGCCGAATGCAAAACATGATAAAGTAAGTGCCTGTCGGCCCTTGCCTACCAAACTAATACCCGGATGTATATGCCCGCAAAAAGCATATGCCAAACCTTGCTCAATTTGTTTATCTGTTAACGGGTGGTGGAGCATTAAAAACGGGCCTATTAAAAGTTCGTGATATATTAAAATATTTAACTGATGGTAGTGGTCCTCATCAATAATATCATGATTACCTTTAATTAATATGATTTGCAATTTAGGGAATTGTTGCCGCCATAGTTTGAACCACTCCCAATCGGCATTGATATCGCTATGAAAAAGATCGCCTAAAAAAATAATTTTTTCAGGATGATGTTCCGCTACCAGGTCAGATAATACAGCCAGGTCATCCTGCTCCATATCCCTGGGTACGGCAATGCCCGCTTTACGAAAATGGCCAACTTTGCCTAAGTGCACATCAGCAGCAATTAAAGCTTTTTCCTGTTGCCAGTAAATAGCTTTTTGAGGTAATAATAAAAGATCCTGATCTAATAATTTAAAAGGCAGGCAGGCACCCATTGTCATGTTACAAAGATAAAAATAAAAAAGGGCCGAAATACTCTCGCAGTTTTCGACCCTACATCTACCTATGAAAAACACCCCTTTAGAAAGGGTAATTATGTGATTATTAAGTCAAACGAAATGCCAATACTAAATTGTGCTTAAAAAAGCCCTGCGATTGAACTATCGGGTAAATAGAGGAGGGTTTTTGTGGAAACAATTCCCGTTTTGAGGCATTAATTTGCACAGGCTATTAAATTTTGAAACCATAAGGTAATAGTATTGTTTACTGATGTATGGATCACAATGTTTATCTATTAGTAACAGACCCTCACAACCCTTGCAGAGATGTAATACACTCGCGGGATACAGGTTTGAAGATAAAAGTATTTTGCCTGGATAAAGAGCGCTTTAGCCCCAATAGCAACGAAATACAACTATATGGATATGCCCATTCAAAATTATATGCGTTTGAAACCATTGATATAAAAGCCGAAGACGCGCTTGATGTAGTAGGCGCTATACAATGGTATGCCGACTATATTGAATACCCTCAAATGGAAATTTTGCCAGAAGACCCTCGCCCGGGTCAAAATGTAGCTATGTAAATAGCCTTTACCAGGGCTTAAACATTAATTTCACT
>CAZTAU010000070.1:0-4833 GCA_964611565.1 uncultured Mucilaginibacter sp. | reverse complement strand
TAACACTATGTTTTCTATTGTGCAAATATTTTTTTGTAATTTTTTTGTCATAACGATTGTTTTGCCTATTTGATTGATAACAAAATTACCAAAACGTTATCAATTTGTTAATATTTTGTCGTTTTTTTATGTTTTGATATTGTTAACGACAATAAAAAGCCCTTATTGTTTTAATAATTTAAAAAATGCAAAAAATATTTTTAAAAGAACTTTTTTAAATTTTTATAAGCTTTTAACAGCTTACAAAAATTTTTCACCGTTTTGACAACACTTGTTGCCTATTGTTACAGATAATAAGCATGTAACAGTTATAAAATCCCCACAAAATTTTTGGCGCAATTAAATATGCTTTTACATCTTTGCGTTAAATGACCACGCCAACACCACATCTAAAAAACTCTACCCTTTGGGTAATGACCGTTGCTACCGGCCTTGTGATATGCAATATATATTACAACCAACCTTTATTGGTTGATATAGGTAATACTTATCACATCAGTAGTGCCAAAGCCGGGCAGGTATCCACCATTACTCAAATAGGGTATGCGGCAGGTATGTTATTGTTTGCACCCTTGGCAGATATGTTTAAACGAAAACGCTTAATGCTGATGGATCTGGCCATTGTTATTTTTGCCTTAATTGCTGCGGCTGCAGCACCCAGCATACATATATTATTAGTTGCCTGCTTTTTTGTTGGGGTTTTCTCGCACATACCCCAATTATTAATACCCATGACAGCCCACCTGGCCAACCCGCATGAGCGGGGTAAAAAAATAGGTATTGTTATGAGCGGCCTGTTAATAGGTATTTTATTATCGCGCACTTTAGCCGGGTTTATTTGCGCCCATTTTGGGTGGCGCGCTGTATTTTATATAGCCGCAGGTTTAATGGTATTAATGTGGATGCTGCTTTATTTTATGCTGCCCGAAATTAACCCAGATTATAAAGGCACCTATAAAAACCTGATGAAATCCATGTGGCACCTGGTGCGTGATGAGCCTACACTGCGCATAGCCGCTGCCCGTGGTGCTTTATGCTTTGCCTGTTTTAGCGCGTTTTGGACAACACTTTCATTTTTACTAAAAACAAACTTTAATTTGGGGAGCGATGTAGCCGGACTGTTTGGATTAGTTGGTGCATCCGGTGCAGTGGCTGCCGGTTTAATTGGCCGCTTAAGCGATACTATGGATGCATTTAAATTAACGTTAAGCATGATAGCTTTATTGGTATTATCATTCGTTATTTTCTTTTTCTCGGGATATAATATGGTGGGGCTTATTATAGGCGTTATTGCGATGGATATGGGAATGCAAGCCTCGCACTTATCAAATCAGGCGCTAATTTTTGCATTGGACCCCAGTGCCCGCAATCGCATTAACACCGTATATATGGTAACCTACTTTTTGGGCGGCGCCACAGGTTCGTACTTATCCAGCCTGATATGGAACACTTACCAATGGACGGGGGTAAGTGTTATGGGGATAGTATTGTCAATGATCGCGATGTTTGTTCACCTGGTTAACCGCAAAAAACTACAACAAAAACGCGCAAGTGTACAGTCCTGAATACTGATGCCAACAATCAATATCTGTTTTTTAATACAATGTTAATTTATTGGAATTTTGTTTAAATAATTGACTTACAGTATTATGTGAGTTTGTTTTTTGTTTTTTTTAACATTTTTTACCAACTGTAGGGTTTTTGGCATCTTATTGGAATAATACTTAATAACTTATCAAATAAGCATCATGGTTATTATAGATAAAAGTAAAATTGAGCCCGAAGAAAAGGAGAAAGAGTGGGAAAATCCCGTTGATCCAACCAAATCTTCAGACGAGCGAGATAAAGAACAATTACTACGACAATACAAAGAAGCAAAGAGGAGAAAAGATAACCTTACAGAAACTGACGAAGACGAAAGAGCCAAATAAGAATTAAAATATTAAAATTATAGATTATGAAAATCATCAAAAAACCCGCAACCAGCAAACTAGCAACACGTTTTGATAATGAGTTGAAAAATATTATCATGAATGATCTGAGATCTATAAAAGAAGGTGCTAAAATTGTTTTTTTAAAAACTATACAACAACCTACCGGATTATCAGTAGCATAACAACAAACCCTACCTCTGCCAACTATAAACATCTACCTATGAAAAACTACAAAAAAACTTCAACAAGTAAATTAGTTACCCGTTTTGATAACGAATTAAGGAACCTGTTAATGGAAGACCTGAAAATTTTTAGAGAAAAAAATCAATTTAAAGGCAACAACCAGGCTGCCATACAAAAAGCTGCCTGATCAATATATACATCTACCTGTTTTACATTTACTATGAAAAAAATAGAGCGCCCCGATTATCGGAGCGCTCTATTTTTTTGAACTGTATTTGATGATCAGTTGCGCCGTCCGGTCAGATGCGCCGGGCTGCCCCATGCGTTTATCCAATTCATCATAATTATCCTGCATCTGCTGTCTATATGTTGGATTGTTTATAATATTATCCAGTTCGGTACTTATCTTTTGAGGATTGCAATCCTCCTGTATCAGTTCTTTTATCACCAATGCATCCATTATAAGGTTAACTAATGATATGTATTTTATTTTAACCACCATGCGGGCTATGCCTATGGAAATGGCATTGCCTTTATAAACCACCACCTGTGGCACGTTAAACAAAGCAGTCTCTAATGTAGCTGTGCCGGATGCAACTATAGCGGCATGTGCGTTGCTTAACAGGTCATAAGTAGCATTAAATATTACCGGGATATTTTTATCGCCTATAAAATCATTGTAAAAATCATTGTTGAATGATGGCGCGCCGGCAATTACAAATTGATAATCAGTGAATTTATCGGCCACCTTTAGCATATCCGGTAATAAATAATTGATCTCCTGTTTACGGCTGCCGGGCAGTAGGGCTATTATTTTTTTATCGATTGATAGATTGTGGGTCTGATAGAAATTATTATCCGGTTTAAAACCGGCAATGGCATCTAATAACGGATTGCCCACATAATCAACCTCCATGCCCCAGGTTTTATAAAAATCAACCTCAAATGGCAGTATACAATAAAGATGATTGACCACCTTTTTAATTTTTAATACCCTTTTTTGGTTCCATGCCCATACTTTAGGTGAGATATAGTAATGTACGGGCAAATCAATTCCACTGGCAAAATCTGCTATCTTTAAATTAAACCCCGGGAAATCTATTAATATCAAAACATCGGGCCGCCAGGCTGCTATATCGTTTTTGCAGAAGGCCAGGTTTTTTAAAATGGTGCGTAGGTTAAGCACCACCTCTAAAAATCCCATAAAGGCCATATCGGCATAATGCTTTACTAAGTTACCGCCTTCAGCCTGCATCAAATCGCCGCCAAAAAAACGAAACTCTGCTTGCGGGTCGCGCTCTTTCAGTGCCTTCATCAAATTAGCGCCATGCAGGTCGCCTGATGCTTCGCCGGCTACCAGGTAGTACTTCATGCGGCATTCATTTTAAACAAGAACACCAGCGCCATTACAATAAATGTACAAATTATAGCACCTATGCCGGTTTGGTCCTGCTCGTTTTTAAACAGGTAACGTATTAAAAATAAATTTGCTGCTATTGCCGCCAGGTAAGGAATGGACTGTTTTACATCAGGTATATACTTTAGTACCACTGCATCAATTACCCAGGCAATAGCAGGGAAAAATAAGGCGGCAATAAAGCCTATGGCTATATGATTTCTATTAAGCATATATCAAATGTAAATATCCTTTGTCATTTCGAACGAGGTACGAGGAGAAATCTTTAACAAGCGCTTAGTAGCATGGCATATAAGATTTTTCGCTACGCTCAAGAGGATAGTTCTTCGCTATGCTCAGAATGACAAGGCATGTTTTTAAAACTTCCACCCGTTTAACACGCTAATGGCATGGTGCGCGGTCATATCAAACTGAACGGGAACAATAGATACATAGTTGTTTTCTAAAGCCCAAACGTCTGTATCCTCGCCTTGGTCATTATTTTGAAATACACCCGTTAACCAATAATATGGGCGATTGTGCGGGTCCATGCGCTCGTCAAACTCCTCGGCCCATTTGGCGTTGGCCTGGCGACATATTTTTATACCCTTTAAATTACCACCTGCCGGGAAGTTTACATTAAGCAGTGTTGCCTGTGGTAAACCATTTTGCAAAACCCGTTCGGCTATTGCTTTAATATATTTTAAGCAATGGCTAAAATCGGCTTGTAATGTATAATCATCTAACGAAAAACCAATAGATGGGATGCTCTCAATAGCCCCTTCAACCGCAGCCGACATAGTACCGGAGTACAACACATTTATCGAATTATTTAAGCCATGATTCACACCGGATACGCACAGATCGGGCTTTTTGCCCTTAAATATCTTGTTAACGGCCAGTTTTACACAATCAACAGGGGTGCCCGAACAACGGTACATCTCTACACCTTCATAAATATCTACCTGGTCCAAACGTAAAGGTTTACCTATAGTAATGGCATGCCCCATACCCGATTGAGGGCTATCAGGCGCTACAACTACTACGCGGCCAAGATCTTTCATTACGTCCATCAGGGCTTTAATGCCCGGGGCGGTTATGCCATCGTCATTTACTACTAATATGGTGGGTTTGGTGTTTTTCATCGATGTAAAATTACTGTTTAGAATCAAGAATCAAGAGACAAGAAGCAGGATAAATAGCTCATTTTGCATACAGCCTGCCTGTCTTGTTTCTTGATTCTTGCCTCTTGACCTTGTTTGTTAATCTTTTTTAAAAAATATTTAAATACAGTATTGAATATTTGAGTTTAAATCCTGA
>CAZTAU010000069.1:0-5278 GCA_964611565.1 uncultured Mucilaginibacter sp. | reverse complement strand
CAACGGTATCACCTACTTTAAGATCAGGTGTATCACGGAATTCAGAAACAGATACCAAACCATCAGATTTAAATCCAACGTTTAATACTACATCCTTGTTGTTAACATTTACAACCGTACCGGTGATAATTTCGCCCTTGGTGATTGAACTAAAAGTTCCATCATACAATTTCTCCATTTTTTCACGCTCGGTATCGCTGTAGTTACCAAACTTTTTGTCATCAGCATCCCAGTCGAAATCTTCTAGTGGTGCTGTTGCAATTTGAGATTTGATCTCTTCGATTGAAATTGAATCAGCCTCTGATTCAATTGTTTCTTTTTCGCCAGTTGCTGCAACTGTTTCCAGCTCAGCTTGTTTAGCTTTTAATTCTTTTTCTGCTTCTTGTTTTTTTGCCATTAAATAATTTATCTCCTTTTCCCAATTTTCTAATTGGGACTGCAAAGGTAGGGATATAATTTTATTTCAAAAAAATTAATTTACTGTTAAATGCTGATTTTTAGTGTTTTTGATAGCTTAAAGAATAAATGTGAGTTATATCTGCGTAAATTATTTGCTACTGATCAGCTAATTTGGCTTCAATTTCCTTAAAAATATCCATAAAATTTGGCAATAGTAGCTGCCTGTAGGCTAATACAACCTCACTTATTGCGGTTTCCTGTGCAGGGGTAAAAGGGTCTTGCCAAACACGCATACATATTCGCTTAAGGGCATAGGCAACCTGCAAGGTTTCTGCATAAGTATGTAGGTATGCACTACTTTTAAACCCGGCAAAAAACTTAAAAAAACGGGTATCATCCTTTAATTCGGCGAAAGCTAAAAACTCGGCTACCACATCGTTATCACAAGCTTGTAATTGATCATAAAAATTATGAACGCTTAGCTTTTGGGTAGTGAGCAATAGGTTATCTAATATCAACTCTAAACCAATATGTCCTAAAAAGAAGGGCTTAACTGACGAACCTTCAATGACCGGCGCAAGTAATAATTTTAATTCGTGCGAATGATGCAGAAAAAAATCAGATGAATGAAAATACCGGTCAACATCCAGGTGTTTGTTCCACCCGGTTATAATAGCATTTATAGCAGGATTGGCATGTCGTAATTTTTCGGGATGAAGAACAATATTTTTATCGGCATTTTTTAAAAGATCAGGCAGCACCGTTCCTAATATATGGTAACAATTCGTTTCGTGCCGGTCAAAATAGTAGTGCGATAAAAAATTCATAGCGATGTATGCACAAAATACAAAAAATTGTTGATTTTTTGAATAGCGCTTATCTTATAAAAACAGATTTTACACTATTCTATTATCTTTGCCATCCCGTACACAACGGGATATATAGATTTTATTACCATGAATTTTGTTGAAGAACTACGCTGGAGAGGTATGCTGCATGATATTATGCCCGGTACCGAGGAACTTTTAATTAAGGGAATGGCTTCCGGCTATATTGGTTTTGACCCTACTGCCGACTCCTTACACGTGGGCCATTTGACGCAGATAATGACGTTGATACACTTTCAGCGCGCGGGCCATAAGCCTTATGCGTTGGTTGGGGGTGCTACCGGTATGGTGGGCGATCCTTCAGGAAAATCTGCCGAGCGTAATTTACTATCAGAAGAGGTTTTAAACCATAACCTGGCATCGGTACAAAAACAACTAGAGAAATTTTTAGACTTTAACAGCGGTGCCAACAGCGCCCAAATGGTTAATAATTATGATTGGTTTAAAAACTTTACCTTTTTAAACTTTATACGTGATGTAGGCAAACACCTTACCGTTAATTATATGATGGCTAAGGATTCGGTAAAGAAACGCCTGGAAGGCGATACCGGTATGTCATTCACCGAATTTACTTACCAGTTGGTACAGGGTTATGATTTTTACTATTTATGGAAAAATTACAACTGCGTACTGCAAATGGGTGGATCTGACCAGTGGGGAAATATTGTTACGGGTACAGAGCTAATTCGCCGAAAAGATGCCGGCGAAGCATTTGCCTTAACTACCCAATTAATAAAAAAAGCTGACGGCACTAAATTTGGCAAAACCGAAAGCGGCGCTGTTTGGCTTGATCCTGCACGTACATCGCCTTACCAGTTTTACCAGTTTTGGCTAAATACCAGTGATGTTGACGCTAAAAGCTACATCCGCATATTTACTTTGTTTGATAAAACCACAATTGAGGCTTTGGAAGTAGAGCAGGATGCCGCACCGCATCAACGTGCTTTGCAAAAAGCCCTGGCAAAGGATATTACTATACGTGTACACGGCGAAGCCGAGTATGAGAAGGCCATTAAATCGTCCGACTTTTTATTTGGCAATACCGGTATTGAATTTTTGAACGAATTGAATAAAGACGAGGTATTAGGCTTGTTTGAGGGTTTACCTCAATTTACTATTGCTTTAGCTGATTTGCAACAAGGTATAAATGCTATTGATCTGCTGGCCGGTAACACCGCAGTTTTCCCATCCAAAGGAGAAGCTAAAAAAATGATTCAAGGCGGTGGTGTAGCAATTAACAAAGTAAAAATAGCAGCCGGTGACGATATATACAATGCGGAAAACCTGATCAATGATCAATTTTTGGTGGTGCAAAAAGGCAAGAAAAATTATTTTTTAATTATTGCTGAATAATTTTGAAATTACGACATTAATGCAGTATTTTTGTAGTGATGTCTGAAAAGAAGTATAAAATATCAGGGCCAAATGCCAATCAATTAAATGAGCCAATGGTAGCTTACCAGGCTTCTGTTAACTTATTTAGCGGTTTATTTGGGCGTTCGGCAGGGCAATATACCCTGATGAATGATTTTGACATCCTTGAAACATCACGCCAGGGTTTACCCAAGCATTCGTTAATGACGCTGGCCAAAAAAATATCATTAACCCTGCAGGAGTTTGCCAATATTATGCACATCTCTGAGCGTACTTTACAACGCTACGAGGATAATACCATCATCAAAACTGAGTATGCCGAAAAGGCGATTGAGTTAGCACGGTTATACACCCGCGGCGAGGAGGTTTTTGGCTCGTTAGATAAATTTAAAGCCTGGATGAAAACTCCTTTGCATGTATTTAAAGGCGAAGCACCTGTTTCTCTTTTAGATACTTCTATAGGTTTTGATATGGTTTTTAAAGAATTGGGCCGTATTGAGTACGGCATTTTTGCCTGATGATACTTTATCGTATTGTTAAATGTGCTTATGCCGACCTATCCGGAACGGGTGCACGCCTATATGGTGGCCGCTGGAACAGCGAAGGTCGGTCAATGGTATATTTAGCCTCATCCCGATCATTAGCGGTATTAGAAGCCCTGGTTCATTTAAGCCCGACTAATATACCCACCAATTTTTGCATCATGACTATTGATGCACCTGATGATGTATTAGAGATACCCGTTGAGCAACTACCCAAAAACTGGAACGAATACCCCGAACATACCAGCCTTAAACTAATCGGTAATGACTTCCTGATAAAACAAAAGCACCTTTTGTTAAAGGTGCCTTCGGCTATTGTGAAAGAAGAATATAATTATTTGCTTAACCCGTTACATAAAAACGCGGGGTTGGTGAAAATTATTAGCACCCAGCCCTTTGCTTTTGATCAACGGCTGATGGGCTAAAAGTGCCCCCTGATCGCATTATAAATTTTTTCGTCATACAGCTTCCTTAGCTCGTTATGAGTTTCAGTGGGCAATGGGTATAATGCTGATGCGCCAACATTGCTGTGCACCTGTGCTACTTTAGTTGCACCGGGTATAACGGTGGTAACTTCCGGGTGATCCAATATCCAACGGATGGCCCATTGAGCGGTACGGTCATCGGGTAATATGGCTTTAATTTCGTTAACCAACTGGATTCCTTGTTTAAAGTCAACGCCCGAAAATGTTTCGCCGGCATTAAAGGCCTCGCCGTTTGCGTTGAAGTTGCGGTGATCCTTTTCGTTAAAACTGGTTTGCTCATTAAATTTGCCCGATAATAAACCGCTAGCCAAAGGCACACGAACTATCAGCGCTACGTTTTTTTCTTTGGCTTTCGCGAATATTTCATCAGCCACATGCTGACGGAACAGGTTAAAGATGATTTGCAACGAAGCTAATCCTTCCTGCTCTAAACAGATCAATGCTCCTTCGGATGTCTCCACACTGGCGCCAAAATGTTTAATTAACCCCTCCTGCTGTAATTTACGGAAGTTGTCAAACACTTTACCCTCTCTCATTTCTTCGGTAGGTATGCAATGAAACTGATCTAAAAACAGTTGCGATACGCCCAGGTTATTCAATGAATATTCTACCTGGCGTTTCATGGCATCATAAGTAAAGTTTTGCGGCCAGCCATACTCGCCATCACTGCGACGCCCTAATTTGGTAGCCACGTGTATTTCTTTATCGGTAGTTTTTAAAAACTTACCGATAACTTTCTCGCTTACGCCACCACCATAAATATCTGCAGTATCAATAAAATTGCCGCCTGCATCTACGTAGGCTTGTAAAATACTAAATGCATCTTCTTCGTTTACATTACCCCACTCCGAGCTACCCAGTTGCCATGTGCCCAAACCTACTTCGGCAACTTTGGTGCCTCTAAAATCTCTATAATTCATGTATGTGTTTCTTAACTTCCTAATTCTACTATCCTGTCAAATTCTTCACGTTTTAAACCCATTACCGATAAACGGCCCTGGCGAACTAATCCAACGTCTTTTAACCGCTCGTCGGCTTTAATGGTTTCCAGTGTTACAGGATTTTTTAATGTTTCAACCGGCGAAAGATCAACCACTACCCAATTTTTATCGTCTGTGGTAGGATCCTGGTAGGCTTCTTTTACCACTTTGGCTATGCCCACTACTTCTTTACCATCGTTACTGTGGTAAAACAACACCAGGTCTCCCTCTTTCATTTCGCGCAGGTTGTTACGTGCCTGGTAATTGCGCACGCCATCCCAAAAGGTGCGGCCATCTTTATTAAATTTTTCCCAGCTATATTTTACCGGTTCACTTTTTACTAACCAATGTTGCATTGTTTATAGGTTTTGGTCAAAGGTAATTAAATGAGTAAAAATATTTTGATATCGGCGTAACCTTTTATGTATTTTGAGATACTCTTATAATAAAACCTTATCACCATATGAGTGACGAATACTTAATGCTTTGTGTAAAAAATGGCGACCTGGATAAGGCCGCCATTATTTACGAGCGTTATAAAAAAAAGCTGTACCAATTTTTTATGCATAGGAATGATGGTGATAAGGAAGCCAGTGCAGATAATGTGCAGC
>CAZTAU010000068.1:0-5322 GCA_964611565.1 uncultured Mucilaginibacter sp. | reverse complement strand
ACGGGGTTAGAACGATAACGATTTCGTACTGTTGCATGTGTTGTACTTTGATTTTTAATTATTTATCCCGCACTAAACGGGCTGCAAATGTAGTAAGAATAATTAAGTTATCAAATACAAAATTGACTTCAATTTTATAGCGAACAATATTCATCATTCTTGTATAATATCACTCTTTTAGCTCTATCCTAAAAATATTACAAATTATTTCACCTTAATACATCCAATTCGTTGATTTTAATTTGACATTAAGGTCAATAATTTTAGCTTTGCGCTACAAAAAGCAAAAATACCAATGAGTGTTCTAGTAAATAAAGATTCTAAAGTTATAGTTCAGGGTTTTACCGGTAATGAAGGTACTTACCATGCCGAGCAAATGATAGCTTATGGCACCCAGGTTGTTGGTGGTGTTACCCCTGGCAAAGGCGGCCAAAAACATTTGGACAGGCCGGTATTTAATACCGTTGCCGACGCGGTTAAAGAAACAGGTGCTAACGTATCTATCATTTTTGTACCGCCTGCATTTGCAGCCGACGCGATAATGGAAGCAGCCGAAGCCGGAATTAAAGTAATTGTTTGTATTACCGAAGGTATCCCTACTAAGGATATGATATTGGTAAAAGAATATTTAGCCGATAAAGATTCACGTCTTATTGGTCCTAACTGCCCGGGTATTATTACTGCTGATGAAAGCAAAATTGGTATCATGCCGGGCTTTATCTTCAAAAAAGGTAACGTGGGTGTGGTTTCAAAATCAGGTACGTTAACTTATGAAGCGGTTGACCAGGTGGTTAAAGCCGGTTTAGGTATCACTACCGCTATTGGTATTGGTGGCGACCCGATCATCGGTACCCCTACTAAAGAAGCGGTTGAATTATTAATGAACGACCCTGAAACTCACGGTATCATTATGATAGGCGAGATCGGCGGTGGCATGGAAGCTGAAGCTGCACGCTGGATAAAAGAGCATGGCACTAAACCTGTTGTAGGTTTCATAGCCGGCCAAACAGCGCCTCCGGGACGCCGTATGGGCCACGCAGGTGCTATTGTTGGCGGTGCCGATGATACTGCTGCTGCTAAAATGAAAATCATGGCCGAGTGCGGTATCCGCGTTGTTGCATCACCTGCCGAAATTGGCGCAGCAATGGCTGAAGAACTGGCTAAGTTAGCATAGCCCCCCAGCCCCCTAAAGGGGGAGTAAAATATAAATCCCGGTTAGTAATAGCCGGGATTTTTTAGTTTTAATAAACCTTGTTTGTCATGTCGACGAAGGAGAGATCCATTCACATGCTACGCTTAGCTATGTATAGATTTTTCACTATGTTCGAAATGAAGTGGTTTATCAAATCGTCAACCCCATGTAAACATCCACCCAAAAAACAAAATCAGCCAACGTTTTGTCGTATATTGTATCTGTGAAATCAATCAGCAATCTGTGAAATTATGAGCAACTATAACCAACTTACCCCCGACGAAGAATATGTCATATTACATAAAGGCACTGAACGCCCGTTTACCGGCGAGTTATTAAATAATAAAGCCGAAGGTTTATATGTATGCAAACGCTGCGATCAGCCGTTGTATACATCCGATACCAAGTTCGAGTCGCACTGTGGGTGGCCAAGTTTTGATGATGAGATTGCGGGCGCGGTAAAACGTGTACCTGATGCTGATGGGCGACGTGTTGAGATAGTGTGCAGCAACTGCGGAGCACACCTGGGCCACGTGTTTGAGGGTGAGTATTTAACCCCAAAAAACACCCGCCACTGCGTTAATTCACTGTCCATGAAGTTTGTGCCTAAGCAGGGTTAACACAACTTAACACATTTTGGCTTATTTTTTATATAACTTTTTGATAATCAATTTATTATATAAAATTAGTCCAAAAAAGTGTTAACCATGATTTTTTCGCTCATTAACGCCTGTTTTGTAATTGATAAATTTTTGATAGTGGCGTCAATAGCAGTGCGTCGATCTTTTAAAAAACTAGTTTCAAAATAAAAAACTAACATTACAAAATGCTCATTGCCAACGCGGTAATGAGCATTGTATTTTTACCTCCCGCAATTTTGTTTATAACTTATAGGGGATGTGTAAAACTATCACTAACATCCGAAACCATTGCCGCTTATCTTTGGATTATAAGTTCTTTAAAAGCTACCGGATCATCGGTGTCCTTGCCGATAAAAAAGGAAAAACCATCCGCTTGCGGATGGGGCTGACGTACAAAAATTAGATTGTTTAGCAACGATTAGTGAGGTTGATTTTTGAGTAGTTAAAGTGGTAATAAGTATCACATTTAACATTAACTGCTCTCGGCATTGCTGTCTGCTATTGGTTCGTCGTCCGTTTAATCCGCGTAGTTGCAAAAAGGAATTTTTAATATTAATAAAACAGTAAACTCAATGGCACAGGAAACCGAATTATTGCTCAGAGAAAACAAAGACCGCTTTGTTATCCTTCCTATTAAGTATCCCGAAATTTGGGAGATGTATAAAAAATGCGAGGCCAGCTTCTGGACCGCAGAGGAGATCGATCTTTCGGACGACCAGAAACATTGGGACAACATGAATGATGGCGAGCGCCATTTCATATCGCACATCCTGGCGTTTTTTGCTGCCAGCGATGGTATTGTGAATGAGAACCTGGCCGTAAACTTCATGAGCGAAGTGCAGTTACCTGAGGCTCGCTGCTTCTATGGTTTCCAGATCATGATGGAGAACATCCACTCTGAAACTTACGCTTTATTGATAGACACTTATATTAAAGATCCGGCAGAAAAAGATAAACTGTTCCACGCTATTGACACCGTGCCTTGTGTAGGTAAAAAAGCCGAATGGGCTTTACGCTGGATAAATAACGGCAGCTTTGCCGAGCGTTTAATTGCTTTCGCGGCGGTTGAGGGTATATTCTTCTCGGGAAGTTTCTGCTCTATCTTCTGGCTAAAAAAACGCGGCTTAATGCCGGGCTTAACTTTCAGTAATGAGTTAATATCTCGTGATGAAGGTATGCACTGCGAGTTTGCCTGCTTGCTGTACCGCATGCTGGAGAATAAACTAACTAAAGAAGCTGCAACCGCTATTATAACTGACGCGGTTGAAATAGAAAAAGAATTTATAAGCGATGCGCTGCCAGTTAGCTTAATAGGCATGAATGCCAAGCTAATGGCCCAATATATTGAGTTTGTAGCCGACAGATGGTTGGGCGAATTAGGTTACCCTAAAGTTTATAATGCAACCAATCCGTTTGACTTTATGGAAATGATATCCCTGCAAGGCAAAACCAACTTTTTTGAAAAACGAGTTGGCGATTACCAAAAAAGCGGGGTATTAAATAACAGTGGCGGCGATAGTAAAGCATTCTCACTAGACGAAGATTTTTAAACAACACCCAACCAAACCAGTTAATAAATTATTAAAGCCAACATTTAAACACCCAACATCATGTTTGTAGTAAAAAGAGACGGAAAAAAAGAGTCAGTAAAATTTGACAAGATCACCGCACGTATTGAAAAATTGTGCTATGGTTTAAACCCAGCCCTGGTTGACCCGGTTGACGTGGCAAAAAAGGTAATTGAAGGTTTATTTGATGGGGTAACCACATCAGAACTGGATAACCTGGCTGCCGAGACTGCGGCATCATTAACCACCAAGCACCCGGATTACGCTTTACTGGCTTCGCGTATTGCCGTTTCTAACTTACATAAAAACACCATCAAATCGTTTTCAGAAACGATGCGGTTATTGTATAACTACGTTGACCCTAAAAATGGTAAAAACGCATCATTGTTGGCTGATGATGTTTGGCAGATAATTGAAAAAAATGCTGAAGAACTGGATAGCAGCATTATTTACGACCGTGACTTTGGTTTTGACTACTTTGGCTTTAAAACATTAGAAAAATCATACCTGTTAAAAATTGACGGCCAGATAGCCGAGCGCCCGCAGCATTTATTTATGCGTGTGTCTATCGGTATCCACAAAGAAGATATTGAAAGCGCTATCAAAACTTATAACCTGATGAGCGAGCGTTGGTTTACGCATGCCACTCCTACCCTGTTTAACGCGGGTACACCAAAACCACAAATGTCGTCATGCTTTTTGCTAACCATGAAAGATGATAGAATCGATGGTATATATGATACTTTAAAACAAACTGCTAAAATTTCGCAAAGCGCAGGTGGTATTGGTTTAAGCATCCACAATGTAAGGGCTACAGGCTCATACATCAGCGGTACTAACGGTACCAGTAACGGTATCATCCCAATGCTGCGTGTATTTAATGATACCGCCCGTTATGTGGACCAGGGTGGTGGTAAACGTAAAGGTGCCTTTGCTATCTATTTAGAGCCATGGCACGCGGATATATTTGAATTTTTAGATCTGCGTAAAAACCACGGTAAAGAAGAAATGCGCGCCCGTGATTTGTTCTACGCCCTTTGGGTATCTGACTTGTTTATGCAGCGTGTAGAGGCTAATGAGGACTGGAGCTTATTCTGTCCGCATGAAGCACCTGGATTGGCTGAGTGCTGGGGTAAAGAGTTTGAAGAACTTTATACCAAGTATGAGCGCGAGGGCCGTGCACGTAAAACTGTAAAAGCACAGGAACTTTGGTTCGCCGTATTAGACGCCCAGGTAGAAACCGGAACACCATACTTGCTATATAAAGATGCTGCCAACGGTAAATCAAACCAGCAAAACTTAGGTACTATTAAAAGCTCAAACTTATGTACCGAGATTTTAGAGTACACCTCTGCTGACGAAATTGCAGTATGTAACTTAGCTTCATTGGCGTTACCACGTTATGTACGTGACGGTGAGTTTGACCACGAGAAATTATATGAAGTAACTTACCAGGCTACGTTGAACCTGAATAAGATCATTGACAATAACTATTACCCGGTTAAAGAGGCCGAATATTCAAACTTACGTCACCGCCCTATTGGTTTAGGTGTACAAGGATTGGCTGATGCTTTCATATTACTGCGTATGCCGTTTGAAAGCCCTGAAGCTAAACAACTGAACAAAGAGATTTTTGAAACCATCTACTTTGCAGCCATGACAGCTTCAAAAGACCTGGCTATAAAAGACGGCGCTTACGAAACCTTTAAAGGTTCGCCATTATCGCAAGGTAAATTCCAATTTGATTTGTGGAACGAGAAACCGGCCAGCAGCCGTTGGGATTGGGAAAACCTGCGCTTAGATGTAATGAACCATGGTGTGCGCAACTCGTTATTAGTAGCGCCAATGCCTACAGCTTCAACATCACAAATATTGGGTAACAACGAGTGTTTTGAACCATATACTTCAAACATTTACACCC
>CAZTAU010000067.1:0-6097 GCA_964611565.1 uncultured Mucilaginibacter sp. | reverse complement strand
ATATTACCTTAGAGAATGGTATATCTGATTTTCGCCTGCTGGACAGAAAAGTAGTTAATGAATTAAAACTTATCGACGAATACGAAATATTTTTTAGGGGGATGGTGAAATGGGTAGGCTTTACCCAAATGGGGATTCCCTATACCCCTGCCCAGCGGCATACAGGCGAGGCAAGCTATTCGTTTTTTAAATTGTTAAAGCTGGCAATTGGCAGTATTATGGCGTTTAGTGTGAGACCATTATATATTGCTACCGGTTTGGGGTTATTTTTCTCAGTAGCGTCACTCCTTTATATTCCCTATGTGCTTGTAAGCTATTTTGCCGGTTTTGACGTTATTTCGGGCTGGGCATCATTAATTGCCACAGTAGCTTTTTTTGGTGGATTACAGCTATTAGTATTAGGTATTATAGGTATGTATTTGGGCAAAATATTTATGCAAACTAAACATCGCCCTAATTATATTGTAAGATCGACAAACTTGTTAAAAGCTAAAAATGATACTGTTAGGGTTTGATGTAGAAGAGTTTGATCTGCCGTTTGAGTATAATAGCAGCATTGATTTCCCCGAGCAATTATTAGTATCTACCAAAGGTATATTGGCCATACTTAAACTGCTTAAAGTTAATAAGATAAAAGCCACTTTCTTTTGCACCGCCAATTACGCAGTTAATAAACCTGATATCATCCAACAAATTGTAGATGACGGCCACGAGATAGCATCACACGGTTATTACCATTCTGATTTTAACGTTGAGCACTTACTATCATCCCGTTTAAAACTGGAACAAATATCAGGCACTAAAGTAACCGGATTCCGCATGGCGCGTATGATGCCGGTGGACGAGTTGGAAATACAAAAAGCAGGTTATAAGTATAATACTTCCATGAACCCAACCTGGATACCCGGACGGTATAATAACTTAAAAAAGCCGCGCAAATGGTTTTTTAAACATAATGTTTTGCAGATACCGGCATCCGTATCGCCATTGGTGCGTTTCCCACTATTTTGGTTAAGCTTTCATAATTTACCCATGAGTATTGTAAAATGGATGAGTGCAACTGCTCATAAAAAAGATGGTTATTTAAACCTATATTTCCATCCATGGGAGTTTGCCGATATTAAAAACCCTATGTATCGTTTACCTGGCCATATTACCAAAAACTCAGGCGAAGCATTTATAAAACGCATAGATAATTACATTAAATGGGCCAAAGCTAAAGGTTATGATTTTGCAAAGACGGGCGATTTTGCGGAGGATATAATTAATAATAAATAAAAAGAGCCACCTATACAGGCAGCTCTTTTACATATATGATAGAGTTAATTATTTTCTATCGGCCTCCTCACTCGTGTTCAAAAACACAAAGTTGTTATCAAACATATCCAGCTTGATCTTACTGTTTTTGTCCACCTTGCCGGCCAGTATTTGTTTAGATAACTCATTCAATATCCGTTTTTGAATAACCCTTTTTAATGGCCTTGCGCCAAACTGCGGGTCGTAACCCAATTGTGCCAGCCAATCCAGTGCTTCTTCAGATGCTTCTATGCTCACACCCATTTCGGCAAGCGTTTGCTGTACGTGTTTAAACTGCAGTTTCACAATATCGGCTAACTCGTTACGGCTAAGCGGAGTAAACATGATGATCTCATCTATCCTATTAAAAAACTCCGGACGAATGGTTTGACGCAACAAGTTGAATAACTCGTTTTTGGTTTTAGCCATCACCTCGTCCCTGTTATCTTCATCCAGTGACTCAAAATTCTCCTGTATAACGTTCGATCCTATATTGGAGGTCATAATGATGATGGTGTTCTTAAAGTTCACCACACGGCCCTTATTATCGGTTAAATGGCCATCATCTAATACCTGCAATAATATGTTAAATACATCCGGGTGCGCTTTTTCTATCTCATCCAATAATACCACACTGTATTGCTTGCGCCTAACAGCTTCGGTTAACTGTCCGCCTTCATCATAACCCACATAACCCGGGGGCGCGCCAATTAAGCGCGATACCGAATGGCGCTCCTGGTATTCAGACATGTCAATACGCACCAACGCACCTTCATCGTTAAACAGGTATTCAGCCAAGGCTTTAGCTAACTCGGTTTTACCAACCCCGGTAGTTCCTAAAAATATGAATGACCCGATTGGCTTACGTTTATCGTGTAAACCCGCCCTGCTGCGGCGTATTGCATCGCTTATAGCTTCAATGGCTTCCTCCTGCCCTGCTACACGTTTATGCAATTCATCTTCCAAATTAAGCAGCTTTTCGCGCTCACTTTGTATCATCTTGGTAACCGGTATGCCTGTCCAGCGTGATACCACACCTGCAATATCATCAGCGGTAACTTCCTCTTTCAGCATACGGCTGTCCGATTGATTTTCCAGTAAAGCGGCTTTTAGCTTTTCTACCTCTTCCTGCGCTTCGCGGATAGTTCCGTAGCGCAATTCGGCTACCTTGCCGTAGTCGCCCGCACGTTCGGCTTGCTCGGCTTCTAGTTTAAGGTTTTCTATTTGCTCAACTTTTGAGTTGATCCCGTCAACCACATCCTTTTCGCCTTGCCATTTAGCACGTAACGAATCACGTTCGGCAGAAAGGTTGGCAATCTCTTCGCTTAGGTCTTTAACCTTTTTATCGTCCTTTTCACGTTTGATAGCTTCGCGCTCAATTTCCAGTTGCATAATGCGACGCTCCATTTCATCTACCGCTTCAGGCACCGAATCCATTTCGATACGCAATTTGGAGGCGGCCTCGTCCATCAAATCAATAGCTTTATCCGGTAAAAAGCGGTCAGATATATAGCGTTGCGACATTTCAACCGCGGCTATGATAGCTTCATCTTTAATGCGCACTTTATGGTGCGATTCGTAACGCTCTTTCAACCCTCGCAGAATAGATATGGCATCAGCGGTATCGGGTTCATCTACCAATACCATCTGGAAACGACGCTCTAAGGCTTTATCCTTTTCTACGTATTTCTGGTATTCGTTGAGGGTTGTAGCACCTATGGCTCTTAGTTCGCCACGGGCCAGTGCGGGTTTTAATATGTTAGCCGCATCCATAGCACCTTCGCCGCCACCTGCACCTACTAAAGTGTGTATCTCATCAATAAATAATATGATCTCGCCATCAGCCTGCGTAACTTCTTTAATTACCGCTTTTAAGCGTTCCTCAAACTCACCTTTATACTTGGCACCTGCTATCAGCGCACCCATATCTAAAGAGTAAACCGTTTTAGATTTTAAGCTTTCGGGCACATCACCTTTAATGATACGAAAGGCAATACCTTCGGCAATGGCGGTTTTACCTACGCCGGGCTCGCCAACCAGTATCGGGTTGTTTTTGGTACGGCGGGATAATATCTGTATAACACGCCTAATCTCTTCATCGCGGCCAATAACCGGGTCCAATTTGCCCGATTCGGCATACTCGTTTAGGTTACGCGCATATTTGTTTAAAGCATTGTAAGTTGCCTCGGCGTTTTGGTCGGTAACTTTGTTATCGCCGCGTAAACTAACGATTGCTTTTTTAAGGTCCTTTTCGTTTACCCCAAAGTCTTTTAACGCGGTGCTGGTTTTATCATTTACTGATAGAATACCCAGTAATATATGTTCTACCGATACAAACTCGTCTTTAAATTCCTTTAAATATGCTGTTGCTTTTTGCAAAACAGAATTGGAAGATGAAGATAAATAAACATCGCTGCCGCTCACTTTAGGAAAACTGTTTATCTGACTGTCTAACTGTTCGTTAAGGCGGTTAAGGTTAACGTTTAATTTTTTAAGTAAATAGCTTATAACATTTTCGTCCACCAGCAATAAGCCCTTCAGTATATGTGCCGGCTCAATGGCCTGCTGCTGATTACCGGTGGTAATTTCTGAAGCCTTTTGTATGGCTTCCTGTGCTTTTATGGTAAAATTGTTAAAGTTCATAAGTAATAATGTTTATATCACTTTGCAATCAAAACACTTGCCATGGTTTATAAACTGAAATAATGGCGGTTTAAATTCAATTGGAGTGACTATTTGGCTATTAACTATTTGTTTACCTGCCTTTTTGTTAGAAAGAATTGTTAATTTTTGTTAAAGCAAATAGCAATAACGAATGATTTAGTACTTTAGATTATTAGAACCTAAATCAATGAAATACTTATACCTTTTATTCGCAGTATATTCCATATTTACTTTGTCAAATAGTAACATTGCTTTGGGGCAATCTAAAATTGATATCAGGAACTATTTTAAACCTGAAATATTATCATTAGCAGATGTCGACACCACAGTTAGGGTGTATAATGCCGAGGGTAAGGCATTGGCCTATTACCAGTATGAGTCATTGGTTATGAGTAAGGGATTTATAGTTGTGAACGAAAAAGGAAAGCGTTATTTGAGACCGCGGAGCTCATTAACGCTAAAATTAGCTAGTATTGATAGTACAATACTTAAACATTTGCCTTACCACGAGCCTGATAGTGCCTCATTAAAAAACTCATTGTATCACTGGCTTAGGAAGGCAGATCGTATCCGGGTGGAAAAAAGTAAGCGTAAGCTATATATAGAACGTAACGGTAAGATACTTTACGAGTTTCCCATTAATTTAGGTAATCATCCTGTTGGCCATAAACAAAAGGAAGGTGACGGGCGCACCCCTGAAGGATCATATTTTATAGATTATAATATTAACTCTAAAGCTGCTTATAAGTTAGGGCTTCATATCTCATACCCCAATGATCAGGATTTGCTTAATGCAAAAAAAATGGGTGTAAAACCCGGCGGCGATGTAATGATACATGGTACCAGTCCGGAGCGCAGTAAACGGAAAGATTGGACAAATGGCTGTATTGCCGTATCTAATGAAAATTTGGATACAATACAGCAATATTACTATAACAGCATACCTATACAGATCAATAAATAGCTATTCTTCCCTCACCTCTTTATAAAACTTATCACTAAAATTTACCAAAAACAACTCATTAGTGGCGCGGGTACATGCGGTGTAAAACCAACGGAGAAAGTCGAGGTTAACCATATCATCTGTTAAATAACCCTGGTCAACAAATACGGCACCCCATTGGCCGCCCTGTGCCTTATGGCAGGTAATGGCGTAGGCGAATTTGATCTGTAAGGCGTTATAATATGGGTTTAGCTTTAATTCCTGGTGCTTGGCGCGTTTATTGGCAATGTGGTCGTAATCTTTCATCACCTCCAAATAAAACCGCTTTTGGTCTATTGGGCTTAAGGCAGGTGATTCTGAATATAATGTATCTAACATTATCTTACAATCCAGCACCGGGTCCTCGGCATAGTCAATAAACTCTATCTGCACATCCGCGAAGCGGAAACCATAGATCTCCTCGATCTTCCGCACCTTGCGTATCCTGGCAATGTCTCCATTGGCAATAAAACCGGTACTGCTTTCCTCCTGCTCCTGCAGCCAAAAGTAATTGTTTTTTACGATCATGATCTGGTCGCCGCCGGTCAATTCTTCCTCGCGCCATAGCAGACGGGCACGTATCTGTTTGTTGTACAGGTTGGCGTTTTTGTTAGATCGGCAAATGATCAATGTATTCTCATTGCCATATTTATTATAAGCATACTCCAATCCTTCTTCCAAACGTTCGCCCGTCATCCTGAATACATCCTTATAACCTTTAGTAATGATCTGTGGCATGGTTTCCTTGCCCTTGCGTATCATATCACGAATATGGGTTACGTTAAACAATATGCCCGAATCCTTTTGTTGCCGCAATACATCCGTCATTTCATAGCTGAACACATCCAAAAAGAATTCCGATTTCATTAACTGTGCATCCAGCGCCGGGCTTTCGTCCGATCCTACCGGTGGTAATTGCGCGGTATCTCCAACCAATAAAAGTTTACAGTTTTTTTTATTGTAAACATATTTTACCAGGTCATTTAGCAACGTATCGCGGTTATTGCCGCTTAACTGGTCAGACACCATAGAAGCCTCATCCACAATAAACAAGGTATTACTGGCCAGGTTATCCGCAATACTGAAAGATTCATCAACAGTTAAAGCCGATTTTTTGCGGTAGATGCGTTTGTGGATGGTAAAAGCTTTACGGCC
>CAZTAU010000066.1:0-6175 GCA_964611565.1 uncultured Mucilaginibacter sp. | reverse complement strand
CCATAGCCGAATCGCTTGATCCCACTAAACCACGAAGCTGTACCCTTGGATTTTTAGAAGCGTTTAAGGCTTTCGCCAACGCTTTTATCCGATCATCAGCTTTATATCTTTCTAAAATATCACGGATGTTCAAACCGGGACAAATATAGGTAAAAAAGCCACTTTTAAGGTAATGAGCATCAATTGTGCTAATAAAATTAAAACAATATGCGCCCATAATTACTTTTTATGGTACGTTGAATAACGGATGATATTTAAACGTCGTACATACTATAAATAAGCACACAACAATTGACCTAAAACTATACTAAAATGAAAAATGCATTAATTTTTGGGCTAATAATCGGCATATTAAGCGGACTATGGCTACTTACCTTACACTCTTTTGGTTTTCATGTTGAAGATAACCAAGCTTCCAATTACGAATATTTTTCAATTCTGATACCTATTATAGGGTTATACTTTGGCATACGGAGCTATCGCGCTAATGAACTTGGAGGACAAATGGGCTTTTTTGAAGCACTTATACAAAGCTTTAAAATATTATTGGTAGGCGGTATTGTTGCCATTTTTGCCGGGATAGTTTATGTAAACTATGTAGCTGCAGGCAATAACCTGCGCGATTTTTCAAGCCGGATGTTTGGTGCCCTATTGGTTGGTATTTTAAGCGCGTTTGCCGTATCTTTATTACTTGCAAACAGGTCTAATAAAATCGAGTAAACGGTTCATAGCTAAAAATTTTGAACTGCTGTTTTGGATAACCGCCATCATAGCTTTGGCAGTTGCTGACCCAACATTACCCTCACATTATACATTATGCCCGTTTAAATTAATGGGTATAACCTGGTGCCCCGGCTGCGGCCTGGGGCACTCTATTGCCTTTTTACTGCACGGCGATATTAAAAACTCTTTTCAGGCGCATTGGATAGGAATACCAGCATTAGCAATTATATTATATAGAATGTTGGTTTTAGCACGCGGGTTGACTCACCCGGTCGGCGCTTCGCTGGAACACCCCCTCTTCCGCAAGCGGTAAAGAGGGTTATATCTTACAACCCTACCTCTTTACGCCAAAGGCAAAGAGAGGGTCGACAAGCTGCTTAGCGAAGTTGTGGTGGGTTAACTTCACCGCCTAAATAACCATATTTACCGATTTCTTTTCCCGGTTTACCCATTTTGCATTGCCCATGTTTTAATGTTACCTTAGTTTTGATTCATCATTTAAAACAAGAACTATTAACTTTTAAAACAATGGATAATTTTCAAAACCCTTATATGCCTTATGCTGATACGACAGCCGAGGAGTGGAGTTTTTTACAACAGGCTACAGCCGAGCTTACTGAAAACCAAAAGAAATTTTTTTACATGGTTTATTCCAGTAAAAGAAGAAGGGCGCAAGATGTGTTATTAATAACGCTTATAGGCTTTTTATTTGTGGCCGGTATACAACGTTTTTATGTTGGCCAAATAGGAATGGGAATAATCTACCTGATCACATTCGGGTTCTGCGGAATTGGAACAATTGTAGATATAGTGAACCATAAAACTTTGGCTACCGAGTATAACCGCCGAAAAGCCTTTGAAAGTTTCCATATAGCTAAAGCGCACGCTGCTTAAAACTACGTAGGGCAAACGCCCGATTAATATATACCAGTGCAGAGACGCCCCGACAGGATCGGAGCGCCTCTGCGCATTTATAGCGATTTTTGATATATTTATACCATTACAAAACGCTATGAAACTTTCGCAACTTACCACGTATTTAGAAACCCTTGCCCCCCTGCAATACCAGGAAGAGTATGATAATGCCGGGCTAATAGTTGGGCAGCCGGATAAAGAGGTAACACAAGCACTCATTTCTTTAGATTGTACCGAAGCCGTAGTTGACGAGGCTATTGCTACAAACTGCGAAGTAATCATATCGCACCACCCCATTGTTTTTAAAGGCTTAAAAAAATTCAACGGCAAAACTTATGTGGAGCGCGTGGTTGAAAAAGCTATCCGCAATAACATCGCGTTGTATGCCATACATACCAATTTAGATAGTGTGCTGGATGGGGTAAATGCCCGTATTTGCGATACATTGGGCATTAACAACCGCCATATATTATCACCCAAACAAAATATTTTAAAAAAGTTGGTTACCTATGTGCCTATCAGCCATGCCGACCAGGTGCGCAATGCGCTGTTTGTTGCAGGCGCAGGCAATATTGGTAACTATACCGAAACCAGCTTTAATACTGAGGGATCGGGCACGTTTAAAGCTAACGAAGATGCTAACCCTTATGTTGGTGAAGCGGGAGTGCGCCATACGGAAAGTGAAATAAAAATTGAAACCATTTACCCCGGTAACCTGGAAAGTAAAGTGCTAATGGCGCTTATCCTTGCTCATCCTTACGAGGAAGTGGCCTATGATTTATACGCACTAACTAATCAGCACCAGCAGGTAGGCTCGGGTATGGTGGGCGAGTTGGATAACCCCATTAATGCAGAAGATTTTTTACGCTTGATAAAAGATAGAATGCAAACCGGGGTTATCAAACACACGGAACTTACCGGCTGGCCTATTAAAAAAGTAGCCGTTTGCGGCGGTTCAGGTAGCTTTTTATTGAAGCAGGCTATTGCATCAGGAGCCGATATGTTTATCACAGCAGATTACAAATACCACGAATTTTTTGACGCCGAAGGCAAGATAATCATCGCCGATATCGGACATTTTGAAAGCGAGCAGTTTACGCAGCAATTATTACAGGATATGCTGCAGGAAAAATTTCCGGCGTTTGCAACACGTTTAACATCTGTGAATACTAACCCGGTCAGGTATTTCATTTAATCCAGTTGTCATCTCGAACATAGTGAGAGATCTATACACCTGCACACATAGCCATGCATGGATTTCTCGTTATACTCGAAATGACAATGTGAAAAAATGCATTGAAAACGAGCAAATTACAAATGAATTATAAAATATTTTAAAAATTTCGTATCTTTGCCATCCGTTTATAAAAAAGAAATAAGTATAAATCCCGTCATAAATAATGGAACAAACCGTAGAACAAAAGCTTAAAGCGTTATACGAGCTACAAACTATCCACACTAAGATTGATAAAATTCGCCAGGTTAGAGGTGAATTGCCTATGGAAGTTGCTGATCTGGAAGATGATGTAGCAGGCCTTGAAACCCGTATCCAGAAGATCAAAGCCGAATTGGATGATTTGGAGGATGATATAGTTACCCGTAAAAACCTGATCAAAGAAGCCTTAGCTAACACCAAAAAGTACGAAGCGCAGCTTAACGAGGTTAAAAACAACCGTGAGTATGATGCCATTTCTAAAGAGATAGAGATACAAGGTTTAGATATACAGGTGAGTGAGAAAAAGATCAAAGAATTTGGTTTTGAGATCACTAACAAAACACAGGTTTACGAAAAAGCATTAGCAGATCTGGAAGCGCGTAAAAGCGATTTGGAAGCTAAAAAAGCAGAATTAGGTACTATTACTGCCGAAACAGAAAAAGAAGAAAGCGAACTGAATGTACTGGCTGATAAAGCCGTTAAAGGTGCTGATGAGCGTTTATTAGTTGCTTATAACCGTTTGCGTCAAAACGCTAAAAATGGTTTAGCGGTAGTAACCATCCAGCGCGATTCATGTTCAGGATGTTTTAACCAGATCCCGCCTCAGCGTCAGTCTGATATCCGTCAGCGTAAAAAAATCATCGTTTGCGAGCATTGCGGACGTATTTTAGTTGACGAGCAAATGGCTTTAGAAGCCGAAGGAGCAACAGCCTAATACCATATACCCCGATATACAAGAAGCGCCCGAAAGGCGCTTTTTTTTGTTTTAATCAACCATGTCATTGCGAGCGTAGCGTGGCAATCTCAGGCGAACAGTTCGCGATTGCCGCGTCGTTTCTCCTCGCAATGACAATTTTTATTAACTATATTTAAATATGCTAAGATCCCGCATTACCTGGTTGATAATTATTTGCATTACCATTGTGCTTGGCTTGGCGTCCCGTTATTTTAAGGTTGTTCCCTTATTTGTGGGCGATATACTTTGGGCCACCATGGTCTATTTTATTGTGCGGTTTTTGTTTATCAATAAACGGGTAAGTATTATAGCCACCATAAGTTTACTTTTTAGCTTCGCGATTGAGTTTAGCCAACTATACAAAGCCCCATGGATAGACAGCATCCGCCCATCTTTATTCGGCCGCCTGGTATTCGGCGCAACTTTTAATTGGGGAGATATGATTTGTTATACGGTTGGGGTAGGGATTGGTATCATTATAGATTTGTACTTATTGTCATTTCGAACGAGGTACGAGGAGAAATCTAGACACAAGTAGGCGTAACATATATGTATAGTTTTCTCGCTATGCTCGAAATGACAGGTGGTGAATTAAAACAACTCTGTCTGCTTCCCTCCCTTTGGCACAAACAACGTATAGTCATGAGGGGGCATTTCTCGCCCGGCTAAGAAGCGGTTACAGGCCATTCTAAACAGTTGGTGAATAGATGCGGCCACTTGCCCATCGCCGCTCATACGGCGGCCAAAATCGCTGTCGTTTAGTTTGCCGTCATGGCAGGCGCGTATCATGTTTAATACCTTCTCTGCCCTGTCAGGGAATGCTTTATGCACCCAGTCGGTAAATATTTCGGCAATGCTGCCGTTAAGGCGTACAATAGTAAATCCTGCGCCTAAAGCACCTCTGTCTGCCGAGGCTTTGATGATGTCCGGTATCTCGTTACTATTTAGCCCGGGTATAATAGGCGCTGCCATGACACGCACCGGCACGCCACTTTCTGATAGTTTTTGAATTACACCTAATCTACCGTTGGCAGTAACCGTTCGTGGCTCCAACTTTTGGCGCAACTGCTCATTAAGCGAAGTAATAGATACGTTGACATGAATAAGGTTAAGTTTTGCCAGTTCAGATATAATATCCAAATCGCGTAGGATCACATTGTTTTTGGTAATTATGCTTACCGGATTTTTGTATTGCAAAAATACCTGCAGTAATCCACGGGTTATTTTTAATCGCCGCTCAATGGGTTGGTAACAATCCGTATTGCCAGATAGTAATATAGATACCGGTTTATAGTTTTTCTTGTTAAAATATTGCTCCAGCAATTCAGGTGCGTTACGTTTAACAATGATCTTTCGTTCAAAATCTAATCCCGCACTAAAACCATAATATTCGTGGCTATTACGGGCATAGCAATAAATGCAGCCATGTTCACAACCCTGATAGGGGTTAATGGAATACATATGGCTCAAATCAGGACTGTTGGATTCACTAACAATTTTTTTTGGTGTTTCTTCGAACAACTGCGTGGCGGTGTTTTCCAATAATGGTTCATCTAGCCCCTCTATATGGTCCAATACATATTTGCGTTTTAAAAATTTGTTATCGGTATTTACCTGCGCCCCGCGCCCCTTAAAAAATTCGGGATTTTCCTGATGTGCCATAAAACAAATTTGCTAATATTTTTAGCAAATAGCAATATGCCGTGGAGAAAATATTTTAAAGAAAAACACTACTTTGGCCCACCTGTTGAAAATATAAATGCGTAAATTTTTAAAAAACATTCTAACCAAACCGGTTGTCAATTTGGCTAACCGCGTATCAAGCAGGCCCGATAAACGGAGGGTTTTTAAATCGTTAAGCAGGCTGTACGAAAAAATTATTACCAACTCCGGCAAAAGGGGCGTTATAATCCCGTTTGATGGCGCTAAGGATAAGTTTATTATTTTTTCTGACCAGCATAAGGGCGCAAGGGATGGGTCGGATATGTTTGCCAAATCAGAGAAGAATTACCTGACAGCCTTAGATCATTATAATAAAGAGGGTTTTACCTATATCAACCTGGGCGATAGCGAAGAGCTTTGGGAGAACCTTTTTGTCACTATAAAAAGGCATAATAAAAATACGTTTGAGGCCGAGAAAAGATTTTTGAACAGAAGTGCATTTGTTAAAATATTTGGCAACCATGATCTGTATTGGGATAACGATCCGCTGGCTGCTATAAGTTTAATGCAAATTTACGGCGAGGCAGTAAAAGTTTATGAAGGTGCTATATTACAGACCACGGTTAACAACAAGCCACTTAATATCTTCATGACACATGGCCACCAGGGCGATCTGCAAAGCGATGGTAACTGGTTAAGCAAAT
>CAZTAU010000065.1:0-6565 GCA_964611565.1 uncultured Mucilaginibacter sp. | reverse complement strand
AGGAACTTTACATTAAATGTCAAATAGTTACTCAGTTATTTTTTAAAATATTTCAAACAAGGTAAAACCAATTTCCAATTTAAGTGTATCTGAAGCTAAAATGCAGTAAATAAACACCATAATTGAAGTTATTTCGGCTGTTCAATTATTTTATCTTTGTAATATGAATTTCTACACTCGCAAGTGGGTAAAACCCGAAGACCTTAATGCGCATAATACTTTGTTTGGAGGCAGGCTGCTTGCCTGGATAGATGAGGAAGCGGCGATATATACTACTATTCAGTTACGCACCAACTCGGTGGTTACCAAATATATCTCAGAAATTAACTTTGTAAGCTCGGCTAAACAGGGCGATATAGTTGAACTAGGTATAAAAGCTACCCGCTTTGGCAGAACATCACTTACCCTAACCTGCGAGGTAAGAAACAAAATAACCCAAAAAACTATCCTTACTATTGATAAGATTGTTTTTGTGAGTGTAGATATTGAAGGCAAACCCATAGCACATGGCCGTACAGAGATTGTATATACAGATGAGCGTTTACGTGAAGATTGACCGCTGATTTATTTGATTGGTTTGATTATTATGATTTTTCTTATCAGCGAAATCATTTAATCATTTTAGTTAGTGGTTCAGACAACTACTCCATCATCAATCTTCTAATCAACTCAGCACTTTGCTGTTTGCCCTCTTCCAATCGCCCATCAAAAAAGGCCTGCACATCGTTAAAGTGTTTTTTGTAGCCTTCCATATCGCCATAACCAATAATTGACGACCACTCGCGCACAGCGGAGTGAAACTCCAGATCATCGCCACGGATAGTTTTATCATAAAGGGCAGCTACTATTGATTCTTCTAACAATTCTTCATTTTTAAATAAGTATTCCGCTATACCCAAGCGCAGTCGGAAGGGCGGGGTTTGACATATCAGGTTATCATAAGGGTTTACACCCAAATGGTACCAAGCATCAACCATACTTAATATGCTTAAATGCGAATTTGGTTTTTGAAGTTCATGATTTTGCGATAGCGAAAACTCCTTCATCACCTTATCATTTAACATAATAGGCTTGCGGCTTTCATGGAATACAAAATCGCGAGCGCGGTAAAGTCTATCACGGAAAGTTTTTTCCTCTTCCTGTATCATCAGCTTAAACAACTCCGATTCTGATACTGCGTATCTTTTCACTTGCTGACGTGCATAAGGATTCAATATGGCTAGTCCGGCATAAACGTGTGCCTTATAGCTAAATATACGCAGGGTGGTCAATATCTTTACATTATCTATACCACCTATATAGGATGCGTTTTCCCATGGAAAAAAGCCCGCTTCTTTCCATGCGGTACCCATGCTTTCAAAACCCACGTGGGTTACGGCTTGTGTATCGGCAACAATTTTATCATGCGCATGGTAGTCGGTCATCTCCACAATTTCAGATCCTATAGCCGTAAACAGGTCAAACATCCGTTGCGCGGCATCCTCGGTTGAACGATGATTTATTAGTATCAAAGTTTGACCCTTAGGCTCAAAGCCCGGACCATGCATACCATGAAAAGTAATGATATGGGTATTATCCGGCAGATGCTTTTCAAACGCGGCTATTTCAGGTGTTTTTACAGATGTTTGTCCGGCTACTATGGCACCTGGTTTGGTGTAAGCCGCAAACTCAGCCACTACCCTGTCCAGTTTATCGGCCTCTACAGAATATATGATCAGGTCATTAGTTTGTGAAACTTCTTTGCCGCTATCCAGTATCTTAATACCAAAGGGCGTAAGTTCTTCTTCCAGCAGGTTACGGTTGGCGGGCAAATCGCATCCGCAAACGGTGTAACCAGCTTTGGCAAAAGCCTTGGCATATAGTTTACCCATATCCCCCAAACCAATAATTCCGATATTCATGGCGCTAATATAACTATGAGTAGCAAATTATCATGTAAAACCCTACATTCGGTTAATAAAAGTAACCTAAAAGCCAATATTAACTCCGTATTGTTTGTTTTATTAATAGATGATTGCATAATTTTACCATATGAATAATTATTTTTTGTTGAGGATAAGTGTTTTAATGCTGATCATATCAGTTTGTATCCTGCAAGGATTTGCACAGGATAGTATAAATAAAGTAACTACTGTTAAAAAAGCAGTTACAACTACTCCTAAAGCTGTTGGTAGTAAAACCGGTATACCTATCAATCCAAAAACAGGCAGGCCGTATAGCAGATATGGTTACGGTGCTTATGCAAATAAACAATATGATGCTACAAAAGCAGCGCGAACAGCAGACAGTTTGAAAAAAGCCGGGGCAATCACTTCTACTCCGGCTGCAACAACTACTATAACACAACAACCAGTTGTTATTGATAAAAGCCTTAATGCACAATACCAAGACCTGTTAACCAAAGTATATGGTTACCAAAAACCATTTGTATCGGCATTATGGAAAAACGTTACAGATACGTTAAATAACAGTCGTCGTAAGTTAATAGAGGCAAAGGCTACTATTGCTAAACAAACACAAATAATAACCCAGCAACAAATTGATATTACTATTAAGGATGAAACCATAGCAACATCTGATACTATTGATGTATTCGGCATTTCAGCAGCTAAAACAACTTATAATTTGGTTATGTGGGGATTGGTTATTGTGGCTGTAGCCATTGCAGCTATAGTAATTGCCCGCTCGGGCAGCAATAAGCGAGAAGCAACTTATCGCACCCAATTATATAACGAATTGGAAGAAGAGTTTAAAACTTATAAAACGAAGGCTAACGAAAAGGAAAAGAAACTGGCCCGCGAACTGCAAACTGAACGTAATAAAGTTGATGAACTGATGGGCCGGGGATAGTGAAAGCCGTCTAATTTTAAAGCACCTTATTTTCATGACCCTACAGGACATCCTGATCTATATTTTATTGGCACTGGGGGCTTCCTTTAGTTACAGTAAAAATAAACTTACCCTGCCGGGTGCCATAACCGGATTAATAATTGGGTTACTAATTTATGAAGGCACAGGCCTAACCGGATTTACCATGCTGTGCTTATTTTTTATTACAGGCAGTTGGGCCACCGGTTGGCATAGGGAAGAAAAAATTAATGAAGCCTCTCAAGCACGTACTGCCTGGCAAGTTTTAGCCAATGGCGGCATTGCCGCAGTATTAGCTACTATTGCATTTGTGAAACCCGATCTATCTCCACTATTATTAATGATGCTGGCAGGGAGTTTAGCTGCTGCAACTGCCGATACTTTATCATCAGAGCTTGGCATGGTGTACGGCAAACGTTTTTTTAATATCCTAACTTTTAAAAAAGATGAGTGTGGACTTGATGGGGTAGTAAGTATAGAGGGCACTTTAATTGGTTTGGCAGGAGCAACCATTATTGGAATAGCATTTTGGTTATATACAGGTTTGGGTACGGCTATTTTGATAATAGTATTTGCCGGATTTATAGGCAACCTGGTCGATTCAGTTTTAGGAGCTGTACTTGAACGTAAAAAACTGATAGGAAATAATGCGGTAAATTTTTTAAACACACTTACCGGGGCATTAGTGTGTTATTTATGTTTGTCGTAAATCCCCTCTTATATTGTCCTTTTTGCCTATCCTGGGTTTAAAGCCTTGCTTGTACTTTTGACTAAACATTAAAACCTATAAAATATGGCAACTCAAGTTTTTATTAATTTACCGGTTAAGGACCTGAATAGGTCAGTCGATTTTTTCACCAAACTGGGCTATACGTTTAACGCGCAGTTTACCAGCGAACAAGCTACCTGCATGATAGTTAGCGATACCATTTTTGTAATGCTATTAGTTGAACCCTTTTTCCAATCGTTTACTAAAAAAGAAATTTGTGACACCTCAAAAGCGGTTGAGGTTTCCATCTGTTTATCGGCAGAAAGCAAGGACGCGGTTAACGAAATTGTAAATAAAGCTGTATCTGCGGGTGCTACTATCCCCGATCCGGCAAACGATCATGGCTGGATGTACCAGCACAGCTTTGACGATTTGGACGGCCATCACTGGGAATATGCGTGGATGGACCCTGCAGGACCACCACAGCAATAATCAACAAAAAAGCCCATCCGAATAATCGAATGGGCTTTTTAATATTATCGGATCTTCCGGTACTATCACACTTTGATCTCAACTTCAACACCGCTTGGCAATTCAAGCTTCATTAAAGCGTCTACAGTTTTTGAGTTTGAGCTGTAGATATCCAATAGCCTTTTGTAAGAGCATAATTGGAATTGCTCACGTGCTTTTTTGTTTACGTGCGGTGAACGCAAAACAGTAAAAATTTTCTTTTCGGTTGGTAACGGAAGCGGTCCGCTAACTACAGCGCCTGTTGGCTTTACTGTTTTTACGATCTTCTCAGCTGATTTATCAACCAGGTTGTAATCGTAAGATTTTAATTTGATTCTGATTCTTTGGCTCATGTTAATTTGTTTTTAAGATTTATCCTAAGAGCTATTTATTAGGACAATCGGTTTACTATATTTAAAATTGATTGAGTGACTAATCTCTAATCACTCAATCAACTAATCTCTAATTAAGCGTTTGCAGCTGCTCTTTTACCTTTTGCTTTAGCAACTACTTCTTCCTGTACGTTACGTGGCGCTTCAGCATAGTGATCAAACTCCATGGTTGAAGTAGCACGGCCAGAAGTAATAGTGCGTAACTGGGTTACGTAACCAAACATTTCTGAAAGTGGTACAGTTGCTTTAATTACTTGTGCACCCGCACGTGAATCCATACCTAATAGCTGGCCACGACGACGGTTCATATCACCGATAACATCACCCATGTTTTCTTCAGGGGTTAATATTTCGATCTTCATGATTGGCTCTAGTAATACGGGTTTACATTTTGGTAATGCCTCGCGGTAAGCCATCTTAGCAGCTAACTCGAAAGATAGCGCATCTGAATCGACTGCGTGGAATGAACCATCAATTAAACGTACTTTTAAGCTGGTTAAAGGATAGCCTGCTAATACACCATTTGCCATTGAAGCCTCAAAGCCTTTTTGTACAGATGGGATAAACTCACGAGGGATCGATCCACCGCTAATTTCGTTAACAAACTGTAAACCTTCTTTACCTTCATCGTTAGGTGAAAGTATAACCTGGATATCAGCAAATTTACCACGACCACCGGTTTGTTTCTTATAAGTTTCGCGGTGTTGGATAGTACCTGTGATAGACTCTTTATAAGCCACCTGTGGAGCACCCTGGTTAACCTCAACTTTAAACTCACGTTTTAAACGGTCCATGATGATATCTAAGTGAAGCTCGCCCATACCTGAAATTACAGTCTGGCCTGTCTCTTCGTCAGAGTTTACACGGAAGGTTGGATCCTCTTCGGCTAATTTACTTAAAGCCATACCTAATTTATCAACGTCAGCCTGAGTTTTAGGCTCAATTGCTAAACCGATAACCGGATCAGGGAAGTTCATTGACTCTAACACGATAGGGTGTTTTTCGTCGCAAAGGGTATCACCTGTTTTAATATCTTTAAAGCCTACTACCGCAGCAATATCACCAGCACCTACGTTAGGTATTGGGTTTTGCTTGTTAGCATGCATTTGGAATATACGTGATATACGCTCTTTATTATCTGAACGCATGTTGTGTACATATGAACCGGCCTCTAAATTACCAGAGTAAACGCGGATAAAGCATAAACGACCTACGAAAGGATCGGTTGCAATTTTAAACGCTAAAGCTGCAAATGGTTCTTTAACATCAGGTTTACGTAATACTTCTTCGCCAGTTTCAGGGTTGGTACCAATAATACCTTCTACATCCATTGGTGAAGGAAGCAATTCCATCACGTAATCCAACATAGTTTGTACACCTTTATTTTTGAATGATGAACCGCAAACCATAGGTACGATCTTAGCATCTAAAACCGCTTTACGCAAAGCGTCTAATACTTCGCGCTCAGTGATGGTATCCGGTGCGTCAAAGAATTTCTCCATTAACGTTTCGTCATACTCAGCTACTGATTCCAACAACTTCTCTCTCCACTCAGTTGCTTCATCTATCATATCATCAGGGATAGGCACTTCAGTAAAGGTCATACCTTTATCATGCTCATTCCAAACAATACCTCTCCAGTTAATTAAGTCAACCACACCTTTAAAGCTCTCTTCAGCGCCAATTGGTAATTGCAATGGTACTGCGTTGCTACCCAACATGCTTTTTACTTGCTTTACAACATTTAAAAAGTCGGCACCGCTACGGTCCATTTTATTAACAAAACCTATACGGGCAACATTATAGTTATTGGCAAGCCTCCAGTTAGTTTCTGATTGAGGCTCAACACCATCAACCGCGCTAAATAAAAACACCAAACCATCCAACACACGTAATGAACGGTTTACCTCAACGGTAAAATCCACGTGTCCCGGGGTATCAATAATGTTCATGTGGTAGTTTTGGTTCCTGTATTTCCAGTTAACCGTTGTAGCAGCAGATGTAATGGTAATACCACGCTCCTGCTCCTGCGCCATCCAGTCCATTGTTGCAGCACCTTCGTGCACCTCGCCTATTTTGTGGCTAA
>CAZTAU010000064.1:0-6901 GCA_964611565.1 uncultured Mucilaginibacter sp. | reverse complement strand
CTAAACCAACGTATCCTGTTCCAACAACAGCAATCTTCATAAATTTATATAATTATTGTTACTACTTTTATACCCGACGAAGATAATAATAATTTATATCCGAAATGCTGTTACTATACAATGTCGGCGTAAGACTGTACTATCTGGCAATATATGTTGCTTCTTTTTTTAACAGCAAAGCAAGGTTATGGATAAACGGCCGAAAAACACCAATAATTACCACTGGCAGTAAAAGCATTTGGTTCCACTTTGCATCCTTAGGCGAGTTTGAGCAAGGTCGACCGGTTTTAGAGCAAATGCGGCAATTATACCCTTCTGCAAAAATTGTAATTACTTTTTTTTCCCCTTCGGGATATGAGATCAGAAAAAACACTTCGCTAGCCGATGAAGTTTATTATTTGCCGCTAGATACTGCTAAAAATGCCCGCCAATTTATAGGAGCAATAAACCCAGCTATGGCCATATTTACCAAATACGAGTATTGGTATCATTTTTTTAATGAGTTGAATCAGCGCCATATCCCCTTATATATTATATCGGGTATATTTAGGCCCGGGCAGGTGTTTTTTAAGTGGTACGGCAGTTTGCATCGTAAAATGTTAACCTATGTTACCCGCTTTTTTGTGCAGGATGAGCAATCAAAATTGCTGCTTAACGATATTGGCATAACCAATGTTACCATTAGCGGCGATACAAGGTTTGACCGTGTTTGGGCAAATGCTCAGCAGCCAAAGCAACTGTCTGATATTGAAAATTTTACCAAGGGTCAAAAAACTTTTATTGCAGGTAGCACCTGGCCAGAGGATGAAAGGCTGGTTGCCCAACAAGTTAAAGAGCATCCCAATTGGAAATTCATTTTTGCACCGCATGAGATAAGCGAGGACAAAATAAATAAGTTAATTGGTTTGTTTCCATCAGATTCAGTTATCCGTTACTCGCAATTGTCATCTCAAATCTCCAATCTCAAATCTCAAATCTTAATTATCGATAACATCGGTATGTTATCCTCTTTATATCAATATGGCCACATTGCGTATATAGGCGGGGGATTTGGTGCGGGTATACATAATACTTTAGAGGCGGCAGCATTTGGATTACCGGCTATTTTTGGCCCTAATTATCAAAAATTTAAAGAAGCAAAAGATATTATTACCATAAAAGCAGGCTTTAGCATAGCCAATGAAACGGAATTAAAAGAGGCTATTAATGCGCTTATAGCTGACGAACAGTTTTATAGCTATGCCAGCCAGCAAATAAAATTATATGTTGAACAACATACCGGCGCTACACAAAGCATAGTTAGTGTAATTAAATATCTTTAATATCCGCAGGCGTGGTTTTATCAAACTTAAATTTTTTCCCAGTTCTGGTTGTAAACGAAGATGGGTTGCGTAAATTCTTCGTAACATACGTACCGGTTGTCACCACTCCGTAAGGAAATCCGCAATCGCCTTTTACCGATTTGATGGCTACCCCTTTAGAATCAGGTAAAAATTGCAGCACACACCCTTTTGTGTTGGCCTCGTACCTGCCACTGGCTTTGTTAAAGGTTATTTTATCATATAATGCGCCCGAATTAAAACTCGGCTCACCACGGCCAACTTCTAAATAGAATAAATAGTTACCCGCTTTAGTATGATGAATTTGTAGTATGCCGTAAGGCTCCTTTTTTTGAGGTTTGCCATAGTGGTAGGTGCCATGTTTTATCTGTGCGCTTACATTGAACGTTACGATAGTAAGCAAGAATAGTATAATAAACTGTCTCATAGTTTATGTATCAATATTTAACTATAATATATAAAGCAATATTCCTTAATATTGTTTAATCGGCTTTTAATTATTCATTTCAAACAACCGTTATTGCTAAACCTATGTTATATCCAAAAAAAAATCCCATAGCTAAATGGATATTTAAGGTTTATGTGAAATGGCTTGTTAATAAACAGTTTTACCGGTTTTTATTTAATGCCATTGAAGTTGAAAGCAATAAATCAATATTACTCATTGCAAATCATTTTAGCTTTTGGGACGGCCTGATATTATATTGTTTAAATGATAGGTTGTTTAAAAAGAAATTTCATGTAATGATATTGCAGGACACTGCAAAAAGGATAGGAGCATTACGTTATGGTGGTGCTTTTTCTGTCAATAAAGGCTCAAGAGATATAATAAAGTCATTAGACTATGCAGCCCAATTATTAAATAACCCGGATAATTTGGTATTGGTGTTTCCGCAAGGCAAGTTATATCCCAATTTTGTAGAATATATAAATTTTGAAAAAGGTATCACAAAACTTATTCAAAAATCAGGCAATAATTGTCAAATAATTTTTGCTGCAACATTTATTCAGTATTTTGAGCACAAAAAACCAACTGTAACCATTTATTTAAAGCAGCAACAGGATTTTTACTTTAATAAGGGTGTAAGTACTTTGCAAAGTGATTATCAGGAACACTTTAATAGATCAAAGCAGCAACAAACCGAAATAGTTTTATAAAGTGATCATAGTTATATCTATCGTATTTTTCTTTATTATACTGCGCTTTACAGTAACGTTGTTCAATTTTATATCAAACCCCAAGCTTCATCGTATAGCCAGGAAATACACAGATAAAGTTTCTATATTAATACCCGCTCGTGATGAAAGCGATAATATTTTAACACTTTTGCAATCTATCCGAGAGCAGGATTATCCATACTATGAAGTTATTATTTTAGACGACGGCTCGACAGATAATACCTACCAGCTATGTGCCGATTTTGCCGAGCAAAACCCTAAATTTAAAGTAATTAAAGGCGGTCCGCTGCCTGCCGATTGGCTGGGAAAAAATTACGCCTGTTACCAGATGGCACAGCAAGCTAAAGGCGATTTTTTTTTATTTTTAGATGCTGATGAAAAGGTGCATAATGGGTTAATTAATAGTGCCGTGCACCGAATGTATTTGCGTAAGCTAAGTTTGTTAAGCCTTTTTGCCAACCAGGAAATGCAAACCGCAGGCGAAAAATTGGTAGTGCCTTTAATGCATTATATTTTATTGAATCTTTTACCACTGCAATTGGTGTACCTGGTAAAAAATCCGTCTGTAGCAGCCGCTAGTGGGCAATTTATGTTGTTTGATGGGGAAAGTTACCGCGAAAATCAATGGCATGAGCAGGTTAAGAATAAAGTAGTGGAGGATGTAGAGATCATGAAGGCAATAAAGGGGTCGGGATATAATGGCGAAGCCTTATTGGCCAACGGTATGGTGAGCTGCCGTATGTATAAAGGATATACTGAGGCTATAAATGGATTCGGAAAAAATTTTTTGGCCGCGTTCAATTATAGTGTTCTGGGCTTTTTAATATATATATTATTGGTTATCTCTGGCCCTATGCTGGTAATAATGACGTTTGATTTTCAATTGATATTTTTTATGATCGGGTTAATTATTCTTACCCGTATTATGATATCTTTATCATCGATGCAAAATGCTTTATATAATGTATTTTTGCACCCGGTACAAATGTTTAGCTTAACACTTATTGCATTTACAGCTATACAAAAACACCTAACCAAAACCACTATATGGAAAGGACGAAAGATCTGAACGCCAACCCACGGGTGCGCAAAGCTATCTTGTTGATTTTTTTATTTCACCTGGTGGGGCTAATTGGGTTTTATAGCCCATTATTACAGCCCTTGTTTTATCAGTTAGTACCCTATCATTTATTAATGATGTTAGTGATCATAGGCTATTCGCACCGTGCCATGAACCAGGATTTTTGGGTTTTTACCGGTATGATATTCATCATTGGCTTTGCCGCCGAATGGGTGGGGGTGCATAAAGGCTGGTTATTTGGCAGCTATACTTACGGCGAAACTTTAGGTACAAAAATAGATGGCATCCCTTTAACTATTGGTGTTGTTTGGTTTTTGTTAATATATAGTACCGGGGTTTTGATGCAGTATAGCCGAATTAAATATGTGCTTATACGTGTTATAGTTGGAGCAGGTATTTTGGTAGGATTGGATAAACTGATAGAGCCCATAGCTGTTAAATTTGATTATTGGCATTGGGCTAATAATATCATTCCCGATAAAAATTATATCTGCTGGTTTTTTTTAAGTGTTTTCATGCTTTTAATATTTGAAATTTTTAGGTTCAAAAGGCAAAACATAGTAGGTATAGTATTGCTTGCGGCACAATTTATATTTTTTACCGTATTGCATTTTTTTAAATAATCAACCTTTTACGTTATAAGCTGTTATTCATCTTTTTGCTGTAAATTTGTAGTTGAAAATGGGAGAGAAACAGTTACAAGTAACTATTGACGGAGATTCGGGCTTTTGCTTCGGGGTGGTGTATGCTATTGATATGGCCGAAGAAATTTTAGCTGAGGATGGTTACCTGTATTGCCTGGGAGATATTGTGCATAATGACGAAGAAGTAGAACGCTTAAAAGCCAAAGGCTTGCGCATAATTGAGCATAAGGCATTAAAAGACCTAAAGAATGAGAAGGTGTTGATACGTGCCCATGGCGAAGCCCCCGAAACTTACCGCACCGCTTTAGAAAATAATATCACTTTGATAGATGCTTCTTGCCCGGTTGTTTTAAAACTGCAAAACCGTATAAAAACCTCTTTCGATAAAAAAGAGAAAATATTAATATTTGGTAAGCATGGCCATGCAGAGGTTATTGGCCTGCAGGGGCAAACAAATAACGAGGCTATTGTTTTTCAGGACATTGCCGAGTTAGATAATGTAGAACTGCCACATAACGTTACCCTTTATAGCCAAACCACCAAAAGCATGGAGAAGTTTTATGGGGTAAAGGATGAACTGATTGCGCGTGGTTATGAACTGGATGCCAATGATACTATTTGCCGCCAGGTATCCAATCGGGATAAAGATTTGCCGGAGTTTGCTAAACGTTTCAACAAAATTGTATTTGTATCGGGTGTAAAATCATCCAACGGTAAGGTGTTGTTTGAAGTTTGCCGCAAGCATAATCCTAATACTTATTTTATCTCATCCGTTAATGACATCAGTCCCGATATGTTTTTTACCGGTGATACCGTAGGTATAGCAGGTGCCACATCTACCCCCATGTGGCTAATGGAAAATGTAAAAGCCGAGCTGGAAAAGTATTAACAGCACGCTATTTGCTGTATCAGCCGTAATTATGCAAAAAAAAGTATCTTCCATCGGCTTATTGATTGCCTTGCTTGTGCTGGGGTGCTGGGTTGCATCAACCATTTTGCTGATGAAATGGCAAATAAACTATAAAAACCCACTGGTTTATTTGTTGATACTGGTGCAAATGCATTTGTATACCGGCCTGTTTATTACAGCGCACGATGCCATGCACGGTGCCATATCATCTAATCGTTTAATTAATAATCTGATAGGGCAGCTATGCACCTTTTTTTACGCCCTGTTTTGGTATCCAAAACTATATACCAAACATCATCAGCACCATAACCATGTACACAGTGAAGAAGACCCTGATTATCATGAAGGCGGGTTTTGGAGGTGGTATTGGCAATTTATACGTAATTATCTATCTATATGGCAGGTAGTGGCCATGGCAGTAATATATAACATTTTAAAATTATGGATACCGGAAGCCAACCTGCTTTCGTTTTGGGTAGCCCCATCATTATTAAGCACACTGCAATTATTTTACTTCGGCACATACTTGCCGCATAAAGGCGAACATGATAACAAACATAAATCGCGCAGCTTGAAAAAAAACCATGTTTGGGCCTTTTTTTCATGTTACTTTTTTGGCTACCACTATGAGCATCATGATTCGCCGGGAACGCCTTGGTGGCGGTTATGGAGGAAGGTTTGACCATGATTCACATGATTTAATGATTCTCCGATTACCTATTAAAATCAAGGAATCGAGTAATCCTACCAATCAAGGTTCAGGCAAATTATCTAATATTTATGTAATAAGTATTTCCCCTTTAGGGCATTAACTGGTTTTATATTACTTTTGCGCCCTATATTATGGCAAAAAAAGGAGTTTTATTAGTCAACCTGGGTACACCGGATAGCCCTTCGACGGCAGATGTACGCAAGTATTTGAACGAGTTTTTAATGGATGGACGGGTTATTGATGTTAACCCGGTATTACGTACCCTTTTAGTAAAAGGGTTAATTGTTCCTTTCCGCTCGCCAAAATCGGCCAAATTATATCAAAAAATATGGAGCGATGAAACAGGCTCGCCATTATTGCATTATAGCAAGCTACAGCATCAGGCACTACAACACCGTTTAGGCGATGAGTACCAGGTAGAGTTGGCCATGCGTTACCAAAGCCCGTCAATTGAATCGGCTTTGCAACGATTAAAGGACGCCTTAGTGAGCGAAATCAAAGTGATCCCACTTTTTCCTCAGTATGCATCGGCCAGTACGGGCTCGGTTTATGAAAAAGTAATGAGTTTGGTTAAAGATTGGCAAACCCCACCAAATATTTCATTTATCAACTCGTTTCATGATAACGACCTGATGATACAAACTTTTGCCAATAACGCGCAAAAATACCAACCCGAAACGTACGACCATATATTATTTAGCTTTCATGGCTTGCCGCAAAGGCAGTTGATTAAGTGTGATCATACCAACAGCTATTGCCTAAAAGTTGATGGTTGCTGTAATACGCTGAATGATACCAATAAATTTTGCTATTCGGCACAATCATATGATACCGCAAGGTTAATTGCCGGAAAATTGAATATCCCTAAAGAAAAATATACCGTTTGCTTTCAATCGCGCCTTGGCAACGACCCATGGGTACAGCCTTATACCAGCGAAATTATAGCCAAAATGGCTAACGAAGGTAAGAAGCGCCTATTAGTATTTTGCCCTGCTTTTGTAGCGGATTGCCTGGAAACGGTTTATGAAGTTACCG
>CAZTAU010000063.1:0-6928 GCA_964611565.1 uncultured Mucilaginibacter sp. | reverse complement strand
ACATATCCTGTTCCAACAACAGCAATCTTCATAAATAATTTATATAATTATTGTTACTACTTTTATACCGACGAAGATAATAATAATTTATATCCGAAATGCTGTTACTATACAATGCCGGCGTAAGACTGTACTACCTGGCAATATACATCGCTTCCTTTTTTAACAGCAAAGCACGGTTATGGATAAATGGCCGTAAAGCAGCAATTAACCCAACAATTAGTAATAGTATTTGGTTCCACTTTTCATCATTGGGCGAGTTTGAGCAAGGCCGCCCGGTTTTAGAGCAAATTCGGCAATTACACCCCTCCGCAAAAATCGTAATAACATTCTTTTCCCCTTCGGGATATGAGATCAGGAAAGGCACCCCGTTAGCTGATGCGGTGTATTATTTACCATTAGATACTGCTAAAAACGCTCGTCAATTTATAGCAGCCATTAACCCCACCATGGCCATATTTACCAAGTACGAGTATTGGTATCATTTTTTTAACGAGTTAAACAAACGCGATATTCCTTTATATATCATATCCGGCATATTCAGGCCTGGCCAGGTATTTTTTAAATGGTACGGCAGTTTGCATCGCAAAATGTTAACTTATGTTTCGCAATTTTTTGTGCAGGATGAGCAATCAAAACTACTTCTAAACGATATTGGTATAAGCAACGTGATCATTAGCGGCGATACTCGGTTTGACCGTGTATGGGCCAATGCACAGCAACCAAAGCAGTTGCCGAAAATTGAAAACTTTACTAACGGCCAAAAAACATTTATTGCCGGGAGTACCTGGCCCGAAGATGAAAAGCTAGTTGCTGAATTGGTTAAAGATTACCCCACTTGGAAATTTATTTTTGCCCCGCATGAAATAAATGATGACAAAATAAACAAGCTAATAAATCAGTTGCCTCCAAACTCAGCAACGCGTTACTCACAACTCATAACTCATAACACACAGTTTATAACTCAAATATTGATTATTGATAACATAGGCATGCTATCGTCTTTATATCAGTATGGTCACATCGCTTATATAGGCGGGGGGTTTGGCGCGGGTATACATAATACTTTAGAGGCTGCGGCATTTGGACTGCCGGTGATTTTTGGACCTAACTATCAAAAATTCAAAGAGGCGAAAGATATTATTACTATAAAAGCAGGCTTTACTATAGCTAATGAGGCTGAACTAAAAAGTGCAGTAGATGTCCTGATAAACGATGAACGCTTTTATGCTTATGCACATGAGCAAATAAAATTATACGTTAAACAACATACCGGCGCTACTGATCAAATAGTCAGTACGATTAATCCTCTTTAAAAGCAGCAGGCGCGGTTTTGTCAAAATAAACTTTTTTGCCCGTTCTGGTTGTTAACGATGACGGATTGCGACGATTTTTTTCAATATAGGTACCGGTGGCTACTACCCCATACCCAAATCCGCAATCGCCTTTCACTGTTCTGATAGCTACACCTTTAGGGTCGGGCAGAAACTGCAGCAAACAACCTTTTGTGTTAGCTTCATACCGGCCGCTGGTTTTGTTAAAGGCTATTTTATCATATAGTACTCCTGAGTTATAGCTTGGCTCACCACGTCCAACCTCTAAATAAAATAAATAGCCGCCAGTTTTAGTTTGGTGGATCTGCAGTATACCGTAAGGCTCTTTTTTTTTAGGATTTCCATAATTGTAGGTGCCTTTTTTTATCTGTGCGTTTACATTTATAGTAGCGATGATAAGTATGATAGAAATAAAAAGCAGTTTCATAGCTTCAATGGTTTAGTAATAACTATAATATATAAAGCATTATTCCTTAATATTGTTTAATCAGTTGTAATTATTGATCATATAGAAACCTACTAAGTTGTTTTTTGCGTAACATATGTTGTATCCGAAAAAAAATCCGATAGCGAAGTGGATATTCAAAGTTTATGTGAAATGGCTTGTAAGTAAAGAGTTTCATCAATTTTTATATAATAATATTAATGTTAGAGAGGATAAATCGGTATTACTCATAGCAAACCACTTTAGTTTTTGGGACGGCCTTATACTTTATTGTCTTAATGATAGGCTGATAAAAAAGGATTTTCATGTAATGATATTGCAGGATACAGCAAAAAGGATTGGCGCATTACGCTATGGGGGAGCTTTTTCTGTAAACAGGGGATCAAGGGATGTTATACAATCACTGGATTATGCGGCACAATTATTAAATAATCCGGATAATTTGGTATTGATGTTCCCGCAAGGCAAGTTATTTCCCAATTTTGTTGAGCATATAAACTTTGAAAAGGGTATCACAAAACTTATTGAAAAGTCAAAGAATAGTTGTCAAATAATTTTTGCTGCAACATTTATTCAGTATTTTGAGCACAAAAAACCAACTGTAACCATTTATTTAAAGCAGCCGGAGGATACTTACTTAAATAACGATATAAATACCTTGCAAAGTAATTACCAGGAACACTTTAATAAATCAAAGCAGCAGCAAACCGAAATAGTTTTATAAAGTGATCACCGTAATATCCATCGTATTCTTCTTTATTATACTGCGCTTTACAGTAACACTGTTTAATTTTATATCAAACCCAAAACTTCATCGCATAGCTAAACAGTATACCGATAAGGTATCTATATTAATTCCGGCACGTGACGAAGGCAGCAATATTTTATCGCTGCTGCAAAGTATACATGAGCAAGATTATCCTTATTATGAAGTTGTTGTTTTAGACGATGGCTCATCAGATAATACCTATCAACTTTGCGTTGATTTTGCAGAAAAACACTCCAAATTTAAAGTGATACAAGGCAATGATCTGCCTAATGATTGGTTGGGAAAAAATTATGCCTGCTACCAATTGGCGCAACAAGCCAAAGGTGATTTTTATTTGTTTTTAGATGCTGATGAAAAGGTTCACAATGGGTTAATTAATAGTGCCATACACCGGATGTATTTACGGAAGCTAAGCTTATTAAGTCTTTTTGCCAACCAGGAAATGCAAACCACCGGAGAAAAATTAGTGGTGCCGCTAATGCATTATATATTATTAAACCTGTTACCCTTACAATTGGTGTACTTAGTAAAAAACGAAGCTGTAGCAGCGGCAAGCGGGCAATTTATGTTATTTAATGCAGATAACTATCGCGAAAACCAATGGCACGAGCAGGTTAAGCATAAGGTGGTTGAGGATGTAGAGATCATGAAAGGGGTAAAAAGTTCGGGATATAATGGCGAGGCCTTATTGGCCAATGGCATGGTAAGCTGCCGCATGTATAAAAGTTATAGTGAAGCCATAAATGGTTTTGGTAAAAACTTTTTGGCCGCTTTTAATTATAGCGTGCTGGGTTTTTTAATATATATATTATTAATTGTTGCCGGCCCTATGCTTGTAGTAATGACGTTTGATTTTCAATTGATATTTTTTATGGCAGGGCTAATTATATTAACCCGTATCATGATATCTTTATCATCAATGCAAAATGCTTTATATAATGTACTTTTACATCCGGTACAAATGTTTAGTTTAACAGTTATTGCATTTACAGCTATACAAAAACACCTAACCAAAACCACCATATGGAAAGGACGAAAGATATAAACGCGGACCCACGCGCACGCAAAGCGATCATATTAATTTTTTTGTTTCATTTAGTAGGCCTTGTAGGATTTTTTATTCCGATACTAAAACCATTGTTTTTGGACCTCGTACCCTGGCACCTGTTATCAATGTTTGTCGTATTGGGCTATTCGCACCGTAAAATGAATGCTGATTTTTGGATTTTTACCGCCCTGATATGCATTATTGGTTTTGCCGCCGAATGGATAGGGGTGCATAAGGCTTTGTTATTTGGTAACTATACTTATGGTGAAACGCTTGGGGTAAAAGTTGATGAAATACCCTTAACTATTGGCATGGTATGGTTTTTACTAATATACAGTACGGGAGTTTTAATGCAGTATAGCCGCATTAAATATGTGCTTATACGGGTTATAATAGGAGCGGCTATTTTAGTTGGCTTGGATAAGTTGATAGAGCCTGCTGCTATGCGGTTTGATTATTGGCATTGGGCGCATAATACCATTCCTGATGAAAATTACATATGCTGGTTTTTTCTGAGCATGTTCATGTTATTGATATTCGAAATTTTCAGGTTCAGGAGACAGAGCATAGTTGGTGCAGTATTATTGATAGTACAATTTATATTTTTTGCCGTATTGTATTTTTTCAAATGATCAACCTTTTAGGTTATTAACTGTTATTTGTCTTTTTTGCTGTAAATTTGTACTTGAAAATGGGAGAGAAGCAGTTACAGGTAACAATTGATAGAGATTCGGGCTTTTGCTTTGGAGTAGTGTATGCTATTGACATGGCCGAAGAGATATTAACTGAAGATGGCTACCTGTATTGCCTGGGCGATATTGTACATAACGATGAGGAAGTTGAGCGATTAAAAGCCAAGGGCCTGCGTATAATTGAGCATGAGGCGCTAAAAACCTTAACTAACGAAAAGGTATTGATCCGCGCACATGGCGAAGCGCCTGAAACATATCGAACCGCGTTAGAAAATAATATTACCTTAATAGATGCTTCCTGCCCGGTAGTTTTAAAATTACAAAACCGGATAAAAAATTCTTTTGATCGTAAAGAGAAGATATTAATATTTGGCAAGCATGGTCATGCCGAAGTAATAGGCTTACAGGGCCAAACTAATAACGAGGCAATTGTTTTTCAGGACATTGCCGAGTTGGATAATGTGGAACTGCCACAAAACATTACGCTTTATAGCCAAACTACCAAAAGCATGGAGAAGTTTTATGGCATTAAAGATGAACTGATAGCCCGGGGCTATCAATTAGATGCTAATGACACCATTTGTCGCCAGGTATCAAATCGTGATAAGGACCTGCCCGATTTTGCCCGTCGTTTTAATAAAATAGTATTTGTATCGGGCGTTAAATCATCCAATGGTAAGGTGCTGTTTGAGGTATGCCGTAAGCATAACCCCAATACTTATTTTATTTCTTCAGTAAGTGAATTAAAGCCGGAAATGTTTTCGGCCGGCGATACCGTAGGCATAGCAGGTGCAACCTCAACCCCCATGTGGCTGATGGAGGATGTAAAAGCCGAATTGGAAAAATATTAACAGCACACTTTTTGCTGTAAAAGCCGTGACCATGCAAAAAAACGTATCTCCAATCGGCTTATTAATTGCCTTAATTGTATTAGGATGCTGGCTTACATCAACCGTTTTGTTAATGCAATGGCAAATCGACTTTAAAAATCCATTGGTTTATTTAATGATACTGGTACAAATGCATTTGTACACCGGTTTGTTTATTACCGCTCACGATGGTATGCACGGCACTATATCATCTAATAGTTTTATCAATAATTTAATAGGCCAGGTTTGCACATTTATTTACGCGCTGTTTTGGTATCCTAAATTATATACCAAGCATCATCAGCATCATAATCATGTTCATACTATTGATGATCCGGATTATTATGAAGGCGGTTTTTGGAGTTGGTATTGGCGCTTTATACGTAACTATCTTTCTGTATGGCAGGTATTAGTTATGGCTATATTGTTTAATATTTTAAAGTTATGGCTACCCCAGGCCAACCTTTTATTGTTTTGGGTGGTGTCATCACTGTTAAGTACATTACAGTTGTTTTATTTCGGCACTTATTTGCCCCATAAGGGCGAGCATAATAATCAGCACCACTCGCGCAGCCAAAATAAAAACCATACAGTGGCGTTTTTTACCTGTTACTTTTTTGGCTACCATTATGAACACCATGATTCGCCGGGCACGCCGTGGTGGAAGTTGTGGAAGGTTAAATAATATGTCATTGCGAGCGGGCTGTGTGTAGGCCAATGAGCGAGCGCGGCAATCTCGTCGCTCGATTAATGAACGCGAGGAGATTGTTTCGCTCGCGGTGCCCCGGCTCTACCCGCTCGCAATGACACTGAAGGAAGGCAATATCTAATTTTTATGTAATATATACTTCCCGTTTAGGGCGTTAAGTGCTTTTATATTACTTTTGCGCCCTGATATTATGGCAAAAAAAGGAGTTTTATTAGTAAACTTGGGTACGCCCGATAGCCCAAAAACGGCTGACGTGCGCAAATACCTTAATGAGTTTTTGATGGATGAACGGGTTATTGATGTTAACCCGGTACTACGCACCCTTCTGGTAAAAGGATTAATTGTTCCTTTCCGTTCGCCTAAGTCTGCCAAATTATACCAGCAAATCTGGAGCGATGAAACCGGTTCGCCATTGCTTCATTATAGTAAATTACAGCATCAGGCGTTAAAGCAACGTTTGGGCGACGAGTACCAGGTAGAACTGGCTATGCGTTACCAAAGCCCTTCAATTGAATCGGCATTGCAACGTTTAAAGGATAGTTTGGTAAGTGAGATCAAAGTAATTCCATTATTTCCGCAATATGCATCGGCCAGTACAGGCTCGGTATATGAAAAAGTGATGCGTTTGGTTAAAGATTGGCCAACACCGCCAAATATATCTTTCATCAATTCGTTTCATGATAATGACCTGATGATACAAACTTTTGCCAATAACGCGCAAAAGTATAAGCCCGAAACTTACGATCATATATTATTCAGTTTTCACGGCTTGCCGCAAAGGCAATTAATAAAATGCGACCACACCCATAGCTATTGTTTAAAGGCGGATAACTGCTGTAATACGCTGAATGATACCAATAAATTTTGCTACTCGGCACAGTCATATGATACGGCAAGGCTAATCGCCGAAAAATTAAATATCCCTAAAGAAAAATATACCGTTTGTTTTCAATCACGCCTGGGCAGCGACCCTTGGGTACAACCCTATACCAGCGAGGTTATAGCTAAAATGGCTAATGAAGGTAAGAAGCGCCTGTTGGTATTTTGCCCTGCTTTTGTAGC
>CAZTAU010000062.1:0-7208 GCA_964611565.1 uncultured Mucilaginibacter sp. | reverse complement strand
ATAAAGATGGACAACTGATCTATCTATATACAAACGACCCGGCTAAGCAAGACGCCTTTATCCAATCGGCCAATAAAAAAAGTTATGATGTGTTGGTGATGAATTCACCTATTGATAACCACTTTATTAGTCAGTTAGAGCAGAAATTAGAGAAAACATCATTAAAACGTGTGGATGCTGATGTGGCTGATAAACTGATCAAAAAAGATGATGCGCCTGAGCATGTATTGACTGAAGAGCAGGCTACTAAAGTAAAAGGTATATTTGATAAGGCCATTAATAAGCCAGCTTACAAAGTGGAGATGGAAAGCCTTAGCCCTGATGAATTACCGGTTACTATTACTATGGATGAATTTATGCGCCGTATGAAAGATATGGCGGCCATGGGCGGCGGCATGGGCTTTTATGGCAACATGCCAGATAACTATAAAGTAGTAGTTAACGGCAACCATAAGTTAATAACCCGCATCCTACAGGAAGAAAATGAGGAAACACAGGCACAGTTATCAAAACAAGCGTTTGATTTGGCCCTGCTTTCGCAAGGTTTATTAACCGGTGCCGAGTTAACGGAGTTTGTTAACCGTAGTGTTAATTTGATCTAAGCATTCAAACTAAAACAAAAAGCCGCCCAATTAAACCCGGGCGGCTTTTTTTATTCCAATAATTAGCACGAAATTTGATAATAAAACGTTGATAATAAAATATTTTAGCCATGAAAAACATCATAAAAAATATTTGTCTTTTGCTGATTGTAATGTTCTCTTTGTCTGTTCATGCACAAACCAGCAAAGCTGATAAAAATGCAGTAAAGGCAGCTGATCTGAAACGTTTGGTAGATAGCAAAAAATACCTATTCATAGCAAACCAGGCATATCCAATGGGCGGCAGTATGGTAAACCTTACCAGCAGTAACTTTGACCTGAAATTAGCTAATGATACGCTGACAGCATTTTTACCTTATTACGGAGTGGCTTATTCTGCACCTTTAAATCCTACCGAGGGAGGAATAAAATTGACCACAACAAAATTTTCTTACCACGTTGTTCAGAAAAAAAACGGGAACTATGAAATAGATATTAAACCCATTAATCCTGAGGTGCGTGGCCCAGGTGATGTTAACCGAATGATCTTAAACGTAAGCCCTGGTGGATATGCTACTTTACAAGTTCTTTCCTTTAACCGACAACCTATATCATTTAACGGCTGGTTGCAAGATGTGCCTACTAAAAAGGCATCATAAGGATCAAGAATTTTAAGTAGTTATTTAATCCTTCAAAAAAGGATTGAAGTTTCGGGTACCAATAGCCATACCTGCGGCGCGGCAAACGGTTTTATCCCCAAATTTAAAGTTGATCTGATCCATTGCCTGGTATAGTTTGATGCGTTCCTCATTATCTTCAAATAAATTTATCTGGTAACTACCGGTACAAAGATTACTCAATTTCACCCCTATTAACCTAATAGGCCTATGTTGATTCCAGGCTTTTTTAAGCAGATTTTTTACACCCGGTATTAAAATATGCTCTGCTGCGGTGAGGGCTATTTTTTCCTGTTGCGTATGGGTTTCAAAATTGGCATAGCGCACTTTTATAGCTAAACACCCTGCTACTTTGTTTTCCTTACGCAGCTTTGCCGCTAATTCTTCCGTCATTGATACCAGTACGGTTTCTAAGGTTTTATGGTCAGACACATCTACATGAAAAGTATTTTCTGTCGATATTGACTTTCTATCGCCATGCGGAACTACCTCTCCCTCATCTACCCCGTTTGCTTTCTCCCATATATAGCGCCCGGCTTTGCCAAATACGGTTTCTAAAAAGCGGATATCCACTTTTTGCAGGTCGCCAATTTTTTCAATACCAAATTGGTAAAGCTTTTGGCAGGTCTTCTCGCCCAGCATGGGTATTTTACGGATAGATAGCGGCGCCATAAACTCCTTTTCTTTACCGTGTGGAATTAATAGCTGCCCATTGGGTTTGGCCTGATTAGTAGCCATTTTAGCCACTGTTTTAGTAGATGCCATGCCGAAAGATATAGGCAACCCGGTTTCGCGGATAACCCGCTGGCGCAGATCGCTGGCTATTTGGTAGCAATCATAGTACCTGTCCATCCCGGTAAGGTCAATATAAAACTCATCTATAGATGTTTTTTGATAAAGAGGAACACTATCATGAATGATCTTGGTAACTTCGTGCGATGCTTCCGAATACCGGCCATGGCTGCCACGGATAACGATAGCGTGAGGACATAACTTCATAGCCTGGCGCATAGGCATAGCCGAATGTATGCCGTACTTACGAGCTTCATAACTACAGGAAGCGACTACTCCCCTTTCGGCCGAACCGCCTATCAATACCGGTTTACCTATCAGGTCGGGATTAAACTTGCGCTCAACCGATACAAAAAAAGAATCGAGGTCAATATGTACGATATGACGTTTGAGTTCCATAGTACAAATATGTAATTTTATTTATAAATACTAAAATTATTAGTATTATTGTTCCTCGCTAAATTATTTAGTTATGAAAAATTATGCTGACTTTTTTATACTTCTTTCACCACCTGAAAAGGTAAAGACAATAGTGCGAGATCATAAACTGTACGCTGCCAAAGTAATTGGAGATTATGAAAGCATGCATTCCATTGCGCATATATCTATCAAAAAAATGCATCGCCAAAAAAGCTTTTTAACAGAGCCTGCTATACGGTCATTAACTCCCAAATTAAATGCCATTACTCCTATCACACTTACCATAAACGGATTTGATTATTTTAATCATGGCGAAAATTATAAGACTATCTATGCTAAAATAGTTTCCACCCCGGAAGTGAGCCAATGGTTTAAAGAGTTGAAAAAGCATTTAAATATTAAAGAATTTATGGTGCCACATATCACCATAACACGTAATATCCCGGTTAATGACTTTAACCAACTATGGCCTTATTTTAAAGCCCTTAAATGGAATGAAAGCTTTACAGTAAATGAGTTGTTAGTTTTAGAAAAAGAAACATTCGCCCCTTTTGCCAAATGGCAGGAATTTACGCGCTTACCATTTAAGGGCAAAACTATCACGGCAAATATACCAAAGCCATCATTAGTAAAGCCTTTAAGCTCGGCTCCGGGGCATGGGGTACAAATATCTTTGTTTTAATATCTCAAACGTCATTGTGAAGAACGAAGCAATCTCTGCACTTGCAAATCAAAGCCGTATTGACCGCCGTTCATAGAGATTGCCACACTCGTACCTCGTTCGCAATGACGTGCGCTTTTGTCATTTATAAATAATTATCCCCCTACCATACCCACCTTTACCCATCATTTTGGTAATATTGTAATTCAAACCACTTGTTACTATAATGACTTTTAATTACCACCGCATAGTTATTAAAATAGGTTCCAACGTAATTACGCAGCAAAACGGCTTACCCGACTTGCAGCGCGTTGAACATTTGGTGGGCCAGATAGCCGCAATACAAAAGCAAGGTATTGAAGTTATACTGGTATCATCAGGTGCTGTAGCTTCTGGACGTAGTTTGATCACCGTATCTGAAAAGTCGGACGCGGTAGCTACCCGCCAGTTATTAGCATCAATAGGCCAGGTAAAACTAATAAACACTTATGCTAACCTGTTTGAAAAGTTTGACATGCTGTGTTCGCAGGTATTGGTAACCAAAGAAGATTTCAGGGATAGTAATTCAACCGACAGGGTACGTTACCACAACATGAAAAACTGTTTGGAGATAGTGCTAAAACACAAGGTATTGCCTATCGTAAACGAAAATGATGTGGTATCCATCACCGAATTGATGTTTACGGATAACGATGAGTTGGCCGGATTAATAGCCTCAATGCTTGATGCGCAGGCATTGATCATTTTAAGTAATGTGGATGGCATTTATAATGGCGACCCAAAATTACCGGACTCAAAAGTTATTGAGGAAGTAAGTACAACTATTGATTTTTCATCGTACGTGCAAACCAGCCGCTCGCAGTTTGGTCGCGGTGGCATGATCACCAAATCAAACATGGCGCAAAAAACGGCGCAATTAGGTATAGCGGTACATATTGCCAATGGCACAAAGGACAATATATTAACAGATGTGTTGGCTGGTAAAGTTGTACACACACGCTTCACTCCTAATAAAAAAGCATCGGGCAAAAAGAAATGGATAGCTCATTCAGAAGGATCGGCTACAGGTGTGGTACAGATCAATGAAGGAGCTAAAAATGCTTTATTATCCAGCAAAGCAACCAGTGTGTTGCCCATTGGGGTAGTAAAAGTAATAGCCGATTTTAACAAAGGCGAGATCATTAAACTGGTTGATGAAGATAACAAAGTGATAGGTTTAGGCATAGCAGAGTATAGTGCGGATAAGGCTAAAGAACGAATTGGCCAAAAAAACCAAAAGCCGCTGGTGCATTATGACTACCTTTATTTACAATACTAATTACAATGGATTACGTTAAATATTTTGAGAATGCACAGGCAGCAGGCCGTAAAACAAACCTGGATGCCGATACGATAAACCTGGTGCTGGAAGACCTTGCACAGGCGGCTTTAGCCAATACTGATATTTTACTGGAAGAAAACCAAAAGGATTTGGATCGTATGGATCCGGCTAATCCAAATTACGACAGGCTAAAACTAACTGCTGTACGTATACAGGACATTGCCAAGGATATTATAAACGTATCCAAATTGGAAAATCCATTAGGTACTATCCTATCAGAAAAAACCATGCCTAATGGTTTGGAGATATCAAAAGTCAGCGTGCCCTTGGGTGTGGTTGGTGTGATATATGAAGCCAGGCCAAATGTAACTTTTGATGTATTTGCGCTATGCTTTAAAACTGGTAACGTCTGCATACTAAAAGGCGGTAGTGACGCGGCTTTTTCAAACAAAGCTATTATTAATGTTATACATGGTGTTTTAGCTAAACATGGGATTGATGTTAATGTAGCTACCCTATTACCAAAAGAACGTGAGGCTGCCGAAGCATTGATGCAGGCGGTTGGTTATGTTGATGTAATTATCCCAAGAGGAAGCCAGGGTTTGATAAACAGTGTACGTAAAAATAGCAAAGTACCTGTAATTGAAACCGGTGCGGGCATTGTACATACTTATTTTGATGAATCGGCCGATTTGAAAAAAGGCGCTAATATTATATTTAACTCCAAAACACGCAGGGTAAGCGTTTGTAATGCGTTGGATTGCGCGCTGATCCATGCCGCTCGTTTAAGTGATTTAAAAGATCTGGCACGCCCTTTAGGCGAGGCTGGTGTTGAGATATTTGCAGATGAGCGTTCTTTTGATGCTTTAAAAGGCGATTACCCTGTTGAGTTATTGCATAAAGCCGGACCTGAACATTTTGGCACCGAGTTTCTATCCATGAAAATGGCTATTAAAACGGTGAATAGCTTTGAAGCCGCTTTGGAGCATATTGCTAATAACAGTTCAAAACACAGCGAAGCCATTATTACCGAGAACAAGGATAACATGGAAACCTTTTTAAACCGGGTTGATGCTGCGGCGGTATATGTTAATACTTCCACAGCCTTTACAGATGGCGCGCAATTTGGTTTAGGTGCCGAGATAGGCATTAGCACACAAAAACTGCATGCGCGCGGCCCTATGGGGTTACAGGAACTTACCAGTTATAAGTGGTTGGTAAAAGGTAACGGTCAAGTTCGTCCATAAGTCAAACTTTTACCGTATCGCTTGTTATTTCTAAAACTATTTGGACATGGATATTATTTCAATAAATCCCACTAACAGAAAACAGTTAAAGAAATATAAAGCGCATACAGCGGAGCAAACCGAAAAGAAAATAGCACAAACCCATGCTGTCTGGCTGAGATGGAGGGAAACTTCTTTTGAAGAGCGTGCATACCATTTAGAAAATTTAGCCGATAGTCTGCAAGAACGCAAAGATGAGTTAGCAAAGCTAATGGCTCTGGAAATGGGCAAGCCTTTAGTACAGGGGATTGCTGAAATAGAAAAATGTATTGATGTGTGTCACTATTATGTAGATAATGTCGCTACACATTTAAAAGATCAAATCGTAAAGACTGAAGCATCCAAAAGTTATGTAAGCTTTCAGCCTATTGGGGTAATATTAGCTGTTATGCCATGGAACTTTCCCTTCTGGCAGGTGTTCCGTTTTTTGGCGCCGGCTTTGGCCGCCGGTAATTGTGGAGTATTAAAACATGCGTCTAACGTTCCGGGCTGTGCGTTGGCAATTCAAGAATTAGTAGAAAGAGCAGGTTTCCCTAAGCACGTATTTCAAACCTTATTGATTGGTAATACCGAAGTAAACAAGGTCATAGAAAATAAATACATCAAAGCTGTAACATTGACCGGAAGTACCAATGCCGGCAAAAAAGTAGCGGAAAAGGCGGGTGCCGAACTTAAAAAGACTGTTTTAGAATTAGGTGGCAGCGATGCTTATATCATTTTAGAAGATGCCGACCTGGCCAAAGCTGCTGAAATTTGCGTGAACAGCCGTTTGATTAACAGCGGGCAAAGTTGTATTGCTGCCAAAAGATTTATTGTCGTTAAATCGGTAGAAAAGGAATTTACCCGTTTGTTTTTAGAGCAGATGCAGCAACGTGTAATGGGCGATCCGATGGATGCAAAAACGCATATAGGTCCACAGGCAAGGGTTGATTTAAGGGATGAGTTACATGAGCAGGTTAAAAGATCTATAGCCAAAGGTGCCAAATGTATTTTAGGTGGCGAACTGCCAGCCGGTAATAATGCTTTCTATCCCGCAACTATCCTTACCGATGTAAAAAAAGGAATGCCCGCTTATGATGAAGAATTATTTGGCCCTGTAGCCGCCATCATATCCGCCAAAGACGAAGCCGACGCGATACGCATTTCTAATGATTCAGTATTTGGATTGGGTGGTGCGGTATTTACCAAAGACAAAAAACGCGGCGAACTGATTGCTGCAACTCAACTGGAAGCAGGCTCCTGCTTTGTAAACTCATTGGTAAAATCAGACCCACGGTTGCCGTTTGGTGGTATCAAAGAGTCTGGTTACGGCCGAGAACTGGGCTTATTTGGCATTCATGAGTTTGTTAATATCAAAACAGTTTACGTGGCTTAAATTATATTATCTATTTAGGTAAATACCATAAAGTATTGATATATAATGTAATTTTCTTTAAAGTAAAATACCGTTATCAAATTCATTAGTTACTT
>CAZTAU010000061.1:0-7355 GCA_964611565.1 uncultured Mucilaginibacter sp. | reverse complement strand
AGAAGTATACCTTTTTTCCATTGCTGGCATAAATAACAAACCCTACCGGGTTGCCTCCTGATGCGCCATCAGGCAAGGTAGCCGAGTGGACAGCATTAGTTAGTTTAACACGGCCAAAATCGAAGTTAAAGCCACCGCCTATGTTCATGCCGTGTACATTATTAATGCCTTTGCTGTTTAGCCAGTCGGCAATTTCGGCAATGCATATAACTTTGGCGTTGCTTTGCTTTTGTATGGTGATCAAATCAGCCATGTGATCGCCATGCCCATGCGATAATAAAATATAGTCGGGCTTTAACGAAGTGATATCAACACCTTTTGCCAATGGATTAGGCGAAATGAACGGGTCAAACAATAATGTTTTACCTTCAAACTCTAAGGCCACAGCCGATTGTCCGTAATAGGTTGCTTTCATGATTTAAAAGATACTGTCATCTCGAACGATAGTGAGAGATCTATACACATGTTAGTAGCACAAGTAGGGATTTCTCGCTATGCTCGAAATGACAGCGATTAAAAATTTTACTTTCCAAACAAACCGCCCAGCCCACCAAACATATCTTTGGTCATGGCGGCCATTTCGCTTTGGCTTACATTGTCGGCTTGCTCCAATGCTTTATTAACGGCAATCACCATGAGTTCTTCCAGTTCTTCTTTATCGGCATCCGATAAAAAAGCAGGATTGATCTCGATAGATTGAATTACTTTATTGCCATTGGCAGTTACCAATATCTGGCCGCCTTCAACAGATCCGGATACGGTAATGGCATCCAGTCTTTTTTTCACTTCGCCAGCTTTTTGCTGAGCCTCCATTATTTTGTCGAACATAGTATTGATGTGCAAATATGCAGATGTGCGAATTTGCAAATGTTTGCAAGCGCATAAGCTGCCAGGTTAACATTAAACTAAACTATTGATAAGTCATTTGCACATCAGCATATCCACGCATCTACACATCTGACGCTAATCTTCATTTGTATCGCCGTTGCCCTTGTAGGCATCTTTACGTACCACCGGCATTCCTACAATATTATATAGTTCATCCAGCTTTAATAAACTGGCATTTACTTTATTACCTAACAATACAATGGTAATATCGTTTTTCAAATCGCGCAAATAAATATGCCTGAAACCGTGCCACCAACCGGTATGGTATGCCACTTTTTGCCCCGGCCCATCAAAGGTGCGCCAGCCATAGCCATAGCTAAAATGTCCGCGTAAAAGCGGGTTGTGTGCTGTGTAAGCCGAATCCATTGTGGCTTTTTTAAGCAGGCGCCCCGCGCGCAGGGCGCGGTCAAATACCAGCAGGTCGCCCATCGTGCCATAAATGCCTTTATCGCCTACGGGGCCATCTAGATAATTTTGCGGTACTGAATATTTAAAGCTATTACGGTCATGCCCCACCACATCCACCGGAATTTTATCATATACCGCTTTTGAATACACCGCTGTGTTTTTCATCCCGGCAGGTACAAAAATATTTTCCTTCATGTAATCAGCATAGCTTTTTTTGGTAACCTTTTCAATTATTGCAGCCAGCACCATATAGTTGGAGTTGTTATAATGAAAACTCTTATTAGGTACATTATAACGGGCCGGTTTATATTTGGCTATCATTGCCATCGCATCGGCGTTGGTTAAAGCCTTGCGCTGGCTAATATGTTCTTGCTTGTATATCTTCTCAGTAAAATAAACATAATTCATCATACCCGAGCGGTGCGTAAGTAGCAAGCGGATGGTTACACCCTCGTACGGGAAATCCGGAAAAAACTCGCGTACATCCTGGTCCAATTTAATTTTGCCGCGCTCCCATAATTGCATAATGGCGGTGCCCGTCAAGGTTTTTGAAACGGACGCCAGCTCAAATTTGGAATTTATTTTTAAGCTGTCGCGATGCAGGTAGTCGGCCCAGCCCAATGCATTTTGGTAAATGATCTTTCCTTTTTTGGCTACCAGTATATTACCGTTAAAGCCACTCACTTTATGCAGGTGTTTAAAAAAGGCATCTATACGTTTATCGCCGTTTTTTGGGTTATAATCTAATATAGGTTTGGTGTCGAAAGGGGTTTCGGCCAATGCTTCGGGGCCGGTTACGGTATCATTATTGGTAGTTGATGAACAGGAGGCTAATAAAAGCAAGGCAGCAGCGACGGTTAAGGCGCTGTTATACAGTAATCTCATAGAAAGTTGTTTTTTATTTAAACGACAACGAAAAATAGAGATTATAGTTCGGGATAAAATTAACTTTAAAATATTTTTATCAACAGCCCGTTGAACCTTTGTACTTTTATAGCAATGCAAGTAAGAAAAGCAATTTTAGTAGTGGTTATGATGTTAATAATGGGTCAACCTTTATTGGCCCAAACAGATACTGCTACCGACAATAATGCCAATTACCAAAAAGCGCTCACCTTATATAATTCGGCCACACCTGTTGAGGGAATACCTTATTTAGAAAGCATCCTTAAAACCAACAGCACCATTAAGCCCGCGGCGTATGATCTGCTAGGCAACATCTACGATAAAACCCAACAACCCGAAAAGGCTATTGAAAGTTACCAGGAAGGAATAAAGCTTGACCCTGCTTACCAAACTCTGCATTTTAATTTGGGCATAGCCTATTTCCGCGCTAAAAAATACGCCGATGCGGAAGCCGCTGCTATTGAGGCCATCAAACTCGACCCCAAACATGCCAAAAGCCAGCGGTTATATGGGCTGGTAACTTTCCATCAAAATAAGCGGGTTAATGCGCTGCTGGCGTTTTGCAGTTTTTTACTGCTCGACCCTCAAAACCAGCGCGCTGAGGAAGCTTATACCAATATGCAAAGCATTTTAAGCGGCGGTGTTTTAAAAACAGAAGCGGCGGCAAAGGATAAGGAAACTTTGGCATTGAACAGTGGGCTTGCAACCATCATCGCCGCAGGCAAAACCAAAAACCTATCCGGAACGGCTTTATTAGAATACCAGTTAAAAAATACCTTCATCATGGCCGCGCAGCTATCTGCCAAAAAGAAACAGAAAGCCTTTTTTGATAACTATTATGCCGCTTTCTTTTATAAACTTGCGCAAAGTTCACATATAGCCACTTTTGCGCAATTGGTAAATACTAGTGCCGATAAGGACGTGTATCCAAAATGGCAGCAAAATAATATCAAACAAGTTACAATATTGAATGATTGGGTAAAGGCAACAGAGAGAAACTTTTAGCGTTATTTGCTAAACCTTATTCAATTATGAAAACCCTTATCACACTATTTTTTCTAGCTACAAGCTTTGTAGCAGATGGGCAAACAAAATTAAATACCACGTTAAAAAGGCAACTAGATAGTGTTTATGTGCTTGACCAAAAGTATCGCAAGGCAATGACCGAAATATCAAATCCTGCCAAGCGGGATTCTATAGCAAAAAGCCTATCCATACCATCTGAGCAATTGATGGGCTATTTTAATAGCCGTCAACAGCCGTTAGATAGTGTAAACCTGGTATTTATTGAGAAAATATTAAATCAATATGGTTATCCCGGCAAAAGCCTGGTTGGGAACCCTACAAACGAGGCTGCCTGGAACGTTATCCAACATTCGCCTAAAATTGCTCAATATTTATCGGTGATAGAAAAGGCAGCAAAAAGTGATGAACTGCCGTTTAATTTATACGCCATAATGCTTGATAGGGAATTAATGAAGCAGGGTAAAGAACAGGTTTACGGCAGCCAAATAATGGGTAAAAAAATGAAAAATGGGCAGTTTGAAATGTTTGTTTGGCCAATAAAAGACGCCGAAACAGTAAACCAACGCCGTAAAGAGGCGGGCTTCGAGTTAACCGTTGAAGAGAATGCCAAACGGTTAAATACAAAGTATAGAATTGTAAAAATGGACGAGGTTAAGTAGTATTAGAAAAGACTTACGAAGTTCCAAAACTTCGCAAGTCTGATTTATAGTGATAGGTTTAGGATTCTGTTAAAGATTAACCGCCAACGCCGCCTTCACTTTTTCCCGGTTCAATTTGGATATAGGTATTTTAGTTTGATCGGTTAACAGCAAGCTACCCCCATCTTCGCGTAGCCAGCTTTTAATGTAGACCATATTAACCAGGTGTGTTTGATGGCTGCGCAAAAAACGGTGCCCGGTTAACATATCCGCGTATTCTTTCAGCGTTTTTGATACCAGTATTCTTTCGCCGTTATTCAATATAAATAAGGTGTAGGTATTATCGGCTTCGCAGCGTACAATGTCGGCAATGTTCACATAGCGGGTCTCGCCCAGCATAGGCAGGGCGATGCGCGGAGTGGCTTTGTTTTCATCTTTCAGGTATTCCAACAAATAGCCCAACCGCTCATTTTTTTGTTTTTCGAGGATGTGCTTTCGCGCTTTACCGATAGCGGCAGTTAGTTCGTCAATATCTATGGGCTTTAGCAAATAATCCAACGCCGAAAATTTGATGGCCTGTATAGCATATTGGTTATAGGCGGTTATAAATATGATCTCGAAATTGATCTCGCCCAATTGCTTCAACAGGTCAAAACCCGTTTGCGCATGCAACTGGATATCTAAAAAAACCAGTTGTGGCTGATGTTCCCTGATGATCCGTATGGCCTCATTCACGGTTTCGGCAACAGCACATACCTGTACATCATCGGCATATTTATCCAGCAATTGCTGCAGGTTTTCGCGGTTTGATACTTCGTCGTCAACAATTATCGCCTTCATTTTTTATAGCCAGTTTTTTAATTCAATGCCAATTATGGCACCAATTGGTGTTGAATTAATATGCAGCAATATAGTCGAATTTTCATAGATGCTATTCAACAGTTTTACCCGCTCCTGGCATAGCTTGATACCCATTCCCGGTGTATGGGTATTAACAAAACCGCCGCCATTGTCATTTACTTTCAGTATGATGTTTTTTTCGGACCGGCTAATATTAACCCCTATAAAACCTTCAGTTTTTAAAGCAGATATACCGTGCTTAACCGCATTCTCTACAAATGGCTGTAGCAACATTGCGGGTATCTCAATCTGCTGGTCAACACCCTCATCAACGTTAATACTAAATTTAAACCCAAAGCGCATTTGCTCCATTTCCAAATAATCATTTAGCAGGCTTACTTCATCGGCAATGGGGGTTAACTCTTTTTGACCCTCATCCAATACATGGCGGGTAAGCCGGGCAAATCGCGCCAGGTATTTATTGGCGTTCTCTACCTCGTTCTTGTTCATCAGGTTTTGTATCCCCGCCAGGGCATTAAAAATAAAATGCGGGTTAAGCTGTGCACGCACCGATTGCAGTTGCAGGGTGGCAATTGTTTTATCCTTCTCCTCGCGCGCCAGTTTTAAATTTTGCCTGCGTCGATAGATCAAAAATATGCCTACACCAATTGCCAATACGGAAAGAAAGAAAATAGCCAATGTTCTAAGCCGCACCATAGCAGATAAAGGCACAACACTAAAATGTACCCAGGTGTCTTCGCCTATAGGTATCACACTTGGGTGGCCATCCACTTTTAGCTCGTACTGGATAATAATGGTATACACTCCGGGCTCTTCAAAAAAAGGACGACCTATAAGCATAATAGGTTTATCATCTTCATCTGATTTTTCCCAGTTATTGCCAACAACTATTGTGTCTACTTTTCCCTTGTACTTTCTTTTCAGGTAAACCTTATAACGCTCATTATGTAGGGTATTCTCTATCTGCAATTGAATATTTATCGGATATTTAATTGACAATATTCTAAAGCCCCTTGTCCATTCTGAAGATTCTTGAGCGACCGTCCCGGTAACGTATCTTACAGAAATTTTATCAATTATTGCCGGAGGGGTGGAATCATCAAAATAAACATATGCCGATTCTTTTTGCGCATTACCTATCTCAGCTATAACTAATATTATGGTTGTTTCTTCGCAATTGAATTTTCCTAAATAGGCATAGGTTGTAAATTTATTAGACCTAAAATCCGAAGCCTTTGTCCAGGGCACCAATTCAGCACCGTCAGAGTTTATTACACGATATTTGTATTTGCCTGCATTTTGGGGTGTTATGGAGGTAGTTGCCAGTTCTATTTCTTTAATATTATGTAAATAAATGTGCGTAGCCTTCTTTTTATAGGCTATTGCAAAATGCATATCTCTCCTATAATCAAATTGTGCATTTCTGCCAATAGATTTTGGCTTTGCCCATACGTCATATCTGGCAAACCTTTTTTTTCCATCATTATTTTCCAGGGGGCCACCACTAAATACCCATGAGTCAGCTTTGTCACCTTGCATTTTGCGAAACCAGTTATTATCAGCAACTTGAACAGTTATGTTGTATGGTTCCCTTACTGCAGGTTCCATTACTGCGGTATCAACCATATCTTGAGCTGATGCAACTAAGTTGAACAACAATATGAGTCCTGCGATAATGAATAAATACTTTTTCATGCGTTTTAAATTTAATCAAATATGTGGTGAAACCTAAAGGCCGACAAACATCAAACAGCAAGTAAGCCCTGCGCGTTAGTATCCGGGCAAAATTTAGCCAAAATATTACCTGTTTAATTTGAATTGCAGGCTGGCTTTAACCACATAAAACCCTAAATTTGCGCCATTAAAACAGACATATTACCATGAGTTTCAGAATTGAACACGATACAATGGGCGAGGTACAGGTGCCTGCCGACAAATACTGGGGCGCACAAACCGAAAGGTCGCGCAATAATTTTAAAATTGGTCCGGAAGCGTCTATGCCTAAAGAGATCATAGCGGCTTTTGCCTACCTAAAAAAAGCGGCTGCCTATACAAATGCCGATCTAGGCGTATTGCCTGCTGATAAACGCGACCTGATAGCTGGCGTTTGCGATGAAATATTGACCGGCGCTTTAGATGCGGAGTTCCCATTAGTTATCTGGCAAACAGGCTCCGGCACACAATCAAACATGAATGTGAACGAGGTGATAGCCAACCGTGCGCATGTTGCTGCTGGCAATATGTTGGGCGAGGGTAAAACCTTTATCCACCCCAATGATGATGTCAATAAATCGCAATCGTCAAACGATACATACCCAACCGCTATGCACATTGCGGCTTATAAAATGCTGATAGATGTAACCATCCCCGGCATTGAAAAATTGCGCGATACCCTGCAAGCCAAAACCGAAGCGTTTAAAAGCGTGGTAAAAATTGGCCGTACCCACCTGATGGATGCCACACCGCTAACATTGGGACAAGAGTTTTCGGGTTACGTATCGCAATTAAATCATGGTTTAAAAGCATTAAGAAATACGTTGGATCACCTTTCGGAACTTGCCCTTGGTGGTACTGCTGTGGGTACAGGCATCAACACCCCGCAAGGTTATGATGTAAAAGTAGCCGAAT
>CAZTAU010000060.1:0-10778 GCA_964611565.1 uncultured Mucilaginibacter sp. | reverse complement strand
AAATTTTTGAGGTTGACCCTAACGAGGCTATGCTGGCTTTTGAGGATATGATGCGAAAAAAAATTGTAATGCCTGCACACTTTTTACGAGAGGTTGGTTTAAAAATTGGCCAAACCTTTGGTCATTTTACTGATGCCGCGCAGCGACTAGGGGTTTATACCGCTGTTGATTACGTAGATATATTAAAAGAACTGATAGAAGATTGGCATATTGAGAAAATGGGCGACCTGAACGAATCGGGCGAGAAAGCACGCGATTATATTATGGCGCTGCCTAACCGTTTATTACGCGTTGCCGAAAGAATGCAAAACCCTTCACTGGAATATAAATTCAGCTGGATACACGGGTAAGCCATTTCTTTATCTCAAAAGTATATAGCCTCTTAAGTTTAAGGGGCTTTTTTATTGCCACATAATTGATACATGCTTTTGTAATACAACACTTTGTGTATCTTTATGCTATGCCTGTAAGGGCGCAACCAATAAACCAATTATGAAAAAATGGATGTTAGGCCTATATGCTGTTGTAATAGCTGTAGGTGCCGTGGGCTTTATAGCCGCCAAAAAGCAAACAATTGTTAGCGCATCTGCAGAAATAAAACCGATAGCAAACGTTACGCGTGTAAAATTTGCGGGCTGCAGCACAGCTAAAACCCCGGTTGCTAAAATATTATGTGCCGTGCAGGATTTTGAAGCTACCCTAACACCCGAGCAACTAGCCGCGGTACAATTTAAATACGAAAAAGAGAACGCTATAAAATGGTCAAACCTGCCTTGTGTAGATGCTTGCCATATTGGATTGAAGTTTAGTACACTTACGGATAAGCAACGTGCAGCGGCAATGGCTTTGGTAGCTACCGCAAGCGGCAAAACACCAAATGAAGGTTTTAGCGAAATAAACCAAATCATCGCGGCGGATGATGTAATGAAAACTACTCCCGCTGCTGCCCGTAATTCATATTCATCAGGTAATTATTATATAGCATTTTTGGGTACACCAAGTGCCACCGGAACCTGGCAATTGCAGTTTGGTGGTCACCACTTAGCTGTTAATCAAACCTATAGTAATGGTGTAGTAACCGGCTCAACGCCATCTTTTGTAGGTGTAGAACCGCAAACATTTGTTTCAGAAGGTAAAACTTATGTACCCATAGGCGATGAGCAGGAAACCATAGCCGCTATGATAGGCGGATTAGATACCGCGCAACTAACTGCTGCAAAATTGCCAAGAAGATTTAATGATGTGGTAATGGGCCCGCGCGCCAATGGCCAGTTCCCGGATACCAAAGTTGGTTTGCCGGTAAGCTCATTAAACGCTAAGCAAAAAACACTGATCATGAATGCGATTAAACGTTGGGTTTTAGATATAGATGATGCAACTGCCGCAGATATTATAGCCGCTTATACCAAAGAATTGAACAATACCTATATAGCTTTTTCAGGATCGGGTAAATTTGACCGACCTGCCGACTATGCACGTATTGATGGTCCCGGCATTTGGCTGGAGTTTGTTTGCCAGGCCGCTGTTGTTGGTACAGGACAAGTACATTACCATACTGTATGGCGCGACCATAAAAAGGATTACGGTAATAACTTTACTTTCTAATATTAATGCCCTATCGTTATAAAAAAATAAACAGCCGTTCTGTATTATATAGGCGGCTGTTTTTTTTGTTCCTGATTTTGGTTTTAGGTGATATATCCCGGGTGGCAGCACACCCTATGCCTAATACTATTATTTTATTGGATATACGATCTGATAAAGTAACAGCCGAACTGCAACTGCCTTTAAATGAACTGGAGCTAGCTTTCGGTAATGATGTGAATCGTAATTCGGACAACTTACTCAAACGCCTTGGCCCGCAACTCAAAGCGTACCTGTTACAACACATCAAAGTTAATGCCCCCGACGGAAAGTTATGGACTGTTACTATTGATAATATGGTAGTACAGCCTGTTGAAGAAAGCGCAAGCGGACCCTATAAGGAATTAACTGTGCATTTAAGTTTAGTGCCACCGGCTAATGCAACCACACGCCAGTTTAATTTAAGTTATGATGCCATTATTCACCAGGTGGTATCGCATTTTGCATTGGTATCAGTGCGGCAAGATTGGGATAACGGCTCAAATCCCGAACATCCTTACGAAGTTGGTGTCATCGGCTTAGATGTAAAAAGCAATACTATACCGCCATTAACTGTAAATATACAAGAAGGTGGCCTGTGGCGTGGATTTACCAGTATGGTGAATTTAGGGGTTGAACATATTGCAGCAGGAACCGACCACTTATTGTTCTTACTTACTTTGTTATTACCCGCGCCGCTGTTAGTTAACCGCAGGCGCTGGGCCGAAGCCGGAAGTACCCGCTACAGCCTGGTGAGGATCATCAAAATTGTAACTGCGTTTACCATCGGTCATTCCATAACTTTATTATTGGGCGCTACCAGAATAACTAATTTTCCGGCGCAACCTATCGAGATTTTAATAGCCGTAAGTATTTTAATATCAGCCATCCATGCCATCAAACCCGTATTCCCCGGCAGGGAAATGTTTATAGCGGCAGCATTTGGTTTAATACACGGAATGGCATTTGCCACCACATTGGTCGATTTGAATTTGGATGCCGGGCGAATGGCGCTAAGCATATTTGGTTTTAACCTGGGTATAGAGCTAATGCAGCTGTTGGTTGTCGCGACGACTATTCCGTGGTTGATTATTTTGAGCAGGTCAGTAGGTATTTATAATTATGTGCGGATTACAGGAGCTTTGCTTGCAGGGGTAGCTGCAATAGGTTGGATAATAGAAAGGGTTACATCAAAGCCAAATGGGATAAGCACATTCGTACTCCATGCAGCCGATTATGCCAAATGGCTAATCGTAATATTGGCAGTGCTGGCATTTGTGAGTTTTTTGTCGAAAAATATATCTCGGAAAGCGGAAGTTTAAATCTATCCTTCCGTCAACAAATCAACACCGCGTATATCGTCAGTCAGGTCCTCAAATAAACTGTTCAATATCGATTCAATAGTTAACGAGTTTACATCATCCACATAATGTTCATTGCGGGTAATGTAAAGTTCGGGGCCTTTTGGTTCCAGTTTAAATAAAACACCCTCGTACATTTCAGGTTGTGATATTTCAACCACGTTGCCATTTTTTTGAATGGTTAAATCAAAGGCTACCTGGCGTTGTTCGCGGAACAGCCTATTCAAACGGTTGCGCAAATGCTGCAACAATTCGTCGGTTATGATGGGAGTATGCAGGGTTATAACTTTCATACATAAATTACAAATGGCGATGTTTTTTGTTTACATCCATGGCGCTTGGCATATTGTTTTACGGCTAAAGACTTGCTATTTTTAGCCATGCTTAAAAAAGACCGTTACCGCCACTTTGTTGAATATTTTTCAAAGCAGCAGCCTAACGCCGTTACCGAGTTAAATTACTCATCGCCATTTGAATTGCTGATAGCGGTTATCCTATCGGCACAATGTACTGATAAGCGTATCAACCAAATTACCCCGGCACTTTTTGAGCGTTTCCCTACGCCCGAAAGTTTAGCCGCATCAACCCCCGAAGAAGTTTTTACTTATATACGCAGTGTAAGTTATCCTAACAACAAGGCCAAACACCTGGTAGGCATGGCGCAAATACTGGTTAATGTATTTAACAGTGAGGTTCCATCAGATATTAACGACCTGCAAAAAATGCCCGGCGTGGGCCGCAAAACAGCAAATGTGATCGCGTCGGTTGTTTTTGACGCCCCGGCTATAGCGGTGGATACCCATGTATTTAGAGTAGCTAATCGTATTGGGTTGACCAATAATGCACATACACCGTTGGCGGTTGAAAAGCAATTAGTGCAACACCTACCGCAAGATACTTTGGCTATTGCGCACCACTGGCTCATTTTGCATGGCAGGTATATATGCGTAGCCCGTACCCCAAAATGTGAAATTTGCCCCCTCACCTGGTTTTGCCGCTATTATGAACAGGCCAATACCGAGACCGCTTTACTAAGAGCCGAAGCCGCTAAGATCAAAAAAGCGAAAGATGCCAAAAAGAAAAAAGCGCTAAATAACATCAGCAAAGAGTTGATGAAAAGGAGTGTGGATAAGAATATTTGATTGTTGTTTGTGGGTTAAGTAAGTTTATATCAAAGTCCATTGTCATTCTGAGCGTAGCGAAGAATCTGCAAACTTTGCAATTGCCGCTTGATAGATTCTTCGCTATGCTCAGAATGACAAAGAGTAAATAAATTGCTAAAAAAATTAGTATTTATAAAAATTGTTTTTATATTTGTTGTAAGATATTTTTAAGATGAGCAACGCAGAAAAATTAAAGGCACTGCAACTTACGCTGGATAAGTTGGAAAAATCATACGGAAAAGGCACCATCATGAAATTGGGCGATTCTGTAATTGAAGAGACAGAAGTTATATCAACCGGATCATTAGGATTGGATATTGCTTTGGGTGTTGGGGGCTTACCTAAAGGACGTGTTATTGAAATATACGGCCCTGAATCATCAGGTAAAACTACGTTGGCTATACATGCCATTGCCGAGTCGCAAAAAAAAGGTGGCATTGCCGCTTTCATTGATGCCGAGCACGCGTTCGATCGTTTTTATGCCAAAAAATTGGGTGTTGATGTAGAGAACCTTTTGATATCACAACCTGATAATGGCGAGCAAGCTTTAGAGATCGCCGATAACCTGATCCGTTCGGGAGCTATTGATATATTAGTTATTGACTCGGTTGCAGCATTAGTGCCAAAGGCGGAGATAGAAGGCGAAATGGGCGATTCGAAAATGGGATTACATGCCCGTTTAATGTCGCAGGCTTTGCGTAAGTTAACCGGTACCATTAGCAAAACCGGGTGCTGCTGTATATTTATTAACCAGCTACGCGATAAAATTGGTGTTATGTTTGGTAACCCCGAAACTACCACCGGTGGTAACGCCTTGAAGTTTTATGCTTCGGTACGTTTGGATGTACGCCGTATATCACAAATAAAAGATACTGAAGAGGTTTCAGGTAACCGTGTAAAGGTTAAGATAGTTAAAAACAAAGTGGCTCCGCCGTTCCGTATTGCCGAGTTTGACATTATGTTTGGCGAGGGTATATCTAAAGCAGGTGAGATCATTGATCTGGGTGTTGAGCACAACATCATTAAAAAGGCAGGTTCATGGTTCAGCTATGGCGATACCCGCCTTGGTCAGGGCCGCGACGCGGTTAAACAATTAATTTTGGATAACCCGGAACTGATGGACGAGCTGGAAGCAAAAATTAAAGAAAACGTTACCGGCGAGCATTTAGCCGAGGTAGCAGAGTAAAGAAAGTTAATTGACCATATAGTAAAAAGGGGCTTACCAATTTGGTAAGCCTTTTTTGTTGTCCCCATACCCAACCGTCATTGCGAGGAACGAAGCAATCTCTACAATGGACAGGCGGATGCTCTCTTTAGCAACAAGGACATTGAATTGTATCATTAGAGATTGCTTCGTTCCTCGCAATGACGCGTGGTTGGATGGAGCGTAAAAACAAGAAAGCCCTGCATTTTGCAAGGCTTTCTTGTTTTTATAGTAAATGTCAATTAGGACATCTTTAACTTTTTCTGAATATCGGCAACGTAACCTTTGAATTTTTTATCGGTATCAATTAGATCCTCAACGGTTTGGCAGGCATAAATCACGGTAGAGTGATCGCGGCCGCCAAAGAAATGGCCAATTGACTTTAATGAGCTTTTGGTATGGGCCTTAGCCAGGTACATAGATATTTGACGGGCCTGTACAATCTCGCGCTTGCGGGTTTGTGATTTTACCATCTCAATAGGTACTTCAAAATACTCACAAACCAGGTTTTGAATGTATTCCATTGAAATTTCTTTGGAAGAATTTTTTACAAAGTTCTTCAGCATTTGCTTGGCCAGGTTAAGGTCAATTTCCTTACGGTTCAATGTTGATTGAGCCAGCAAAGAAACCATGGCACCTTCCAGTTCACGTACGTTATTGTCAATGTTGTGTGCAACATATTCAATAACATCATCATTAAGGTCAATACCGTCCTGGTAAGTTTTATTTTTAAGGATAGCCATGCGGGTCTCCAGGTCAGGAACCTGTAGGTCGGCAGATAAACCCCATTTGAATCTTGAAAGTAAACGCTCTTCTAAACCGGCCAGGTCTTTTGGTGCTTTATCAGAGGTAATGATCAACTGCTTGCCTGATTGGTGCAAGTGATTGAAAATATGGAAAAAGAAATCCTGTGTTTTTTCTTTACCGGCAAAGTTGTGTACGTCATCCATGATCAGCACATCAATAGCCTGGTAAAAATTCACAAAATCATTAATATTATTATGTTTTAACGCGTCAACAAATTGTTGGGTAAATTTCTCGCATGATACATATAGTACCAGCTTATCAGGTAATGAGCGTTTAATTTCGTTGCCGATGGCTTGTGCCAGATGGGTTTTGCCTAAGCCTACGCCACCATATATCATTAACGGGTTAAATGATGTACCACCCGGTTTAGCGGCAACAGCATATCCGGCAGAACGTGCCAAACGGTTACAATCGCCCTCTACAAAATTTTCAAAAGTATAGTTACGGTTAAGCTGTGGGTCAACAATCAGCTTTTTTAGGCCTGGAATTACAAACGGGTTCTTAATATCCTTATTTATTGAAATAGGGATAGGCATTGACTGATTTTTTGATTCCGCACCGTTTCCGTTTGAAGGCATATTGGTGGTATATGGTTTGCTTGATGCTTGTTCAACAACTATGTTGTATTCTAAACGCCCATCATCGCCCAATTGTTTCTTTATGGTTTTACGCAGCAGTCCAACATAATGTTCTTCCAGCCATTCGTAAAAAAATAAACTTGGCACTTGTATCGTCAAAACGCTTCCTTCCATGCGTAATGCTTTAATTGGCTCAAACCAGGTTTTAAAGCTTTGTGCAGGGATATTGTCCTTTATGATTTGAAGGCAGCTATTCCAAACGGTAGTACAAGTTTTTTCCATATAATATTTTAAAAAAGTATCTGATATTCAAGCCCCAAAGAAGCAATTTTTGAGGCTGCTACGGAACATCGAATATTCAGAAAAAAAGCGAATTAAAAAATTAATTTTTCACTTTTTCTAAAAATATATTTCATCAAAAAAACACGTAAAGTTTATATAAATTAAAAGCAAAATGTTATATTTCGCATGAAGGTTGCCCAATATTGCCATTCCAATACGCTGGGGCATTTTTTATACTAATTGTCTCGATTATCTATATCCTAAAAAAGATTTTAAGCAGTTTTTTTGTAGTGTTTAAAAGTTGGGTTTACGCCAATTTTTTTAGGTTATACTAAATGTGCGTTATCAAATTAGCATAATTTCTATAAGTCTTTATTGGGGCGAGGGGTATTAAATTACGAATATTAAAATAATTGCTCCAGATCTTTCCTTATCAGGGCAGTACCCATATCGTAAGGATTGTCATTTAGCTGGCTTAAGTGGGCTAAAATGGTTTTGCTTAACTCTAAACCGGTTGCGGCTTCGGGCAAGGCTTTAATGGCATTGGTGGTAATACTTAAGGTATCGTCTTTTAATCGCCTTACTACATCCCATGCTGTATGGCTCACATAAATTTGCTGTGATATATTATGTTGAAACTCGTTACGTATCTCGGCAACTATTAAACTATGTAGTTCCGCTGCCGAATACTCAGGGCCATTTAACCTTACTAGCATGTTGGCCGGGTTAATGCGCTCAATAAATAATACAATACGCTCATACGCCTGTAGCTTTAATGGAAGGGTTTGGCTGCTGATAGTTTTTTTATAATCAAGCATCTGCAAGCTTTCTGACCTGTCCAGGTAGGGTTTAAATAAGTAAAACGCTATATATACTACGCCAATACCGGCTATGGTGTATTTTAAAATATCTAATAAGTAATCAATATTCATAATTATTGAATGTTAAGCAGAGGTCATAAATACTTGCCTCCGAACAAAAATCCGCATTTTACCTTATATTTGTATAGTTAATTAAAAATAAGATGAGCACTGTTATTGATACGGCACCTGCACCGGTAACCTTTACAGAAGGAGCGGTTAAAGAATTGTTTAAATTAAGAGATCAGCAAGAGTTAGGTGATGATTTTGGTTTGCGCATTGGCGTTGAAGGTGGTGGCTGCTCGGGCATGAGCTATGTGCTGGGTTTTGACCAAAAGAAAGATGGCGACCAGGAATTTTTAATAAATGGATTGCGGGTATTTATGCACAAAGCCCATGGCTTGTATTTAATGGGAATGGAAATTAATTTCCAGGATGGATTGAATGCCCGTGGATTTACTTTTAATAATCCTAACGCTGCCAGTACCTGCGGTTGCGGTACTTCGTTTTCGGTATAACTTATATAGCCTATATATTAATATAAAGCCTTCTTACCTGAAGGCTTTTTTATTTTTTACTCTTTTATAGACGTTGTAACAAACCGGTAGGTTTTTTAGTCTTACCTTTAAAGTTTTATCTATATTTATACATGCCTGTAAATACCACCTTAAAAGAGAATGTCTCTATCGCCTTACAATCATTAGGGGGAAATAAACTGCGCACTTCGCTTACAGCATTAATTATTGCTATTGGTATTATGGCCTTGGTAGGTATTTTAACAGCTATTGAAGGTATCAAGCAATCAACAAACGAAGCTTTTTCAAGTTTGGGGGCAAATTCATTTAATATGCAAAACCGGGGCACCGGTATTAACTTTGGTAATGGTGGCCGTCGTAAAGTATATCCGCCAATACGATACGATCAAGCAGAACGGTTTAAGGAAAAATTTAAACTGCCGGCTTTAATATCTATAAATTTGAGGGTGTCGGGCACAGCGGTAGTCAAATATGGCAGCGAAAAAACCAATCCTAATATTGTTGTATCTGGTAGTAATGAAAATTATCCGGCTACCAATGGTTATAAAATATCATTAGGACGCAATTTTTCTGCTTCTGAACTGGAACATGGTGCAGGCGTAGTAATTATTGGTGATGAAATTAAAACGAAATTATTTAAAGGTAAGGACCCAATAGGGAAACAAATATTTATAGGAAATAATAAATTTAACGTGATAGGCGTATTTGCATCAAAAGGATCAAGTGCCGGTGCCGGAGACAGGTTTTGTTTAATTCCTATACTTAAAGCCAAGCAAATTGCTACAACATCAAATCCATCATTTGGTATCACCGTAATGGTGGGCAGTGCCAATATATTAGATGCCAGTGTTGGTGAAGCCACAGCCTTACTTAGAAACATACGTGGTTTATCTATTGGTAAAGATGACAATTTTGAAATTACCCGAAGTGATTCAGCTCAGCAGCAATTGGCAGAGTTGTCAACCAATATTACTATCGCGGGTTTTGCTATTGGAGCAATTACCCTAATAGGTGCAGCCATTGGATTAATGAATATTATGCTGGTTTCGGTCACCGAGCGTACCCGCGAAATTGGTATACGCAAAGCCATTGGCGCTACACCAACCATTATACGCCGCCAGTTTTTAATTGAGGCTATTGTTATATGTTTAATAGGCGGGGTTAGCGGTATTATTTTAGGTATGGCTATTGGTAACCTTATTGCCGTCAATATCAGTGGGCAATTTATAGTACCGTGGCTATGGTTATTTAGCGCTATCCTGTTATGTACCGGTATTGGCCTTGCATCAGGATTTTATCCCGCAAAAAAGGCATCAAAGCTTGATCCGGTAGAAGCATTGAGGTACGAGTAGTTTTTTGAACCAAGAATAAAGAGTCAAGATTCAAGAAAGTATGTCAGAAGATCATCTTAATTCTTGGCTCTTAACTCTTAATTCTATTTCAGCATTATATTCTTCAAAGGATATTCGCCGCTAAGCAATTTCTCCATATATGGTGTTTTTAAAGCATCGCGAAACGCTGCCGCATGTTTTAAGTGGTGCATATCACTTGATATAAAATCAACCAGGCTTTCATCTATCATGGCTTCAGCCTTTTTCTTAATAGAATTGCCATAGTAGCCCGTTAATGCAATGGTATTCATTTGTATGCTGCAACCCCAGCTACGCACATCCGCAATAGCATCCAAATTCATATAACCATATCTTTCAGGGTGAGCTAATATGGGTTTATACTCGCCCCACTCAATCATTTTTTGTATAACCGTAAATGCGTTGGGTGGCGGGCTCATAAAGGGATATTCAAAAAGCGCGTAGTTATCGCCCATGGTCATTAAACTGCGTTTATTGATCATCGGTTCAAACGTCTCATCAAAATAATGTTCGGCAGCAGCTTCTACCACAATATCAATTCCTTGTTTTTTTAATTCGGCCCTTAATATTTCTAATGATGCATTAATGGTTTCGGGCGTGTTTTTATAAAAATCGGCCATAATGTGCGGCGTGGCAATAATTTTCTTAATTCCCAGGCTCATCATACTTCTTATCAATGCAATGGAATCAGCAGGGGTTTTTGCACCATCATCAATACCAGGCAAAATATGTGAGTGCATATCAACCACAAGCGAACTATAATTAAGCGCCGGTTTAGCAGGCTCCCCTTTAAAAAAAGAAAGTATTTTATCGATCATTATATTGTTTTGTATAATATTCCTGGTAATGGCCGGATGTTACATCATTTAGCCATTCTTCATTAGCCAGGTACCAATCCACAGTTTTTTCTAAGCCTTCTTCAAATGTTATGCTTGGTACCCAACCCAACTCTTCTTGCAACTTTGACGAATCAATAGCATAACGCATATCGTGA
>CAZTAU010000059.1:0-11527 GCA_964611565.1 uncultured Mucilaginibacter sp. | reverse complement strand
GGATATGATAATTATGGCTTTGTTTTTTACACCAACTATTTAAGCCGTAAGGGTAAAGAAATAACCAAGAACCCAGTAGGCGCCCTAACCTTTTTTTGGGGTGAGTTGGAAAGACAGGTGCGAATTGAAGGCACTATTGAGAAATTGAGTAAGGAGCAGTCAGAAAGATATTTTCAAACCCGTCCTAAAGGCAGCCAGTTAGGTGCATTAGTTTCGCCACAAAGCCAGGAAATAGCCGGCCGCGAGGTATTGGAAAGCAAAATGGCCCAGCTAGAAGCTGAATATACTGATAAGGATGTACCAAAACCATCCTATTGGGGTGGCTATATTTTAAAACCTCGTATGGTTGAGTTTTGGCAGGGCCAGCAAAGTCGGCTGCATGACCGCATTTTATATAAAAAGATAGATAACAGTACCTGGAAAACAGTTCGCTTGGCGCCATGAGTTTTGAAGAAATTAAATCATTACTAGTAGAAAAATTTGGCACCGAGGTAATTATTGGTGAGGAGTTAGGTGGTTTACAACCCGCATTAATTATTCAGCCGGAGCGTATTGCCAATGTATGCTTGGAACTTCGTGATAACCCAAAAACTTATTTTGATTTTTTATCGTGCTTAACCGGTGTTGATTATGGCACAGAAGTTAATCGTTTTGGCGTAGTTTATCATTTGGCCTCTATCCCCTACCATTTGCAGCTTACTTTAAAGGTAAATAAGGAGCACAATCGTGATAATCCTGCTTTGCCTGAATTTCCGAGCGTATCAAGTGTTTATCGCACTGCCGACTGGCATGAGCGTGAGGCTTATGATCTGCTAGGAATATATTTTGAAGGACACCCCGATCTGCGCCGTATTTTATTGCCTGATGATTGGGAAGGCTACCCTATTAGAAAAGATTATAAAACAGCTGAATATTATAAAGGAATTAAGATAGATTAGTTTAATATCGAACATCCGAAATCCGAAATAAAGATTGTGACAGACGCATTAAAAAAATATTATCAAAAAATAGCTAACGCGAGCGTAGAAGACATGGTGCTCAATATGGGCCCACAACATCCTTCAACGCATGGTGTTTTAAGGTTAGAATTAATTACCGATGGTGAAATAGTTAAAGAGGTTATACCGCACATGGGTTACCTGCACCGTTGCTTCGAAAAACATGCCGAATCATTAACCTATCAGCAAACTATTCCGTTTACTGACCGAATGGATTACCTGGCATCTATGAATAACAGCCACGCTTGGGTAATGGGTGTAGAGAAAATGTTGGGTATTGATCAGGACATTCCTAAACGCGTTGAATACATCCGCGTATTAGTTTGCGAGTTGAACCGCATTGCATCGCACCTGATAGCTATTGGTACTTATGGTATAGATATAGGCGCTTTTACTCCCTTCTTATGGTGTTTCCGCGATAGGGAACATATAATGGGTATGCTGGAGTGGGCATCGGGCTCAAGATTACTATATAACTACATTTGGGTGGGTGGTTTATTTTATGACTTACCCGTAGGTTTTGAAGAACGTTGCAAGGAATTTGTAACCTACTTTAAACCTAAAATGGTTGAATTAAACCACTTGTTAACCGATAACCAGGTGTTTATTAGCCGTACAGCCAATGTTGGTGTATTGCCAATGGATGTAGCTATTAACTATGGTTGTTCGGGACCGGTATTGCGTGGCTCGGGCTTAAAATATGATTTGAGACGAATTGATAATTATTCTGCCTATCCTGAACTTGATTTTGATATACCGGTTGGCACAGGTGCTATGGGTACCATAGGCGATTGCTGGGACCGTTATAAAGTACGCGTTGATGAAGTTGAGCAATCTTTAAAAATCATTGATCAATGTTTAGATCGTTTGCAAAATGAATTAAAACGCACACCTGACTTTGATCCGCGTGCTAAATTGCCACGTAAAATTACGCCTAAGGCCCAAGATTATTATACCAGGTGCGAAGGCGCAAGGGGCGAATTGGGCTTTTATTTTATTGCTGATGGGAAATCTGAAATACCATTCCGTGCAAAATCGCGTGGCCCAAGCTTTAATAACCTTTCTGTATTGCCCGAAATATCAAAAGGTGTAATGATTGCCGATCTGATAGCGATAGTTGGCTCTATAGACTTTGTATTAGGTGAGGTAGATAGGTAATTTCAAAAAAATAGCTATAAATAAAAAAGACGCTTTAGGCGTCTTTTTTATTTATAGCTGTACTTAACATTAATCGTTATAGACTTTTACCATAAAGACATATTTTTTAGTCTTTTGGGTTTTCTGTGCATCAGATAAACCCGCTAAAACATTCTTCTTGTTTAATGAAACAGTTTTTCCTTGTAATGAATCTGCCGGTATATTATGTATGGCATCTATTAAATATTTTGACTTAACAGCGTAATGTGCGCCCTCAAATTGAATTTGTTTAGCATCAGTAAGCCCAATAACATTGCCCTTACTATCCCATAAAGGGCCGCCACTATTACCAAAATTGATAGGTATTGATATCTGATAATGAATGCTATCACCATTTACACCTGATTTGGAAGCCAGATAGCCTTTGTTATAAACCGCCGAACCACCAGGGTATCCGAAAGTTGAAACAGACTCTGCTAAAGAACTTTCAGATTTTTTAAAGGTATAAGGTATTGCTCCTAAATTAAAGGTATCATCTGTTACTTTTAATATGGCAATATCATTTTGGGGCTCAGTGTACAGTACTTTTGTTTTAAATGACCGGCCTGCATCATTTTGAATATAAACAGAATCGGCACCTTGTATTACGTGATAATTAGTTGCAATTAAACCATCAGATGTAATTGCAAACCCGGTACCTGTGCTGCTTTCTTTGTCGCGTATTATTACACCGCTTTGTGCCTTAATATCATTAATTGAGCGGCTTAATTTTTCATTAGAACGGTTTAGCTTACGAACCTCGTTTTTTAACTGAGCTATATTATTATGACTGTTATCATTAAGCTTGCCCATTAAAGCCAGTACAATTAATGTAGCAAATATGGCTACCGATGCTGCTACAGATATTTTGGAATGATGATTACGCCACATTTGTACAACCCATACCGGATGCTCCATCAGGCTTTCCTTTAAATCATTTACATCTATTTCGCTATGTATGGCATTTAATCGGTTCTCTAATTCAACACGTTTGCTGTATTGCTTTAAAAGATTAGTGAACAATTGATGTTCGACTACTTTTCCATCAATCTCCGCATTTTGTTTACGAAGCAATTCAAACTGCTCACGTTCCTCCCGGTTCATCTCACCATTAAGGTACTGTTCAATTACTTCTAAAAGTTGACTCTCGCTCATTGCATTACTCCTCTTTTAATTTTGCTGAAAAAATAATTTTTTCAGGCGTTGCAGACATTTATATTTTTGTGTTTTTGCATTATCCGCATTGGTATATCCAAAACGTTCACAGATATCCTGCATCGATCTGTTGTTTATATAGAAATCTTCCATAATAGTTTTACAGGGTTCTCCCAGTAGTTGCAATGCACTATGCATTTTATTAAACTGGATATCCTTGTCACTAATTTGGTCACTATCATCATTCTCAGCGGGGATAAACTCTTCAAAATCCCTTATATCACCACCATACCTATTTAGCTGGCTTAACCTTTTTAGCCAAAGCCTGCGGCATATTGAATAAATATATGTTTTAAGCTTACTGCTTAATTCAAAATCACCCGCTTTTACTTTATTATAAAGAACTATTATCGCCTCCTGATAAATATCCTTAGCATCATCCTCATTACCATTATTGTTTATAATGAGCTGCAGTACCATTGGAAAGTAAGCTATATATAACCGTTTTAAAGCACTTTCCGAATTATTTAGTATCCCAAGAATAACTTCGCTATCTGTTGGCGCTGAATCTTTTAAACCTTTATTCACTACTTAATACTATTTATGCAAAATTGTAACCCATCGCTCGTAAGAAAAAACTAAATTAAATAAATATTGCGGTTGTATTTTACATTTTATGAATAACTCAGGTTTGAGATAACTATTATATACGTCTTTATCATATTACCGTATTTTGTAGTATTTCCTTTAAAAAAATGGCATCTCAAAAAAAATAAATTTTCACATTTTTATAGCTGATTTTTAACTTTTTAGCAAAAAAATAGTTACTTTTTTGAAAAGTGTGGGTTACCTTTTATATTTTCGTGTATTAATACCAAAACTATATAGTCACTTTTAAAAAAATTAAACATGAAAAATTCTTTCAAAATCGCGTTTTTAGCTTTAGCTATCGCAACTTCATTTGCAGCTTGTAAAGGTAAAGGTGGATCTGATGCAGATTCAACTAAAGTAGATTCAACTGTAACTGTTGATTCAACTGTAACTGTTGATTCAACTGCTACTGATTCAACTAAAGTTGACACTGCTAAAAAAATGTAATCATTTTTTAGTCAAACAAAAAAGCCTCCCGAAATTCGGGAGGCTTTTTTGTTTGTATATAATTTGAATGATTATACCAATACTTTAGTATATAACCACTTTAAAAATATTGTATTGTTTTAAATAAATTGGTACTATTAGATTTTGATTAAATAGTTTTACGTATCAATAGAACACTTGCGAATATTATATGACAGAACCTGAACTTTATATTGAAGCATTAATTTTTGCATCAGAACAAGGCATCCGAATAGAGGAAATAATATATTGTTTACAGGCTGCTGTTGAACGCGATTTTGCAGCAGACGACATCAAAAGCTATTTAAAACGTATCAAAGCAAAATACAACGATGAGAATTTTGCTATTGAATTGGTTAACATCAATAATGGCTATCAATTTTTAACCAAAAAGAATTATCATACTGTTATTAGTTTATTGCAGTTACAACGCTCAAAAAAGAAATTGAGCCAGGCCGCTTTAGAAACTTTGGCTATTATAGCTTACAAACAACCGGTAACCAAAACTGACGTCGAGCAAATACGCGGCGTAAATTGCGATTATTCGGTACAAAAGCTGCTTGAAAAAGAGTTAATTGCTATAGTTGGAAAATCTGAAAGCGTTGGAAAACCTATTTTATACGGTACCAGCCCACTTTTTATGGATTATTTCGGCATAAACAGCATACAAGAATTGCCTCATATTAAAGAACTTACAGATAACTCAACTTCAATAGGGGAACACCAGGAATAATTTTTGAAAATGATTTTTCAAATAAAAATGATTTAATTATTTTTACTAATAAAACAGATATACAGATATATTAGCATCATATATCAAACACTAAAAGTTTAAATAAAATTCACCGAAATGGGAACGCCAAAAAAACCTGACAACAAGAAGATACCTTCTAAAAGTACAGAAGAAGATGACGATGACGATTTGGATTTAACCCCCGAAAAGGAGGTTGAAGAAGATGAAGACGATTTTGATGGTCCATTAGATGACGACTTGGGCTTCAATGACTTTGATGACGACGACGACGACGATTATTAATTTTTATTAATAAATAAGGACATACATACAAGCATTCAGCATTGCGCTGGATGCTTTTTTTATATTTGATGGTATATGGTAATAACCGAAGTTAAAGATAAAGCCACGCGAGAAGCATTTTTAGATACTGCCCGTATAATTTATAAAAATGATAACAATTGGGTTTGCCCGCTTGATAATGATATAGAAGCAGTTTTTGATCCGCTTAAAAATAACTTTCATCAATTTGGTAAATGCACGCGCTGGGTATTAAAAAATGATGATGGCCAGCTTATAGGCCGTGTTGCGGCTTTTATTAATAACAAAAAGGCCTTTAATTATGAGCAGCCTACCGGCGGCATGGGTTTTTTTGAATGTATAGATGATGAAAAGGCGGCATTTTTATTGTTTGATACCGCCAAAAACTGGTTAAAAGACAATGGCATGCAAGCCATGGATGGTCCTATCAATTTTGGGGAGAATGACACCTTTTGGGGATTATTAGCTGAAGGTTTTACTCCCCCATCATACGGAATGAATTACAACCCACCCTACTATAAAGCTTTTTTTGATAATTATGGCTTTACTACTTTGTACGAGCAAATAACCAATCACCTGGATATAACCAAACCATTTCCGGAAAGATTTTATAAAATAGCCAAATGGGTTACACAAAAGCCGGGGTATGAATTTAAGCATCTTAGTGTAAAGGAAATAGATAAATTCGCGGCCGATTTTATTGAAATTTACAATGATGCCTGGGCCGATTTTGAAAACTTTGTTCCTATTACCTACGATACCATTTTAGAGAGTTTCAATAAAATGAAAACCATAATGGATGAAAATATGATAGGCTTTGCTTATGTTAATGGCGAACCCGCATCATTTAATATTATTTTGCCGGATGCTAACCAAATGCTTAAGCCATTAAATGGCAAACTGGACCTGATAGGTAAACTCAAGTTTTTATACTATCGATGGAAAGGTGTTACCCGCATGAGGGGTATTGTAATGGGCACAAAAAAGAAGTTCCAAAAACATGGCTTGGAGTCGGGATTGTTTATAAAACTGGGAGAATATGTATTGCCATTAAAACAATATGATACGCTTGAATTATCATGGGTAGGCGATTTTAACGACAAAATGGTAGCACTGCACCATAGCATGGGAGCGGTTTTTGCTAATAAGCATCTAACCATGCGATACATATTTTAACAAAAAAGCCCCTGATAATGGGGCTTTTTTTTATGCGGTTGCTCTGTTATGTCTTAATTCTTCAAAGAGTTCAATTACTTTCTTTTGCAGATCAATGATCTCTGTTTCTCTATCGGTTAGTTTTTTATTAACCACTTCAAGTTCATTAACAAATTTTTTATCTTGTTCTAAATCATTAAATGTAAGTAACTGTACTACAGACATTTCAAATAAATTAGATATTTGTTCTAATCGTGATAAATTGATATCAGTAATACCGGTTTCAATTTTAGAAAAAGCCGGTATAGAAATATCTAGTCTTTTTGCAACATCCTCCTGGCTCCATCCTTTTTGGTGACGTAACAGTCTGATTTTTTTTCCTAGGGTTTTCATTCGTATTAATAGTTTGTTGATAAGGGGGTTTCTCTATAGTTAATAAAATTACTACAATTTTTAAATCAAAGATAATTATTTAATAATTTATTTGTCATATCTATCAAATTTATTCCACCAAAATTACCCGAACTCATCATTAGCAGGTTACTGTCAGCAATATCCAGATTTTCAATATATTTTAAAAGCGTTTTAGGATCATCAAAAAATAACAGATCATTTTTTAAAAACGCAGCCTTAACTATCTCAACCGGATAAGGTTCCATTTTCTTTTGCTCAAACGTTTTTTTATCAATTAGTACAATGGCGCTGTCTGCCTCATCCATTGTTCCGGCATACTCAGCCAAAAAATCTTTATTTAAACTACTAAAAGTATGCAATTCAATACAGGCTATTAATTTCCTGTTTGGAAATTGTGTTTTAACTGCGTTAATAGTAGCTTTTAATTTTGATGGCGAATGCGCAAAATCTTTAAAAATATGTGCATTTGCATTTTTCCCTAAAAGCTCCAATCGTCTTGCTGCTCCTTTAAATGTGGTAATGTAGGTATAAAAGTCGGTTTTAGTAATTGCTAAAGCTTCGCACACCAACCGGGCAGCTTCCATATTTAATAGGTTGTGTTCACCAAAAACCTGTAAGGGGTATTTTTTGCCATCACTAAGTATAATAGTTATACCATCTTCAATAATATATTGTGGTAAAGCATAAGGTATTTTATCTATAGTAGTTTTATTTTTAACAACCATCGTATTTAATACCTCATCCGTTTGGCTGTAGATTAACCGGCCATTAGATTGTATAGTATTAACAAATATTTCAAACTGTTCAATGTAGCCTTCAAATGTTGGGAAAACGTTGATATGATCCCAGGCTATGCCGCTAATTACACCAATATTAGCCTTGTATAAATGAAACTTTGGTCGCCTGTCAATCGGCGAAGCTAAATATTCATCACCTTCAATTATTATTACCGGGGCATCATGAGTTAAGCCTACCATGGTTTCAAAACCTTCTAACTGAGCGCCAACTAAATAATCAAAAGCTTTCCCCGCCGCCTGCAGCACATGCAATATCATAGAAGTAATGGTAGTTTTGCCGTGGCTCCCTCCTATTACTACGCGAAGCTTATCCTTTGATTGCTCATAGATATATTCAGGATATGAATATACTTTCAAACCTAATTCCTGCGCTTTTAATAATTCGGGATTATCAATTCGGGCATGCATACCTAAAATTATCGCGTCAATATCAGTCGTGATCTTTTCTGGATACCAACCCGGCTCTTGAGGTAGCAATCCGTATTTGCTTAACCGGGAGGCAGATGGTTCAAATATAACATCGTCAGATCCGGTTACATTAAATCCCTTTTTGTGTAAAGCGATAGCCAAATTGTGCATGGCCGCACCGCCAATAGCTATAAAATGTACTCTCATAGGTTTATTATTGTAGAGACGCAAACCTTGCGCCTAATTATATTTATTATGAGACGCACAGTATTGCGTCTCTACATTTCACTTACTTAACAAATTTTGCTGCTACCCATTCTTTATCTTTTTTATGGGTGATGTATTTTAACCCGTATTTACGTGCCTCATCGGTAATAATATCCAGATCAGGCGTTTCATAAAAACCACTGAAATATATTTCGCCGCCGGGTTTTAAGGCCTCGTTGTATTGCTCCATTTGGTCAAGCAAAATGTTGCGATTTATATTGGCCAATATAATATCATACTGCTCGTCAGGGATAACTTCCTTTGAGCCGCAAAGTGATTTGATATTGCCAATATGATTTAAAGCAGCATTTTCTATAATGCTTTCATAGCATATAGGGTCGTAATCAATGGCAGTAATATCGGTTGCACCTAATTGGGCAGCCATAATGGCCAATATACCTGTACCTGCCCCCATATCCAACACTTTTTTACCGGCAAAATCGTTTTCCAATATCAATTGCAGCATCATGGCTGTGGTTTGGTGATGGCCCGTACCAAATGCCATTTTAGGGTCAATAACAATCTCGTACTTAAACTCTGGCCTGGGATCGTGAAAGGTTGCACGCACAAATAGGTGATTCCCGATGCCTATCGGCTCAAAGTTGCTCTCCCAAAGTTTATTCCAGTTTTTATGCGGGATAAGGTTAATATCATAGCTGAATGTAAACATCTCGCGGTAAGGTAATAGGGTTTCATCTAACAATTGCTGATCAAATTCAGAATATGGGATATAAGCCTTAAAACCCAGGTCAACTTCCTCAAATGTATCAAAACCTATCTCACCCAAGGCGTTTATCAACAGATCCTGCTGGTAATCTTCGGTAGTAATGGTAGTGAATAATAGTTCGTAGTAGTTCATTATTTAGATATGAGTATTGAGATATGAGATCTGAGATGAATTTTAAACTCAATACTCATATCTCACATCTCATATCTGTCAATTAATTAAACGCCTTTACTATATCCGTAAAATCGCGCGATTTTAAAGAAGCACCGCCAATTAAACCGCCGTCAATATCTGCCTGGGCAAAAAGTTCGGCCGCATTTTTAGGGTTACAGCTGCCACCGTATAATATAGTAGTATTATCAGCTACCTGCTGGCTATATTTAGCTGCAATTTCCTTGCGAATAAAAGCATGTATTTCCTGTGCCTGATCTGATGTAGCGGTAACACCCGTACCTATGGCCCAAACCGGCTCATAAGCTATAACCAACTTGCCGAACTGTGTTGCATCTAAATGAAAAACACCTTCAACCAACTGGCTTTTAATAATATCAAAATGCGTATTTGCTTCACGTTCCTGTAAGGTTTCGCCAATACAAAATATAGGCTTCAGATCATTAGTTAAAACGGTATCTGTTTTTTTGGCTAATAGCTCATTAGTTTCACCAAAATACTGACGGCGCTCCGAATGGCCCAAAATAACGTAAGCAGCACCTACTGATTTTATCATTTTAGCAGATATCTCGCCGGTATAAGCTCCCGATTCTGCCTGGTGAGCGTTTTGCGCGCCTAAACTGATACGGTTTTGTCCCTTGGCTAACTGCACTAAACTATGTATATGTATAAACGGACTGCAAATTACAGCTTCCTGGGTACCGGTAACTTCATCATTGATCATGTTGATCACTTCAGAAAAAACACTTAATCCCTCATTATAATCCAGGTTCATTTTCCAGTTCCCGGCTACTATTTCTTTTCTCATATCTTTTTTTTAGTCCATGGACGATAGACCATAGTCCATGGTTGTTATAATTTATTTATTGTTATTGACCATCGTTTATGGACCACGTACTAAAATAAGCCCCTATATTCCTCTGTCAATTCAAATACTTTTTTCAGTATATCCTGTTCGGTTTTATCAAATACACGGTCGCGGCGGGGATATACCTTTTCGGCTGTTTCAAACATTTTATTAATTGAATAAGTCTCAAAACCCTGCGCACCGCCCCAGGCAAAATCAGCCACAAAATTATTTGGATAGCCTCCGCCAAATACATTGGCACTTACCCCTACTACCGTACCCGTGTTAAACATAGTATTTATACCACATTTAGCATGATCGCCCATAATTAAGCCGCAAAACTGCAAGCCTGTTTTACGGAAATGCCCACTGGCATAATCCCATAGCTTAACCTCGGCATAGTTATTTTTAAGGTTGGAGTTATTGCTATCGGCACCTATATTACACCATTCGCCTAATACGGAATTACCTAAAAAGCCATCATGCCCTTTAGATGAATAACCCCATATTACCGCATTGCTTATCTCCCCCCCAACTCTTGAATATGGACCAATAGTAGTTGCTCCATATATTTTAGCCCCCATCTTCACCTGCGAATGTTCGCATAGCGCGAAGGAACCGCGTATGTTGGTGCCTTCCCAAACTTCGGTATGGCTACCTAAGTAGATTGGACCATTAGTGGTATTAAATGTAGAGCACTCAGCTACGGCACCCTCCTCCGCAAAAAAATCATCACCTATAATAGTATTAGTGTTGCTAATGGCAGCACTTGTGCGACCCTTGGTTAGTAACTTAAAATCTTTACGTAGCTCAATATCATTATTCTTAAAAACATCTTCCGGGTGCTTTATAGCAACAATGGGGTGCGTGTATGCAATTACCCTATCCGGCTTAGTATCATGGTTAAATTCATGCGATTTACAGCCTTTAACCGCTATCAATAGATTACCAAATTTCAATGCGTCGCCATTTTCCAGTTGGTTAATAGCTACAACCAAATCCTCGTCCGGGCAAATGGACCCATTAATAAATAAATTGTCTGATGCATAATTTACCGGGAACTTAGCCTGTAAATAAGGTTGGGTATAAAATGAATAGTCGGTATTTAAATGTCTGGCCCATTTTTCGGCAATGGTTAAAATACCAATGCGCAAGTCGGCAACCGGGCGGGTGTAGGTTAAAGGTAATAACGTTTTATGCGCGTTATCGTCAAACAGGATAATTGCCATACCACAAAAATAA
>CAZTAU010000058.1:0-11569 GCA_964611565.1 uncultured Mucilaginibacter sp. | reverse complement strand
CCGCAGCTGATTTGAGACCCGTAGTTTATACTCCGGATGTTCATTTCATCGACCTTGACATTGCTGGTGTTAAAACACAAGCTATCATTAAAGACATTCAGTTCCATCCATTAACTGAGCAGATCATCCACGTAGATTTTTTACAATTAGATCCTGCTAAACCGTTAACTATGGAGATCCCTGTACGTTTAACCGGAACTTCTCCGGGTGTAAAAGTGGGTGGTAAATTAGTGCTTAAACTGCGTAAATTACGTGTTAAAGCTTTACCTAAAGATCACCTGGATGCAATTGAAGTAAGCATTGATGAATTAGAAGTTGGTAAATCAGTTCGTGTATCTGATATCAGCGTACCTAATTCAACTATTTTGAATGCTGCCGAAGATACTGTTGTATCTGTAACCACTTCACGTGCGTTACGTCAGGCTGAGCAGGAAGCTGCAAAAGCAGGTAAGTAAGCCCCCCAGCCCCCCAAAAGGGGGGTATGGAGCAAAGTGAAATTTAATAGCGATGACATAGTCATCGCTATTTTTGTTTTATAAGTAATATCTTCGAGGAATTAAATTGAGTTCCCCCTTTAGGGGGTTAGGGGGCGAATGAAACCTTATTTTAGTAAATTCTTTAAAAAAGCGGCACCGGCTCCAAAACCGGTTCAAAGCAATATTGGTATGAAATATCTGGTAGTTGGTTTAGGTAATATTGGTCCGGAGTATTCGGATACGAGGCATAATATTGGTTTTATGATATTGGACGAACTGGCCAAACAGGAGGGAGCCAAATTCAGCAATATGCGCCTGGCTTATTATACCGAAGTGAGCCACAAAAGTCGCACCCTGCATTTAATAAAACCTACCACCTACATGAATTTAAGCGGTAAAGCGCTTAATCATTGGATGAAGGAACTAAAAATACCGGTTGAAAATGTATTGGTATTGGTTGATGATATTGCTTTGCCATTAGGCACCCTGCGTTTAAAACCTAAAGGTAGTGCTGCGGGGCATAATGGTTTGAAAAATATTGAAGCTACTTTGGGCCATAACAATTACGCCCGCCTACGTTTTGGCGTCAGCGATAACTATCCCAAAGGCCGCCAGGTGGATTATGTATTAAGTGGTTTTGATGAGGATGAAAAGCCGGAACTGCCTGCGTTGATAGATCGTTCCATAGAAATGATAAAAAGCTTTGCTACTATAGGTACGGAACTGACCATGACCAAGTTTAACAAATAGCCTTTAAATGTTAAATGTTGAGTTAATTAATGTTAAATAGTTTGTTTTAAAATATTGATTGAGGACTTTAGGTGCAAGAAATCTCGTCAGCATGAAAAAACTTTTACTATTTACCCTCATAATAGCAATTCATACCAGTTCTTTTGCTCAAAAAAATTCTACTATTAGCGGTGTAGTCGCTGATTCTGTAACAAATAAAATGCTTGACCTGGTGACTGTTTCCTTAATAAATGAGTCTACTAAGCAACCTGTTAAAAATTTGGTGACAAATGAGAATGGGTCTTTTAACATTTCAGCTGACGATACTATATCCTATCAACTTACATTTAGTAGTATAGGATATAATACGCATGTTTTATCTATCGGTAAAATAAATGCTGATAGTAACCTTGGGCGTATTTTATTATCAAAGTCAAATAATGCCTTAAAAGAAGTTTCGATATCAGCCGCAAAGCCATTGGTGAACCGCGAGATAGACAGAATAGCTTATAACGTTCAGAACGATCCGGATGTAAACTCATTGAGTGTGCTTGATGTTATACAGAAAGTACCGTTATTATCTGTTGACGCCAATAATGCTATAAGTTTAAAAGGCAATAAAAACTTTAAGATACTGATCAATAACCGCGAGTCTGCCTTGGTGGCTTCGCGGCCATCGGATGTTTTAAAAGCAATGCCAGCAGGTAGTGTTGAAAAAATTGAAGTAATTACCACACCACCTTCAAAATATGATGCAGAAGGTTTGGCCGGGATAATTAACATCGTATTAAAGAAAAATGCTTCCGATGGCTATAACTTTTCTGCCGGGGTAAATTATAACAGCATTTGGGGTTTTGAAGGCAATATAAATGCCGCTATAAAGCATAAAAAGTTTGGTTTTTCTGTTCGATCGGGTATAGGCAGGCAACGCGACCTGGTAAATACTTCCGGTAAGGAGCAGCAGTTTGTTGGCAAAGCAGAAAAATTAATACAAAATTCAGCATTTAATTACGGTGGGTTGTACCATGGTTCGGGTGTTGAGTTTACTTATGAAGCAGATAGTTTAAACCTGTTTAATGTATGGGGCGAGCTCTCGGGAAACATATACAACCAGGATTTTGACCAAACAGCCATAAATTTTAATTCGGGTAATGTTGCCAATAGTTATCGGTTATTAAGTGATGGTGATTGGAGGTACATCCCTCAAGGCTTTGGCGCAATTTATCAATTAAACGGTGTAAAGAACAAAGACAGGGTACTTAATGTGGCCTACAAATATGTGTATCTGCCTTATACAAGCTTTGCTGATAATAAATTTACCGAACAATATAACCAGCCAATGTTAATGCCGGATTACATACAAAACAATCAAAGCGGGAGCAGGGAAAACACTATGCAGATTGATTATATATATCCCGTTAGGCAATTAACCGTTGAAGCCGGAGGCAAAATAATACTGCGCAAGTTGGCCCAAAAACAGGGAAATGATTATGTGAATGATGACCAACAATCAAATGATTTCAGGTATCAACAAAAAATTCTGGCCCTATATAATACTTATCAACTTAAATTTAAAAAGTGGACAGCTAAAGCAGGTGCACGATTGGAACATACCAATATTGATAGCTACTTTATACCTGCAACAACTACAGTTAAAAATTCATACCTAAACCTTATCCCTTCCTTATCTCTTCAACACAAGCTAGAAGATGCCAGTTTTATACTTGGTTATACCCAACGCATTGCCCGCCCTGGCATTGATCAGGTAAACCCTTTTATTGATCGTCATAATCCTTTGTTTGTTAGTCTTGGTAATCCGATGCTAAAACCTGAGCTAAATAATTTACTTGAATTGAACTATAGCAATTCGGCAAAAAATCCGCTCAACTTGGGTTTGTCTTATACCTTCTCAAACAACGCTATTCAAAAGGTAAGCTACCTGGATAATGCCGTAACTTATAGTACTTATAATAATTCGGCAAGTAACAAAAGCTTATCCTTAAACGGCAATTTTACGCTTAACCCCAATAAGAATGTTGCAGTTATTGTAAATGGTTTAATATCAAGGGTTAGTTATAGCGGTTCAAATAATTTGCAAAAGTTGAGCAATAGTGGTTACACCGGAACTGTTAGCGCAAATGTTTCCTATAAAATGGGTAAAGGCTATCGTATGAGTGCTGATACGAGCTTTGGTACCGGAAGCATAAACTTGCAAGGACAAGCCAATGCGTATTTTAATTCAGCGGTACGTGTTTCAAAGGAATGCTTTAATAAAAACGGTACGCTAACACTTGTTGCCGCTAATGTTTTAGCCAGATATTATTATTACAGGGATACCACCAGTACCAATGATTATATCCAAACTACCTTTAACCAAAACCCATACCGTGCCTTTGTATTAAAATTTAACTATAAAATTGACAGGCTGAAAGGTGAAATTAAAAAGAGCAAACGTAGTATTAATAACGATGATATAAAGGGATAAAAATTTGTTAATATTGCTAATAAAAGCATATCCCTCTATGAAAGTTTACGGCATACCCAATTGCAATACTGTTAAAAAAGCGTTAGACTGGTTTAAGGCTAATAATATCATGTATGAGTTTCATGACTTTAAAAAATTGGGCGCACCTGTTGAAAAATTGACCGAGTGGGATAGCAAAGCCGGGTACGAAAAGTTTTTAAACAAGCAGGGGCTTACCTGGAAACAGCTTGACCCTGCCGTTAAGGAAAGCATCAAAACCAAAGCTGATGCTTTGCAATTGTTAGAACAGAAGACAAGTATGATCAAACGCCCGGTGATTGAAGATGACGAGTTTTTGTTTTTTGGGTTTGATGAGGCTGTTTATCAGCAGCATTTTAAGGGCTGATAGTTTAATTAAAGGCATTTTTGTAGATTTACATCAATTAACAATTAACTGATGAGATTTAACAGATTTGCCGGTATAGCACTGGCCTTATTTGCTGGGACTACTATTGCCCATGCACAGCGCGCTCAGGACATCCCTGCCGAGTTAGACGCTTCCAAAACCAAGTACGATTATCATGAACTATTCGCGCCGTTTTTTTATACGAAGAACGGAACCGAGTACCGGGCCGCATCCGGCGAGCCGGGGCCAAAGTATTGGCAAAACCGCGCCGATTACCAACTATCAGCTACGCTGAATGATAAAACTGATGAAATTACCGGTACCGAGGTTTTAACCTACACTAATAACAGTCCACAATCTTTAGGCTTTATATGGATGCAGTTGGATCAAAACCTGTTTAAACAAGATTCAAGAGGGTCAGCTATTGTGCCGGTATTGGGTAGCCGTAATGGAGGTAAGGGCCAGGTGTTTGACGCAGGTTATAAAATTAAATCGGTTAAAGTGCTTAATGGCACTATTGCTACCGATGTGAAGTATGCTATAAATGATACCCGTATGCAGGTTTTCCTGCCAAAAGCTATCGCGCCTGCAGGTGGACAATTAAAACTTAAAATAGAATATTCATTTATATCGCCTGATTATGGGTCGGACCGTACAGGCATATTGAAAACCAAAAATGGCAAAATATACACTGTTGCCCAATGGTACCCGCGTATGTGCGTTTATGATGATGTAATGGGATGGAATACCATACCCTACACTGGTCCCGGGGAGTTTTATTTAGATTATGGCGATTTTGACATCAGTATCACTGCTCCCGCCAACCATATTGTAGTATGCTCGGGCGAGTTACAAAACCCATTAGAGGTTTATACCGCTGCACAACAAAAGCGCTGGGCACAAGCTGCAGTAAGCGATAAAACGGTGTTGATCCGTTCGGCTGCTGAAGTTACTAGCCCTGCATCGCGCCCGGCGGGGAAAGCGCAATTAACCTGGCGCTTTAAATTACGTAATGCCCGAGATGCGGCATGGGGATCATCAGCCGCATTTGTTGTTGATGCCGCTAAAATGAATTTGCCCGGTGGTAAAAAAGGAATGGCCATTTCTGCTTACCCTGTAGAAAGTGCTGCCGATACAGCCTGGGCACGCTCAACCGAGTATGTAAAGGCATCAATAGAGTTTAACTCTAAAAAATGGTTCAGCTATTCATACGTTAATGCTACCGCGGTGGCAGGTATTGTAAGCGGCATGGAGTACCCTGGTATTGTATTTTGCGAATCTACACGTGGTAACAAGAGGCTATGGGGTGTGCATGATCATGAGTTTGGCCATAACTGGTTCCCGATGATAGTAGGCTCAAACGAGCGTTTATATGGGTGGATGGATGAAGGCTTCAATACCTTCATTAATACATTAACTACCTACGATTTTAACAATGGTGAGTATCGGGCCGCAAAAGCACCAGATCTGCAAGCATTGTCTGCAAGATATACCCCCGTTGGCTTGGAGCCTGTTTTAAGTTATCCGGATAATTTAAAAGAGAAAAACAACGGTACGTTGTTATACTCAAAACCGGCAGCGGGTTTGGTTTTGCTGCGCGAGCAGGTATTGGGACCTGAACGTTTTGATCGTGCTTTTAAAACTTACATTAACCGTTGGGCATACAAACACCCAACACCTGATGACTTTTTCCGAACGATGGAAAATGTAGCGGGCGAAAGCCTACAATGGTTTTGGCGCGGATGGTTTGCCAATAACTGGCGATTGGATGTGGCTGTACGCGATGTGAAATATATTGATAACGATGCAGCAAAAGGCGCGTTGATCACCATTGATAACCTGGAGAAAATGGCCATGCCGGTTGTATTGGAAATTAAAACCCGTAGTGGTAAAACAGATCGCGTAAAACTACCTGTTGAAATATGGGAGCGTAACGTAAGCTGGACATTCAAGTATCCATCAACCGAACAAATTGAAACGGTTACTTATGACCCGGACAAGAATATGCCCGATCATAACCCAGCCAATAATGTTTGGAAAAGATAAAGCAAAGCCCGGTTAATAGCCGGGTTATTTGTTATTCCACTTCTTGTCATTTCGAACGTAGTGAGAAATCTATACACAACCTTGGCAAGGTATAGATTTTTTCGCTACGCTCAAGAGGCAGTTCTCCTCTTTCCTCGTTCGAAATGACAAAATGTGGATATTGAAATGTTAAATTAATGGTTCTTAAAACCATTAACACTTTAATTAAGTTATCTTAACAGGAAATTTGCCAGATCATGAAAAAGTACCTTGGAGTTGCCCTATTATTAATGTTAGCTGTTACCCTAAATGCACAAGATTACATTAAAGGGCATGTTAAGGAAAAGGGTAGTGGTAAAAGACTATCTGATGTTTTTATAAAAGACAATAACAATAAACAGATTACTTTAACTGACGAAAAAGGCAATTATACCATTAGGGCAGCTGTGGGGCACCTGCTAATTTTTTCATCCCCAGGATATATCTCTGATACATTATATCTGATCAATACTCAGCCTAAGTTTATTGAGTTGCAACCCATGCCTATGTCATTGGGCGAGGTTAATGTACGATCAACCAGGCCGGTTTTCAATCCGCGGGCAGAATACCCGGAGATATATAGAAAAAGTAAAGTATACCCACTTTCGCCAAGTTCCATATTTTCAAGAGAAGCAAGGAACGCCCGTAAACTAAAGAAATACTTTGAGCATGAGGAGCAGGAACAATATGTGGATGGCATTTATACCAAGTTGTACGTTAGCAGTATTGTACCTTTAAAGGGCAAGGACCTGGATGATTTTATGGGGATGTCAAGACCTAGTTATGCATTTTTAAAGCAAAATTCAGGCGGCGAACTTACTTTGTATGTGAATGACCAGTATAAAAAGTTTATGGCTATGTCACCGCAGCAACGGGCTTCATTTGGTTTATCAACCGAATAGAATTAAAAAGAGCCGTAATTAAATATTACGGCTCTTTTATTATTTAAACGTTTTTAGCTAACCAATCACCAACTTCGCTGGTTTTGTAGGCTTTGTTTTTTCCGGCCAAGTCCTCGGTAACTATGCCTTCGGCTAATGATTTGTTTACTACCTCTCTTATAGCTTCTGCTTCTGCTTTTAAACCGAAAGCATCTTCAAACATCATGGCTGCTGATAATACAGTTGCCAGTGGGTTAGCAATATCTTTACCTGCTGCCTGTGGATAAGAACCATGTATAGGCTCAAATAACGACGTATGCAGCCCGATCGATGACGATGGCATTAATCCCATAGATCCTGAAATTACTGATGCCTCATCGGTTAAAATGTCGCCAAATAAGTTTTCGGTAATTAACACATCATAGCTGTTTGGCCATTGTACCAAACGCATGGCAACCGCGTCAACAAATTCATAACTTACGGTTACTTCCGGATAATCTTTTTCCATTGCCTGTACGGTTTGTCTCCATAAACGAGAGGTTTCCAAAACGTTGGCTTTATCTACACAGCAAAGTTTTTTGCCACGCGTCATAGCCATTTCAAAACCTAATTTAGCCAGGCGTTGTACTTCTTCTTTAGTATAGGTACAAGTGTCAAAAGCGGTGTTGCCATCATCTTTGCGGCCACGTTCGCCAAAATATATACCACCTGTTAATTCACGCAGGATGATCAAATCGGTACCTTCTATACGCTCTCTTTTTAAAGGAGAGTTATCAATTAATGATGGGAAGGTAAAAGTTGGACGAACATTTGCGAACAGGCCCAGTTTTTTACGCATTTTTAATAATCCTTGCTCAGGGCGCACGGTAGCGGTTGGGTCGTTATCATATTTAGGGTGACCAATTGCTCCGAAAAGTACAGCGTCGGCAGCCATGCAAATTTCGTGTGTCGAATCCGGGTAAGGCTCACCAACCGCATCAATGGCACATGCACCGGTTAAGGCAGATGTCCAGCTAATTTCATGATTAAATTTTGTAGCTACAGCATTGCATACTTTAACTGCCTGGTCAATAACTTCAGGACCGATTCCGTCTCCTGCCAAAAGGGCGATATTAAATTTCATTTTATGTACTTTTTAAGATTTGCTTTTATTTATTTATGTAATTGGTCAACGTTATCAATGAAGAAGCTGTGGCTATGCTTTATCATCCCTATTTTAGGATAGTAATCAACAGCCTCCGGTGCCGATAAAAGAATAAGCTTGCCAAGAGGAGAGGCTAATTTAGTTTGCCTGATCAATTCTTTTCCAATTCCCTGACGCTGATATTGCTCATTAACAGCCAGGTCAGATAGATAAGTGCAATAGGCAAAATCGGTTAACGCACGGGCAACGCCTATTAATTCCCCTTCAAGCCGCGCTGTAACAATGAGGTTAGCCCCTGTTATCATTTTCTTTATCCTTTCAAGGTCATCTACGGGCCTGCGTTGCCCTAATGTACAATTAGTTAAGACGCTTTTGAACTCCTCGGGATCTAGATTATTTTCAATGGCGTAACTGATCATCGATTATTAAATTATATTCAGCATTTTCTGCGTAGCCTTTATAGCGCAAACCGTTTGGTCCGAATCCAATCCGCGGGTTATAAATTTACGCTCGGCAGTTTCCCAGGTAATTATAGCTTCGCATAACGCGTCCGAATCACTACCAGGCGCTATCCGTACCGCATAATCAATCAGGTTAGGCAGTTTTAATTTCTTCTTGTCATACACTTTGTTTAGTGCATTCATAAAGGCATCAAACTGGCCATCGCCCTGCGCGTTCTCTTCAAACTTTTCGCCATCTATCTTTACAGCAATAGTAGCCGAAGGGCGTAAACCCATTGAATTCATTAACACGTACGATTCAACCACAACTTTCTCTTCATACAGGTTGCTGTCCAAAACGTCAGATATGATATAAGGAAGATCTTCTTTGGTAACCGTTTCCTTTTTATCGCCCAATTCAATAACACGCTGGGTTACTTTTTTAAGATCGGCATCATTTAGTTTTAAGCCCAGTTCCTGCAGGTTTTTTTCAATATTGGCTTTGCCCGATGTTTTGCCTAAAGCATATTCACGCTTCCTGCCAAATCGCTCAGGCAACAGGTCATTAAAGTATAGGTTGTTTTTATTGTCGCCATCGGCATGTATACCGGCAGTTTGGGTAAACACGTTATCGCCAACAATAGGTTTGTTTGATGGTATCCTTACGCCCGAAAACGTTTCTACCAATTTACTTACCGAATAGATAGATGATTCTTTAACAGAAACCTCAACCTCAGGCGCAAAATCATTTATTACGGCAACAGCACTGGCTAATGCCGCATTTCCTGCTCTTTCGCCCATGCCGTTTACGGTTAAATGTAAACCGTTTATGCCTGCATTCACAGCTTCTAAAACATTGGCTGTACCCAGGTCATAGTCATTATGCGCATGAAAATCAAAATGGATGCCGGGATATTTTTGGATAATTATGGTTAAAAATTTAGAGGTTTCTTCGGGTGTTAAAACGCCTAAAGTATCAGGCAGCATTATCCGTTTTACAGGTTGCTTGGTCAGGAAATCTAAATACTGCAACACATATTGCGGCGAATTGCGCATACCATTGCTCCAGTCCTCTAAATAAACATTGGTTTCAATGCCATTAGTTGTAGCCAGATCGATCACATGCTTTATCTCGGTAAAATGTTGCTCAGGTGTTTTTTTAAGCTGATGGGTAAGGTGATTTAATGAGCCTTTAGTTAAAAGGTTCTGCACTTTAGCACCGGCCTTTATCATCCAGTCGATAGATACCCCATTATCTACAAAAGTTAATACTTCTATCTGATGCGCATGGCCATTTTCATTTGCCCAGTTCAGAATTGCTTTTACAGATTCAAATTCTCCTTCGGACACGCGCGCAGAGGCTATCTCGGCCCTGTCCACACGTAGTTCTTCCAATAATAATTGGGTAATGGTTAATTTTTCGGAGGTGGAAAACGATACTCCCGATGTTTGTTCTCCATCGCGAAGTGTGGTATCCATTATCTCTATTTTCCTCTTTTCCATGTTATTGGATATGACTTGGTATATAAAATTATATAAGGTGAAAGCGTTTCATTTTGATACTATGAAACGCTTTCACCTTATAAATTCATAGTATATTTTAAAACGGAAGTTTTTCTGCAAACTCCTGAATATCACCTTTAATGCTTTGTAAATAGTCAATATCATCAAAGCCGTTAAGCATATTATTCTTTTTGTATGAGTTAATATCAAACGTTTCTTTTTCGCCGGTAGCTAATAAAGTAATAGTTTGTTCAGGAAGATTAACTTCCAGTTCGGTTTTTGGGTCAGCATGTATTGCAGCAAATATTTTGTCTGCAAATTCCGGGCTAACCTGTACAGGCAATACACCAATGTTTAGGCAGTTACCTTTAAATATATCAGCAAAAAAGCTGGATACCACGCAACGGAATCCGTAATCATAAACTGCCCAGGCAGCATGCTCGCGCGACGAACCGGAGCCAAAGTTTTTGCCACCCACTAAAATTTTGCCACTGTAAATAGGGTTGTTCAAAACAAAATCTTGTTTCGGGGTATTATCCGGATTATATCTCCAATCGCGGAAAAGGTTATCACCAAAACCAACACGTTCTGTAGCTTTTAAAAAGCGTGCAGGTATCAATTGGTCGGTATCCACATTCTCAATAGGTAGTGGTACCGCGGTGCTTCTTAGTATGTTAAATTTATCGTAAGCCATAATTTTTATCTCGATAGTCGATGGTCCATGGTCGATAGATAGTTTTGCTATGGACTATCGACCATGGTCTATGGACTAATTAAACCAATTCTTCTATTAATGTTCGTGGGTCGGTTACTACGCCGGTAACTGCGGCAGCAGCAGCCACTAACGGGCTGGCCAGCATAGTACGTGAACCAGGGCCTTGTCTTCCTTCAAAGTTTCTGTTTGAGGTACTTACCGCGTATTTACCGGCAGGTACTTTATCATCATTCATAGCTAAGCAAGCTGAGCAACCAGGCTGGCGCAATTCAAAACCGGCCTCATGTAAAATATCCAACAAGCCTTCTTCTTTAATTTGAGCCTCTACAATGTGCGATCCGGGTACTAGCCATGCCGTAACATTCGGTGCCTTATGTTTGCCTTTTATAAGCGATGTAAACGCCCTGAAATCTTCAATACGGCCATTGGTACAGCTTCCTACAAATACAAAGTCAACCGGTTTGCCTATCATACTTTCGCCTTCATGGAACCCCATGTACCCTAATGATTTCTCATAAGTAGCTACACCGCCTTCAACCTGGCTGGCATCAGGTATATCATGAGATATACCCATACCCATACCCGGGTTGGTACCATAAGTGATCATAGGCTCAATGGTCGAACCATCAAAACTTAACTCTTTATCAAATACTGCACCTTCGTCGGTTTTTAATGTTTTATAGTAAGCTAATGCTTTATCCCAAGCCTCGCCTTTAGGGCTAAACTCGCGGCCTTTTACGTAGTTGA
>CAZTAU010000057.1:0-11725 GCA_964611565.1 uncultured Mucilaginibacter sp. | reverse complement strand
AACGTTGCGGTCTCAGAAGCCGTTGAGAATTGTCTCTTGAGAGTTCGAGTCTCTCTTCGGGCACATCTTAAGGTGAGTATAAGATTTTACTTATACTCACTTTTGAATTAATAGCCCGGGTGGCGAAATTGGTAGACGCACCATCTTGAGGGGGTGGCATTCGTAAGGATGTACGAGTTCGAATCTCGTCCCGGGCACCGTACTTATAAGTTATAATATGCTAATTGGTGTGCTTAAACAAGCTCGATACAAATGTTATGATATTAAGTTTGTTCAAAAGGTAAATCCCTATAATTATAACAATAAAAATCAACCACCATATCATATTTAAGGGAGTTTTAGTAACTGAAGCAACACCTTTATATTTGTTTTTAATATCAATCTTTTGTTTATAGTTAGAGGAATTGTGTTTATAAGAAGTTGAATCAATTATTGATTTTATAGTATTTTGCTGTGTGACCAATCTATTACTTGAATTTTGTTGAACTTGATTAGTATGAATTTTAACTTTACTTGATTTGTTTAATAGTTGATTAAAAAAGTCATCATTTTTATAAAATTGGTCACTAATCAATGCCGTTTTTTCGTTGTTTTGGACTAAATCAAATTCCCAAGGTCAAGTGCCTGCTCGGCAGTGAGCTAGGTTACGGCGTTGATCAAGCTGTTAATGTTTACCGGGCTTAAACCAGTCTTGTCTATATATATCTGGGCCAGGCGAGATTGTACCACATTTAACATCTGTACATCTCTAAGTAATTCATCCGAATTACCGCCACTGCCTACCATCGGCTTGTGGATCATCAGCAAGGCATATTTTGACATCACTATATTTTGCCCGCCCATAGCTACTATGGACGCTGCCGAAGCGGCAAGCGCGTCAATATAAGTAGTTACCTTACCGGGATATTTTTTAAGCAGGTCATATATGGCTATGGCATCAAAAGCGCTGCCGCCTGCCGAACTGATATGTACTTCCACATCCTGGCCCGCTGCGGCCTCCAGTTGCCATTGAATGTAGGATGAGGATAAGGTGCCCGTACCAATGCAGTCGGTATCGGTATCATATAAATATATTTTGTAACTCATTGTAGTAGGTTGCGGTAAAGGTTACCGCCTTAATTGGTAGAATTTGGAACTTTTAAAGAGACCCGGCAGATCTGCCGTTTGGTGCTATACAAATATCGGGACAATTCCCGGTTTAAATGCTGACAGTGGTGTGTCAGTAGTGTATTTTAATGATAATGTTTTTTATGCCTATTGGCATATATCAAAGGTCGGAATAATTGTTTGATTATCTGCTGACACAACAGTGTCAGTATCAGAAAAACTGTTTAATGCACGCCATATGGTGCGTTCATCTTTGTCAAATTTTAACTCAGCCTCCATTACAGCCTGTCTTTTATTTATTCCACGTGTTTGTATTTGCGCCTGTATCCATAAATATATTTCCCGATAGGTAAACAGTTTGGTATTTATAAATCCGGCTTTGTACAGTTCAGTAAATATGCCCGCGTCAAATAAGTCGTTTGCTGTTTTAATATTCATAATTCTTATTTTTAATAACCATCAAGAGTGTTGTCATGGTGAGCCCGTCGAGCCATAATGGTAAGCTTTAAGCATTTCACCCTTCGATGAACCCAGGGGTGACACCTTTATCCTTTCAGCTTTAGCCTAAAGATTAACCCTATTTATAGTCTGCGCCATAATATTTTGCTGGGTATTAATATCCTTTACATCCACATAAACAGGGGGAAGTTATTGATCATTTGGTAGGCTATTGTATTGGCCAGGTCCTTTTGGTCGTTCATGGCCTGGTTGTAATAACGGTTGGAGTTGCCACCATCCGTAAATATACCACCAATGGCATAACCACGACCGGGATTGGTTACCGAAAAATCGCGCCCCCCATAAGCCACGTTAATGGCACTCACCAGGTTACGTGCCCACGGGTTGCGCATTGCTTCAGACACCACCACGGCCTCGCCCGAACGCAGGTAAGCATTGGTATCATCCATACGGCTATAGCCCGAAAGTAAAGCACCGCGACCATCTGAGTTGAATTGCCCGCCTTTGGCAAAGCCCGGTTTTTGTTTTACAATTTCGGCGATGGACAGGGCACCCTGGCCGGCCATAAACGCGGCTTGGATAATACCTAATGCCTGCCCGATAAATGGTATGCCTGCATAGGCTTTTAACGATTCCATTACCGCATGTTTGGTGCTGATAATGGTATCGGCAATGGACGTGGCTTTTTTAGCTAAAAAAGCCGCTTTATAAATAGCCGAATCTTTCTTGCTGTTTTTCAAGGCTGCATCAATAAACCTATCGCCGGCATGAATTTTTGACGACATCAGTTGGTCCTCAACCGCCGCTTTTTTGCGGGCGTATTCTTCCTCAATTTTAAATATTTGTTCTTCGGTTAGCTGTTTATCATTAAGTTTTGCCTGGCGCTGCATATCCATCAGTAGCAGCTGTTCCTGCAGGGCCTTGCCAACATGGCCCTCTTGCTGGTTTTTCTGTATGCTTTCAGTTAGTTTGGCTTCTTCGTCTTGTTGCTTTTTCTGGCTTTCCTGTCTGGCAGCGTCATCCTTTATTTTCTGAATGGCATTTATTTGGTCCTGCTCTAATAGTGCCCTTACTTCGCCAGCCTTTGTTATGGTATCTCGTTCAATCTGTAGCGCTATGTCTAACTCTGCAGCTTCCTTTTCACGGTTTTCGCTACGTAGTTTTTGTTGTTGTTGTGCAATGGCAGCTTGCTGTTGTTGGGCCAGGGTTTCTTTTGCAGCTATTTCTTTTAGTTTGGCGGAGTATTCATCTTCAACCTGCTGTATAGCTAATTGCTCAACAGTTTTGGTCGCATTGCTGCGTATTTTAAGCAACTCCTGCTTATAATCCTCTAACTTTTTAAGGTCCTCATCCTGAAACTTTTTGTTAATGCCCTCAATGGCAGCCACACGCTCTTTTTCAAGCTGCTCAACGGTTTGTTTGTTGTTTTTATATTTTTCTTTTAACTGCTTAAAATGGTTGTCAGCTGCGGTAACCTCTTTAGCATAACCGTCTAAACTAATTTCGGCCATGCGGGCTATAGAGGCCAAACGTTCTTGTTCAGCTTCAGTAGTTTGTATTTTAGATAATTTATCATTACCTGAGTTTTTATTTTCACCCGAGTTCGATTTTTCTTTCTGTTTTACTTGCGGGGAGGGTGCATATTTCAAAAGATTTTTGGCAAGCTGACCATCCAATTTGGCAATTTGTTTTAAAAGTTCGTCATCTTCAGCCTTTTTTTCTGCTAATCTATTTTTGGCTGCATCTTTAGTACTATAACTGAAGTGTCCACCCCCGCTATCGCCGTTAAAATTATTATAGTGTGCTGTTTCATCTTTTTTGCTTCCATTATTGTAAGTATCAACTTCTTTTTGAGCTGCTTCAAGATCATCTTTTATAGCTAAACGCTGTTTAATATAGACCGCTTTCTTGTCTTGCACGGATTCTTCCATAGCCAATCTGTTTAGCGACTTACTGTACTCATTCAGTAATTTTGTGCCTTCTTGTGTTTTTACGTTTGCCAGCGTAAGGTTTTGCAGATGAGTTGGCGACAGTTGATTCAATTGTTTAATTGCCTCAACTTGTATTTCATGTGGTAGTTTATCATTTTGTGCTACCTTTTTAAGGGTATCAAACTGGGCCAATCTTGAAGATACATTAGTTGTATAAGCATCCATTACTTCTTTATAATCTTTTAAAGCCTGTGCTGCCGCACGGGTTTTATCTGATTGAAACATCTTACCTAAAACATCTAATACCTTTGGGCCGTAAGTAGTAATTAAAGTAAATGCTGTAGATGCGATGTTAGTCCAAACTTGGAAAGCTTTTCCTGCTATACCTATCGCTTTTTGAGCTGTGTCATAAGTATCAACTAAATCTTTTACAGTGTTCTTGATCTTTGTTCCCCAGGTTACTGTTTCCTGGTTTTGTTTATTGTATTTAGATAGGCTTTTATCCAGGTTACCAATAGATCGATCAAGCCCATTTATTGAATCACGTAGACTATCAAATGCCGCTTTGTATTGCGGCAATTTATCTAAATCATTAAAATTTATATCTGCCACATTGTGTGTTTATTATGCCAATTGGCATATATAATGTTGTTAAAATTTAAGTTATTATTACTACTTGCTATTTTTTAAAGCCAGGATATTCTTTATCCGTAATCCACAAAGCTGGCAGGTACATTGATTTATCTGCCCAAGTGTAACCTTTAGGTAATACATCGTCATCCGGACTAATGGAAGTGACTGTGTAATGTTGTTCAGGTTCAATAGCATAAGCATTGTCCTCAAAAAGCTTTCCTGTATCGTAGTTTTTAAAATTAAGTGCTTTATGATATAGGTAAGTACCGATATAGGTAGATCTATATTTATTTAAAGTGTCAGATGATATGCTCATTTCGGTTCTTATCAGGTATGGTTTAAGCGACGGATCAATTAAATTTTTAAGTGTTGACTTTTCTAATTTATCTATTGTCATATCCTCAATATCTTGCTGTGATATTGGCCTAATAAGACGATAAAAGTTATAATGGTTATGTTCGTACCCAAATATCTCCTTATCCACATAAACTTTGTCTCCTCTCTTAAAATGGTTATTGGTTAAATTATAATATTTAACCTTAATATCTCGCTTAAAAATAAAACCGGTAACACCCAATATTATTGTAATAACAAGAACAATTAACCATGTAAACTTTCGGTTTGATAATTTTGATCTATTTGATGCCATGATAATGTTTAGGTTGCTAATAATTTTAGTAAATATAGTTTATTGTTGGTTTTATTACAAATAAATTTATAAATATTACCCAAATGGTTTATTATTTACGTAACAAGTTAAAAGCGTTTTTATACTGGGTAAGTTGCTGCTGACCACTCGCATTTATTTCTACATCAATAGAAATTTTATTATTGTCTGCCATTTTATTTTTATTATTGGTTTATTAATTATTCTTAAAGCCTTATTTATTATGTTGATCTTAAAATGTGAAACTTTTTCAAGTGAACAAGACCTGGTGACCTTTGTGAACGAGAATGATATTTCACGAGAAAATATCCTTACGATAACCCGTGGACCAAGTTTGACTGAATGGGTTTCTATAGCTCTTTTTTACTATGAAGAAGGCATTTATGTAAAACGGGAAAAGGAAGTTAAAATAGAGATCAAAGAAAAAAAGGATACCTGGTTTTAAGTTCCCTCAACCAATAAATTATGCCATTCATAAAATGAAAAATATTCCAATTGGCATATTAAATGATTAAATTTATCCCCAAAAAGGGGATAAATTTCTTATAATTTTTCTTCCGGCTTCTTTTTTATACTGGTTAAATTAAAATTGAAAGAAGGATGCGTGAATTGATCTGCATCATCTATTGTTACATGATAAATTGTTTGAAAATTACGAATTCCCCTGGGATCCCTTCCTTCTCCAAAATTACCCGAAATTAATACCTTATCGTTTGGTTCTAGTGTTTTTATTACTTGTTCAAGTGCCTCGCCTTTAATATTTCTACAATCAAATGTTAGTGTTTGAAAACCTTCATAAGTTGGTTCTTCAGCGTCTGATTGTTTTGACATTACAAAAGTAGCATCTATGCCATCTATACCCGGTGTAATATCTTTTATAATTACCTCCCAATTATCAACTTTACCTTTAAGTGTACTATCAATAAAGTTGCTTAAGGTTGCCCTGTTTTTTTCAAAAAATTCTTTTTTGGCAACATCATTAGGCTGAGCCTGGTAAGTTGAATCTGCAATCGAAAATTCTTTGATCAATGCCAACTGTGTGGTAGCGCGTTTGTCAGGTTGTTTAAATCCTATATCTGATCCACAGCTAACAAGTAAACTCAAAAAAGGCAAAAAATAGATTTTTTTCATGGGTGATAATTTAGGTTTGCTAATATTTTTGGTAAATATAATTAACAGAATTATTAAGTGCAACACTCTGCTAAAATTAATCACCCCAATTTCACCAATTCCACTTTGGTTGGCTGGCCTTTGCGCCAGCTATCAATTTTGTTAATGTAGTAGTAGGCGCTATCCTGTTCAAGGTAAATAGGTGTTAACAGGTCAAGCTCCAAAATATCGCGTGGGGTTAGTAAAATATAACGCACTACCTTTTTGGTTTCGGTTAATATTTCCTCCAATTCGGGGTAATATTTTTTGCGAAGGTCATCAAAGTGCAAACTGCCTTTACCGTAACCGTTTGGCAAATCGGGCGCATCCTCTTTGTAAAAATAAGGAGTACTTATAATATCATTTACTACAACATTGGTTTTACCATCGGTAAAAGTGATGGTTTTATTATTTAATTTACGCAGGTCCACTTTTTGGTCAATCAATATCCGCGGCTCAACGCCGATGTTAAAATCGGTGCCGCCATCTGTACTATCCACCATCTTTATTTGCGCAATGGTTCGCCCGTAAAAGGGGCGGTTAAGGGTGGGGCCAAATACGCTCTCAAATAAAGTACTGCCGGCCGGCAGGGTTTGGTCCTTAATGTTTATTTGCGACCAGCCAAATTTTGCAGGCAGCACATTTTCGTCGGCCTTGTATTGCAGGTAATTTACCTGTGCATAATTGCCCAACTGAAAGGTGATTTGCTTGCCCTGGTCGACACATTTAGCGGTCCAGTTTTTGGCTATAGGTATATTATTTACAATATCCCTAAATGAGTTAAAGGAGATGGTTTTGCCGGTATTATCTGTTTGGCAAATAATACCAAAACGCTGCAGGGTATCTTTCAACAGATCCTTTTGTGATATATCCGGGAAGATGCGCTCGCATTGAATATTATTTTCAAATTGTACATCTGATATCCTGTTAGCCACCGTAAATTTTGCGCCCTTAACAATCGTAAAAGATCCACCGGTAGCATCCCCAAATTCATAAAAGACCTTGAGGCGCTGGCCCGGGTTCAGAATCAAATCATCTGCCGACAGGGTTTGCTTGTTAGCTATTATCTCTGTGGCTTCGCCACGGGCAGCATAATCATAAACGTGTTGGGTTATAAGGTGATTTAGTCCCGTATTTGCATCAATTACCCTTAGCTGTATATTTAACTTGGTCGAATAATCACCACGGCTCGGTTGTGTGGAGCGGAATGTTATGGAATAGGTAAATGAAGCATTTATACTAATTAGTTCATCAGCATAATAGCTATCATCAGGCCTGCCAATTGTAGTTTTATCAGGATCGGAAATTATGCTAAAATGTATATTGCCCCTACGATCCGTTTCGCCATGAGGGTTAGCAACTGTAAAATGCTGGCCCAGTTCGGCAGCCATGCTTTTATAATTAATATTGCTTTGATAATCAGTACCATGTTCAAAATTGCTGTTACTAAACTGGCATATCAGTAGCGGATAAAGCGGATCAGCAAATAAGGATCCTGTGCCCTTATAGCCTGTAGATTTTAACAACAAGTCGATAGCCGTTTTAATAAAAAAACCGGGGCGCATATGCCTTATGTCCATTATAGCAGCATCCTCTGTATCTTCAGTTAAACCGTAATCAACCACGGGCCATATCCAGCCATCGGTTTTAGTTTGCGATGTTACCACATTGTTTAAGTTCCATTTATGTTCATAGGGTTGCCAAACCAGTTTTTTACCATAGTTGGTCCACTGGCTGGTTTTGTCGCCCATGTCATATATCTTACCGTCTATCAAATCAAAAAAATCCACATTGCCCGATAGTATGGTCATACTGGCATTATCCTGATCAACGCTGTTTAATTCGGCAATACCATAAGGAACAATCTCCAATCCATCCTGCACAACTTTAGCGTCGTATTTACGATAGGGTAGATCTGATGTAAAAGCCACGTTGTCCGGAAAACCCAATATTTGCCTGTTACGTTGGGTTAATGGTATTTTAAACTGGTTAGAAGTATTGCCCTGCTGGTTACGCACATCTGCCAGGTTATTTATTTGAAACGACAAGGCAATAGGGCTATCCTCGCTCAGATCAACCAGATGGTCATTAATATATAGTTGTAATTGATCCATTATTGCGTTTGTATATTGATAGAAGGGAGGTTAAAGGTTACGCTAAATGGCGCGTAGCCATTCAGGGTTTCATACTCGCTAAAGGTTGCGGTGTTAAGCACCACGGTTTGCCACTTTACCGGGTTTTTATTGACCAGCATTATTAATATTCTGTTATAAATTGTGCGTAGTTTGTTTATTATTGTATCCAAATGTCTGACGAAGCACTTGTAAAGCGTATTAAGGTTATTGTTAAAGAACATGGCGGCCAGTTGGCTTTAGCTACTGCCATTGGCGTAGACCAGGGATTCATCAGCAAGGTTATTAACCGCAAGCAGGAGGTAAGTTATTACCTTATTCGTAAGTTGTGTTTTCAGCTTAAATACTCGCCTGAGTGGCTGATTTTGGGTACCGGTGATAAAAAGATAAATAAACCTGAAACCGCCAAGTTGATCACGGAAATACAAATGATGCGTACCGAGCTGGACATTCTACATGCCCGTATGCGTGCTTTTGAACTGGAGATCAAAGAATTAAAAGAAGCGCCCGATGCTAAAAAGGCGGGTTAACCGTTATTATACCATAACCTATGTATATGTATACTATTAAAAGGTTAACCGTATTTTTATTTATCCTGATAATATCTCCTTTTGTAAGGGCACAGGATAACTCGCTTGTTGGCTCTGGCAGCACATTGGCTTATCCCTTAATTACTAAAATTATTGAGGATTATAGCCGTACTAACCACGTTAATATTAATTATCAGTCTATTGGATCGGCAGCCGGAGTTACCCAGTTATCCGGCAATGCTATGGATTTTTCGGTATCAGATATCCCGGGTATTAACTCCAGTTCCGTTTTATATATTCCTATTGCTAAATGCCCTGTTTCTATTGCTTACAATGTTCCGGGTGTAAAAGCTACTTTAAAATTAAGCAACGCTGTTTTAGCTGATATTTTTTTGAAAAAGATAACCAAATGGAACGACGCCAAAATAACTGCTTTAAATCCGGGTATTAAACTGCCATCAATGCCTATTCAAATAGTTGATAGGGCCGAGGGCAGTGGCACCGCTTATATTTTTAACAGCTATTTAAGCAAAGTATATCCCGGTTGGAAGACCGGCAGCATCAAAGCCAAACTAACCAGTAAAACCAACCAGGGTAATGCCGGTTGGGTTAAGCTAACACCGGGTACAATAGCGTTTGTAGGTTTAGCGTATGCTAAGCAATATCAATTGGGTTACGCAGCTATACAAACCAAAACGGGTAGTTTTGCTGGTCCGGATAATATTGCTTACCCAATAAGTGGTTTAGCCTGGGCGGTGGTATATAAGGAACAAAGCTATAGCAGCCGCGGAATTGACAGGGCCAAACAATTAATAAAGCTGTTGCGGTATATGATTAGTAACGGACAAAAAGCGACAATCACACCGGGTTATAATTCCCTTTCGCCGGAGTTGGTAAAAGAGGCTCAAAAAACTTTAAGGCTTATTACTTACAACGCCAAACCATTACAAAAATAATTGAAATTTATTAAAATACTACTGACATAGGGTTGTCACCAGCGGGTGGTTTCTTTGTATAAACAAACACTAAAACCACAAAAGCTATGTCAATAATTGAAATTTTATTAAATGAAGTTGAGCAGGAAGCTCAAACTACCCGCAAATTTTTAAGCATCGTTCCAACTGATAAATATGATTGGAAACCACATCCAAAAAGTATGAGCCTAAAAAAATTGGCTACTCATATTGCCGAGTTGCCATCATGGATAAGTATGGGGCTAACAACTGAGGGGCTTGATTTTGCTGCTAATCCTTATAACCCCGTGGATATTGCTAATACAACTGAACTGTTAGATTATTTTGAAAAATGTTATGCTCAGGCACGGATGGATCTGGAAGCAACTAATGAAAGTACATTAGAGCAGCCATGGGTACTACGCAATGGCGACCAAATATTGCTGAACCAAAATAAGTATGATACAGTTCGGGTATCCCTTAATCAAACTACGCACCACCGTGCACAGTTGGGGGTTTACCTACGCTTATTGAATATCCCTATACCGGGAAGCTATGGCCCAAGTGCTGATGAGCTAGGAATGTAACTTAGAATTGAGATATGAGATGTGAGACATGAGATAAATTGAACTATCTCAAATCTCATGTCTCAAATCTCATATCTAAACCTATACCCAACGTAATTTATCCCTAAACCAAAAAGCTACGTTAACCAATGCTATTAAAGCGGGAACTTCAACCAGTGGACCTATCACGCCTACAAACGCTTCGCCGCTATTAATGCCAAACACGCCTATGGCTACGGCTATGGCCAGTTCAAAGTTATTTCCGGTAGCGGTAAAAGCTATAGAGGTGCTGCGCGAGTAATCGGCACTGAACCATTTGCCAATAAAAAAGCTCAGCAAAAACATTACGGTAAAATAAATAACCAATGGAATAGCAATCCGCAATACATCAAAAGGGATACTCACTATCATATTACCCTTCAGGCTAAACATCACCACAATGGTAAATAGTAAAGCTATTAAAGTGATGGGCGATATAAAAGGCACATATTTTTGCTGAAACCACTCTTCGCCTTTCAGGCTGATCAAAACATACCTGCTGATGATACCCGCCGCGAAAGGAATACCCAGGTAAATACCCACACTTTGTGCGATAGCACCTATGGTAATGTTTACTGCCAGGCCCTTAAACCCAAATAGTGGGGGTAGCAAAGTAATAAACACATAAGCATACACACTATACAGTAATACCTGGAAGATGCTGTTTAAGGCTATCAGTCCGGCGGCATATTCGCGGTTACCTTCGGCCAGTTCGTTCCATACTACTACCATGGCAATACATCGCGCTAGTCCTATCAATATCAGCCCAACCATGTAGGCAGGGTGGTCGGGTAAAAATACCAGTGCCAGCACAAACATAATGATCGGCCCGATGATCCAATTGAGCACCAATGACGTGGTAAGCACTTTTGCATCTTTAAAAACTTCGCCCATTTTTTCGTACCTCACTTTGGCTAGCGGCGGGTACATCATTAGTATCAACCCAATGGCTAAAGGTATATTGGTAGTACCACTTGAGTACGAATTGATAAAACCGGCAGACGAGGGAACATAATATCCAATGCCTATTCCTATAGCCATCGCCAAAAAAATCCATAGAGTAAGGTAGCTGTCTAAAAAAGATAGCTTTTTACGTTGTGCCGGTGCGCAGTTGTTGGCGGTCATTTATATATGTTTTTCTATAAATTCTTTGGAGTAGTCCTTTATCATATCACGTACCCGCCTAAACTCGTTCATAATTTCTTCGGGTGTTCCCGTGGCTTTAGCCGGATCAGGGAAGTTAAAATGAAAGCGTTGAGCAGTGGTAGGGAAGTACGGGCAATTCTCCTTAGCGTTATCGCAAACAGTAATCACATAGTCAAAAGGAATGTCGGTGTATTCATCCACATTGTTTGAGGTATGGTGGCTAATGTCGATGTCATCTTCGGCCATCACTTGTATAGCTTTTGGGTTAACGCCATGGGTTTCAATACCGGCACTATAAACCTTGGCCCGGTTGCCTGCAAAATTTTGTAAATAACCGTGGGCTATCTGGCTGCGGCAACTATTGCCGGTGCATAATACTAATATATTTTTCATAAGCTGTTCAATCTTGTCCT
>CAZTAU010000056.1:0-15278 GCA_964611565.1 uncultured Mucilaginibacter sp. | reverse complement strand
AATAGAAATGCCGCATTTATAATTGAATGCGGCATTTCTATTTATTAAAATCGACCATTACATCTCCCGTATTGTTATTTTGAATGGGCCGGTTATTTAACCCTGTCTTTTTCTACATCGTCCCGCTCAAACTGGTACCAGGCTTGTTTTTGTACGCTGATAAATTTCTCTTCGGGCATATACATTCCTAAAAATAGCCCGGGGTTGGTAATTAACGTTCCTACAGCCAGCTCAGATGCCGCCATAATTTCAACCGATGCAAATAATTTGATCAGATCGGCTTTCTTTTTCTCTACCCCGGTTTTAATAAAATCGCCATGTACATAGCCGCGGTCATTGGGGTTTACCAGGGTATAATAGCGGTTCTCCGGGTAATCTTTTTGCATCTCCTCCAATACGGCATAATCATCACTTAGTACGAATATATCCTGCAGTGCCGACAACTCTTTTACCTTATCCATATATGTGCTTAGCGGCAAAATACTAAACTCGGTGTCCTTGTCACCACGCCTTACATTGATGGAAACATATTTTTCCGGCAGGCGTAACTGGCCAATAAGTTTTTCTATTTCGGTTTTGGTTTCAACGTTAAACCTATAGATCATCTTCACTATCTCGCGCGATACTTCCCGTAAGTTTCCTTTAATATCCAGCTCCGGGAAATCAAATTGCTCTTTTTCAAAATCTCCGTTAAAAAACTTGCCGAACAATTCATAAGTGAGTAGGGTTTCTTTATTCAGCAGCTTCCAGGTGTACCATCTGGGGTAATGCTTAAACACCAATGAAGGAGCATGTATCCTTTTATTAAATTTTTTATGAAAGTATGAAGGACCAATTTCATCGCAAAAAGGTTCAAAAAAATCGTTCCAGCCTTTATTGATCTTAAATTTAGAATTATCCGAATACATGATAAACCGGCACTGATACTTTAAACAATAAACTATGGCAAAAACCATATTGTTAAACTCCGAATAGAATCCACCCTCTGAACCAAAGTTGAAAATGTATTTTTTTTGAAAGGAGTTATTCAGTTTATTGTAAGCAGCTAACCTATTCATTGGGTCGTATTAAAAAATGCGCTGCAAAAATATCGATTTAAAAAGATACTTTTTTTTAAGATATTAGCTAACCAATTAAAACCAACCGATCATGCTACAGAACCGCCCGATACTTTTAAGTGTAAACGTATTTTTTTGTATTGCGTTTATCGGCTTTGCCTATTTAAACCTCAATGATGTTGACCCGTGGATATGGGTTCCGCTATACCTTGTCCCGGCATTTTTTTGCGGGGCGTTGGTTTATAACCGTGTTTACCCAAAGCTATATTTATTGTTTACTACCATTTTCACCATAATGGCGGGCTATTACTTTTTTACGCCCGATGGTGTGTGGGATTGGATAGTTAAATATCACCAGGCCAATATTGTGGGCCAAATGCATGCCGATAAGCCTTATATTGAACAAACGCGCGAATTTTTGGGGTTGGCTATTGTAATAGCTGTTTTAGTGGGCGATTACTTCGCCGTCAAAAAATCATAGCCCTTCAAAAGTAGCCAGCAGGTTTGCATTGGGGTCCATCACTAAACTTGAAGGGTTGGCTGCGGTAACCTGAATGTTTGTAGTTTTTCCGTTAACGAGTTGGCTATACAATTTTCCATCAATCGTATACTCCAACGTAAAGTCGTATAGTGTATTTTGCTTTTGTTCAATTTGTAAACTCAACTGCTTTTTATCCGCGTTATATTGTTTAATAACGTTTAACTGCGGATGCCCTGCCGTTAATAGCCATTGTTTGAAAAAAACCTGCAGGTCTTGACCCGACGCCTGCTCCATCACTTTACGCAGATCATCCGTATTAGCGTTACTGCTTTTATATTTTTCATAGTAACTGCGTACCCCCTTCCAAAAAGCATCATCGCCTATTTTGCGGCGAAGCATATGCAACACCCAACCGCCTTTTTCGTAGCTGTTGGCATTTAGCAATCGCATATAATCGTCCTTAACCGTGTTGTCAACAACCGGGGTTAAACGCTGCTTTTCAAAATTTAATATCTTATTGCGTTGCGATGTCATGCGCTTTTTCAGCGCCTCCTGTCCGTACTTGTTTTCCAGGTAGTAATTGGTCATATAGGTAGCAAAACCCTCGCTTAGCCATAGGTTTGGCCAGTTTTTTTCGCTTACCGAGTTGCCAAACCATTGGTGGGCAATTTCATGCGCCATTAACTCTTCAATACCCTCACTATTTACCGAGTTTTCAAAATAAAATATCGCGCTGGCATTTTCCATACCGCCAAATATGGTTTTGGATTGTATGTTAGCCAACTTTTTATATGGGTACGCGCCAACTTGCTTGATAAAAAATGGCAATATATCCTTGGCTATCGCATAGCTTTTAAACCCGGCATCCTTATTCTGTGGGAAAACGTAGCTATAAACAGGAATATTATTTACATCACCGGTGTGGTCAATAGCAAAATCAGCCGCTCCTATCACCATTACTTTGGTAGGCAATACAGCGGTTTCTTTCCAATGGGTTAGTTTTTGTTTGTTGGGGCTGGCTTTTTCTTCAATTTTCAGTCCGTTGGCTACTACCGCGTAATGGTCGGGCGCGGTAACCACAAACTCAACCGATGCTTTGTCTGCCGGGTCATCCACGCAGGGCAGCCAGTTATGTGCGCGGTTGGGCCAGTTATCGCCAAAAAAAGTACGGTTGCCAAATTTATTGGTAGATATGATCAGCCCATCGGCAGGTATGCCAGCGTAGGTTATGGTATAGGTATGTGTAGTGTTTGTTTTCGCTGCCGCGGATAGAGTTAGCTTTTCATCGCTTTGCGTAAATTGAATTGCTTTGCCGTTCTCCTTTACTTGAGTAACCGTCATTCCCTTGCCATCGCTTTTCTTTTTAACCAGGTCGAGGTTGAAAGAGCTGGCATCCTTTAAGAATTTAACAGATACGGCAGCATCGCCTTTAATAGTATTGTCGGCATCGTTTAATTGCAGGGCAAAGTTGTAATGCTGTACGTCTATAGGCGCGCCGGGGACTTGGGCAGATATTTTAAAGGCAAAACCTATCGATATAAATAAAAAACACAGCGTTACTTTTTTCATATCAATAGGTTTTTGTATTTACATTTTCGGCATTCTTTTCATCATGTTGGCCATGGCTGCCGGGTTGCTCATTTGCTTCATCACCTTACGCATATCTTCAAACTGCTTAATTAAGCGGTTCACCTCCTGCAGGTCGGTACCTGAGCCCTTAGCTATGCGGTTACGGCGGCTTTGATTAATGCTATCCGGGTTTTCCTTTTCATGCGGTGTCATTGATTGGATAATAGCTTCGATGTTTTTAAAAGCATCGTCTTTAACTTCCACATCCTTCATCATTTTGCCTACGCCCGGAATCATCCCCATCAGATCTTTCATGTTACCCATTTTTTTGATCTGCTGTATCTGCCCGTAAAAATCGTTAAAGTCAAATTTATTTTTGCGGATCTTCTTTTGTAGTTCGGCTGCTTCCTTCTCGTCAAACTGCTGTTGGGCACGCTCTACTAACGATACAACATCGCCCATGCCCAATATACGGGAAGCCATCCTGTCCGGGTGGAAAACATCCAGTGCTTCCATCTTCTCGCCAGTACCGATAAATTTGATGGGTTTGTTAACCACCGATTTAATAGACAGTGCCGCACCACCACGGGTATCGCCATCCAGTTTGGTTAATACCACCCCGGTAAAGTCCAGGCGGTCATTAAACACTTTGGCGGTATTTACTGCATCCTGTCCGGTCATGGAGTCAACCACAAATAAAATTTCCTGTGGTTTAACCGCGTCTTTTACCTGTTCTATCTCCACCATCATGGCTTCGTCAATTGAAAGGCGGCCAGCAGTATCAATGATGACTACGTTATGTCCATTCTGTTTGGCTAACGCTATACCTTCACGGGCAATGGCAATAGGGTCTTTGGACTCGCGGTTGGCATAAACCGGTACTCCAATTTGCCCACCCAATACCTCCAGCTGGTCAATAGCTGCGGGGCGGTAAATATCATCAGCCACCAATAGCGGCTTCTTGTTTTTTGTTGTTTTTAGATAATTAGCCAGTTTACCGGTAAATGTCGTTTTACCCGCACCATTCAAGCCTGCAATTAATATAACGGTTAGCGAACCCGAAAAATCAATATCAACGGTACTGCCACCCATTAGCTGGGTAAGTTCGTCGTTCATGATCTTGGTTAGCAACTGCCCTGGCGAAATGCTGGTTAATACATTGGCACCAATGGCTTTCTGCTTTACATCATCGGTAAATGCTTTGGCTGTTTTATAGTTAACGTCGGCATCCAGTAAGGCTTTTCTAATTTCCTTCATGGTTTCGGCCACGTTTATCTCTGTAATGCTGCCCTGTCCTTTTAATACCTTAAACGCCCTGTCGAGCTTATCCGAAAGATTTTCAAACATATCTGTATGCTACAATTTTAAAGACCACAAAGTTAAGATTTTGTGGGATTGATAGAAGGCTTAATTTGAAGAAGTAAGCGGTTGCAAAGAATACGCTTTAGGATTTTTTAAATACCGCTTTAAATTTGATTTAATGGAGGCTATAAACTCATACTCGCTGGCTTTAATTACAAAGTAATAGCCGGGGCGGTATTTCTGCATAAAGTCAGTCAACTGTTTATCCTTTAATCCGGTAATTTTCCCTGCCAAAACCCGGTTAAACCTGTAATCTATTACATCCTGGCGGTAATCCTGTTCAATATAATCTCGCAGGTTTGCGGCATTCTTTCCTTCGCGGCTGAATGAATTCCATATAGCATCAATACTTAGTCCCGCTCCGCCCATGGTGGGTGTGCTTATCACATCGCGATTAGCCAATGTTCCATAAGCTTTGTTGTTTTGCTTTTTAACTATCGCCAGTTTTTCTCGTGGGTTGAGTAACGAGTCCCTGATAGTAACTTCCCGCAACTGTATAGCTGTACGCATCATATAAATAGCCAATGGAAGGTAGTTATCAATTTTAATGGTATCGCTATAATAATCCTGCTTTTTAAATATCAATTCATCGCCCGGTACGGCCTCAATAGTAAATACCCCGTTTAAATTATTATAAACAGATTTACCGGTACTTAAATTAACTATGTTGACCCTTGCTATGCGGTCCTGGCTGCTTTTATCAAATACAATACCCGCAATAGATTTTTCCTGGGCAAATCCACTGATCGTCATTAGGCATAAAAATATAAGGAGCAGTATTCTTATCACTTTGCAAAATTAATCCTTAACGCTTAGCCATCTGTGTTATTTAACAAAAATTAACCTATTTAGCTATAACCAGTTGCTGGCCCAGTTTGACATTATTATCGGCCATATGGTTTAAAGCCTTTAACTCATCAACTGTTAAACCAAAACGTTTGGATATATTGTATAGTGTATCGCCTTGTTTAATGGTGTAAAGTTTATTGATCGGAGTTGCTTGAACCAACGAATCTTTTACTTCCTTACCGATATTTTTATTGATCTCGGCCAGCACACGGTCCTCGCGTTTAATTTTTTGTACTTCGCCTTCAGGGCGGTCATATTGATCCAGGCTGTATTTTTTAATAACGTTTATGAGCAGCTGTGGGTAATTGGGATTAGTGGCATAGCCCGCCTGCTTCAAGCCATAGGCCCAGCCTTCATAATCATTTTTATCCAATTCAAATAAGGCGGCATAGCGTTTGCGTTTTAAAAAGTCAGAGTGGTCCTTATAAGAATCTTCGGGGTTGTCGTACACCCTGAAGCAATCGTCCGCTTTGTCATCGTCTTTATAATAGCTTTTACCTTTCCAATCGCTGGTGCATTTAATGCCAAAATGGTTGTTGGCTATTTTGGCCAGGTCGCCATTGCCGTTGCCCGATTCAAACAAACCCTGAGCTAAAGTAATGCTGGCGGGTATGCCATTGGCGTTCATTTCTTTTATGGCGATAGCTTTAAAGCGCTCAATATAGCTTTGAGCGGTGTAGGGCACATGGCTGGCGATGGCCTTACTACGGTCTTGCTGTATACGCTTATTATTCTCTTTTACCGCACTATTGCTTACCGTATTTTTAGCAACATTGCTTGCAACAGATTTACGTGCAGAGCACCCACTTGAAAATATTAATGCAATACCTAAACAGGCTACAAAATTTATGTTGAGCCAATAGGCATGTCTGACATTGATCATAATGTCAAAAATAGGTTTTAAATTGAATTATTGATTGTTTTGAGCAACGGGCTTATCTACGACCTCGGCAACAACAGGTGGCTGTTCCTGATCAAGATCATTTAAACGATATTTGCGTATAATGTTCAACACCTGCGATCCCCATTTTTTACTGCTGGCATAGCCCGCGCGCTGAATACCTTTTACCCATTTTTCGTAATCGTTTTGGGTAAGCGTTTGTGATAGGTGGCTAAACTGCTTGCGCTCGGTCATGATTCGGGCAAAATCAGCAAATGAATCCATAATAGAATCGTATCTTTTATAAGCCGATTTAACTTTCTTTTTTTTGCTGTAATAAACCGCGCCGCCGCCGCCCTTTACACCAAACTGGTTGTTTAAGTTCTTAGCTATTTTGCTGTTGCCATTACCTGATTCATGCATGGCTATACCTAAAATTATGCTGGCTGGTATGCCGGTTTGATGCATAATACTTACAGCGTTATCTTTAAACTGTTCAATATAAGATTGAGAAGTGTTTTTTTGTGCGAATACACCAACGGCGATAATTAACAGCGTTGTAATCAGTAAGATTTTCTTCATAATTTACTTTTTTCTGATGAGTAATACACCATCGCGAACGGGAAGAATTAGTTTTTCAACCCTGCTATCAACAGCTATTTGCTCATTTAGTTTGCGAAAGCTTTCGGTATCGGCATCTTTTTGGGTGCCATCATATACCTTCCCCTTCCACAAAACATTATCAATTATTATTAATCCTCCAGATCTGACTTTGTCAAATACTAATTGAAAGTAGTTATAATTATTCTTTTTATCAGCGTCTATAAAAACGATGTCAAAGTCGTTTTCGTATAAATTGGCTATTACTTGCTCTGCAGGGCCAAAATGCTGCTTTATCTTTTTTTCAACATTTGTGGATGCAAAGTGTTGATTCAGCATTTCTTCCAGCTCGCGGTTAACTTCAATGGTGTGTATAATACCGTCATCCACCAGCCCTTCTGCCAGGCAAATCGTAGCATATCCTGTAAACGTGCCTATCTCCAAAATACGTTTTGGCTGCATCATTTTACTGAGCATGCTTAACAAACGCCCCTGGTAATGGCCCGATAACATATTAGGTTTTAACACCTTTAAATGCGTTTCGCGGTTAATGGTTTTTAATACCTCCGGCTCCGCATCGCAATGGTTATCTAAGTACGCCTGCAAAGCGTCATCTAAAATTTCCATGCTGCAAAGGTAAGCAATTTGAATTTAATGGATTTTATACGAAAAAAACGCTTTTATTACCACTCCCTTCATCCAACTTTGTAATAAATAGTAATTCCTTAATGCTTGGCCCCGGTTTTTATCTTAGACAATAGCATCTTATTATAATTGGTTGCATATTGGGTTGCTACGCCCTGTAATGGCGGGGCATTTTTGTTTCTTACGGTGCCTGTACCCTGGATAACTTTAAAATTATACCTTCTGATAAATATTTCGTCGTTTTTAGCAACGCCCGGGTATGAGTATTTATATTTTCCGCTTAGGGCTATAAATCTCCTATCGTTATGTGCAATAGCCCGGGAGACATCGGCGCTTACATTTGCATTTTTTAAGTTTCTATGCTGCGCCTCAAAATCAAAATAACCATTTATTTTTTCATATAGGTTACTCTCGGATAAACTGGTATTGGGGTCGTAAAAAAATATATAGCGCAGGTTTTTTTGCGCGTTGGCTATACTCCCCAAAATACAAATCGAAATAATAATGATTGTTTTTTTCATTCTCATTTAAATTAGTTGTTTGACTTTTAAGTATAGAAATTGGTGCGGCAAATTTAATTTTTTTGGAAAAATCCAAAAAAATTTACCCAAAAACTTAGAGTGTCTTACTCATCCAACTCTGCAACAAAATAGTAGCCGAAATAGTATCCACGCGCTCCTTATTTTGCCTGTCGGATTTTTTGAAGCCGCTTTGCATAATAGCGGCGGTTGCCATTTTTGAGGTAAAACGCTCGTCCAGCATTTCAATGGGTATATCCGGGAAGGCTTTTTTAAGTAGGTTGACAAACCCTTTAACGTGTATGGCCGATTGCGACGGGGTGTTATCCATCTGTTTGGGTTCGCCTACAATAAAGCGCTCCACCTGTTCGGTTTGCAGGTATTTTTTGAGAAAATCGATGATTTTTAAGGGGTGGACGGTATCTAACCCGGTGGCGATGATCTGCAAAGGGTCAGTAACCGCGATGCCTATGCGTTTGGTACCGTAATCAAAAGCCATGACTCTCATGAGATGTGAGATTTGAGACGTGAGACAAGAGATATCATTTGGTAAAGATATGGGTTATAGTTTGTCAAAAAACCATCATTCTCAAATCTCACATCTCAAATCTCATATCTAATCATTATTTTGCACCAATGCAGTTTAAAAACATAGTAGGGCAAGCGGCTATTAAGCAACGGCTGATCAACACGGTTTTAGAGAACCGGGTTAGTCATGCGCAGTTGTTTTTGGGACCTGAAGGTGCCGGAGGATTGGCGCTGGCGGTAGCTTACGCGCAGTTTTTATCGTGCGAGGATAAGCAAGCAGATGATTCTTGCGGGGTATGTTCATCATGCCGCAAGTATGAGAAGCTGATGCACCCCGACCTGCATTTTTCGTATCCGTTTTTTGCAAAACATAAGGACGATACGGCCCTGACGTTTATGGAGCAATGGCGCGACGCTTTTTTGACTAACCCTTATCTGAATCTGGATACTTGGCGCGGTTACCTGGATGCCGAAAACAAACAAGCCAATATTAATATTGCCGAGTGCCACCAGATCATCAAAAAATTAAGCTTTAAGCCGTTTGAATCGGCCTACAAAATATTGATACTATGGCTGCCTGAATATTTGGATAAGGAGGGAAACACCCTGCTTAAAATAATTGAAGAACCTCAGCCAAATACACTGTTTTTGTTAGTAGCCCAAAACCAGGATCAAATATTAAATACCATTCTTTCGCGAACGCAGCTGGTGAAAATTCCGGGGTTGGGGTACGATGATGTTAAAAATCATTTGATAACACAGCATAATCAAACAGAAAACGCCGCTGCCGAAATTGCCTATTTAAGCAATGGTAATTTAACTGAGGCGCTGGTAATGATCCAGCAGGAAAATAATAGTTACCATGCGCTGTTTGTGCAATGGCTGCGCTTATGTTTTGCTAATAAGGGGATTGAAATAGTGGGTTTTGTGGACCAATTAGCTAAGCTGGGCCGCGAGAACCAGAAGAATTTTTTATGCTATGGCATAAGTTTTATACGCGAATGCTGCCTGTTAATGGCTGACGCAGGTAGCCTTGTACATTTACCGGCGGCTGAATTGGAAACCGCGCAAAAAATGACCAGCATCATGACCATATCAATGGCCCAAGCTATAAGTTCGGCGTTAGAAAAAGCACATTATCATGTAGAGAGAAATGCAAACCCTAAAATTTTATTTTTAGATGTATCTTTACAAATTATAGGTTATTTAAAATTTAAACCAAGCCCGCAAGGGAATCAATATATATCGAGTTAATTATGGGATGTGGAAGTTGCTCAACCGGGGGCGGATGTGCTCCGGCGGGCTGCAAAAGTAACGGCGCTTGCCTTACTAATGGCTGCAGCAAATTAGATGTTTACGACTGGCTGTCGCATATGGATATGCCGGTAAATTATAAGCCTTTCCCGATCATTGAAGTAAAATTTAAGGGATCGCGCAAGGAGTTTTATTTAAATAACGACAACATATACCTGGAAAATGGCGACCTGGTTGTAGTGGAAGCGACTACCGGTGGTTATGATATTGGCCACGTATCCATCACCGGCGAACTGGTGAGGATGCAAATGGTTAAACGCCGTGTTAAAGAGGCTGATGTTGCCAAAAAAATATACCGCCGTGCAACCCCCGCCGACGTAGATAAATGGAAAGCCGCCAAAGATATGGAGTGGGAAACCATGCACAGTGCCCGTAAACTAGCATTGTCGCTTAACCTTTCTATGAAGTTAAGTGATGTAGATTACCAGGGCGATAAAACAAAGGCTACCTTTTATTATACTGCCGAGGGCCGTGTGGATTTTAGGGAGCTGATCAAAAAAATGGCCGAAACTTTCCGCATCAGGATAGAAATGCGCCAGATAGGCATGCGCCAGGAAGCAAGCCGTTTGGGTGGTATTGGTTCATGTGGGCGCGAACTTTGCTGCTCAACCTGGTTAACTGACTTTAAAACGGTTTCTACAGCTGCTGCACGTTACCAAAACCTTTCATTAAACACCTTAAAACTGGCCGGGCAATGCGGTAAGTTAAAATGCTGTTTAAATTATGAGCTGGATACTTACATGGATGCTTTAAAGCACATCCCCGAAAATGTAAACTACCTTAAAACCGAAAAAGGTGACGCCCGCTTGCAAAAAACCGACATCTTTAAAAAATTGATGTGGTTTAGTTACCCACGTGAAGAATCCTGGATACCTATCCCTATTGCAAGGGTAAAAGAGATACAGCAAATGAACCGCGATGGCAAATTGCCGCAGGATCTGGGTGTGGTGGTAGAGGTAGAAACCAAGCCGGTTAAAATATTAGATTACGAAAATGTTGTTGGCCAGGATAGCTTAACCCGATTGGACGAGCGTCGTAACAAGAACAAAAACCGTAACAAGAATAAAAACAAGAACAGGCCAAACCCGCAACAAACGGGCGATGCTATACAGCAACCACGCCAGGCCGCAGACCCTAACAATACTATGGGTCCACGGTCTGAGGGGGGCAATCCAACACCTAATCCTAACAGGAATAGAAACAGGAACAGGCCGAACAGAAATAATAACAGGCCGCGCCCGGGCGGTGCGCCGGATGGTGGCAATAAACCCAATAATCCGCAATGATAAAGGGGTTTAAATACATTGCTTTTTTATTTACTATCACGTTTTGGGGTTGCAGTGACCCCAATGGAGTTATTGATCAAAACACCGTTATTACCAATAATAATTGGTCGTACGTTAACCGGATCAAAGGCAAGGTGAGTATTACTGATGAAACGGTTCCGTATAATTTATACATGAACTTACGGGTAACGGCCGATTATAAATATGCCAACCTGTTTGTGTTGATCAAACAGGTTAATCCCGATAAAAAAGCCAATACAACCCGCTATGAATTTAAACTAGCTAACGCCGATGGCGAGTGGCTGGGCGATGGGTCGGGCAGCATATACAGTTACCAGGTGCCGTTTAAAAAAGGCTATAAATTTCCGACAAAGGGGGTTTACCAGTTTGAAATAGAACAAAACATGCGAGATAACCCGTTACGTGAGGTTACCGATGTGGGTATGCGCGTGGAGCGGGCCGAATAATTTATAAGTGTCATTGCGAGCGTAGCAATCTGAAGGAAGCTAGCCTTATTCGAGATTGCTTCGTCGTTCCTCCTTGCAAGACATATCGTTATTTTTCAATATTCTTCGTTTATTAATTTTTCCTACCTTAGTTTTGCTAATATTTTTATCAAAATGGAAGTTGTTGCTTTAGTTGTATCTATAATTATATTGTTAATTGCCGTTGTACTTTTTTTAAAGCGGCCAAAATCTGCGGATGGTGTTTCTGTTGCGGATTTAGATCGTTTGAAAGCCGAGGCGGATCAGCTTAAAATTGCTGTGGCTATAGCCGAACAAAAAGCGGTAGGCGTAGTAACTGAAAAAGAAAGCATAACTAATTTATTAAAGGAAGAGAAAGATAGATTAATAGAGGAGTTATTCACAGTCCGTACAAGTTTGGACCAAGCTAATCAATCTTTAGAAAGTGCACGATCTTACTATAAATCTCAACAGGAAAAACTCCAGGAACAGAAGTTAGAGATTGAGCAAATACGAAATCATTTCCAAAAAGAATTTGAAAATATTGCCGAAAAGCTTTTAAAGGAAAAGTCAAAAGAATTTATTGAAACCAATAAAATAAATTTAGATATTCTATTAAATCCTTTAAAAGATAATATTAAGTCTTTTGAGGAAAAGATAGAGAAGGTATACAAGGCCGAATCTGATGAGCGAAATGTGTTAAAAGGAGAAATTCATCAATTAGTTGCCTTAAACAAACAGATTGGAGAAGATGCTAATAACCTTACAAAGGCACTAAAGGGCGATTCCAAAAAGCAAGGAAACTGGGGTGAAGTAATCCTTGATCGTGTATTAGAGGCTTCCGGATTAATAGAGGGTGAAAGCTATACCAAACAAGGAAAAGGTACTGTGCTTACTGATGAAGACGGAAATCGATTCCAACCCGATATAATTATTAATCTTCCTGATAAGAAACACATAATTATTGACTCAAAAGTGTCTTTGGTTGCTTATGAGCGATTGGTTAATTGTGAAGATGACATTGAACGAGAAATTCATATTAAAACTCACATAGCATCAATAAAAGGCCATATACATGGATTAGGAAATAAAAGGTATCAAGATTTATATAGCATTAATTCTCCGGATTTTGTATTGCTTTTTGTTCCCATTGAATCGTCTTTTGCTATTGCCACCCAACGCGACGTAGAACTTTTTGAATATGCCTGGAGCAGAAGAGTCGTTCTTGTTACGCCATCAACATTACTTGCTACACTAAAAACCATAGCCTCAATTTGGAAGCAGGAAACCCAAACTCGAAATGCAATTGAAATTGCTTCTAAGGCCGGTTTATTATATGATAAATTTGCTGGTTTTGTTGAAGACCTTAAAAAAATTGGGCTAAACTTAGATCGGGCTAAGGAAACCTATAACGATGCCTTTTCTAAGCTATCAACTGGTAGTGGAAATTTAATTGGCAGAGTAGAGGTTTTACGTAAGCTTGGAGCAAAAACGTCAAAACAAATTGATTCAAAACTGCTTGACGACGAAGAAATAGAAATATCTGAATAACAAACGATTGTCATTTCGACCAAGGTACGAGGAGAAATCTTATACACTGTGCTACTAAGCGCTTGTATAAGATTTCTCACTACGTTTCGAAATGAAAAAAAGAGTAATTATTTTTCTTCCTCTTTCGGAAACGCATTCCAACCCTGCGCTTTTAATGGATGCACTACGCCACTTTTTGATATCAAATTACAACCCACTGCGGGCTCGGTAATATAGCCGATGATGGTAATGTCCATTTTGAACTTTATTTTGTCGTAGTCGGCTTGCTTAACGGTAAATAACAGTTCGTAATCCTCGCCACCACTCAGGGCGCATACAGTTGGGTCCAAATTAAATTCGCGGGCGGTTTCAAAGGTCATTGGGTCCAGCGGAATTTTATCCTCATAAATATTACACCCTTTGCTGCTTTGCTTGCAGATATGCATGATCTCGGACGCTAAACCATCGGATACATCTATCATGGATGTTGGTTTAACATCTATCTCTTTTAGTAATTCAATTATATCTTTTCGCGCTTCCGGTTTTAGCTGGCGCTCTACTATATAATCTTTGCCTTCCAGGTCGGGTTGTACTTGCGGATTTTCTAAATAGACTAATTTCTCACGCTCCAATAATTGTAAACCTGTATAAGCACCACCCAAATCGCCGGACACACATATCAGGTCGCCTTCCTCAGCACCATTACGGTATACAATATCCTTTTCATCGGCATAACCAATAGAGGTTATGCTGATAACCAAACCCTGCTTAGATGAAGTAGTATCACCGCCAATAATATCCACACCGTATTTTTCGCAGGCGATGTACATGCCTTCGTATAATTCTTCAATTGCCTCTAAAGGGAATTTGCTCGACAAGCCAATAGAAACCGTCACCTGGGTTGCCATACCGTTCATGGCATAAATGTCGCTTAAATTGACTTGTATGGCTTTATAGCCTAAATGTTTTAATGGGGTATAAGCCAGATCGAAGTGTATACCCTCCAACAACATGTCAGTTGATACCAGCATTTTTTTTCCCTGCGGATCTAATACCGCAGCATCATCACCTACTCCTTTTAAGGTAGACGATTGTACCAGTTTTATATTTTTAGTAAGATGGTTGATCAGGCCATACTCGCCTATACTCTCCAAATTGGTTTTCTCTTTATTATCAAATAACGCCATCGTGTTCAATGCTGATTATCGTGCAAAAATACAAAAGCTATTCCCAATAAATTACTTTATTGATATTTGCGCAATATGTATATCAAAAGGCTATCCCTTTATTTTGTTTTAGTAATAACTATTTATGGTTGTATACAACCTCCTAAAAAAGATGTTAGGGTCAATAGCTTTTATGCCGCGCCGACAGTTTCATTAGCTACATCATCACCAAAACGCTATACACTTACAGAAACATTTGAAACCGGTAAAAAAACCAAGTATATAGCTGCATATATACAATTAGCTACCGGGAAATGGAATTTTATCGATGCCATCATCGGCAATAAAAAAACTGATCTAAAAAATGGTGAAGCATCTGCCCGATTACGTAACGGTACGATAACCATGAATTTTGATGTATATGATGTTACTCAAATTAGCATTAAACATGCTAGATATAGTACTGATAAACCATCCACCTGGCAAATACTATTATCAACCGATAGCGGAAAAGTTTATACCCAATTAGCTGAAATTGATGAAATTAACGATACTTTAAAAACCGATTCATTTCAAGTGAATATCAAAGGCCGTGTTAGGTTCCAGATAAAAAAATCAGGTTCGGCACGTATAAATATTGATGATATTACTTTTAAAGGATTTGGCGACCCGGGCATTATAGCAGGTATGGTCGATACTTTAAAAATTGATACTGTAGCATCGAAAAGTAAGTCAAAAGCTCGCGGGGTTATTATTGGTACTGATGCGCCCCCACCAAATGGTGATAACAGTAATTTACTATTAGGTAATCCTTCTAACGCGACAACCAGTGTTGTTATGGCCGATAACTATTTAATGGATATGGGTTATTATGTGGAATCATACAACAACAGTCGCGGCGGGCCAAATTGGGTAAGCTGGCATTTAGATGCGTCAAATATCACTACTACAGCTAAACGGGTAAATAATTTTGCAGCTTTTAGTGATCTGCCTGCTTCATTTTATCCTGTTCAAAATACCAGTTATAC
>CAZTAU010000055.1:0-15304 GCA_964611565.1 uncultured Mucilaginibacter sp. | reverse complement strand
TCGCAATGTTTCTTATTTTTTGCATGAAATGCCTCTAAAATTTGGCGCAAAGGTAAGGTTAAATAATGGCATTTTAAAGCTTTCGTGGCTTTTAATGGTAAGTTAACATACGTAACTATCTCATAACAAAGTAAATTTCATAGCACACATACTATTAGCCTGCCGTTTTCGTATTAACTTTGTATGATGAATATTCAAACAGTTATAGTAGCCCTGCTTTTTGCAGCAGCCATATTTTATGTGGGCCGGTTGGCTTACAAAAGCCTATTTGTAAAAAAAGGCTGTGGTAGTAACTGTAAATGCGGTGTTGATTTTTCGGCTATTGATACAGACAAATCAATTAAGCAATAAAGATTATTAAATTTTCTCTATTAAACAAACCGCATAGGCCACAACACCTTCTTCACGGCCAATAAAACCCAGTTTTTCGTTTGTAGTTGCTTTTATGGAGATGTCGTCTTCGTCAATACCGGCAGCGCTGGCGATATGTGTTTTCATAGCCGGAATATGTGGATTGATCTTTGGGGCTTCCAGGCAAACCATAGCATCTATATTACCAATGGCCCATCCTTTTTCCTTTAATAATTCAACCACATGCTGCAGTAATACCAAGCTGCTAATACCTTTCCAGCGGTCGTCTGTATTGGAGAAATGAAAGCCTATATCGCGCAGGTTGGCGGCACCAAGCAGAGCATCACAAATGGCATGTAACAAAACATCTGCATCCGAGTGACCAAAGGCGCCCGAATGATGCTCCAAATTTACTCCACCTAAAACAAAAGGATGCTGTTCCTTTAATTGATGAACATCAAACCCAAAACCTACCCGTATTTTTCCCATTATTTTTGTTTGGTGCCAAAACTCATTGCTAACGAAAACCTAAGCGTATTGGCCAGCGGACTGTTTTTTTGCTGAGCAGCCAGATAGGCAAAATCAAAACTATAAAACAGGTATTTTAAGCCCACACCCATAGTAAAGTATTGGCGATTACCTTTATTAGGGTTCTCTGAAAAATAGCCCGCCCTTAATGCAAGGGTTTTATTATAGCTATACTCAACACCAGGCGAGTAGCTAATTTCTTGCATCTCTTCTTTAAATCCTCCCGGCGCATCAGTAAATGAACCAAAAATACCCCCCGGTACAGATCGGTTATTATCTTTACCGGCTATAATAGCTCCATTATTATCTCTTATTGGCGGGGTTGGCACCAATAGTTTATTAATATCTAGGGTTAGTGTTATTTGGTTAAGATCATCCAGCTTCCAGGTATTGGCGGCACCAATTTTTAAATTGGTAGGCAAAAAGTATTGCGGACCGTTATCAATGTACCTTACTTTGGTACCGATGTTTGAAATATTGGCACCAATAGCGAATACCACAGGTACGCCAAACTGGAAACCCCGATCGTTTTTATAATATAATGATACATCTGCCGCTAATGCATTGGCGGCTTTTGCCTGCTGGCTCGATCCGGTTGAAAAAGCCAGGTTTGATAGATCAGACCGTATATAACGCATGGTTAACCCTAATGAAAAATCCTCACTAAATTTACGTGCAAACGAGGCATCCAATGAAAATTCACTTGGTTTATAAGTACCCTGGTCAATTTGGTTGGCATCAATTAATTGTATAGCACCCAGGTTAAAATAACGCATGGATGCACCAAAAGAATTCCGCTCATTTATACGGTGCGCAAAACTCAGGTACGATAAATTCATATCCGGAACAAAATTACGCAGCCATGGGCTGTACGATACCGAAACCGCATTGTCATCTTCTATAAAAGCTAATTTTGATGGGTTCCAGAAGTTTGAATTAGCATCCGGGCTTATGGCTACACCTGCATCACCCATACCACCGGAGCGCGAATCGGGCGTAATATTTAAAAAAGGCACAGCGGTCGCTATAGCATTTACTGTACTTCCATTTGCATTTACCTGGGCTAATACACAAGCAGGGGCAGCAAGAAATAGCAATATTAACGTGGTTTTAAACCCTGAAAACTTCATATTTTATAATTATGACCGGATAAATATAGGTTAATTGTAAAGCTGAAATACTACCATAATGGCATTTTATATTAAAAAATATGTTTTATGTAACTACAAGCAGTATTTTTTCGTTTAAGTACCTTTAACAATAATGCTAACTATACACAAACAATTAACATTACTGTTTGATATTTTTTTTTAAATTTACCCCTATAATTTTTTAATTGTAAAAATATGAAATTACTTTTTACTAATACTGCTTTAGCGTTATTAAGTGTTGCAACGCTACTAAGCAGCTGTAGTAAACGTGAAACTTCTCAGAAAACCGGCATCACGTATAATGATAAAAACAGTGGCGGTTATGTTAAGTTCAGGCAAACACACCCTGCACCGGGCCCGGGCCTTGTGGCTATTGAGGGTGGTACCTTTGTATTAGGTGGCAGTGCCGATCAGGATGTAACCTACGAGTACAATAATGTGCGTTCACGTAAAACCATCCCATCATTTTATATGGATGAAACAGAAGTTTCAAACCAGGATTGGATAGATTACCTGCACTGGATAAGCATGACTTTTCCGGATGATCGTGAATTATACTATAATGCCCTGCCTGATACTTTGGTATGGCGCAGTCCTTTATCATATAATGAGCCTTATGTAGATAATTATCTTCGTCACCCGGCTTTCCAGGATTACCCTGTTGTTGGTGTAACGTGGGATCAGGCACAAGAATATTGCGCTTGGCGTACAGACCGAGTAAACGAACATATTTTACAGGATAAGGGCATTTTGGTTACCGGCAAAGAGAAAGCTAAAGGTACTACAGCAGGCAATACAGGCGGCAACGCTGCTGCCGCGGGGAGTACAGCACCAACTACAGGCCCCTTTAATACTGATATGTATTTGAATAATCAATATAGGGGCACAGGCATTGATGGTAAAAAAATGATTACTGACCTAAGCGGGAAGCTAGCAGATGGAGCAAAAAAAGCTGTAAGGCCTGCCCGCATGGAAGATGGCATACTTAAACCTGCTTACCGCTTACCTTCGGAAGCTGAATGGGAATACGCTGCTTTAGCATTGGCGGGTAACACCCAGTTTGAAAATATTAATGATGGCAAAGTTTACCCTTGGAACGGCTTGGGTGTACGTTCACCTAAAAAGAAAACACGTGGTTTAATAATGGCCAACTTTAAACGTGGCATTGGCGATAACGCCGGTGTAGGCGGTTATTTAAATGACAAGGCTGATATTACCGCACCAGTAAGAGCTTACCAACCTAATGATTTTGGCTTGTATAACATGGCCGGAAACGTTAACGAATGGGTACAGGATACTTATCGCCAAACCTCATCTGAAGAAACTGACGATTTTAACCCTTTCCGTGGTAACCAGTTTACTAATAAAAGATTGGCGGATGCTGCAAAAGGACAATATGCGAAAGACAAGTATGGTCGCCCTATTAAGGATCCTGCTAAAGCCGCTAAAAAAATGACCTACGCCGAACTAATTGCATCACAACAGCAACAACAGGCCACGCAAGCTGCTGCCACACAGGCTGCTGCTAATACAAGCGCATTGGCCGGTAAACCATATACTCCTGATGCCAGGGGATTTCGTGATACCATTAACACATCATTGTATGGCGTTACCAGTTTAGTAAGCGACAGATCAAAGGTATATAAAGGCGGTTCATGGAATGATCTGGCCTACTGGTTAAACCCGGCCACCCGCCGCTTTATGAACCAGGATGATGCCAGTGCCGAAGTAGGTTTCCGTTGTGCCATGACATTGGTTGGTGCACCCGAAATAAATCCTGCAGGCAAAGCACACTTTAGCGTTAAAAAACCTAAAGCTTACAAAAACTAAGATTCACTTGATATCATAAAAAAAGCGCCCGGTAAATTTACCGGGCGCTTTTTTTATGATATATTTTATATCGATAACGTAATTTTTCACTATTGTTAATATTATTGCGTTAACGCATATTGAACTAAGTTAGCACCCATTCTTAACGCTTTAAGGCGCGTTTCCTGGGTATCACCCGCATAGGTACCCAAATCTTCCCATCCATTACCCAAATCACACTCATAACTATAAAAACACACTAATTTACCTTTATATATCAGGCCAAATCCCTGTGGGCGTTTATCGTCATGTTCGTGTATCTTAGGTAAACCTGTAGGAAAGTTAAACTTTTGCTTATATATTGGGAAATTTGGAGGCAGCTCTACAAATTCAAGTTCAGGAAATACTTTTTTCATTTGTGGGCGGATAAATTTATCCAAACCATAGTTATCGTCAATATGTAAAAAGCCACCACCTGTTAAATACTTGCGCAGGTTACGCACTTCCTGGTCTGAGAAAATAACGTTTCCGTGCCCTGTCATAAAAACAAAGGGATAGTTAAACAACTCCGCGCTTCCTACCTCTACTATCTCATCCTCTGCCTGGAAATTGGTTTTTAAATTTTCGTTGCAAAATTTGATCAGGTTGGGCAATGCTGTCCTGTCGCCGTACCAATCGCCACCACCGGCATACTTTAGCTTGGCCATTTTATAAGTAGGATTGATATTAAAACTGCTAAAACTTAGCAACCCTATTATTAAGCCTGTACAAACGGATAACTTCATTTCTAACGGTTTAAAAAGTTCACTTCAAAGCAAGCTTCCAAGGCAGCCGTTTCTGTGCGTAAACGGCTATCACCTAAAGTTATTGCTTTATATCCATTTTGCAAAGCTGTATCAATTTCATTACGTGTAAAATCACCTTCGGGGCCGATGAGTATCAAATACCTGCCTTGTTTTTCGAGCGCGGTGTTTAAAGCAATCTTATCCGTGTCTTCGCAATGGGCAATAAATTTTTGTCCATCAAACGGTGTTGCCAGCAACTCACTTAAAGTTCTCGGCTCGTTTAAAACAGGATGATATGCTTTTAATGATTGTTTAATGGCGGCGGTAATAATTTTATTTAAACGCTCGGCTTTAGCCTCCTTACGCTCGGATCGCTGGCAAATGATCAATGATATTTCATCAATACCTATTTCGGTAGCTTTCTCTAAAAACCACTCCGTACGTTCAATATTTTTGGTAGGTGCAATGGCTACATGCAGGTAATGGTTGCGTTTGCCATAATTAGGCACTATGCTCTTTATTTGCAGGATGGTTCTTTTGGGGTGCGCGTCGCTAATTTCGGCAGTATATAAGCCGCCCCTTCCGTCAATCAACTGCACTACCGAGCCTACCTCTAACCGCAAAACTCTTATAGCATGTTTGCTTTCCTCTTCCGTTAAAAAGAATTGCGGATGTGCAGGATCAATATTGGGTGTGTAAAAAAGATGCATGGTTAAACGTGCTAGCGCAGATCTACCGCGTCCTCTTCATTTATCAATAACTCAAGTTTTACTGACTCGATATTTTGGTCAGACTTTTTTAATACGGTGATGTTATATCCATTGGACTCCTTTTGCTCGCCTACATCGGGTATTTTACCAAATATGTCGCCCAACCAACCCGATACGGTGTCAAAGTCACCATCTTCTGGTAGATCATGTGGCAGGTGGCTATTAACATCATATATAGGTGCTAAAGCATTTACAATAAACTCACGTTCATTTATTACTTCAACAATTGGCTTTTCCTCATCGTACTCGTCTTGTATCTCGCCTACCAATTCCTCCACAATATCCTCCAGCGTAACCATACCAGCTGTACCACCAAACTCGTCAGATACGATAGCTATCTGTATGCGCTTTTGTTGCAACTCGGCCATCAGGTCGTTTATCTTTTTAGTTTCAGGGATGAAGTATGGTTTGCGAATAATATCTTTTAAAACTATCTCTTCGCCACGTGCCAGCAGTGGTAAAATATCTTTGGCATGTACTATACCTACAATTTTATCAATTACCTCGTCATAAACAGGCAAACGGGAATAACCCTCTGTTATCAGTATCTCCAAAAGTTCTTCCTTGGATGTTTGCATCTCGATACCGGATATTTTGGTACGCGGTACCATGATATTTTTTACCACGCGCTCATTAAAGTCGAACACATTTTGTATCAACTCATGCTCGTTTGAATCTATGGCACCGGTTTCTTTACCCTGCTCTAATAAATATTGCAACTCTTCAGAACTGTGGTGCGCCTCGCCACCTTCTAATGCGGCAATACCAAACAACTTTAAAATAAAATTAGCGAAACCGTTTAACAACCAAATGATGGGCTTGAAAACCACAAAGAAAAACCGCAGTGGAACGGAAACGGTTAAAGTGGTGCGTACCGATTTTTGTATGGCTATAGATTTTGGGGCCAACTCACCAAATACTATATGCAATATGGTAATGGTTGAGAAAGCTATAATGTGGCTGGCAGTAATAAACCCCGGGCTAAGTTGTACACCTCCTGATAAAAAGGCACGTACTACCAGATTGGTCATCACCTCTTCGCCTACAACACCTAACCCTAGTGACGCTATAGTTATACCCAACTGGGTAGCTGCCAAATAACCATCTAAATTATGAAGTATGCCGCGGGCTACTTTAGCTACGCTACTGCCTGATTTGGCTTTTATTTCAATTTGCGAACCTCTTACCCTTACCATGGCAAACTCAGCGGCAACAAAAAAACCGTTAAGCAAAACCAAAAATATGGTAGCAATTATATAGAATGCACTTATTTCGTACTGTTCGGGGTCCATTAATTTTTTATTGGTACACGGATGGAAACTCTGTTTTATATAATTCCAAAGCTTCGGTTATTACTTTATGCGCGTAGCGCTTGCCTAAAAGGTGTTCAATTGTTACACTTTTACCTTCCAGTGTTTTATAATCTTTAAAAAATCTTACGATCTCTGTCATAGCATGAGGCGGCAGTTCATTGAGATCATTAATATAATTTACAGACATGTCATTTTTAGCGACTGCTATAATTTTATCATCTTGTTCGCCATTATCAACCATGTGCATTACACCTATAACCTTTGCTTCAATTATCGACATAGGATAAACATCAATTGAACAAAGCACTAATATATCCAAAGGATCTTTATCATCACAATAAGTTTTGGGGATAAAGCCATAATTGGCCGGATACATAACCGATGAGAACAATACGCGATCCAATTTTAACAAGCCCGAATCTTTGTCAATTTCATACTTCGCCTTTGAGCCTTTAGGTATCTCAATTATCGCGTTCACTGTTTCAGGTATATTATCACCCGGTGAAACCTGGTGCCATGGATGTTGTGTACTCATTTATAGTATTAGTATTTTATTTCTTTTCTTCCGGTTTAGCGGTTCGCTTTTTTAAAAAAGCAATAACTAACGGAATTGTTGTAATTATTATTAATCCAAGCACTACATATTCCAGGTAATCTTTTAATTGCGGATATCTTTTACCCAAAAAGAAACCTCCCAAAATAAATGTGCATACCCAGGTAACGCTGCCTATAAAGTTGTATAAACTAAATTTTTTAAAATCAACTTTAACAACCCCTGCAAAGATAGGGGCAAAAGTTCTGATTATTGGGAAAAATCTCCCTAAAACCAGGGCCATGCCTCCATACTTATCATAAAACTCTTCGGCCATTACTACGTACCGCTTTTTAAAGAACAAGGAATCATCGCGCTTAAACAGTACCGGCCCCGTTCGGTAGCCAAACCAATAACCGGTATAGTTACCTAAAATGCCTGCCGCCATTACCGAGAAAAGCAAAGTGGGTAATGATACATCTATCATGCCCGATGAACATAACAGGCCAGCCAGAAATAACAAATAATCGCCGGGTAAAAAAAAACCAAAAAACAGACCGGTTTCAGCAAAAACAACAATAAGCAAAAGATAAAATCCTCCCTTGCTTAAAATGGATTGAGCGTCCGTTAAATTTTGCAGGTGTTCCCAAAAACTTTCCATTCACTATATCCGTAAAGCTACAAAATATAAAATCAATTAAGTAGCTATCTGTTTTATATTAAATTAGGTTAGCTATAAGCGATGGGTAAACCCCAATAACTATAGTAGCAATGGCCGAAAAGCCTAAAACGAAAGTATAATAGGCCGGCACCACAACTTCGGTACGCTCGGCAGTGCGGAAATACATAGCTATAATAACCCTGAAATAGTAGAATATGCTAATAATAGCATTTACAACAGCTATTATAACTAACCATATTTGGTATTGTGATAACGCGCTGTTAAACATATAAAACTTACCAATAAAGCCAGCAGTAAGCGGTATACCTGCTAATGATAACATAGCTATAGTAAGTACCGCTGCCAGAAAAGGGTTTTTAGCGGCCAGGCCATTAAAGCTTTCAAAATTTTCGCTATCAGTTTGCTGTTGTACCAATATTAATGAACCAAAAGCTATAATAGATGCGATAGAATATGCAGCAGTATACATAAATACCGCGTTTGCTGATGCCGCGCCTAAAGCAATAATGGCAAATAATAAATAACCTGCGTGTGATATACTGGAGAATGCCAGCATACGCTTAAAGCTTTGCTGATATAAAGCCGTAACATTACCTATAACTAAAGTTACAATAGCTATAACTACCAATACCGGCACCCAAAAATCAGCTAACGGAGCAAAACTTGCCATAAACAAACGCAAGAACGCTGCAAAGCCTGCAGTTTTTGCTACGGTTGACATGAAAGTAGTGATAAGCGTTGGCGAACCTTCGTACACATCGGGTGTCCAGAAGTGAAATGGAGCGGCACCCACTTTAAAGCATAGGCCCACTACCATTAACATTATGCCTGTATAAAATAAAGGATCGATACCGTGTGGATGGGTTATTACATAATCGCGTATCCCTTCTAAACCAAATGAACCTGATGAGCCATATATTAAGGTTATACCGAACAACAAGAAACCGGTTGAGAAAGCACCCATTAAAAAATATTTTAATGCAGCTTCGTTTGAAGCAAAATCATTCTTCTTAATACCTGCCAGTATGTAAGAACTTACCGACATGATCTCGATACCTATAAACAACATGGTTAAGTTGTTATATGATACCATTACAATTATCCCTGCCAGGGCAAATAATATCAAGGCATAATACTCGGCAACATGATTGCTTATTTTTTCAAAATAGCCTTTTGATAGCAACAGGATAAGTATAGTAGAAATAATAGTTAATACCGAAAACGCGATAGAAAAATTATCAAATAATAACATACCACTGTAAATTGGCTGCGCGCCGTCGTTCCACTGCACTACAGCTAAAACCAATGCTGCAACAAGGCCAATTACCGTTACCGGAAGTAACGCGTTTTTAGCCTTATATAAACCTAAATACAGGAGTATTAAGGGTATTACAGATATAAGTATTATGGTATTCATGATATATTTTTTCTATTCTAAAAATCTAAATTTTAAAAAACTTAAATTGTATGATCTGATTATTTTAGTGGCGGCACTGGAACTGACTGTAATTTCTCCCCTATTACAAATAACAAGTTCTTAACCGATGCTTCTGATATATGCAATAATGGTTGCGGATAAACCCCCAGGCCAATAATTAAAATGCAAATGATAATTAATACAATTTTTTCAGAGCCATGTATATCAGTAAATGCAGCTGTTAAAGCATTAGTTGGACCTTGCATCACATTTTTGTACATACGCAACATATAGACGGCCCCAAAAATGATGGTCAATCCGGCAAAAATGGCAAAAGCTAAACCAGCCTGGTAAACACTGTTAAGCAGTAAAAACTCTCCTATAAACCCGTTGGTTAATGGGAGTGCTACTGTACCTAAAACAATAATTAAAAAAGCGGTTGCAAATTGTGGTGCAACTTTGGCTATACCACCTAGCTGGGTAATATCGCGGGTATTTAAACGGCGGCTGATAATATCCCAAATAAAGAACATACCCACTACATTGATGCCATGACTTACCATTTGTATCATGGCGCCTTGTAATCCACGAGAATTCCAGGCAAAAATACCGGCTGCAATAAGGCCAACGTGGGCTATTGATGAATAAGCCACCAAACGTTTACCATCTGTTTGCCTGAACGCAATAATTGAGGCATAAACTATACCTATTGTAGCCAGTAAAAGACTTAAGTATCTCCATTCTATAAATCCAAGCGGAGCATTAGGTATCATCCAACGTATAACACCATAAATACCCATTTTTAACATAATACCTGATAACATCATGGTACCTGCTGAAGGTGCTTCAGTATAAGTATCAGGCTGCCAGGTATGGAAAGGGAACAATGGTATTTTGATAGCGAAGGCTATAAAGAACGCCAAATATATCCATGATTGGTGCTGTGCATCTAACTGTAAGCGGTAAAACTCAAATAGGTCATAGGTTTTACCTGGTGCTTGCAGGTATAAATAAATAATACCCACCAGCATAAATAATGAACCTGCAAACGTATAAATGAAAAACTTAATGGTAACACGAATACGGTTTTCGCCGCCCCATAGCGCACATATAAAGTAGATAGGTATTAATGCCGCTTCCCATCCTACATAAAATAAAAACCCATCAAGCGCGGTAAATACTACCAGCATACCTGCCTGCATAAATAATATTAAAGCATAAAACGCATTGGCATTTTTATACTGGTGCTGATAAGTAGATAAAATAATAAGTGGTACCAATACCGTAGTCAGTAATACCATTACCATGCTTATACCATCAATACCCGCGCTAAAATAAATACCCAGTTTTGGTAACCACGGTGTATCAAACGCAAATTGAGTAGACGCGTCAGGTGTAAACCGGCTCAGGAAAAATAAAGCCGTTGCCAGTTCGGCAACCGAAAAGAATAAGGCGGCGTGTTTTGCTGTTTCGTTTTTAAATAGCAAAACAGCGAGTGCCGCAACTATCGGCAAAAAAAGTAATATACTAACCGTCATTTTATATTGTGAATACTAATAAAACTATATACCAATATGGCTATAATGCCCACTATCATTAAAAATATATATGAACCAACGTTACCTGTTTGCAACAAACGCAAACCTTTACTCGCTTCAACCGGGGCTTTACCAATACTATTTACCAACCCATCAATACCTAATTTATCGCTTACATTATACAAAAAGACGGATAGGTGATCCAATGGCTTGCGGATGATAGCATCGTACAATTCATCTACATAAAATTTGTTGTAAGATGCTTTGGCCAGTACCGAGCGTTCGGCAGTATCTTCAACAGGTACGTGTGCGCCTTTAACATATTTTGAATAAGCATATCCCATGGCAATTAGGGCTACCAATACCGATGTACCCATCAGAAACCATTCGGTACTGTGACTCAATTCATGTTCGCCCAATAGTTTGTGCGATTCTTCAAAAACAGGTGATAAATATGCCCCTAATTCATGATGTCCGCCCAATACAGTCGGTACACCAATCATACCCGCAATGGCAGATAGTATGGCCAATACAATTAACGGCAAAGTCATGCTCAACGGCGACTCATGTACGTGGTGCTCCTGCTCATGTGTACCACGGAATGTACCCCAAAAAGTAAGGTACATCATCCGGAACATATAGAACGAAGTTAGCATAGCAGTAATAACACCTATTACATAATAGATAGGGTTATGCGCGTAAGCCGCAGCTAGTATTTCGTCTTTTGAAAAGAAACCTGAAAATGGCGGAATACCTGCAATAGCAATGGTACCGATAAGCATGGTTACAAAAGTAATTTTGATCTTACCTTTTAAGCCGCCCATTTTACGCATATCCTGCTCACCGCCCATAGCATGTATAACAGAACCTGCACCCAGGAACAATAATGCTTTAAAGAAAGCGTGAGTTAATACGTGGAAGAATGACCCGGTAAAAGCACCAACTCCCAAACCTAAAAACATATAACCCAACTGTGATACGGTAGAGTAAGCCAGTACCTTTTTAATATCGGTTTGTGTTAAGGCTATTAATGCTGCAAATAATGCTGTTGCTAATCCTATAATGGCTATTACTTCCATCGTTTCGGGAGCCATAACAAATAAGATGTTTGAACGTGCTACCATATAAATACCAGCGGTAACCATGGTTGCAGCGTGTATTAAGGCTGATACCGGGGTTGGGCCGGCCATTGCATCAGGCAGCCAGGTAAACAATGGCAATTGTGCCGATTTACCAACCGCACCTACAAATAGCAAGCTAGTAATCAAAACAAACGGAGCATCTTTCGTAATTCTAGCTGCTTCGAATACATTGGCATAATTAATACTATCGAATGAAGCGAAAATAAGGAATATAGCAATCAGAAAACCCAAATCACCAATACGGTTCATGATAAACGCCTTCTTAGCGGCATCCGCATAATCAGGATTAGTGTACCAGAAACCTATCAATAGATATGAGCATAAACCTACCCCTTCCCAACCAATAAACATGATCAGGTAGTTGGAGCCCATTACAAGTAGAAGCATGAAAAATACGAACAGATTTAAGTAAGCGAAAAACTTACCAAACCCTTCATCATCATGCATATACCCGGTTGAATATAAATGGATCAAAAAGCCTACGCCTGTTATAATTAACAGCATAATACTGCTCAACTGATCTATCAGGAAAGAAAAGGACACTTTAAAATCGCCAACCGAAAACCACTCAAATACAGTAGCATTTATAGATACGCCTGTTGATTTTACCTGGAAAAAAGTAATGATGCTTAAAACAAATGAAGCCAAAATAAGCGAACTGCCAATAAAGCCAATTACGCTTTTTGATAAAGTATTGCGGCCAAGGCCATTAATAATAAAACCGGCTAACGGTAATAAAGGAATAAGCCAGATGTATTTCTCCATGTTTATATGTTGTACGTTTAACGTTATACGTATTACGTTTAAATTCTTTAAATCCGAAATCGAAAATCCGAAATCCGAAATACTTTTACCACTTCAATCTATTCAGCACTTTAATATCTATCGAGTTGGTATTACGATAGATCATTACAATGATGGCCAGACCTACTGCAACCTCGGCAGCGGCTAATGCCATAATAAAAAACACAAACACCTGTCCGCTTGCATCGCCTCTGTAAACAGAAAAAGCGGTAAGCAACAAGTTTACGGCGTTTAGCATTAGCTCAACCGACATAAATATCACAATGGCATTACGGCGTAATAATACCCCAATAACCCCTAGTGAAAATATAATTGCGCTTAATAATATATAATGATTAAGCGGTACAGCTTGTATAGTTGTTGTTAAGTTTTCCATTATGCAGTTGGCTTAGGGTCTTTAGTGGCCAATAATACAGCACCCACCATTGCCGAAAGCAACAGGATAGATGATATTTCAAATGGCAATAAATATTCGTTAAATAACACTTTACCTAAATTTTTAACCAGGCCCAAATTAGGGTCCTGTAATACTACCGGCTGTGATGTACCCAACGCTTTTAAAGAAGCAACCAGGGTTACCAAAAAGCATCCACCACCTATTACTGCTGCTATTTTTACCAGGCCTGATTTTACCGGCTCACTCTCTTTATTCAAATTCATGAGCATCAGTGTGTATAAAAACAGCACCAGGATGGCTCCCATATAAACTATAAAATTTACTATTGCCAAAAACTGGGCGTTTAGCAAAATGTAGTGTACGGTGAAAGTAAAAAAGGTAAGTACCAGGTATAGAATACTGTGCACCGGATTTTTTGCAGAGATTACCAGTATTGCGAAGAATATGGATAAAAACGCGATGAAGTAAAATGTATTCATGTTTAATTATTAAAACACTTTGCCCTCTAAAAAAGAGTTGGGCAAAGGTATAAAACTTCTTTATTGATTTAACGGAGCCTCTACTAATTTGTCTTTACCGTATATAAAATCTTTACGCAGGTAATCTGCCGGTACAATATCACCATCTAAATAAATTGCCTCTTTAGGGCAGGCCTCTTCACATAAACCGCAAAAAATGCAACGCAGCATATTTATTTCGTAAACAGCGGCATATTTTTCTTCGCGATATAAATGCTCCTCTCCCGGCTGGCGCTCTGCAGCGGTCATGGTTATAGCTTCTGCAGGGCATGATAGGGCGCACAATCCACAGGCAGTGCAACGTTCTTTGCCGTTCTCGTCGCGCTTAAGCGAGTGCATACCACGAAAGTTTTCAGAAAACTCACGCTTTTCTTCCGGGTAACTAATGGTTACCGGCTTTTTGAAAAAGTGTTTTAAGGTAATTGCCAAACCGTTTACAATTGCGGGCAGATAGGCTCGCTCTAAAAAATTAAGCGGCTTTACTTCAATTACTTTTCTTTTATTACTTAACGGTTCCATTCTTATCTGTTAATTAAAGTAATAACAATTCCGGTTACCACAATATTGGCTATAGCCAATGGTATTAAAACTTTCCATCCCAAATCCATCAACTGGTCATAACGGAAACGAGGAATTGTCCATCGTACCCACATGAAAAAGAAAATGAATAAAAACACTTTAGCAAATACTACTACTACACCAATTAATGGCGCAATAACAGGGCCTGTATTTGCTGCTACCCAATCCATACCCGGGTAGTTATAGCTGCCCCAATAAAGAGTAACCATTACTGCCGATGAAATGAACATATTGATATATTCAGCAAACAGGTAAAAACCTAATTTCATGGATGAATACTCAGTATGATATCCACCTACCAACTCGGTTTCGCATTCAGGTAAGTCAAACGGGGTTCGGTTAGTTTCGGCAAATGAGCAAACCAGGAACAGTAAAAAGCCCACAGGCTGGTATAAAACGTTCCAGTGCCAGCCATGTTGCTGTTCTGCTATTTCGCGCAGGCTTAAAGTGCCTGTTAATAGTAGTAACGCGATGATGGATAAACCCATCGAAATCTCATAACTGATGTTTTGTGATGCTGCGCGTATAGCACCCAGCAAAGAGTATTTGTTATTAGATGCCCAACCACCTATCATCACCCCATAAACACCTAATGATACTACACCAAATATGTATAATATACCAACGTTTATATCCGTAACCTGTAAATCAATAACAGTACTTCCAATAGTTAATTTTTGCCCCCATGGAATAACTGCCGAACCTATACAGGCGGTTAAAATAGCCAATGACGGGCCAACTATAAATAAAAACGGACTGGCATTGGTAGGGATGATCTCTTCTTTCAAAAACATCTTACCACCATCAGCCAGGGGTTGTAAAATACCCCACGGACCGGCACGGTTAGGACCTATCCTATCCTGGAAAAATGCGGCTATCTTGCGTTCTGCATAAGTAGAATACATGGCTACCACCAGGCTGATAGCAAAAATTACTACTATCAGTACAAACTTTATTAATATATCTGCCAACTCCATTATAAGCGTGT
>CAZTAU010000054.1:0-16841 GCA_964611565.1 uncultured Mucilaginibacter sp. | reverse complement strand
TTTTTCCGGCTTGATGTTTGGTTACTTTGCATCTAAGGTAAAGTAACAGCCTCCGCGGCAACTGAGCGGCGAATGTCGGTTCTAGGAATACTTTTATCTGCGAAGCACCCGGAGATTGCCACGCTACGCTCGCAATGATGCCTATTAAAAGTCCCTGCCCACTTGTCACCCCGAAACTGAAATTTTTTCACCCAAAAAATGTCAAATTTTCAACTTTTTGGCTATAAAATGCCAGTTTATAGTTTGGCATATAGCTTGTAAAAGCCTATATACCGGGACGCATTGGTCCCGCAAAAGTTTAATTGATTAATTGTTCATTTATTTTTTAAAAACATTTTTTAAAGGAGAAAAGAGCCATGACATTGGTTAAATTCAGTAAACCCAACAACAACGCATTAATGCCAGGCTTTAATGACGTGTTCGATTCCATTTTTAACGATACCTTTTTTAACGACCGCATGGTTACCCGTGTGCCGGCCGTAAACATTAGCGAGACCGAGAACAACTACCATGTGGAACTGGCTGCACCGGGCCTAAAAAAAGAGGACTTTAAACTCAACCTGGAGCGCAATGTGTTAACCATATCGGTTGAAACCAGCACCGACCACCAGGATAACCAAAAAAATTACAGTAAGCGCGAGTACAGCTATCAATCGTTTGTACGCTCGTTTACCTTGCCCGACAGTGCCGACGACAGTAATATAAATGCCACCTATACCGATGGTATCTTAAAAATTGATATTGCCAAACGCGAAGAGGCTAAAACCGTGCGCAGGCAAATAGAGATCAAATAACCAATTCACAACAATTAAAAAACATAAAGGAGCCCTTGCGCACAGGGGCTCTTTTTTAATTATTGCCATGAATAGCCGCTACTACATATTACTTAGCCTTAAAACCCCAACCGGGTTTACCAACTACGGGCAATACTTTTTGGGTAACGATGCACAGATTGCCAATGAGCTGTTTAACCAGCTGCAGGGCAGCCGCCAGCCGCAGGATAACGTGGTGCTGCATATAGACATGATGGAAACCGTAAACGAGCTGCCGCAAAAAATAAAAACCATTGGCTGCACACTGGATGAGCTGGCCCAAAATGTTAAAATTATTGCCCGCGAAATTTTCAGGATAAAAAATTTGGAGGATATGGACCCATGAACAAGCTGGAAATTGCAAAAACACTCCTTATTACCTTGCTGTTTTGCCTGCTCACCTGGGATGGCCTGCAATACCTTATAGCGCACCAGCCCATACCGCAAAGCCATAAACAGCTGCTGGCCACCGGCACCCTAATTTGGTTTACTACCCTGCTTTTCACCAAAAACCGCGACGACGACTGGGCCGGGCAATGGTGATTGGTTTATATTCTTTTGGGCGTTTCCCTATGGGCCGGGCTATCCGCTCATACGCCTGCAGGCCTTAGGCGCAGTGGCCGGTATCCGCTACTATCCCTAACGCGGACACACCACCATGTCATTGCGAGCGTAGTGTGGCAATCTCTTAATGTGCTAATCAATAGAACAAGTTCTTGCGGAGGTCGCCAAAAAACAACATCTTTACGCATGAAGCTAATATCTTTTTAGCCTAACCGCCTTTTTCGATCAGTTATGTCATTCAATGAGGATTCAAGAGTCAAAATACCTGCAATACTGCATTTATGCAGATTAGGGTATGAATACATTCCTAAAAGACAGCAGCATAGGAACGAAGAGACAAATATTTTCCCGGATATTTTTAAGCAAAGCATAGCGGCGATCAACAACATTTCAGAGCAGGAAGCTGCCACTGTATTAGAGGAAATTAGTCTAAAGCTGAAATTTGATGATCTTGGACGCGATTTTTACAAACACCTTGTGAATACATCAGGTATACGTTTGATTGATTTTCAGCACTTCAATAAGAATACCTTTCATATCACTACCGAACTTACATGCAAGAACGGGGATGAAGAATTCCGCCCAGATATTACACTGCTTATTAACGGTATGCCCCTGGTCTTCATTGAAGTAAAAAAGCCAAATAATCGCGAAGGCGTATTGGCGGAGCGCAACCGGATCAACAGAAGATTTGCTTTAAAAGATTTCGACGCCTTTACCAATATCACGCAGTTGATGATCTTTTCCAATAATATGGAGTATGAAGATGGGGTAATTGAGCCTGTAATGGGAGCCTACTACGGAACGCCTTCTAAAAGCGGGGTTCATTTTAACTATTTCCGGGAAGAGGAAATTATAAATCTCACCCACCTGCTGAAGAATGAAGATTATGATCTGGAAAATTTAGTTCTTAAAGACAACAATATCGTCGCCATCAAGCATACAGAGGAATTTAAGACAAACAAAAATTTTGATACCCCTACTAACCGGGTATTAACCTCATTGTTGAATAAAGAACGATTAAAGTTCGTCTTCCAATTTGGAATCACTTATGTAGAAGAAGAAAAAGAAGGAAAGATTGAGATACAAAAGCATGTTATGCGCTACCCCCAGTTCTTTGCCACCAAAGCTATTGAGCAAAAACTGAACGAAGGAATAACAAAAGGTATTATCTGGCATACACAAGGTAGTGGGAAAACAGCACTCGCGTTTTTCAATGTCAAATTCCTCACACATTATTTCCAACAGCAAAGCAAAATTCCCAAATTTTATTTTGTAGTAGATCGTTTAGATTTAGCGATACAGGCAAGAAACGAATTTCGTTCCCGTGGATTAATCGTAAAAATGGCAAACTCACGCAGCGAGTTTATCCGCGACATGAAATCAATGAATGCCATTCAAAACAACGCAGGCGAGTTGGAGATTACGGTAGTCAATATTCAGAAATTCTCTGAGGACAGCAGGGTGCGGGAAGAATTGGATTATGATATCAATATTCAAAGGATTTATTTTATAGACGAAGCGCATAGAAGCTATAATCCTAAAGGAAGCTATTTGGTCAACTTATTGAAGTCGGATGACTCCGCTATTAAAATCGCATTGACAGGTACACCTTTATTGCGAGAGGTTACAAAGGAATATGATTCCAAAGCATTATTTGGGAATTATATTCACAAGTACTACTATAATATGTCTATTGCAGACGGCTACACGCTACGTCTTATCCGCGAAGCCATCAGCACTACCTATAAAATGCAGATGAAAGATGTCATGCAACAGATACAGGTTTTGCAGGGCGAAATTTCCAAAAGTGAGATCTTTGCGCATCCTAAGTTTGTAGCCCCGATGCTTGAATATATCATTAAGGATCTAAAGGCCTTTCGAAAAGGACACTTAGATTATAGCCTGGGCGGAATGGTAGTTTGCGATAGTTCGGAACAAGCCAAAGAACTTTTTGAATGTTTTCAAAAAGTTTACGGCGTTCAAACACAGGGATATGCCATTGCGGCCGAACCCCATGTACCCTATGGCGACGAAACTCCACTTAGAGCCAGTTTGATTTTACATGATGTCAACAGTAAAAGCATCCGTGAAGAAGAAATTAAGGCCTTTAAAGCCGGAGATATTGACCTCCTGTTTGTATATAATATGTTGTTAACTGGGTTTGACGCCAAGCGTTTAAAAAAGTTATACCTGGCACGCGTAGTGAAAAATCACAACCTGTTACAAACCCTCACCCGTGTTAATCGACCGTATAAAAAATACCGCTTCGGTTACGTGGTAGATTTTGCAGATATTACCAAAGAATTTAAAACAACCAACCAGCAATATTTTGAAGAACTACAAGAAGAGCTGGGTGACGAAATGGGCAATTATTCTAACCTGTTTAAAACGCAAGACGAAATAACCAGCGATATTGATCAGATGAGAGATAAGCTTTTTCAGTTCGATACGCACAATGCCGAGAATTTTCGTTTACAGATAGACGGTATCAGGGATAAAAAGCAGTTGCTGGAACTCCTAAAAGTATTGAATGATGCCAAAGAGCTGCGTAATATTATTCGTCTGCAGGGTGATGATGAATTGCTGGACCTAATAGATTTTCATAAGCTTAATCAGTTGTTGAATGAAGTACAACGCCGGGTAGATATGTTGAACCTGGTGGAAGACATCAATAGTGATACCGATACTTCCAGCCTATTAAACACTGCCCTCGAAGATATCTTCTTCCAGTTTACTAAAGTGTCGGAAGAGGAAATGATACTAGCTGATAAACTGCGAAATCAATTACGCCGGACTCGTGAGGAGTTGCAACGCAATTTTGACCCTAAAGATCCTGCGTTTGTGAGCCTGAAAGAGGAGTTGGAGCGGATTTTTAAAAACAAAAATCTGGATGAAGTGAATCAGGAAGATATGCGGGAAAACATAGTGCTCCTAACTCGAATTTATGACGAGGTAAAAGAACTGAACCGCAAAAATGCTTTATTGAAATCAAAATATGAGCAGGACGAAAAATATGCCCGTGTACATAAGCGGTTGGTAACGGATTATAAAATGGGTGCTAAGGATATACAAGTGCACGATGCTCTCATGGGCACCAAAGCGCAAGTCGATGCTATGTTTCTCCAAAACATTAATCTTTTGCAAAACGATGGTTATTTTAACGATGAAGTGATGAGCATTGTTATCAACCAATTTATAGACACCAAGAAAATAAATCTGGATTACAATACCACTGAAACGATAAACCATTTGATCGTGAAAGAATACTTACAACAATACCATTACCGCTAATAAGCAATGACTGAAATAGAATTTATAAAGAAGACCAAGACTCTTATCGACGATCTGAAAAGTGTTTGCGCCAATTATGGTTTGGGAAATGATGCTAGCGAATTCAATATTATCACCCAAGTTTTTTTGTATAAATACCTGAATGATAAATTTATTTACGAAGCCAAAAAAGTAGATAAAGACCTGGCCGCGGCAGAGGATTTTCAAAAAGCCTATGAGGCTATGGCCGAAGATAAAAAGAAATTCATGCGCGGGCGAATCGGCAATAAAGCTGCCAAACTGGAGCCAGAACAACTGATTACTTACTTGTTCAACAATTCCAACAAAGCCAATTTTGCAGAAACCTATTTTGATGGTACGCTGCTAAATATCAGCACCGAGAATGTTACTTTATATTCCGTAAAGTCCACGTCGGGAGTAAAAGACAAAATGTTTGACCTTCTGAGCCAATTTATCCGCGATCCTTCGCAAAGAGATGCTTTTTGCCGGGCATTGATTAACAAATTGGTAAATGTGAGTTTCGAAAAAATGTTCAGCGAGAAATTCGACTTTTTCGCGACAATTTTTGAATACCTCGTCAAAGACTATAACAGCGACAGCGGTGGCAAATATGCAGAGTACTATACGCCACATGCTGTAGCACGCATTATGGCTGCGATATTAGTAAATACGAGTAATATTAATAATGCCACCGTATATGACCCCAGTGCGGGGTCGGGAACTTTGCTCATGAATATTGCTCATGCCATTGGCGAAAAAAACTGTACTATTTATTCGGAAGATATATCACAGAAATCAGCAAACCTCCTGAGATTGAATCTGATTTTAAACAATCTTTCACATTCTATACCTAATATAATTAAAGGCAATACGATTCTACAACCCTCTTATATAAAGGAAAAATTTCAATATATCGTATCTAATCCACCATTTAAGCTCGACTTTTCGGATTACCGCGAAGACCTAACTAAGGATAGTTTTAAAGAACGTTTTTTTGCTGGCATTCCTAATATACCCAATGCCAAGAAAGAAAGCATGTCAATTTATTTGCTCTTTATCCAGCATATTATTTACAGTTTGGCCCCAAATGGTAAAGCTGCAGTTGTAGTCCCCACAGGTTTCATTACTGCACAAAGTGGCATAGAGCGTAAGATAAGGGAAGCTTTAACAGAGCGTGGCTGGTTGCGGGGCGTAGTAAGCATGCCAAGCAATATTTTTGCCAGCACAGGCACAAACGTATCAATCCTTTTTATTGACAAAAATGCGGATAGCAATAATGTTGTACTTGTAGATGCTTCCAAACTGGGTGAAACGGTGAAAGAGGGCAAAAATCAACGTACAGTGCTTACTACTGATGAAGAAAGATGCATCACTGACGCCATGAATAAAAAGCAGGCAATAGCCGATTTTTCTGTTGTGGTAAACAAGGAGCAGATTATAGAGAAGAATTACAGCTTCTCTGCCGGGCAATATTTTGAAGTAAAGATTGAGTACAGGGATATTACTCCCAATGAGTTTGCGGCTAAAATGCAGGGCTTTGAAGAACGGCTCAGCAACCTTTTTAAAGCAGGTGAAGGGCTCGACAAGGAAATTATGAAACAGCTAAAAGGGTTGAGATATGAGTAAGATGAAAGAAGTAACTATTTCAGATTTCGGGCAAACAGTTACTGGAAAAACTCCATCATCTAAGTTTCCTGAAGACTTTGGTTTCAATTATTTATTCATTACGCCATCTGATAATTTTGACTTAAAGTATATTTCAGAAACAGAACGATATCTCTCAGAAACAGGATTGAAAAAATTGCGATCAAAGACCCTTTTGCCTAATTCAATCTTAGTTAGCTGCATTGGGTCGGCCATGGGCAAGGTTAGCATGAATAAAACTACTGCTATCACTAATCAACAAATCAATTCAATAGTTCCAGACACTACCTTCTTTGATAACGAATATATATATTATCTGCTCAAAAATAATTATAAACTGTTAAGGAATGCGGCGACAGGAAGCACAGCCGTACCGATTCTAAATAAAACCGATTTTGATGCTTTAAAATTCAAGGTTCATGGCAATAAATCTGATCAAAAAAAAATTGTCTCAATTCTTACAGCATTAGATGCTAAAATAGACCTAAATAATCAAATCAGTGCCGAGCTAGAACAGATGGCCAAAACGCTTTATAATTATTGGTTTATACAATTCGATTTTCCCGACTTAAAAGGCAAACCTTATAAGTCCTCTGGCGGCAAAATGGTATATAACAAGGTGTTGAAGAGAGAGGTACCTGAAGGGTGGGCGGTGGAAAATATAGGTAAATATGTTAAATATAACCGTGGCATCTCATATACTTCCAAAACGATCGATGACCTAAAAGGTATCCCAATGATTAACTTAAAATCGTTTAATCTTAATGGTACTTATAGGGTAGATGGATTAAAGTATTATAATGGAAATTATGCTTCCGTAAAAGCATTATACCAAAATGACCTGTTGATAGCAATTACAGATGTCACAAGAGAAGCAGAGATCATTGGCAGGGCAATTTTTGTACCTGATTTAGGAGATAAGATTGTCTGTAGTTGTGACGTTGCGCAAGTAGTTCCTGATGAAGATAATTTGACTAGTTCATATATCAAGTTTTTATTCAATTCCGACCACTACCATAATTATATAAAATATTTTGCGTCTGGCACTTTGGTCTTACACTTAGATTTAAATGGTGTAAGTTGGTTTACTGATAGTATTCCCCCTATTGCACTTCAAAGGAGATTTGATGAATTAGTGAAAAATATAGAAAGCAAGATTCAATCTAATATTGAACAAAACAAAGAGCTATCAAATCTACGTGACTGGCTGCTACCAATGCTAATGAACGGCCAGGTAACAGTTAGAGATAATGCTGAGTCTTATGAAAGCACAACCTTTCATCCCTAAACCCGATAGCAGCGATACCGCGGTTCGACGGGCTCACCGTGACAGGCCAACCGCAGTATAAGCACATAGCGGGGCTACCGCAGCCCAAATGCGCAGAACCTTGCTTTTCAAATACTTTAGCTAATCACCGTAAATGTTACTAATTTTACGGCAAATAAACCATTGGGTATTTTGCTAGTTTAAATACCAATACTTGTTTAATTGATAATGAATACTACCCCCAGGCGTTTAAACCCTATTTTCCTGCTGTTGTTGCTGGCTTTTATTGGCTTTAATGGTATGGCGCAGGATACGGCCAAGCAAGCAACCTTTAAACTAAAAACCATAGTTATTGATGCCGGGCACGGGGGCAAAGATCCGGGTGCGCGTGGTAATTACAGTCGCGAGAAGGATGTGGCACTCGCCTTGGCCAAAAAATTAAAAAAAGCTATTGACGAGGAGCTACCCGATGTTAAAACGGTAATGACGCGTGATGACGATACCTTTATTGAATTGCACCGCAGGGCTACCATTGCCAATAATAACAAGGGTAACCTGTTTATATCTATCCATTTAAATTCATCGCCCGAGGGTACGGCAGCGCGCGCCAATAAGCAACATGGGGTAGAGATTTTGGTGTACAAGTTTAGCCGCGCCGGCGAGCAGTTAGAGGCCATCCGCGAGAATGCTTCTATTCAGTATGAAAAGGATAAATCGATATATAAAAAATATGACGGCAGCGACCCTGCAACCGCCATTTTAAACAACTTATACCTGCAAAAATACCGCAAGCAAAGCATCCTGTTTGGCGGTTTGGTAAGTAAAGAGTTTACCGATACTGATGGCCGAAAAAGTAAAGGGGTAAAGGAGCAAAGCCTGCATGTGTTGGCCAACAGCGGCATGCCAAGCGTATTGGTGGAGGTGGGTTTTATTAATAACCCCGAAGAGGAAGAGTATTTAAACTCGGCAGAGGGGCAGAATGAAGTGGTGCAAAGTATTTTGCGCGCGGTAAAAACCTACCGCAAAGCGCTGGGCAATTAAAATATCCCCCTAAAAAAGCCGGATAGCGATACATCAAAATAGTAGCATACTTTGCGCAAAGTGTCTATCCGTATGTCTATTTTACCAGATTCGAGTCGGGCAATGTTAATATTGGTATCGCTATAAAATTTTTCCTGCGTTACGCCATTTTGCCTGCGCAGGCGTTTAATTTGCAGCGCCACTTTCTTTTTAAAAGCGATATCAGATTTGTCAAGATACTCAAAATCAGTAAGTAACATAGTAATAATATGTGGCTATACAGCCCCAAAAAGGCATTTTTATGAGTATAAAGATAAATATTATTTTTTAAAAAACTGACGAATAAGTCATTGTAACAAACACAATTCGGCTCTACATTTGTTATATACTACTCGATCCTACAATGTCAATGAAAAACAAAACAGTAAAAAAATCGAGTACTTAATTTAGAATTCTCAGGCACCCAAGCTGAGGTATTAACGTTCTTTTGTTTTGGGTTTAATCAATAGTTTAAATTAATTAGGGGAAAGAGAGCTTCAAAAGAGCTCTCTTTTTTTGTGGGTGTTTTTGTGCTACTGCAATGACAATAAAAACCCACCCAAGGCTTTATATTTGAGTAAATGCTTACTGCCATGAAAATTAAACTGCTGTTATTCTTTTCGCTGATATCTACTTTAGGATTTGCCCAAACATTTGCCCCTGGTACCTGGCGCGGGGTATTAAAAACCCAGGCAGGTATGGAGATACCATTCAACTTCGCGGTGAAGACCGTGGCAGGCAAAATACAGGTAACTATTATTAACGGTGCGGAGCGGTTAAAGGTGGATGGGGTGAGCTATAATAAAGATTCGGTTTTTATACAGTTGCCTTTTGATTCGGAGTTTAGGGTGAAGCAGGTTAATGGCAAACTGCAGGGCCATTGGATACGGCATTTAGGCGATAAGGATTTGGCGATGAATTTTACGGCCATACCTAATTCCCCGTGGCGGTTTTTTAAAAAGGTGGCAACGCCTAAGGCGGATATATCTGGCAGGTGGTCGGCTACGTTTGTGGATAAGGAGGGCAAAAAGGAACTTACCGTGGGCGAGTTTAAACAAACCGGCACTAAGCTAACCGGCACCTTTTTAACTACCACCGGCGATTACCGCTATTTGGATGGCGTGGTTAGCGACAACAAGCTATACCTATCCGCCTTTGACGGCAACCATAATTATTTGTTTACTGCCGATATAACCGACAACAAAATAACCAACGGCAAACTATACGCCGGCCTCACCAGCCAAACCAACTGGACGGCCACCCGCAATGCCAACGCCAAACTACCGGATGCATATTCGTTGACCGCGTTAAAACCCGGTTATAAAAAAATTGCCTTTAGTTTTAAGGACCTGAACGGCCGCAAGGTTTCATTGAGCGATAGCCGTTTTAAAAACAAGGTGGTTATTGTGCAAATACTGGGCTCGTGGTGCCCTAACTGTATGGACGAAACCGCCTATATGATCAACTATTATAAAAAGTACCATCCTAAAGGTGTTGAGATTGTAGGATTGGCTTATGAGCGCACCAAGGATTATACTAAATCGAAAAAATCGGTACTGCAATTGAAAACCCGGTTTAATATTCCGTACCCCTTATTAATAACTGGCTATACCCCATCCAGCGGCAACCCTGAAAAAAGCCTGCCGATGTTGAAAGATATTATTGGTTTCCCAACTACCATCATCATTGATAAAAAAGGAGATGTACGTAAAATACATACCGGCTTTAGCGGCCCGGGTACGGGAAAATACTATACAGAGTTTATTGAGGAATTTGAAACGTTAACGGACCATTTACTGGCGGAGAAATAGTTAATATTTCACCGGTTCGTCCCGATGTTTAGCATAGGCGTTGGTATAGTCGAGTTTTTTTGATTTACCCGCAACAAATTTTATCCCGTTTAATATCAACCTAACATAAACAGGATCGGTGTAGCTTTTTTGATCATGGCCCAAAGCAGTTACCCATACATTGCCGCCATCGTAAGTTTGATACCATACCGATGGATACAAATTACCGAATGATCCTATACCTCTTTCCTTGGTGGCTTTAGCTGCGGGGTCTAACGTGGTCAGGTCATCGGCCATAACTACGGTAATACCCGGATACCATTCTTTATTAAAATAAAGTTCGTCTTCATGCTGCCATACTTTTGGAATACCTTGCACCAGCGGACTGTTGGGTGCTATAACCTTAACGTCAAATTTTTGAAATGGCGGGTGCACCAAAAATGTACTGCCTACCAATTGCTTAAACCAGGTCCAGTTTCTTTCTGTTCCGGTAACAGAGTGTATACCTACAAAGCCGCCACCAGCCTCCATATAATTTCTGAAAGCTACACGCTGATCGTCAGTATCAAATACATCATTATTGGTGCTGGCAAATATTAACATTGTATACCGTTGCAAATTTTGAGCGGTAAATATTGCAGCATTGCTTGAAGTATCTACTTTAAAACCTTGCTCCCTGCCCATTTTTTGTATGCATGCTATAGCACTTGGTATGTTATCATGCACATAACCCGTCCCGTTTTTGGTGTAAACTAGCACCCTGGTATTTTTAAGCTCAATGGCTTTTACCGACGAACATGTTAGCAGCCATATGGCTAAGCCTAAGAAAGTTTTCAAATTTTTACCCTTAATAGCCATATTTAAAAATAGTGATTTAAACATACGAATTTGAAATCAACTCCTTTCCTCCCAAATCATACATAAATGCAAAATGGTTTCAACGGCTTTTTGCATATCCTGCACCGACACCCATTCCTGTTTGCCGTGAAAGGCATGCTCACCTGCAAAAATGTTGGGGCAAGGCAATCCCATAAATGATAAACGCGAGCCATCTGTCCCGCCACGTATGCTGCAAAGTTTGGCTTCCAGTCCGGCGCGTTTAATGGCTTCCATGCCATATTCAACTATTTGTGGGTGTTCATCCAATACCTGTTTCATATTGCGGTATTGAGACTTTACCTGTAGTTGATAACTGGAGTTGGGGAAACCTTTTAATACTTCATCAGCAATACTGCGGATAGAATTGGCATGGTCGGTTAGTTTAGCTTCGTCAAAATCGCGAATGATAAAATCAATGGTAGCAGTTTCAACGTGCCCGCTAATATCTACCGGGTGCACAAATCCCTGCATGTCATCAGTACCTTCGGGTGATAGTTCATTAGGTAACTTGGCAACAATAGTGGCTGCAATTTTTATGGCACTTTCCATTTTTCCTTTGGCAAAACCGGGGTGCGTGCTCACGCCATTGATGATGAGTTTAGCACCATCTGCCGAAAATGTCTCGTTCTCCATATTGCCCGCGCTTTCGCCATCCATGGTGTAACCCGCATAGGCGCCCAACTTTTTTATATCGACCTTATCCACCCCTCGTCCTATCTCTTCATCAGGTGTGAATAATATGCGGATGTCACCGTGCTTAATTTCAGGGTGGTTCATCAACTGATAGCAGGCATCCATAATTTCGGCCAGGCCTGCTTTATTATCTGCGCCTAAAAGCGTTGTTCCGCTGGCGGTGATGATATCATTACCCAACTGGTTTTTAAGGTCGGCATGCTCGCTCATTTTTAATATTTGCGATGGATCATCAGGTAATACCAGATCCTCGCCTTGATAATTTTGATGCACTATGGGCTTTACATTTTCCCCACTGCAATCGGGCGAGGTATCCATGTGCGAGCAAAAACATATTACAGGAACTTTTTTATCGGTGTTTGATGGCACGGTTGCATATACATAGCCGTACTCGTCCAAATGCGCGTCGGTTATGCCTATTTGCTGTAATTCGGCCACCAATAAACGACCCAGATTTTTTTGCTTTTCGGTAGATGGATAGGTATCGGAGTTGGGGTCCGACTGGGTGTCTATACCAACATAACGCAAAAACCGTTCTTTAACTGTAAAATTGAGGGACGATGTAAAATTCATAACCTTATATTTGCAACATCATAATTACTTAAATTTTCAGACACTTTATCATACCAATAACAATTTGAACGTAGAAGAGTTGCGCGATTATTGCCTGCTAAAGCCGGGCGTAACAGAAGGGTTCCCTTTTGGCGAGGATACTTTAGTGTTTAAAGTGGGCGGCAAATTATTCTTATTGACAGGTTTACAAACCGGCAACAGCTTCAATGTAAAGTGCGACCCCGAACTGGCCATAGAATTGCGCGAACGTTACAGCGAAGTAATTCCCGGCTACCACATGAATAAAAAATTGTGGAACACCGTTTATATGGATGGCTCCTTAACCCGCAAACAATTGTGCGACATGATAGACCACTCGTATGAGCAGGTTTTTAAAGGATTACCAAAAAAAATACAAGCAGAAATACAACCTAATACTTAATGGAACAATACATCACTTTATATCCCGTAGCATCCGTAATTTTTGTTTTAACGTTGATCACCACCATCATGGCCTTCAGTAACGAGACGCTGTATGGCAAACTGATGCTGCACCCATATAGCGTATCAAAAGGGAAGTATTTATATACCGTTATCACCAGCGGGTTAATCCATAAGGACTGGATGCACCTGGCGTTTAATATGTTTTCTTTTTACGCCTTTGCTTTTAAATTAGAAGAGATAATTGGCCACTGGCAATTTGCCGTATTATATTTTTTAAGTATGATACTAAGCGATATCCCATCCATCGTAAAACATAAAAACGATTTTTGGTACCATAGCCTTGGCGCATCAGGAGCTATAAGCGCGGTAATATTTAGTTTTATATTGTTTGTACCCATGGCTCAAATGTACATTATGCCTATACCTATACCGATAAATGCCATCATATTTGGTGTACTGTACCTGGTGTATTGCACGTACGCTTCCAAATACTCTCAGGATGCGATAAACCATGATGCCCACTTATTTGGCGCGCTAAGTGGTTTAGGTATTACTATTATACTTTATCCGGGTGTAGTGACGTATTTCTTTAACCAGGTTAGCGCGGCAATTGGATAGTACCGGCATCTTTAAACTGCCCGCTCTCATCAAACAAAAAGCTCATGGGCTGTTCGGGGTCTTTAATGATCTCCAGCAAAACAAAGCCCCAGTTTTTCCAGAAAGTTTCCAGTACCTGCCCGTAAATTTTATTTACCCAATCGTCAAATAAAGGCTTGGTACTCATGCCGCGCAAGGGCATGGCTTCAATATAAATCTCGTCGCCAACAGGCATTACATTGTATTCGGGCAAACGGTTAAACAGGTAGGCCGAATAAAAAACCCGTCCGCTAAATTCTTCAAACTGTATGGGGTGCAAAACGTGGTCCTTAATCTTATCTACTATTTCTTTATGATAAAGTTTATTGGCTCCATTATCCTGCAAACAAATAACCAGGCCAAAATCTCGGATACGCAGGGCAAATGTAAGCGTATTGATCTCATCGCGGTAGCCAAATTCCTGCTCGTTATTATCTACCTTAAATAAAAACAGGCTAAAGGGTTTAAAACCATCCAATTCAATAGGTAAATTCAACGTTTGCAGCATTAAATGCAGGTGGCTGAACTTATGAATAATAGATTGTGAAATATTAAACTCCTCGCCGCTAGCATACTGCTGCTTAATGCCCGATTGTATCTCGTTAAAAATAATACCATACAACAGCTTGCCAGCCCATTGAAACAACTTGGTTTCATCCAGGTTTTTAACTGCGTCATAACCCACTTCAAAAGCGGCAGCAATTTCATTCTCTAACGGCTCCAGGTATTGCTCATTGATGGCGGCCGCGCAAGGCAGTTTTAGGTCCTTGTAAGTAGCCATGCTTTCGTCCAATAGCTTAAAAGCTTTATCCTCTAACACGTAACGGCTCATTAACCATTGCGGGAAAACCTGTATTTTTTCTTCCTCGCTATTTAACGGCTGCCCGGTTAAAAAGCAGGTTTTATTACTAAAGTTGGATACCTCGAACGGAGCATATATTTGTGCCGGCATAAGGACAAAGATAATAAAGTGCGGGGGATGTATTTTAACTCCATTGTCATTTCGAGTGATAACGAGAACTATCTCTTGAGCATAGCGAAAAAATACACGCGCTGATCTATCTGTGTATAGATCTCTCACTACGTTTCGAGATGACAAGATTATTAATATATTTAACCTACCATGCGCCTCACCTACCTACCCTTCGAGCTCACCCTAAAGCATTCCTTTACAATAGCTAAATTTTCGCGCACTTCAACGCCGCTGATGCTGGTGCAAACTGAATATGAGGGCTATATGGGGCATGGGGAGGCATCAATGGTGCCGTACATGGGCGAGAGCCATGATACCGCCGCTGAGTTTTTACATCAGGTAGATGTAAAGCAGTTTAAATATCCTTTTGATTTTGCGGCGATAATCAATTACCTGGACAGTTTAGCACCGGGTAACCCTGCTGTAAAAGCCGCCATTGATATTGCCCTGCATGACCTTGACGGAAAAATTAAACAACAACCCTGCTGGCAACTATTGGGCAGTAATCCTGCGTTAATGCCGGTGACCAGTTTTACTATTGGTATAGATACGCCTGATGTTATCCGCCAAAAAGTACGGGAAGCAGAAGCTTTTAAAGTGACCAAAGTAAAGTTGGGCAGGGATAACGACCGTGAACTGATCAAAACCATCCGCCAGATAACCGATAAGCCCCTGTATGTAGATGCCAACCAGGGCTGGACGGATAAGGAAAAAACACTTGACCTGATACACTGGCTGCATAGCCAGGGTGTGCGGCTTATTGAGCAACCTATGAGCAAAACCGATATTGATGGTAACGCGTGGTTGACCGAGCAAAGCCCAATACCGCTAATTGGCGACGAAGCCGTACAACGATTGGCGGATGTACAAAAAGCCGAAGGTGTTTATCATGGCATTAATATCAAATTGATGAAATCGGCAGGGATGTATGAGGCACAGCAAATGATTGCTAAAGCCCGCGAATTGGACCTTAAAATATTAATAGGCTGCATGAGCGAGACCAGTTGCGCTACCCTTGCCGCCGCCGCCCTTGCCCCGCAATGCGATTGGGCGGATATTGACGGCCCGTTTTTAACTACGAATAATCCCTATAAAACACCAGAGTTTGTGGATGGGAAATATGTGTTGAATGATGATGTTGGGTTGGGTATAAGGCAAAAACATTAAAACTTGATGTCATTTCGAACGAGGTACGAGGAGAAATCTTCTGCACCCGATAATAGCAAGGCGTATAAGATCTCTCACTACGTTTCGAGATGACAGGTAGATTATAGTATGTTTTCTATCACATACCCTTTCTCATTCAACTCAAACCCATCACCAACTTTCAACCCTTTCAGTTTAAAACCGATAGGCGATGCAGGTGAAATAGCAAAGTAACTTTCCCCGCCAACATGAAGCGTACCCGCGCTTATCGCCAGGTAAAAGTTACCATTATTGGTTTTAACCACGCTGCCGGTATCTATGATAGTATGTGTTGCTGTTGGATTGATGGCATTCAAGGCTACTTTTAATTTATTAGCCTCATTCAATTGCGCCATATTGCGGTCGGTTTCCTGCTGCATCATGGCACGGCCGGTTTCATATTTGTCGCCCGCGCTGCTTTTGGTGTCATCTTTTGATGCCTGTTGCGCCTCATCAATGCCTTGTTGAGCGGCATCCATACGGCTTTGCACGTATAATAAACACTGCTTATATAATTCTTCTTTTAAATTCATTGGGGTATTAAAATAGTAAAAAACAAGGTGGGTATAAATTAAGAAAGCCCCCTTGCACTCGCTGCTGGGGGCTTTCAACCTAAACCTTATCACAATTGCAAGCTTTCGCCTACATCATAACTAACGTTATTTTGTAGTCTTGAGTTGCTCCATTATCACATTTTTGGAAATAATGATAATGTAATGACACAACAAACTTGAGTATTTTCTCCTATAAATCATACTTAATTTTCAATTTTCTTGTTATTTGGATTTAATATAAATAAGGTTTATATTTGAAGAGTTAAATACGGGTATGAAGCTATCACAATTAGGAGTAGGAGAAAAGGGGATTGTAAAGGAGTTTACTGACCTTGAAATGTCTGTTAAATTGATGGAAATGGGCTGTTTGCCCGGTGAAGAGGTTAGAGTTGACCACATTGCACCCATGGGCGATCCTATTGCTATTAAAGTTTCGGGCTACCAGCTTAGCCTGCGCAAACAGGAAGCTTCAACCATTATATTGCAGTAGTTTTT
>CAZTAU010000053.1:0-18133 GCA_964611565.1 uncultured Mucilaginibacter sp. | reverse complement strand
TTAAAGCCGATTTTTTGCGGTAGATGCGTTTGTGGATGGTAAAAGCTTTACGGCCCGAATAATTGGTAATAACCTTAGCTGCCCGACCTGTTGGTGCCAGCAGTACCGATTTGTAGTTGTAATGCTTGAGCGCCTTTACCAACGCTCCCAATACGGTGGTTTTACCTGTACCGGCATAGCCTTTTAGTATAAAACACTCGTCACCATTATCTTTTTGCAGAAAAATATGCAGCAGGTTAAACAGCTCGGTTTGCTGTGGCGTTGGTTCGTGTGGAAATGCTTGTTGTATATGATGTGCTGACACCTTGCAAAAATGCTGATAAGTAACCTAATTTAGTAATTCAAAAAATATTACTTTTGCTTTATAGCATGGGTGAACAAAAACATTACTACCGCGATAGCACACTGAATTTGGCCGAGGCTGATAACTATACCCTATTGTTACAGTTAAATGCTGATTCGTTTGCGTATGCTATAACAAATGGAAATCATTTGCTGGCCTGTGAAACCAATTGCAGTTTAGCTGAGCTTACTGACCCAAAACAACTTTATGAACGCTTAACTGCTGATTATAAAAGTACGGTAATTACGCTGCCTGCAAAAGCATTTGTACTGATTCCGGTTAGTTTATTTAATGCAGATAACATAGCTGAGTACGCTCGTTTATTGGATGTTAAGGACGATGAAAAAGTGATAGCACAATCGCTTGACGCGCAAAATTTTGTTGTTTATAAAGTGGACGAACAGTTATTAAGCAGGGTAAATAATTACGATATAAAAAACGTGGTATTTGCCCCTAAAGGCTGGATGTATGCTATTGACCGTAGTGAACCTTCAGTTACCGACCTGTTTTTAAATATTAATGGTACCCACGTGGAGTTTGCCTATTATAAGAACAATAGGCTGCGTTTTTATAATAAATTTGAATTTGCCAGTATTGAGGACCTTATCTACTATACTGTTTTTGTATCGGATGAATTGGAACTTAAACAACAAAGTACAGCTTTGATCGTCAGCGGAAATGTTAATGAAGAATATGAGTTATATAAGCGTCTTTCAGAATATTTCCAGGTGGTGATGATCAATGATATTCGGGTACTGGAGCTGCCTGCTAATATACCATCAAGCCAAATATTGTCATTGTCTGCCCTGTCTTTATGCGCATCATAGGTGGTAGTTTAAAGGGTTTGCGCCTTAATCCTCCAAAAAAATTACCCGTTAGGCCGACAACCGATCTGGCTAAAGAAGCCTTATTTAATATCCTGCTTAACCAAATTGAGTTTGAAGATATTAAAGTGCTCGACCTGTTTAGCGGCACAGGCAACATATCGTTAGAGTTTGCTTCGCGAGGTGCCAGCTTGGTAATGTCAATTGACCGTAGTATACAGTGTATCCACTATTTAAAAGATACTGCCCGCCAGCATAAACTGGAGCAGATAAAAACTTTCAAAGCAGATGTTTTTAAATACCTGCAGTTGGAAACCGACCAATACGACCTGGTATTTGCTGATCCACCATATGATCTGAACCAAATACCTGAAATACCAAAGATCATATTTGATAAAAATCTGTTAAAACCGGGAGGCTTGTTAATAGTAGAACATCAGTCATTACAAAATTTGAGTAACCACCCTGCTTTTGTTGAGCAGCGTAAATATGGGCATTCGTCGTTTTCATTTTTTAAACACCCATCTTAACTAATTGTCATTTCGACCAAAGGGAGAAATCCATACATTGACTGTTCGCTTCATAGATTTTTTTGCTACGCTCAAGAGATAGTTCTCACTACGTTCGAAATGACATGGAATTTTGTATAACTTTACATAAACACTTACTATAAATATGAAAATAGCGCTCTTCCCGGGCTCGTTTGATCCGGTTACCAAGGCCCATGTGGATATTGTTAAAAGGTCTGTAAGCTTATTTGATAAGGTTTATATTGGTATTGGTGCCAATAGTAGTAAGCAAGGCCTATTAAGTGTTGCTAAACGCGAAGAAATGCTTAGGGCCGTATTTGAAATGGAGCCTAAAATACATATTGTAGCTTACGAAGGACTAACCGTAGATTTTTGTAAAAGTATCGACGCTAATTATATGATACGTGGTATACGTACCGTATCTGATTTTGAGTACGAGAAAGCCATAGCGCAAATGAACCACTCCCTTGCGCCAGAGATTGAGAGTATATTTATTGTAAGTAAACCGGGTTATTCATCCATAAGCTCAACCATAGTGCGCGAGATTATGCGCCATAACGGCGATGTGAGCCAGTTTATTCCGAAAGAGGCACTAGCACTGCTGTAATTAATTCCAGCTTGGCTAATACATCCATTATTGATGGGAAAGTGTTGGCCGTTATAGTATCCATATTAGTCTTTTTAAACCAGCGTACATCGGTAATGCCTTCTTCCTTTTGAGGTTTTAGTTTTTCATTACCACGATATTTCATTTTATACCAATGTGTTTTCTTTAAAACCACCTCTTCGCGGCTGATGTATGCATGATAAGTTTTGCAAATTTTATCGCCAAGCTTGCTTACGGTTATACCACACTCCTCCTCTACTTCGCGCACGGCTGCAACTTTAGTTTTTTCGCCTTTTTCTATTTTACCTTTTGGTAGGTCCCATTTATCGTTACGGTAAATAAATAAATATTTACCATCGCTGTTTTTAACTACCCCACCGGCAGCTTCTATTAAGGTAAGGCTTTTGGTAATAGCTTTCATATAAGCCTTGGCATCATCGCAAAGCAAATAAAAATAATCGTTTTTGTGCGCCAGTATCCAGGTATAAATTATTTTCAGATCAAAGGTCTGTGCATCAAGTTGTTGATAATTTTCCTTCAATTTTGGGGATAATTCGGTCACCAGTATAACCTTTTCGTTAATATAAATTCTGTATTTTTGAGCCATGTTAAATGATACTGATACCCAACAACAGGTTGCTGAATTCCTGCTGCAAATTAAAGCAATTAAATTACAACCTACTAATCCTTTTACCTGGGCCTCGGGATGGAAATCGCCTATTTATTGCGATAACCGTGTTACTTTATCACATCCTACCATACGTACTTACATCAGGCAGCAATTATCAACCGCTATAACCGAAAAATTTGGCGCTGTTGGCTGTATTGCAGGTGTAGCAACCGCAGGTATCCCACAAGGTGCTTTGGTGGCACAGGAACTTGGCCTGCCATTTATATACGTACGTGCAAAACCAAAAGAGCACGGTACCGGAAGTTTAATTGAGGGTGATGTAGTAACTGGTAAGCGTGTGGTTGTTATTGAAGATTTAATATCAACCGGAAAAAGCAGCTTACAGGCTGTAGCCGCCTTGCGTGAGGCGGGTTATGATGTTGCCGGATTAGCCGCTATATTTAGCTATGGTTTTGATGTTGCCGATGAAAACTTTAAAAAAGCCAATTGCCCATATATCACCTTATCTACCTATAACGCGTTAATTAAATATGCTGAAGAGTTTCAATATATATTACCTAAAGATGTGGAGGTATTGAAGCAATGGAGAGAAAACCCTTCAGAATGGGGAAAGTAAGATCAGGGATTGAAGAAAAGATTAGTTGAATATCTCTTTAACTTCAAAAACCAATCTTTAATCTTTAATAACTAATCTTTGAACAAATGACCACCTTTCAAAGCAAAACAACAATAAATCGACCTATAAACGAGATTTATACTTTTTTGGCAGATATGAATAATCATCAGCAATTAATGCCTGATAGTATCACCGAGTGGTCGTCAACCATTGATGAAGCGACCTTTAATATTCAGAATATGGTGAAGTTATCGTTAAAAGTTGATAGCCGTACACCTGATAAAATGATTAGTATAATCCCTGCTACAAAACCACCGTTTGATATGAATTTGAGCTGGGCATTAAGCGGCGATGAAAATGAAACCACGGTTACTTATACCATAAGTGCTGATCTGAATATGATGATGAAAATGATGGCATCAGGACCGCTGCAAAAATTGGCCGACCATGAAACCTATACTTTAGCTAAAGTATTGCGCTAAGCGTCATTTATAACACATATAAGCACTAATCTTTAATCTTCAATCACCAATCTTTAACAAAAACACTACCTTTGCGGCTTATTAAAAGTTTAGCATGATCACAGTATCCAATCTCTCCTTACGTTACGGAAAACGTACCCTTTTTGAAGACGTTAACCTAAAATTTACACAGGGAAACTGTTACGGTATAATTGGCGCCAACGGTGCCGGAAAATCTACCTTCCTAAAAATACTTTCTGGCGAAATTGACCCCACCAGCGGCTCCGTGAGCTTTACTCCCGGCGAGCGCATGGCGGTTTTAAGCCAAAATCACTACGCGTATGATGAGTTTACGGTTATACAAACCGTAATGATGGGGCATAAAGAAATGTATGCCGTAATGGAAGAAAAGGATGCCATCTACCTGAAAGAAGATTTTAGCGATGCCGATGGTGAACGTGCAGGCGAATTAGAGAACCTGTTTGCCGAAATGGATGGCTGGAACGCCGAAAGTAATGCTGCCACTCTATTAAGCAACTTAGGTATTAAGGAAGAATTTCATTATAGTTTGGTGAAGGATCTGGACAATACACAAAAAGTACGTGTGTTATTAGCGCAGGCCCTTTTTGGCAAACCCGATATTTTATTACTGGACGAGCCTACCAACGATTTGGATATACATACCGTTAGCTGGCTGGAAGATTTCCTGGCAAGCTATGAGGCTATTGTATTGGTAGTATCGCACGACAGGCACTTTTTAGATACCGTATGTACGCACGTGGTAGATATTGACTTTGCTAAAATGACCATTTACACCGGTAACTATACCTTCTGGTACGAGTCGAGCCAGTTGGCTTTGAAACAGCGTGCTGATCAGAATAAAAAAGCTGAAGACCGTGTAAAAGAGTTACAAGAGTTCATTCGCAGATTTAGTGCAAACGCGTCAAAATCAAAGCAGGCAACCAGTCGTAAAAAGGCTTTGGATAAGATCAATTTAGACGAGATACAGCCATCTAACCGTAAATACCCGGGAATTATATTTAATAACCTGGGCCGTGAGGCAGGCGATCAAATTTTACAAATACAAGGTTTAAGTAAAAAACTAAATGGCGATACCTTATTTGATAAGGTGAACCTGATGGTAAATAAAGGCGATAAAATTGCCGTACTATCCAACAACAGTTTAGCTACTACCGCTTTTTACAATATATTAACCGGCCGAGATACTGATTTTAAAGGCGAGTTTAAATGGGGAGTAACCATTAATTATGCCGATATCCCGATGGATAACGCTGATTATTTTAAAGGTAAAGATGATAACCTGATAGATTGGCTACGCGAATATTCTCCGGGCGAAAAGGACGACCAGTTTATCCGTGGCTTTTTGGGCCGAATGTTATTTAGCGGCGAGGAAGTATTAAAGAAAAGCAGTGTACTATCCGGAGGCGAAAAAATGCGTTGTATGTTTAGCCGTATGATGTTGCAGTCGGCTAACTTATTAATGTTTGACGAGCCTACCAACCACCTTGACCTGGAATCTATCACCGCGCTGAACAATGGCATGAAAGACTTTAGAGGCACTATCCTATTCACCTCGCGAGATCATGAATTGGTAGAAACTGTGGCTACCCGCATTATTGAACTAACACCTAAAGGTATTATTGATAAACTAATGACCTACGACGAATACATCACCAGCGATGCCATTGAAAAGCTGCGCGAGGAAATGTACTCATAATTACCTTTTTGTCATTTCGAGCGACAGCGAGAAATCTATACATACTCGTATGATTAGCTATGTATAGATCTCTCCTCGTACATCGTTCGAGATGACAATTGATATATAATCTCAAAAAAAAATCGTTTCTTTAATAAACAAAGCGACTTGGTAGCTCAGCCGGTAGAGCAACTGACTCTTAATCAGTGGGTCGAGAGTTCGATCCTCTCCCAGGTCACTAAAAGTTGAAAGCCTAAAGCGAAAAGCTGAAGGCTTTTGTGTTTTATGGTGTTATGTCTTGCTTAAAACAATTAGCAGTACCAATACGATCAACGAAAAAATAGTCCCCACAGGTAAATACCACAGAGTAAGCACAGACATGGCAATACCTAATGAAAAGGTCCAACTCATATTATACAAATACCCAATCACAAAACATATCCACCCCACGCCAAATGCGATAAACAGCGGACCTAACTTAAATACATCAATATTTAACGAGGAGAAAATATTAGCCCAGGGCCCAGGCTTTTCGGGGCCTATGTATTTATTATTAAGCAATACATAAATGCCATCTGCAAGCATATATGAGCCATTTATTAAGCTCAAAATAATTACTGCTAGTTTTATTCTTTAATAATTATTTATTCAATACAATATCAGCCACTGCATATCCTTCCGGAACTACTATCGGTTCGTCATCAGATTCTATTACTTCTTTACCATCCACTAATCTTTCCATAAATTCTTTTGATGGCTGTATTCCCCATATTAATTCTGTTTCTAATTTGGTTTCATCAGGATTATGGTGCCCATATATTTCGATGTACTGAGAAGTGATTTTAATTTTTCTCTTTTTTAGTTCAGCCAACGCCATTTCTCCTACTGCTTTTATTGCGCTGTAAGGGCCTATATGTTTATAGTATGCGTAAAAATTATATCCCATAGTCATTAGCTGAAGGCCTGCTTTTATAGGTGTGTATATATCTACATCTTCCAACTCAACACCAACAAATAATCCATCTTTACTATATACCCAATAATTCAATCCTTTATTGCGTAAATTATTGGCTTTAACAATTTTCCACATTTTATTCATCAAACTAAAACCTGTTGCGGTAAAATCATTATTTTCTAGCTGTGCCGAAAAGCCATAGAGCTTTAATCGACAGACTTTATTTTCAAATATTTGGATATTCATTGCTTTGCAATTGACAACAACCAATATATGCATTACAGTTGATAATCAATAGTATATAGTGGCTAAGTTCAACGAATTTACAGAGTATCGGAGGAAATAATGTTTAGTAACTAAAGACACAATTCCTAACTTCTTTATTTAACTAAATTTTTAATTATATTTTTCTAACTTTAATTTATCTGATTACAATTGTAGTTTAATGAAACCTATTTCCGCCTTGTCCATCATTTTTGTATTGCTTTATAGTGGGTTACTTGCACAGGAATTGCCTGTAAAGAAGGTCGTAAACCTCTCCAAAGTGGATACTTCCTTAATTGTATATTCAGAAAATGATATGCCTATTCATTATGCCACGTATTTTCCGCAACTGTGGAAAGGCGAACATTACCTGGAAACTATTAAAGGAAGATCATACCTGAAAAAATATCCTGATAGTATTTTAACTTACATCCACCTTTACCATAACCGGTTAGACAGTGCATCCCGGCTTAATAATATCAATCACCGTTTATCAAGGGCTGATAAGGTATTGGTTATTAAAAGCACCCGGAAACTATATATTCAGCGTGGCGGTAAAGTATTGTTTGAGTTCCCGGTTAACCTGGGCAAAAACCCTGCCGGTCATAAAACGAGTATTAACGACGGGCGTACACCTGAAGGACAATACGCCCTTGACTTTAAGATGTGGAAAGCCCAATATTATAAAAATTTTCATATCTCGTACCCTGATGTGACAGATATAGCTAACGCTAAGAAAAACAACACCGTTCCGGGTGGTGACGTGATGATACATGGTACCAGTGCCCAAAGATCCGGGCGAAAGGATTGGACTAATGGCTGTATAGCTTTAACGAATGCACAAATAGATACCCTGTTTAAATATGTTCCTATCGGGACGTTAATAGAGATCAGAAAATGAACACCAGGCCAGTCATATTGCTCCTAATAGGTGTATTTAATTTTTTGAATATTGCCTTAGCGCAAACCGCGGCTAAACAACCTTTTTTGACCCGAACGGTGACAAAATTAAAAGACGGTACGATCCTAACCTCTTTAAAAACCCCAGACGGTCATGAATACAGGGGTGTTGGGTCAAAAGAGACAGGAAAGATCTTATTCTTTCTTAATGGTAAAAGTTATGATGAGGACGAAGTACAGCAGCTTGACCCTACTCCATATAAAGACAAACAATTTGGCTTCGGCTCCCCGGTTGACCATGAAATTGCAGGCCGCGATCTTAGCACGTATAGTATTATCCTTTTTGTTGGGGAACCGCCACCATCTTCTGCCTTCGCCACAAATTCGCTGGCCGCCTGGAAAAAATACACAGGCAAAACTATTACAGGAGTGGTTAAGGGCCCATTTTTTTCGCCTTATAACCAACTGTTAAATGGCTTTATTTTAGAATCGGGTGATGTAACGTTTCAGGTTAACATTACTGCCAGTGAAGTATCCAGGTTAATGAAGGCCATAATACCGGGCGATATAGTAATTATCCAAGTGGGCCACGCCACGTTATGGAGGGGAAGCCCGTTACCTGTTATCACACCAAAAACATTAACAAAAGACGGCGAAAAGCTAATACTAAGAGGAAGTGTACAGATATAGCGTATAGTATTTCAAGAAATAGCTTTTTCTTAATATTTTCTGATATTGCTTCATAACATCTCTCCTTGTACCTCTTTCGTTATAGCAAATCATTCAGATGTTATAAAAAGATCATATGTAATTTGATATTCAAGAAATACTAGTCAGCGATTAGTGGTTTTTTTGTTTATCATACTCCATCCCAAAAATATTCCAATAGCGGCAGGGAGTAAGGCAACAATAGCACCGGCCTTCCCACTTCCAGATCCAAAAACAGCTCCTGAAGTTACGATGAGGTGATTTATACTTAGTACAACACTAATAATTCCTAAAATCAACGCAGTTATAGCACCTATACATATGCTCGTACTATTTTTTGTCGAACTACGTTTTGTTAGCAACCCTATTACAAGGCTGATTAATGCCATACCTCCTATTGTTAAAGCTTTGGCCCGACCTTTTGTAACACCGGCTACATAACTTTTATTATTAGTAACAGTATCCGTCTTAATTAATGGATTGGTTTGTTTAATGTTTTTACTCGATTTTGAAATGCATTTTCTATGTTTAATGATAGAGTAAATGATATAAAAAGCATTATCATAATGTTAAAGGCTATCTTTTTCATTTTATGAATATTATATCGTTTTTATTTAATCCATTAATTCTTTCTATAAATTGTTTCATTGAGGTGTGTTGCTATAATGATCGATACAAAACTGAGCATCCCGGTTATACATCTAATCATATTATAAAAATCCCACTGCTGTAATTGATACATCCAATCAATTGGTAGGTGTTCGTCTGTCCATGTTCTCATCATTATATTAATTGGTACATTTCCAAACCTGGTCACTAAAAGTGAGGTTAACGCCATTGATGCGGATAAGAATGAGAACATCATAACGCGTTTTATACCCATGGATGCCATAGCATACCAAACAGGCGTAATAATGGAAATTGCCATCAATGTCTGCATAGTTACGCTGTTATGATTCATGAGTTGAGTGCGGAAAGTTAGATGCACTTTTATGGGCACTTCATAAAAAGCCGGAACAAGGTTAAGAAGTCCATACATAAATGCTCCGGACAAAAGCCCTGTTGCTACAATTGCTAAAAATTTGGGGATCGCTGTTTTCATTAAAATGGGTTGAATTATTTATCAAAACGAATAGTACTCAACAAAATAACCAGGAAAAATAATGTTAATTGAATAGGATAAAACCAGCCTAAGTTTTCCCGAATACCTACTGTATTATTTACAAATCCATCCGTAATTGTTGTTGCTGCCTGGCGCAACTTATGCCCTTGTGTGTTACCGATAAATAAGCCATTTATGATGATCAAGAAAACCAATACCATTTTTATTTTAAACCATAATTGATTCAACCAAGCACCATTTTCAATGCTGAGCATAGTTATTCCTGTTGCAAATATTGTTATAGCACCTACCCTAATCATCATACCGTACTGAGCCATTAAAGGAATCAAACTACGATATTTTGTACCACCGCCGTCAGCAAGTTTCCAAAAGGTCCTAACTGTAATAAAATCAACTAAAGTAGTGCCTGCCATAAGCACAATGCCTGCTATGTGAACGGCTAATAATATTTTGAGCATCAAATACAACTTCATATTACAACTATTTGGTATTAAAAATACAATATTACAATCTTTTGGTTGTAAATTCAACTTTTTGCAATTATTTAGTAGTTTTATCAATTATATAACGAAAGTAACATGAATACAACGGTAGAATTAGTAAGGCTGTGGGGTGAGTATGAGCAACAATGTGCTGACGCCACCATTGAGGATTTTTGTCGTAAATATTTGTCCGGAAAAATTAAAAGTGAAATTGTCCAGTCAAAGAATCTATTACAACCTGATCTAAATGGCCAATTAATTAAACTTCTTAGTCGTATAGGAAAATTTCAGGAAATTTATGCTAATAAAGCTTTGCAAGAGATAGGTTTAAACCAAATAGAAGAGTTTGGGATATTAATCGCTATTTTTAATCTTAAAGAACCCATTAAATCAGAGGCCATATTTAGCAATATGCTGGAATTATCCAGTGGCACAAATATCCTGGTAAGACTTGAAAAAAGGGACCTGATTACCGAATATACTGACCTTCAAGATAAAAGGGTAAAAAGGCTTAAACTTACCCCAACAGGAGAGTTAATACTTATGAAAGCAAAGCAGGCAATTATAAAAGTTGTTGGCATGTTAACACAAGATTTAGCTGAAGATGATAAACATTTATGCATTCAACTTTTAAAACCAATAGATTCTAGATTTTCTCCAATTGTTCAGAAACAAAAAAATAAGAATTTTGAAGAAATTTATTTAGAGAATTACAGCCAATCTATTTAAAATATGGACAATACCCAACGCGTTTATAAAATGTCTTTCGCCAGTGTTTACCCGCATTTGGTAAACAAAGCAGAGCGAAAGGGCCGTACCAAAGCCGAGGTGGATGAAATTATATTTTGGCTAACAGGTTATAATGAAAAGGACTTGCAAAGGATATTGGATGATAAAACCAATTACGAGACCTTTTTTGCCGAGGCAAAACTTCACCCTAATGCGCCGAAAATAACCGGAGTAATTTGTGGTTACCGCATAGAAAATATTGAGGACCCGGTAATGCAAAAAGTACGCTACCTGGATAAGTTAATTGATGAATTGGCCAAAGGGAGACCAATGGAAAAGATATTACGGAAATAAATATACCCGTTATAATACCTGTCAAAAATAAAGCCTTATGCATCACATTTAGGGCTTTTATCATGAGAGGTTATGCTTTAACCTTTAAACCTATGCCCCTGTTGGCATTCGTATTCTTTATTATTTACCGGTTTACTATTAAAGCCACAGGTAGGGCATTCAACTTCTGTAATTTTATTAACTGAATCTTCCATAACTGTATGAAATACATCAGATGGTTGTTCGATGGTTTGTGTATCGTTAAACATAGGTCTTTGTATTTGGGTAGATGGTTATTGAATAATAACACTACACGTGCACAAAGGTTTTGTTTGATAACTAAAGGACAATGTTCCTATTCTATTGTCGGTGTTATCACCAACAATATTGATCAATTGATCTTAAACTTTATCCCGTCATCAAATCCCGAAAAATCTGTCTTTAACTGGCGGGATAATATATTGAGTTTACTGCCTTCCCTGCTCACCTGCAAGTAATGGAATGCGGGTTTATATTTTGGCTCCAGGTCAGGTGTTATTAAAGCAGTCAGTAAAGGCTGATGCAATCCCCCGCCCCCGCCTATTACCAAAAAATCTTTCCCCTGCATTTTAAATCGCTCAAAATTATGCGAATGGCCGGTAAGGAAAAGTTGTGCTTTTTTGGAAGCTATAAACGCCGGTACAAACTTTTGCTGCACCATAATGGATGGTTTTACAATAGTGCTATTGGTATAAGGTGAATGATGACAACCCACAATAATAGCTCGTATGGCGGGGTTAGCATCTAACTTCTTGATTGCTTCCACATACCAATCATCCTGTGCCTTGATTTCGGCAGCTTTCATTTTATCAAAGTTGGAGTTTAACAGCACTACTGCAACCGAATCGATCACCTCTGTATATCCCTCAGGCTTAAACATCGGGAACCTTGACCGGAATTGTTTAATTCCTTTGGATGCGATAAACATCACCTCGTGGTTACCTAAGGTAGCATACACAGGTATCGAGTCCTTTTTTAATTCGGCTATGTATTTGTCAATAGCCTTCCATTTGCTGTTTCTGTACCCTACCGATACCACATCACCCAAAATAAAAAAAGCTGCGGGCTTTATTTTGCCCACATCCTTAAATATCATTTCGGTAGCCTTTTCATTACGGTTTGATTTGAGGAATATCTTCTCTACCGTCATGGGTTGCTGGGTATCGCTGGTAAAAGCTAATATGGGTTGCTTTTGGGCAAATATAAAGTTGGTAATCAGGCAAAAATGGAATGTATTAAGCAGCTTCATGATAGTTAAACACTAATAAGTATAAAACGTTTAACCAAATTGTTGCTTATACAAACAAGGCTTCCCAAAATGAGAAGCCTTATCTTTTTATAACTTTTCTTACTTCTTGATCTCAACGCCTTTTATCGCCCAGTTATCTGTACGGAAAGGATTAACGGGTAAGCCTTCCTTATTGAAAATATTCGCCATAGCATCATTGGCAAACGAGAACCTTACGGCAACGGGGTTAGCTATTTGCGGGTTTGATACTACAATTTTATCCTTCTCTACCTTTACATCGGCAGGTAAAAACTTTTGGTCGGCACCGGCAATTAAAAACTCTGTAGGTTTATCGCCTTTTACCATAAACCCGTTTGGCGCGTTATCAAAGTACAGGTTAATTTTACCTTTGCTTACTTCCATCCTTTTATACATCGGGCTGTTGTAAACGGCAATAGGCTTTTTATAATGATCGGCCAAAGCTAAATTGGCTAACCTTAGTGCCGGTGTTAATTTATCTTTAGGGTGCTGGTCGGCAACATTATCTACCAGGTCGGTTATGACTACCATACCTGTTTTTGGATAAGCTAATGATTGTGTTTGTGCCTCCATTAATAAAGCTGCATCGTAGGTATAATCATACTTGCTAAATGGTGCTATCTGTATAAAGTAGAAAGGAAAATCCTGGTTAAACTGCTTGCGCCACTCGCCTATCATACCGGTAAACATTTTGCGGTAAGTATTGGCCCTGTAGGTATTACCCTCTCCCTGGTACCATAAAACACCGGCAATGCTATAATTTGATATCGGGTATATCATAGCATTATATATCAGCCCCGGTTTGTTAGGGCGATAGGTAACATCTTTTACCTTGGTTGCCGCTAATTTGGTTTCAGGGTCGCGGTCCAAAACTTCCTGTGGTTCCCAAAGTTCTACAGGTGTCCCGCTCCAGGCTGATTGTATTAAACCTATGGGTACATTACCACCCAGTTCCTGCTGTATTTTTGCAGCAAAATGGTAAGCTATAGCGCTAAACCTTTTTACGGTTTCTTCGCTACACTCCACCCAATTGCCTCCGGCATAATCCTGCGGAGTCTCTGAAGTAACTTTAGCTACGGTGAATAAACGTATGTTAGGATTATTAGCTTTAGCGCCTTCGTCTTTTATTGACTTGGTATTGCTTACTTCCATGTTTGACTGGCCCGAGCATAACCACACCTCGCCAATTAAAATATTTTCAAATACAACGGTATTACTACGTCCTTTTATGGTAATGGTGTACGGCCCGCCAAATGATGGCGTGCTTATAGCTGCCTTCCATTTACCGCTATTCATAGCAGTAACGGTGTCGGGTTTAGTTTTCCATGAGGATATGATAGTGAAACGTTCGCTTGGATCTGCCCAGCCCCATAGATTGCCTTTTGAATTTTGTTGCAACACCATATTGCTGCTCATTATAGGCGGCACACGAATAATAGCAAATACAGTAGCAGGACAGGTTAATATAGCCGTAATGGCTAACAATAAGTAAAACTTCTTCATATTGGGTTTATTTGGTAACCAAACGTACTGATTATGAAATATAAAGTCAAGTTTGGTATTGTAAAATTCATGAAGATTTTTTTTATTTTTATGTAGCAAAAATGTGTTTTTAAACGTTATGTCAAAAAAAGTACAATTAAAGCAGAATTATGAAAAGGTTAAGTTTACTTAAAAGTGTGGCCCTTGGGGCATTATTGATTGTATTGGCTGCAGGTTGCAGGCAAGATTATGTAAGGCCGTATGGTTATTACGGTAATAATTATGATATAGCTGCATTACAGTTTGTTAATGCATCGCCCGATGCACCCGGTGTAAATTTATATTTGAACGAGAACCGTGTAAGCGGTTTATATGGTTACACCGATAACTCTAACTACTTTAACGCTTACGCAGGCACACGCGCCGCGCATATTTACGAGGGAGGTACCAAAAAATTAAGCAGTGATATAGAGCTAAAAAAGAATAGGTATTATTCACTGTTTTTAGCTGGACGCTTTACTACACCTGAGTTGGTTTTACTGGAAGATAGCCTAAAAAAACCAGCATCAGGGAAAACCCATATAAGGTTTGTTAACATGAGCTTAGGCGCACCGTCGCTTGATTTAGGATTAACCAATGGTACTACCCTTGTGGCAGGCCGTACTTATAAGCAAAATAGCGGCTATGTAGCTGTAGATGGTGATACCAAGTATACTTTTGTTATCAGGGAACGTGGCGCAACTGCAGTTAAGGTAACTTTGCCCGAAACTACCCTTGCTACAGGACGCAGCTATACCATTTGGGTAAAAGGTGCTTATACTGATGCCGGGCTTACCGGTGTGGGCGGCGAAATTATGAGGAATTATTAATTACTCTATTTATTATTATTTTGAAAGCCTTTCAGTATTTGCTGAAGGGCTTTTTATTTGTCGCGTAATTACATTTTAAAGAAGTAACTATTTTGTTGCCTTTTTCATAAAATATTGGCTTTTATCTTAAAAAATCCGTATTTTTAAATCGTATATCACGAATAACGAAGCGTATGAATCCTGTTCATAATAAAGAGATCGGAACTAAGCAAAAAGCATTAGCTATCAACCTTGACCCTGCTATATACGGCTCATTTGCCGAAATTGGTGCAGGACAGGATGTTGCGGCTAACTTTTTTAAGGCCGGTGCTTCATCGGGTACTATAGCTAAAACCATGTCGGCTTACGACATGATATTCTCTGACGCTATTTATGGTGCTCAAAAAGGCAAACGCTACGTTACCGAATCGCGCTTAATATCCATGCTTGACCGGGAGTATGGTTTGTTAATTGAGCGTTTGGCCGAGCAGCGTGGTAATACCACTACGTTTTTTGCTTTTTCAGATACCGTATCGGCCCTAAATTATCATAAAACTAATGACGGGCATGGCTGGATGGGTGTACGTTTCCAATTAGAGCCCAATGGACAGTTTAATGACGTGGTGCTGCACTTTAAATTGTTAGATAATGACAATAATTTACAGCAGCAAGCCGTAGGAATTTTAGGGGTAAACTTGATATATGCCTGTTTTTATTACCATACCATCCCTCCTGTTTTCCTGCTATCGTTAATGGATGACCTATCTACGGACAGGATACAGATAGATATGATACGCTTTGAGGGTCCCAACTTTGTTAAAGTTGATAACAGGCTAATGAGTTTGCATTTGGTAAAATATGGCTTCTCTAATGCTGCTGTATTTGGCCCTGATGGTAAAAACCTGCAACCCAGCGAGGTATTATATAAGAAGCATTGTGTGGTTATACGCGGCCGTTTTCGCCCCATTATCAATGTGCATTTAGATATGCTAAATACCGGTGTAAAGCAATTTATGCAGGAAACAGATGTAGATAAGAATAATGTTGTAGTAATAACCGAACTTACTTTACAAGCATTAAAGGAACGCGATGCTGACCCAACTGCAGAAATTGATGAGAAGGACTTTTTGGACCGTGTTGATATATTATGTTCGTTAGGGCAAACGGTATTAATATCCAACTTCCATGAGTATTATAAATTGGTAGCTTATCTTTCAAAAATCACCAAGTTAAAAATGGGTGTAATCGTGGGTTATCCTAACCTGGAGTACATATTTTCTGAAGAGCATTATCAGGATCTTGAGGGTGGAATATTAGAATCGTTTGCCACATTATTTAGCCGTAAGGTGAAGCTATTTATATATCCAACTTTCCGTAATGGAATTATATGGAACTGCCTAAGGTTTTCGCCACCTGCGCATTTGGTTGACCTATACCGTTATTTGATTGCCAATAACAAAATTGAGGATATAAGGCATTATAATGAGAACAACCTTCATGTTGAGACCGATAAGGTGTTAAACATGATCAAACAAGGCGAAGGCGGTTGGGAAGAATATGTTCCTGCCGAAGTTGCCACCATGATCAAAGACCGTTGCCTGTTTGGCTATCCATGCGAGATCGTACCTGCCGAAACAACTGCTAAGGAAGGTAATACTTCAAATATTGACTAATACTGATATTAAATTTCTGATAGAAGCCTCCGTCATTTGCTTGCGGGTATAAGCCGCGGCAGTGCCTATATGGGGCGTTATGAGCAGATTCGGTATATTGGCAATACCGGTATCATTTAAAGGTTCAGGATCGGTTACATCCAGCGCAGCTGATGCTATGGAACCATTTTTTAAATATTCATATAGCTTTGTGTTATTAACCACCTTACCCCTTGCCACATTAACCAGTATGGCGTTTTTCTTCATCAGTTTTAACTCCGGCTCATCAATGTAATTAACGGTATCCTCTTTTAATGGGACGTGGAGGGATATAATATCACTTCGTTTTAATAGTTCCTCTTTGGTACAGTACTCCCACTCGTTTTTATGATCGCTGTTTGCGGTATAAATAACCTTGCAACCAAACGCTTTTAGTATTTCGGCCAGCTTAACCCCTATTTTACCCATACCCATTATGCCCCAGGTTTTGCCAAATAGGTTATCGCCCATGTATAAAGTAAGGCCGGTGTTGTTCCATTCACCACGTTTAACATAGTTATTGGAGGTAGATATATTGCGTATACAGTTGAGGGCCAATCCTAAAGCAAATTCGGCGGTTGAATAAACGTGCTCATCATAAATAGCAATAGTTTTTATGCCCTTTGAAGCTAGAAAGGGTTTGTCTAAATAATCTTGCCCGGTACCATAGCTTGATATAGCTTTTACCTTAAAATCGTCACCAAATAACCGGCTATCAATTTTAACCGTATGCGTGGTTATTACACCATCATAAGTATTAAAAGCGTGCCTAAAAGCATCATCCGTAATGGTGGTAGGTTCGGGCCAGTAGTCAATCTCTACGTTTTTAAATTGATCAATTACTTCATCTAAAAACGGAAGCTTATCTGCACAGAAAATTTTATAGGTATTACTCATAATAAAGATGTGTTACCGCGAAAATAATAATTTTATTAACCGCCACCTGCTCGTTGTGCTTCATCTGTAGCGCTGCCCTGCGTGCGGCTATTGGTTTTGTAGGTTTTACCAAAACGATAAGTGAATGATAAGGTAAATACCCTTGTATCCCTGCGTAACCTAAAATACTCCTCTGCATTTGGGAACTGAGTAAGGCCGTGCATAATACTGGTATATAAAATATCCCTGGCGGTAAACCTTAATGTAGCGCGCTTATTTAAAATTGGCCGTGCTATACCTGCTGATAGCTGCCCGGTTGGATATAACAACTCCTGCACATCATTACGGGCACGTGTGGTGTAAGCTCCTGATATTTCGGCAGTGTAAATTTTAGCGATGGTAAACTGGTTGTTTATATTCAAACTCAACTGATTAATATCAGTGGTAAAATTATTGCCGTTAAAGCCCCGTAATTGTTTGTAGTTATACACGGCCTGCCCTGTTAAAGACCACCACTTAAAAGGCGATGCTACAACCGTTTCTGTTACCCCTACAGTATAAACTTGCCCCACATTGCCTTGGGTATATAAAAGTATCCCTTTAGTGCCATCAGCCAAAAATAGTTGCGAAAAATAATTGCTGATATTGCTATAGGATACCGTTGTAGTCAATAAATTTTTATACTGATGGCTCAACTCAAAATTCCA
>CAZTAU010000052.1:0-21445 GCA_964611565.1 uncultured Mucilaginibacter sp. | reverse complement strand
TGTTGGTCACCAAAGATGTTTTAAAACGAATAAACACCATTCCGTTTATGTTTTACAGTATGCTGTCATCCTGCCTTTTTTTGCTGTTGTTATGCTTATTGTTGGGCCATTCATTATCCGGCTTTAATTTAAAAACCTGGGGCAACTTAATTGGTATGGGCGTAATATGCCAATTAATAGGATGGATAACTATTAATCACGCTATCCATCGTTTAGAATCTACCACCATATCTATCACGTTGCTAAGCCAAACGGTAGTATCAGGCATTTTAGCGGCTTTATACTGAACGAAACGCTGGATGCACAGGAGATCATTGGCAGTTTCATTGTTTTATGCGGTATTGCCGTAACATTTTTAAAGCCGAAGCCGATAAATAATTAGTAAATTAACCATCCCAAATTAAAGGCGATATACAATTGCCTACATTTGCATTTAATTTAAAGCATGATCACCAAAGCCACAGTAGACCGTATTATGGAAGCCACAGATATTGTGGAGGTGATTGGTGAATTTGTGCAATTAAAAAAACGAGGGGCTAACTTTGTTGGCCTCTCCCCTTTTGCTAACGAGCGTACACCGTCGTTTACGGTATCGCCGGCTAAAGGTATATTTAAAGATTTTTCATCGGGTAAAGGCGGCAGCGCAGTCACCTTTTTAATGGAACTGGAAAAGTTCACCTATCCCGAAGCCTTAAAATGGCTGGCCAAAAAATACGGTATTGAGGTAGAGGAAACGGTTGAGGCGGCCGAAAACAAAGAAGAAGAACACCGCCGCGAAAGCCTGATGATCGTAACCGGCTATGCCGCTAAATTCTTTCATGAAAGTTTGCTAAATACCGATGAAGGCAACGCTATTGGCTTAAGCTACTTTAAAGAGCGTGGTTTTACCAATGAAACCATCGCCAAATTTGAGTTAGGCTACTCGCCCGACCAATGGGAAGCTTTTACAGGCGAAGCTATTAAACAAGGTTACCAGGAAGAGTTTTTAGTAGATAGCGGCCTATCCGTAAAACGCGATAATGGTAGTTTATATGACCGCTATCGCGGCCGGGTGATGTTCCCGATACATAGCTTTACCGGGCGCATTATCGCTTTTGGTGGCCGTACTTTAAAAAACGATAAGAACGTACCCAAATATGTAAACTCGCCCGAGTCGGAGATATACCATAAATCTAATGTGCTTTATGGTCTGTACTTCGCCAAAAAAGCAATCCGCGAGGAGGATAATTGCTATCTGGTAGAGGGTTATGCCGATGTGCTATCCGTTCACCAGGCGGGTATTGAAAATGTGGTGGCTTCATCAGGTACATCGTTAACTGTTGAGCAGATCAGGCTTATCAGTCGCTTTACCAAAAACATTACCATTTTATATGATGGCGACGCGGCAGGTATAAAAGCATCGCTGCGCGGCTTGGATATGATATTAGAGGAAGGGCTCAACGTAAAAGTGGTGCTTTTCCCGGATGGCGACGACCCGGATTCGTACGTACGTAAAGTAGGTACTGCAGCGTTTAAATCGCATATCGAAAAAAATAAAAAGGATTTTATCCTTTATAAAACTGATATGTTGCTAGACGAGGCCGGTAATGATCCTATAAAAAAATCAGAGGTAATACGCGAGATCGTAGAAAGTATCGCCAAAATTCCTGATTCCATTAAGGCATCAGTATTTATCAAAGAGTGTAGCCATATCCTGCAAATTGATGAGCGCTCGCTGATATCTGAGTTGAATAAAATGCGGCTGGCTAAAGCGAAGAAGGATAGCCAGCAACAACCAATGCGTACACCCGAGCCTGTTGACGAAACCCTGTTAGAAGAACCACAGGAGAAGCGCCAGGATACCGACTCGCAGGAAAAAGAAATCGTTCGCCTATTATTACTCTACGGCAATAAAATGATAGACTGGGATGGCATTGCCAATACCTATATCGGTCCGTTTATGATAGCCGAGCTAAGCGATGTGGAGTTTGATCACCCTGCGAGTAAGTCATTTATCGACATTTACAGTAAAGAGGTAGAAAATGGCGTATTACCCGAAGATCAGCATTTTATCCATCATCCTGATAAGGATATTGTTGATCTGGTAGTGACACTCATCGCTACAAAATATACGTTAAGCGAAAACTGGTACGAGATGCATAAAATTTTAGTGCCCGATGAGCAGGCCAATATGAAGGCTACCATATTGGGGGCCATATTCCACCTCAAAAAGCAAAAGGTGGGTAAGATATTAGAGAACCTGCGCAAGGAGCTGCAAACCACCGAAGGCGAAGCCGACCAGGAAATTTTGCTTAACCAATATATGCGGATGAAGAAGGTGGAGAAAACCATATCTGATTACTTAGGCTCGGTTATTTTAAAGTAAATGGCAATCCACCTTGACCTTGGCCGCAAAGGCGAAAGTTTAGCTAAAGCGTTGCTTGAAAATGCAGGTTACGAAATACTGGATGAAAATTGGACGCATGGCAAAGCCGAAATAGATCTGATTGCGTATAAGGACCAAGTTATTATATTTACCGAAGTAAAAACACGCACCGGCAATGCATTTGGCGAACCAGAAGATTTTGTGGACGCGCGTAAACAAAAATTACTGGTACAAGCTGCAGATGAATATATTTACCTGATGAATCACCAGGGTGAGGTGCGGTTTGACATTATATCGATATTATTTGACAAACAAGCTAATTATACAATAAAGCATATTGAAGATGCGTTTTGGCCATCGACAACCTAAATACAAATGAAGAATAAACTACACCTACTTTTAGCAGCTGCGATACTAATTATTACCGCCTGCGATAAAAAAGAACAAAATTCAGAATCTAACCTAAGCATTAGTCCTGAGGCTGGCGCAACCTATAAAGCCGGCGATGCTGTAGAAGTTAAACTAACTTATCCGGCAGAAAATAAGCCTGATTCGGTAGTGTATTTGTTAGACACCGTTAAATTGGCTACAAAAACTGACTCGGCAGCCATCAGCATAAAAACCGACACCATGCCATTAGGCATTAAAGTGGTAACCGCCAAATTTTATAAAGGTGGGCAAAGCCAGGATGTATCAACCAACTTTGTATTAATGGCTGCAAAAGCACCTGAACAGTATACTTTTGTGGTAGAGAAAGTATTCCCGCATGATACCACCGCTTATACCGAGGGCTTATTATACCAGGATGGCTATTTATATGAAAGCACAGGCCTTGAAGGCGAATCAGATTTGCGAAAAGTGGATTTAAATACAGGGAAAGTTGTACAAAGACAAATTATAGATGATATGTATTTTGGTGAAGGCAGCGCTATTGTGGGCGACAAAATTGTAGTGCTAACCTATCGTAGCAAAATTGGCTTTGTATATGATAAAAGCACCTTTAAACTGCTTAAAACTTTTAACAACAATGTTGGCGTTGAAGGTTGGGGAATGACCTATGATGGCAAAAAACTTTATATGGATGATAGTACCAACCGCATTTGGTTTTTAGATAAAGACAATTATAATCAAACCGGCTATATTGAGGTGTATGACGATAAAGTGGCGATAGATTCGGTAAACGAATTAGAATATATAGATGGCAAACTATACGCCAATATTTATCAGTCAAACAACATTATTGTAATTGACCCTAAAACGGGTGCGGTGCTTCAAACTATTGACATGAGTAACTTATGGCCATTAAACCAACGCCCTGCAGGGTTTGACAGCAACGATAAGGTATTAAACGGCATTGCCTGGGATGCAAAAGGTAAGCGCATATTTGTTACCGGCAAAAAATGGCCGCATTTGTACCAGGTTAAGTTTGTGAAGAAGTAACCCCCCAGCCCCCTAAAGGGGGAGCTTTTGATAAGCATCAACATAAAAAGCCGCTTTGCAAATTGCAAAGCGGCTTTTAGTAAACTATCGTTCCCCTTTCAGGGGGTTAGGGGGCTTTACCTCCAGGCCTTATACTGATTGATCAAACCATTGGTTGATGAATCGTGCGATGTAACTTCATCGTTATTTTTCAGCTCAGGTAGTATTTTTCCGGCTAATTGCTTGCCCAACTCTACTCCCCATTGGTCAAAGCTGTAAACGTTCCATATAATACCTTGTACAAATATTTTATGCTCATACATAGCTATTAATGCGCCTAAGCTGCGCGGAGTTATTTTTTTAACCAGGATGGAGTTAGTTGGACGATTCCCACCAAACTCTTTAAATGGCGCTAAAGTTTCAATCTCAGCCACTGATTTACCGGCGGCTTTTAATTCCGCTATTACTTCTTCCCTACTTTTGCCATTCATTAATGCTTCGGTTTGGGCAAAGAAGTTGGATAGCAACATGGTATGATGCTCGCCCAGCGGGTTATGTGATTGTGCAGGTGCTATAAAATCGCAAGGGATCAATTTAGTACCCTGATGTATTAGTTGATAAAACGCATGTTGGCCGTTTGTGCCCGGCTCACCCCAAATAATTGGTCCGGTTGAATAGTCAACCGGTTTGCCATTACGGTCAACACTTTTACCGTTGCTTTCCATATCGCCCTGCTGAAAATAAGCGGCAAAGCGGTGCATGTATTGGTCGTATGGTAATATAGCCTGTGTTTCGGCCTCGAAAAAATTGTTGTACCAAATACCTAATAAAGCCAATATAGTTGGCAGGTTTTGATCAGGCTCGGCATCCCTAAAGTGGTTATCCATAGCGTGGGCGCCTTGCAGTAACTCTACAAAATTTTCATGGCCTATGCTTAAGGAGATTGATAAGCCAATAGCACTCCATAAAGAGTATCGGCCACCAACCCAATCCCAAAACTCAAACATATTTTTGGTATCGATGCCAAATTTCGATACACCATCAGCATTGGTTGATAATGCCGCGAAGTGTTTAGCTACGTCACCATCTTTACCACCGCTTTTTATAAACCATTCGCGGGCGCTATGGGCATTAGCCATCGTTTCCTGCGTGGTAAATGTTTTTGAGGCGATAAGAAATAGAGTTGTCTCCGCATTTAAACCTTTTAATGTTTCGGCAATGTGGGTACCGTCAACGTTGGATACAAAATGCAGGTTTAAATGATTTTTATAAGCTTTCAACCCCTCGGTAACCATTACCGGCCCAAGGTCTGATCCACCAATGCCAATATTCACCACATCGGTAATAGCTTTGCCGGTATAGCCCTTCCACGCACCTGAAACAACCGCATCGCTAAACTCTTTCATGTGCTGTAACACACTATTTACATCAGGCATTACGTCTTTGCCATCTACATAAATTGGTGTATTGCTTTGATTACGCAAAGCGATGTGCAGCACCTGCCTGCCTTCTGTAGCATTGATGATATCACCACTATACATGGCTTTAATTGCATCATTTAGCCTACATTCTTTGGCCAACTGTAGCAATAAAGCTATAGTTTGATCGGTTATACGGTTTTTTGAATAGTCAAGTAAGATATCCTCAAACTGAGCAGAAAATTTATTAAAGCGCTCATTATCAGAGTCAAATAGTCCTTTGAGACTCTCGCCAACTACATCGATGTAATGGTCAGTTAAATATTTATAAGCTTGTGTGGTAGTAAAATCAATATTTGGCAGCATAGTTGATGTTTTTTTTCCAAAAATAGGATTTAATATTTAGCTCCATATTAAATTTTATAATACCTATGATAAGTTAATTTAACAAAATGTTATTCGCTTATTCATCAAATTGTCAGTTTATTAATAATTATTAATAAACATTTGCAAAATTTTAATTTTTAAACTCTATATTTGTACTGTTGATAAGGAAATGGTTTTTTTATCATCAAATTAATAATATAAACATTAAAAACAGTTGTATTATGTTCGAGAAACTTTTTATGCTTGTCAAAACTAACGCCGGGATGGCGGTAATAGACAACCCAGTGATTCCTGTTAAATTTCATGACGCGGTAATCAATGAAGCTTCGAGTTCGATCATTGAGGTTTTAAAAGGCCAAATGGAGAACGGGAAGTTACAAGACCTGGTAAAGTATTTTCAGTTTCAGGATATGTATACGGCTAACAATCCATTGATCAATAGCACCGTTAATAAGTTTGCTAACAAACTAAATAACTTTTATGATATTGAGCCTGCTGTTGCTTTAACTACAGCCAAAGCACTTATCAAACCGGTTATGCAAGAGTTAATGCAGCAATCAGGCGAAAAAAACAATGATTTTGCTTTGAACAAATTGCTGGGCAGCTTAAGCGGAAATAACGCTACAGGTATGGACGCATTACTTAGCCAACTGGCTATAGCTTAAATATATTTCGGTTATACCGAATAAAAGGTCCCGATAAATATCGGGACCTTTTTTATTTAACCCTAATACAAATTTTTATATTTGCCTTATGACTAAAGAACAGGTCCAGGATTTAAGGGATAGAGTAACTTCCCTGAGGAGGCATCTTTGACATCGATAAAAAACTCGATGCACTGCAAATAGAACAAGACATTACTATAGGCCCAAATTTTTGGGACCATCCTAAAGAAGCCGAAAAAGTACTGGCTTCTATCAAAACCAAAAAGATCTGGACAGACGCTTTTCAAAAAGTGTTATCAACGGTTGAAGATACCGGTGTTTTATTTGATTTTTTTAAAAGCGGCGATGCTACCGAAGCGGAAATGCTGGAACAATACAACGCAGCTGTTAAGGCTGTTGAAGAGCTGGAATTTAAAAACATGCTCTCGGCCGAAGAGGACCAGTTTAACGCGGTACTGCAAATTACTGCAGGCGCAGGCGGCACTGAAAGCTGCGACTGGGCCGGTATGCTGATGCGTATGTACATTATGTGGGGCGAGAAGAATGGCTATAAGGTAACAGAGCAAGATTTCCAGGAAGGTGAATCGGCTGGGGTTAAAACTGTTACGTTGCAGTTGGAGGGTGATTTTGCCTACGGTTATTTAAAAGGCGAAAATGGTGTACACCGTTTGGTGCGTATCTCTCCTTTTGATTCAAACGCCAAACGCCACACATCGTTCGCGTCGGTATATGTTTATCCTTTGGTGGATGATACTATTGAAATTGAAGTTAACCCTGCAGATATTGAGTTTGAAACCTTCCGCGCTGGCGGTGCAGGCGGACAAAACGTAAACAAGGTAGAAACCGCTGTACGTTTATACCACAAACCATCGGGTATTATAATCAAGAACCAGGAGTCGCGCTCGCAATTGCAAAATAAGGATAACGCTATACGCTTGTTAAAATCCCAGTTATATGAGATTGAAATGCGCAAGCGCCAGGAAGCCAGTAACAAGATAGAAGGCAATAAGAAAAAAATTGAATGGGGGTCGCAAATACGTAATTACGTTTTACATCCCTATAAACTGGTTAAGGACCTGCGTACCGACCATGAAACATCAAATGCCCAGGCGGTTTTAGATGGCGAACTGGACGACTTTTTAAAAGCCTATTTAATGGAGTTTGGCGGACCAAAAGGATAGTCTTCGACAAGCTCAGACTGACATTTCAATGTTTCTAAGTGTTCCATTTTTTGCGAGTGGAACACTTTGGAACACTGACAATGTTATGTCAGCAGTTTATTTATACTAGTTTAATACATTTGTTCATGCTTATGAAGTTTCTGAAGCTTCGTAAGTATTTGCAGGGAGAAATCTATCCAAATTCTCGCCCATATCAGTCGGCTACTCAATGTCAATTGATGCAAATTCCAATCAATCGCATTTTCGTGATTATTATTAACTTCAAAACTTTATCATCATGAAAAAAATATTTTTTGGGTTGCTCGGCTGTTTTATTATCTGTTGCACTGTTCAACCAGTTTTAGCACAGAAATTATCCACCTTCTCTTTTGGGCATAAAATGAGGTTCGATCTGGCTTTACCCGATTCATTACCACAATATGATGTTATGAGTTATGCCTGTCCGGATGATGCATTTGAGTGCACCCCATATTATCCTTATGGAAGCGGACCGCCCATGAAATCTCCTATTATGCTTGGGGTTAAATTAAATCCTTTACTTACTAATTACCAGTTAACAGGTGTTAAGTCGTTTTCAAAAACCTACTCGGCCTATAGGATATCTGACAACTCTGATGCTTATTTAGTTGCTTTAGGAATAACAAAAAAGAATGTGAACGATTACCGTTATCGCGTAGTTGTAAACGATAGTGTGGAAGTTGTTCACTGGTCAAAGATCAAACTGGTCAATACTAACTCGTCTTGTGATGACTACGGTTCGTTAGGCAATTTCAATTACCCTAATAAGCAAATTTTGGTAGAGGTGATAAATATTAAAAATTACCAAATCAGAGATGGCGTTATTTTCGATTGGCGGAAAAATTTAAAACCAATTGTTAATAGTGTTAGGTTCATGGCACCCTTACCTGGTGCCAGTGAACGAAAATCTTATCTCTATAATTTGTTTATAAAACAGGCGCCTCATGACATAAAATACGACCAGGCGACAAATGCACCAACAGAGATCAGTTTTTTTGCTGATAGTGTAAGCAAGGTGGTTTTTTATGTTAAAGAACATGAAGCGATAGGTTATGATACTAAAGTATTTAAGATCAACAATGGAAAAAAAGAATCGTTCGGAAGCGCGCAAGGCAGCCTGGTAGGCACGGAGTTCGATTTCAACTTTGAGAAATACCCACCTGGCGATTATGAAATAGTTATTAGTCCGCAAGGTGTTGGCCGTGTTTATATACCCGATCAGCAATTGCTGATAAGACTTAAGATACTACCTAATCCTGTTTTAGAAAAAAAAGCGTCATTAAAAGAGCTGTTACCGTACCTGGTGGCAGCTTTGCTGGTTTTTGGAATATTTTTTTGGGCATACAGGCGCCGCGCTAATATGAAACTGGCGCGTTCAATACAGGCAAAACAAAACGTAAATTTAAAATTGCGGTCCATACGGTCACAGCTTAACCCGCATTTTATGTTTAATGCCTTAACCTCTATCCAAAACCTGGTGAACAAGAAGGATATGGATGGCGCCAATCATTACCTTTCCCGCTTTGCGGACCTTACCCGCAAAGTATTAAGCACCGGCGAGCATGACCTGATAAGCTTAGATGAAGAGATTAATATTTTAGATGATTACCTCCAGATGGAACAGCTTCGTTTTAATTTTAAATATGACATTAAGGCAGATGCTACCCTTAACCGGGAAAATATCGATGTACCCGCCATGTTGTTACAGCCATTTGTAGAGAACGCGGTAAAACATGGGGTGGCTAACCTTCGCCATAAAGGGTTGGTAACTATTCATATCAACAACGAAGGCAGCAATTTGGTATTCATCATTAGCGATAATGGGCCCGGGTTTAAACAAAATACAGGCGAAGCGATTAAGAATTCCTTCGGTTTGAAATTAACAGAGGAACGTATTGAGTTATTAAACCAGGTTTATAAAGATCAGCCGGTTATTCTAAACATACAAACTACCGGTACCGGCACTATCATTACTATCACACTTACCAACTGGATATAGTAAATTGCACGCTATGAGCATACGCAGCATAATAATTGATGATGAGCCAAATAATGTAGAGAATCTGCAAATTATTATAAGCAGCCATTGCCCCGAGGTTGGGGTGGCAGCAACGGCTTTTAATGCAGCTGATGGTATAGAGGCAATAAAAGCACATCAGCCCGATCTTGTTTTCTTAGATATCCAAATGCCGGGTGCATCAGGTTTTGATGTTTTAAAAGCCTTTACAAATATCGATTTTGAGGTAATATTCATTACTGCTTATGACCAGTATGGTATCCAAGCCATTAAATTTTCGGCATTAGACTATTTGCTAAAACCAATCAACATCGAAGAATTTAAATTAGCAATAACAAAGGCTAAAGAAAAGATCATTGTCAAAAAGAAAGACCATAATATTGAGAACTTGTTGGAGTACATCAAAGCCGGACAAAGCGAATCGCCTAAAATAGCTTTACCTACATTCAACGAGGTTATGTATATTAAAGTTAGCACTATTATAAGATGCAAAGCTGATAACAATTACACCACCTTTTACCTGGAGAACGGCGAAAGCATACTGGTGTGCAAAACGTTAAAAGAATTTGCTGATATTTTGAAACCACACCAGTTTATACGCACTCATCAATCGCACCTGGTAAACTTGCAATATGTAAAAAGTTATTTAAAAGAGGATGGTGGCACTTTATTATTGATCGATCAAATTAAAATTCCAATTTCGAGACAGAACCGCGACGCCATAAAAGAAGCCTTAAATAAAAAGTTTATTCTTATATAAGCTGACGGTACTTTTTCACAAAATTTTTAAAAAGGTGAATGTATAATGGCTACCTGCTTTATACATCAATTATTTTTTTCATATTGTACTAACCAATTACTAATTCAATGAAAAAGATAAGCTTATACCTGGCGGCGTGTTTATTAATCTTGTCACTATCAACCTTTGCACAAGAAGCAGCGCCTATTGATCTATATACCGGTGCCGCACCCAATTCAAAACCGGCCCCGGCGGATTTTGTGGAACCGGCTAACAAAGCGGTAAGTACAGGCAAAGTAACCGTACCTACTATAACCCCGTTTTTCCCTGAAAAAGATAAAGCTAACGGCACAGCGGTTATTATTTGCCCGGGTGGTGGTTATAGTGGGCTGGCTATTAAATCAGAAGGATATGATGTGGCCCGCGAGTTTGCAAAAATTGGTGTTACAGTTTTTGTATTAAAGTACCGCTTGCCAAATGACCTGATCATGGTTGATAAAACTATTGGCCCATTACAGGATGCGGAGCAAGCAATGTTACTTGTACGCACCCGCGCTACTGAATGGGGAATTAACCCTAACAAAATTGGGATCATGGGCTTTTCGGCCGGCGGGCACCTGGCATCAACCTTTGCTACGCATTTTACACAGGTAGTTATTGATAATAAAGCTAACATTAGCCTTCGGCCGGATTTTGCTATACTGATGTACCCGGTAATTACCTTTGGCGATAAAACACATCGTGGCTCAAAAAACAATTTGATTGGTAGTAATGCCGCGCAAGACGCTGTAGACTTATACAGCAATGAAAAGCAAGTTACACCCAATACCCCGATGACATTTATTGTACATGCAGCAGACGACAATGTCGTGCCAATAGAAAACACCTTAATGTTTTACGATGCTTTGCTGAAAAATAAAGTAAAGGGCGAGATGCACGTATATGCCACGGGCGGGCATGGGTTTGGCTTAAACAATCGCCAAAATAAAGCCAAGTGGTTTGATTGGTGCACTACGTGGATGGATACCAATGGGTTATTAACCGCAACTAAATAAAACATATTGCCTTAATTTTGTTTAACTATCAAACCTTTTACCATGCTGATCAAAAAAATACTTATCGGGATTGACAATAGCACTTTCTCTGAACATGCCGCCAAATATGGGTTTGATATGGCCCGTACCTTTAATGCTAAAGTTGGCCTGGTACATATAGTGGAACCAAACTTCATGCCGCCCAGCGTAGGCATGGATCCATTATCAGGCCCCGTTCAGGATGCAATTGGTGATGCCGAGATAATACAGGTTCAAAATGACATGTCAGAAAACCTGTTAGAAAAAACCGAAAAGAAATTTGGCAAGGGTATGCAGGTTACACATTTTAATGAGTTTGGCGATACTGCCGATGGTATTATTGAATGTGGTAAAGATTTTAAAGCAGACATGATCATACTTGGGACACATAGCCGCAGTACAATAGACCGCCTGTTAATGGGCAGCGTTGCGGAACACGTAGTACGTCATTCAGAGATCCCGGTATTGGTAGTGCCAATGAAGGAGTCCGAAAGTTAGTAAAGTCGGTAAGTCCGAAAGATATAGAAGAAGTCCATCTTACGGACTTCCGGTCTTCCCGTCTTACGGACTAGTAAAGCAACCTAAATTTTATGGTATGCTCAATGGCTTTAAGCTCGTTTAGTACTTCGGTATCATAACCGGCATCAACGTCGGTAATTACGTAGCCAATTTGCTCATTGGTTACCAAAAACTCGCCAACTATATTAATGTTGTGACGGGCAAATACCTCGTTTATTTTAGCCAGTATACCCGGCATATTCTCGTGGATATGTATCAAGCGGTGAGCTTTATTGTTACGTGGCGGCTGTAGGTCGGGGAAGTTACAGCTGGTATGTGTTTTACCCTCGTTCATAAACGCCATTACGCGTTTTGGGATAAAATCATCATTACGCGGGTTATGTTTTGGATCATCAAAAATAATAATGCCCAGTTCACAAGCTGCTTCAGCTATTTTACGGCTCACCCTGCCGAAACAACCAATAGCTTTCAATCTGCCTGCTTGTTGTAGTTGTTCAACAGTGGGCTGATTGTTTTCATCACAAAATAAGATACCGGCTTCCTGCAAATATTCATCTTCCACACTTTCGCGCTCGCGTATGTTATAGCCTTCCTTACGCATTTGCGCTAATGCATCTTCCTCAATATTACCTACCACCAAGCATTTAATTCGGTTTTTAGGATATGATATAGCGCGGGGTAGTTTATTGATGTATAAAAACTCGTCAAAGCTTGGTGTAATATGGTCAGCCTTCTCGGCTACCGATTTACGTTCAATGTTCTCGGTAAAGGCGAAGAACTTCTTGATCATGCCCGATTCCTTTAGCTGGTAATCAGAATAACCATCGCCAATACCATAAATATCGCCTTGCAGGTTCAACTCCTTTAATAGTTTTACCTTGCCCCCCTCTTGCGATAATGGGTTCTCTGTATCGTAACCAACAATATTTCCTTCATCATCAAATAAAAAAGTGTTGGCGTATATATTTTCCTTTTTGATGTGATACTCGGTTACTACCGGGGTAATAAACTCTTTAAATCCGCCTGATACGATCAATACCTCATCAGTATGATTTTTAAAGAAGATGGTATTACGCGAAAAAGAAGTAGATACTTTTTTCTTTAAATGTGATATTAACTGTTTAAGGTGATCGCGGTTGGCATTCAGCAATTTAACACGAGCCTCTAAACTTTGGGTAAACGATAACCTGCCTTCCATAGAAGCATTGGTCAAATCATCAATTTGTTTGTATATATCTTCCCTGTCAGGCCGATCCTTTAAGGATATACGTGCAAGCTCATCTAATGCTTCCACCTGGGTAAAGGTACTATCAAAATCTATAATGAAATATTGCTGCGTCATGGACGTGTCACTCATGGCTCTTGGTATTGCGATGGTGCAAAAGTGCAACTTTTGGATGGATTTTTAAACAGAATAATAGCGCAAAATAACAGGTGGTTGTAAATTTTTATTTGCCCAAGGCAGCACAAATCTCCATAATTGTTTTGCTTATTGGCTTAAACTCAATGCCTATAGCCTTTTTAATTTTACTATTATCAAAGTTTTTGTTTAGCGTGGCAGATTTGGCAGCTATCTTATCCAGAATGGGCGGGTTGCCGGTAATTGCCGAAATAACTGCAGCGCCGCGCCAGGCAATCTCCATCATCCAGGGTTTTGCCAGCATGGTTGGGGGTTGTACGCCAAAACCTTGAGCTATCTCGGCAGTAAGTTGTTGATAGTTCCTGTTTTCGGCACTGATGATGTATCGCTCAGCAGTAATATCGCTATTCATTAATGCTATCATACATTTAGCCACATCCTGCACATCAACAAAACCCGCGCTGCCGGTGGTATAAACTTTAAGTCCCTTGCGTACGGTTTCAAAAAGCTGCCCGCTACCCAATATACCGGCATTGGGGCCGATAATCAATGATGGGTTTACAATAACCGCATCTAAACCTTCGGCAATGCCGCGCCAAACTTCCATCTCGCTTTCCAGTTTTGAAAGCGCGTAGCCGTCATTCTCTGTTGAAGAATCCAAATGATCATTTTCTGTGATCAACTCGCCGGGCTTAGCGGTGCCAATGGCAGCTATAGAACTTACATGTACTATTCTGATCCCTTTTTCCACACATAAATTAACCAAGTTAGCAGTACCGGTAACATTAGTGCGTATCATGGGTTCCTTATCTGCCTGTTTTAATGATACCCATGCTGCGCTATGATATACCCGGGTTATCCCCTCCAAGGCATCCTCCAAAGCAAATACATCCACCAGGTCGGCATTAACCCATTCCATTTGGGCTTCATAAGGAACCAATATTGCCGGAATTTTAGACGTTGTCCTTTTAGTGCAACGAATAGTTTGGCCCGATTGAACTAACTGCAAAGCTACCTCCGAACCTAAAAAACCTGTTGCGCCTGTTACTAGTATGTGCATATATGCAAATGTGCAGATGTGCGGATGCTTTTCCTAATCAATTGTTAATATTTTATCAGTTGCGCGTTTATACTGCACATCCAAAAATTCTGCATATTTGCACATACCATTAAACATATATGTCCTTATCCGACTTCTTTACGCCGCTTGACCTTGATAAGATCATCCCTAAAAACGGATATTATACCAGTCATTTAGGTAGTAAAATAAATTATTATACCGATAAATTCCCCGATCTGGATGAGCCGGCAGATATAGCTTTAATTGGTGTATTGGAGGACCGAAACTCGGTAAATAACTCGGGTTGCGCGTTAGGGCCGGATTATGTGCGCGAACATTTGTATTTGCTTAACGAAGGCAGCTATTCCACAAAAATTGTTGACTTAGGGAATATTAAGCAAGGCGAGAAAGTTACCGATACCTACTATGCGCTTAAAACCGTAGTAAGCGAGTTAATAAAAAAGAACATCATTCCGGTTATAGTCGGTGGCGGACAGGACTTGACTTATGCACAATACCTAGGTTATGAAAACCTGGAGCAGCGGGTTGACCTGGTAGTAGTTGATTCGCATTTTGATTTGGATGATGACCGTAATGAGGAAACTATCGAAACGACATCACAATCCTATCTCAACAAAATATTTTTACATGAGCCCAATTACCTTTTTAACTACAGCAATTTAGGCTACCAAACCTTTTTTGCCAGCCAGGATAGTCTGCGGGTGATGGATAAGCTTTATTTTGATGTGCACCGCCTGGGCGAGGTAAGCGGGAAGGTTGAAGTTGCCGAGCCTATCATCCGTAACGCGGGGATGATCAGTTTTGATATCAGTGCCATTCGCTCATCAGATGCTATGGGAAACGCTAACGCTACTCCCAATGGTTTATATGGTGAAGAAGCTTGCCAGGTATGCCGCTACGCGGGCTTTAACGATAAGCTAACCAGCATAGGCTTTTACGAGTTTAACCCGGCTTATGATAATAACGGGCAAACTGCCATGCTGTTATCGCAAATGATATGGTACTTTATTGATGGTGTTTATAACCGCAAAAAAGATTTCCCGCTGCAGCCTAAATCACAATACCTCATTTACAAAACCAGACTAACGCATGATGAGCATGAACTGGTATTTGTAAAAAGCAAAAAAAGCGACCGTTGGTGGATGCAGGTACCCTACCCTACAGGCGGCTCGCGTAATGAACGCTTTCACCTGGTGCCATGCCGATATGAAGATTACCAAACCGCGGTTGCAGGCGAACTGCCCGACCTTTGGTGGCGCACTTATCAAAAATTAAATTAACATACCTTTTTATCGATTTATTCGTTAAAGCGTTTATATCAACAATTAATGAAAAAAATACTTTTCCTATTAACCGCTTTATCGCCACTATTTGCTGTTGCCCAGGTTGGTGGCACGTTTACCATTAAAGGCAAAGCCGGCAGTTTAGATGCCCCTGCACAGGTTTATTTATTATATCAATTGGGTGCCAATAAAATTGCCGACTCATCTGCCGTGGTTAATGGCGATTTTAGTTTTACCGGCAATACCTTAAACCCGGTTAATGCCTTTTTAGTGATGGATTATAAAGGCGTAGGCATGGCTAAATTAGAAGAGGCTACGGCCGATGTTTTTACTTTCTTTTTAGAAAAAGGAGAAACTACTATCACTACTCCTGATTCAATAAAAAAAGCCAAAATTACCGGCTCGTTAATTAATGAGGAGAACACTAAACTACTGGCACAGGTAAAGGCTATTGAAGCCGAAGCCATGAAGCTTAATACCGAAATACAAGCTGCACCGGCAGCTAAACAAAACAGTAACGAGTACCAGGCAGAAATGCAGGCTAAGTTTAAGGTATTGCAAAGCAAACATCGTTCGGCTTTACAAACTTTTATTGTAACTCATCCAAATAGTTATTTAAGCCTTATTGCATTAAATACATTAGACAGTAAAATCGATCCTTTTGAGTCGGATAATTTATACAATACGCTATCGGCCGACCTGAAAGGTACGGAAGCGGCTAAAGTGCTTAAAGAATCCATTGACCGTGCCAAGTTAAGTGCTGTGGGTGCTATGGCACCGGAGTTTTCACAAAACGATACACGAGGTTTACCCTTAAAACTATCGGCTTTTAAAGGGAAGTATTTATTGATTGATTTTTGGGCATCATGGTGCGGCCCTTGCCGCCAGGCCAGCCCAACTATGGTGCGGTTATTTAATAAGTATAAGACCCGCAATTTTACGATACTAGGTGTATCATTAGATCGTCCGGGAGCTAAAGACGATTGGTTGGCCGCTATAAAAAACGATGGATTAGTTTGGTCTCATGTATCTGACCTTCAATTTTGGAATAACAGCGTAGCGCAGCTTTACTCGGTATCGGCAATACCATCTAACTTTTTATTGGATCCGACAGGGAAGATCATAGCCCGTGATCTGCGTGGCGTTGATCTGGAAAATAAGTTGGCTGAGGTGTTAGGGAAATAGGTGCCCTCTTTGTTATGCTGAGTATAGCGAAGCATCTATCCAAGCGGTGATTGCAAAGTTCATAGATTCTTCGCTATGCTCAGAATGACAATACGGAGAGCTACTGTAAATACTTACCCACAATAGGCATCCTGCGGCCCATGCCGAATGCTTTTGGCGATACCCTTAGTATTGGCGGCGTTTGGTAACGCTTATGCTCGGCAACATTTACCAGCCTAATCACCTTACGCACTACAGCCTCATCAAAGCCTATTTTAATGATCTCTGCTGATGAACAGCGATGTTCTACATATTCCTTTAATATCCTGTCTAAAATATCGTACTCGGGTAAAGAATCTGTATCCTTTTGTCCCGGCCTTAGCTCGGCAGATGGTGGTTTAGTGATAGAGTTTATCGGGATGATCTCTGTATCACGGTTAATATATCGCGCCAGCTCAAAAACTTGTGTTTTATATACATCTCCTATTACAGATATACCACCGCACATATCGCCATATAAGGTACCATAGCCTACCGCCGCCTCACTTTTGTTGGAGGTATTCAACAAGATATAGCCAAACTTATTACACATAGCCATTAACACTACAGCCCGGCTGCGCGATTGTATATTCTCCTCGGCAATGTTAAACGGCAAGTTGTTAAACTGCGGATGTAATGCCTCTTCAACAGCATCTGTAATGTTTTTAATAGCAACTATCTCGTGTTTACAGCCTAAATTATTTACCAGGTCCTCCGCATCCTTTAGGGAGTGGTCGCTTGAAAATTTAGAGGGTAATAATACCGCCATTACATTTTCGGCACCCAAAGCCTCGGCAGCCAAGGCACACACCACTGCAGAATCTATCCCGCCGGATAAACCCAAAATAGCCTGCTTAAATCCTGACTTATAAAAATAGTCCCGTATACCCAGTATCAATGCCTGGTGTATTTGGGCTATATCGCTGGTGGCTTCGGTACGTATAGTGGTTACGTGGTCAAAAGTTATTTGGCTATTATCTTCTAAAGTATAATAAGCCATGCTCTCCTCAAAATAAGGCAATTCGTCTATTAGTTTACCCGTATTATCAAACACTAATGATCCGCCATCAAATATCAGCTCGGTTTGCGCGCCTACGGAGTTTACATAAAACAGCGGCAGATTATAACGGCTGGCATTATCTTTTAAAATATCTATACGCTCATCATCATGAGTATATGAAAATGGCGAAGCAGCTATATTGATCATTACATCCGGCTTCTGCCTGATCAAAGTATCCATTGGCCGCGTAATATATAGCGGGTTTTCAATAGTGTTCCACAGGTCCTCGCAAATAGTTAACGCTATTTTATGGCCTTTAAAATCGATGCAGTTAAACTCGGTTGATGGTTCAAAATAGCGGTACTCGTCAAACACATCGTAGTTAGGCAACAAAGCCTTATTAACTATAGCTTTAACCTTGCCATTTTCAATAAAGTACGCCGAGTTATTCAAATCCTTACCTTCGGGCTTATTATTGGGTGTAGGTAAACCAATAATACAGGCAATATCTGTGCAAGCCGCCGCGATGGTATTAGCTGCATCTTCGCATTGGCTTATAAATTCATTAAACTCTAAAAAATCACGGGCCGGGTAGCCGCAAACGCATAACTCAGAGAACACCACCAAATCGGCCCCGTTTTCACGGGCCTTTTTAATATGCTGAATGATCTTGTCCGTGTTCGACTCGAAATTACCTATATGATAGTTAAGTTGGGCTAACGCTATTTTCATGTATATGATAACTAATTACCGGCACTGATGTTTATGGGTAAATGCAAATAATAACTAATTTAGCCCAAAGTATAAAAAATGAGCCCTATACATCGCATACCAAAGCAAATTTATTTAATTTTTTTTGCAGCCCTTATCATTTCGGCCTGTAATGGCGATAAAAAAGTTGATGTAAGCCATATTGAGCTCGATGTAAAAATAGAGCGCTTTGACCATGAGTTTGATGCTATGCGTAACAAACCCATGGCCCAACAAGCCGTTTACCTACACAAAAAATATGGCATATTTTACCAGGATTTTGTAGAACACATCCTTAACGCAGGCAGCATACAAGACACCGCCTACTTTGCCACTTTAAGACAAATTTTTGCAAGCCAGGCTTATTTAGATTTAAAGCACGATGTGGATGCCGCCTATCCCGATAACATGGCTCAACAGAATGAAGAACTGACTGATGCCTTTAGGCGCATTAAATATTATTACCCAAAGAAAAATTTGCCAAAGATATATGCTTATTTTTCAGGATTCCAGGCACAAACTTCGTTAGGTGATGGGTATATGGGTATTGGGTTGGATCTTTTTTTAGGTGATTCGAGATTTTATCCGGCATTGACTGAGAGCTTTCCACGATACATATCCCGCCGGTTTAACAAAGCTAATATAGCGCCGCGTGTGGTAGAGGGGATAGCGCGCGAGGAAATGTTCCCGGAGAATGATAACGATCGCTCTCTACTGGCTAAAATGGTGTATAACGGCAAGATATTATACTTTATGGACCAAACCCTGCCGGATGTGGCGGACAGCATAAAAATTGGCTATACCACACAGCAGTTAAAATGGTGTGAAGACAATCAAACAAACATTTGGGCGTATTTTTTGGAGGAAAATTTATTATATGAAACCGACTTTCAAAAAATACAGAGCTACATCAACGAGGCCCCTTTTACACCCGGCCTGGGCGAGAAAAACAACTCGGCACCAAAACTAGGGGTTTGGACGGGTTGGCAAATTGTTAGGGAGTATATGAATAAGCATCCTGAAGTTACCTTACCACAGCTAATGGCTATGACCGATGCGCAGAAGATATTGAATGAGTCGAAGTATAGGCCTAAATAACTCTACCAATCTCCGCACGTCATTGCGAGCGTAGCGTGGCAATCTCTAAGTATACAAGGCGAACGCGTGATATCGTATGTAGAGATTGCCACGCTCGTACCTGGCTCGCAATGACGCTCGGGTAATAAACAAAAAAAAGCGCCTTGATAAATCAAGGCGCTTTTTTAATATTTTGTGTAAATGTTACTTCATTATAGCAAATACAGCTTTTAAAGAGATAATAACTCCAATAATCAAAATGATATTTGATATAGCTGAGGCGAAAGGAAATTCGGCAAAGCGAAGGTAAACACCTACTAAACCGATAACGATAGCTATGGTTAATAATATATAATGACGTTCTGCATTTGCTTCTTTTACTGAGCTCATAATGGGTACTTTTTTATATTGGCACAAAAATATAAATGTTTAGCGAATTAAGAACATATTACTTTAAAAAAATAAACTTATACATCGCGTCATTGCGAGCGTAGCGTCGCAATCTCTGCACTTGCAAATCAATGTTACAAGATATTAGCTTTGAATGCCCTATGTAGAGATTGCTTCATTCCTCGCAATGACGCGTTGGGAAAAGCGATATGTAAACAACAAAGGCCTCCCTTGCGGGAAGCCTTTTATTGTACTTGTTAACTCTTATTTCTTATTCGCTTGATAATGCTGCCGCGCCGCTTACAATCTCGGTAAGCTCGGTAGTAATGGCTGCCTGGCGTGCCTGGTTGTATGAAAGTTTTAATGCTTTCAATAAATCGCCTGCATTTTCAGTTGCTTTATCCATCGCGGTCATACGTGCGCCATGCTCAGATGCATTTGAATCTAACACCGCTTTGTAAACCTGTATCTTGATATTTTTAGGGATCAATTGTTCTACTATTTCCTCTTGCGAAGGTTCCAGTATATAATCTACCTGGTTAGTGCTAACTGAGGCAACAGCTTCTGCTTTTGGTACAGGTAATAACTGCTCGGCTACTAAAAACTGTACAGCCGCATTTTTAAATTGGTTGTACACCAATTCTACACGGTCATAATCGCCTTTTAAAAAGCCTTCCATCACAGCTTCGGTAATGGTTGATACACTAGCAAAGTTCAGGCTGTTATATACATCGTTATTGTTGCCAATAACATTGTACTTACGGCGCTGATAATACTCCTGTGTTTTTTTACCGATGCTTACTATAGATACATTACCCGCTTTTAACTGCTCGCTGTATTTTTCGGCAATTAAATTATTGGCAGTTTTTATAACGTTAGCATTAAAAGCACCTGCCAAACCACGGTTTGATGATACCGTAATGATCAATACTTTATTAGGCTCGCGCTGTTGTAAAAATGGTGATGAACCATCCTCTAAGCTTGCAGATAAGTTTGCTAACAACTCTTTAAGCTTATTGGCATACGGGCGCAATTGTACAATAGCGTTAGTAGCACGCTTCAACTTAGCCGCCGAAACCATTTTCATGGCCTTGGTGATCTGCTGCGTTGAGCTTACCGACCCTATCCTGTTTCTTACTTCTTTTAAATTAGCCATTCTTGGAGATTTGAGATTTGAGACTTGAGATTTGAGACTTTAGTCCTTTTCTCTAATCCTCAAAACTTCATTTATTTTATTTTAAAATATGAGTATTGATTATCTCAATACTCATATCTCACATCTCATATCTAATTAATTATATCGTCCAGACAATTCTTTAGCTACTGTTTCCAGTGTGCCTGTTACCTGGTCATCCAGTTTACCCGCTTTTAATGCTGCTAATACTTCCGGATGGCGTTGTTCTAACTGTGTAGTGTATTCGCTTTCAAACTCGCGGATCTTGTTTACAGGTACATTACGCATTAGGTTTTTAGTACCTAAGTAAATAATAGCTACTTGTT
>CAZTAU010000051.1:0-21879 GCA_964611565.1 uncultured Mucilaginibacter sp. | reverse complement strand
CGAGGAAACTTATGCGGATATAAGCCCTGTACGTTTAAATAGTAACGGGATTAACGCATTTGTATCTATTATGCGTGGCTGCGATAATATGTGCTCGTTTTGCGTAGTACCTTTTACCCGTGGCCGTGAGCGCAGCCGCGATCCCTTTTCTATTGTAAAAGAATGTACCGATCTTTTCAACAATGGTTACCGCGAGGTTACTTTGCTGGGGCAAAATGTTGACTCATACAAATGGGCCAGTGAAGATGAAACACAAAAAGTAAACTTTGCCCATTTATTGGAAATGGTAGCCTTGATTAATCCAGACCTGCGGGTTAGGTTCTCAACGTCGCACCCTAAAGATATTACAGACGAGGTTTTATATGCAATTGCTAAGCATGATAATGTTTGCAATTATATTCACCTGCCTGTACAATCTGGTAATAGCCGCATATTGGATTTGATGAACCGTACCTATGACCGTGAATGGTATATAAACCGGATTGATGCTATACGCCGTATCATTCCGGAGTGTGCGATATCAACCGATGTGATTACCGGATTTTGTACAGAAACTGAGGAAGAGCATAAGGAAACGGTAAGCATGATGGAGTATGTAAAATACGACTTTGCGTATATGTTTATGTATTCTGAAAGGCCGGGAACCTTAGCCGCCAAGCGTTATGCTGATGATATACCCGAATCGGTTAAAGCTGCAAGGTTAACAGAGATTGTAGCTTTACAGCAACAACACTCGCATAGCCGTATGCTGGCGCAAATTGGTAAAGTGCAAAAAGTGTTAATTGAGGGCTTCTCCAAAAAATCAAAAAATGATTACGCCGGTAGAAGTGATCAAAACGCGATGGTGGTTTTCCCTGTAGATGAAAGATACAAACCGGGTCAGTATGTTAATGTCTTAGCGGAACGCTGTACCACAGCAACCCTAATGGGTAAAATTATAGACTAATCCTGCATCTAACACAGCATGGAAATACAAGAAATTAAACAACGCTTCGGTATTATTGGCAATTCGCCATTATTGAACCGAGCAATAAATATAGCTAACCAGGTTGCACCTACTGATATTTCGGTTTTAATTACCGGAGAGAGTGGTAGTGGTAAAGAGGTGTTTTCGCATATTATACACCAAATGAGCCCGCGTAAGCATGGACCGTTTATTGCGGTAAACTGCGGTGCAATTCCTGAGGGTACCATTGATTCAGAATTATTTGGACACGAAAAAGGCGCCTATACCGGTGCTGTTGGCGAGCGTAAAGGTTATTTTGAAACTGTAAACGGTGGTACTATATTTTTAGATGAAATTGCCGAGATGCCTTTGGGTACACAGGCTCGTTTATTAAGGGTATTAGAGTCGGGACAGTATATTAAAGTTGGTTCATCGAAAGTTGAGAAAACCAATGTACGTGTTATAGCGGCAACTAATGTTGATGTTTATGATGCGGTTAGGAATGGTAAATTCAGGGAAGATCTTTACTATCGTTTAAATACGGTGCCCTTGCGCATACCACCATTGCGCGATAGAAAAGAGGATATTTATTTATTGTTCAGGAAATTTACTTCTGATTTTACCGATAAATATCGCACCCCGCCAATTCAATTGGATGATGAAGCACAGCAAGTTATTGTCAACTACTCTTGGCCGGGTAACGTGCGCCAGTTAAAAAACATGGCCGAGCAATTAGCTGTATTGGAGCGTGACCGTATAATTACGGCCCAGGTTTTACTTAATTACCTTCCGCAGGAGGCTGGGCGTAGCAATTTGCCAATGCGTATTGAAAATCAGCCTAAGGAAGATTTTTCTGAGCGGGACATATTGTATAAAGTTTTATTTGATATGAAACGCGATATGGTGGAACTTAAAAAGTTGGTGGCTGATATTATTGAGCATGGCGGTGTAAGTGTTAACCAGGCTAGCCATTCGCAAACCTTACAGCAATTATATCACGATATTGAGTTGCCGGGAAATTTAGAGCCACAATTTACCATTCAACAACCCGTTAATAATACCATTATAAGCGGTAATACTAATGCAGATACCTATAGTATATCGCATGATGCCGAAGAGGTAGAGGAATCACTTTCATTAATTGAAAAAGAATCTGACCTGATACGTAAAGCGCTTAAAAAGCATAAAGGTAAACGCAAGTTGGCAGCTAATGAGTTAGGTATATCCGAAAGGACATTATACAGGAAAATAAAAGAGTTAAATTTATAGCAGGCATGAAAAGAACTTGGGGATTGGTTATTACGTTGGGTACCATAATATTACTCTTTCAGTCGTGCTATACTTTAAAAAGTACTTCTATACCGCCCGAACTCAAAACCATTACTGTTCCGTTTTTTGAAAATGAGGCACCACTGGTTGTAAGTACCTTAAGCCAGGATTTTACTGAAGCGTTAAAAGAAAGAATACGTACTACCACCAAATTAAGCATTGTAACCGGACAGGGTGATGCTAGCATGTCTGGCGCTATAACTGATTATAGATACGCGCCGATATCTATACAGGCAACTAATAATAACCAGGCACCAATTGCAGGTGCATCGGTATTATCAATTAGTGTAAAGGTTAAATTTACGTATGATGCAAATAAAAAACTCAGTTTTGATCAAACATTCACTAAAACTCAAAATTATACTGGCGACCTCTCTACACAGGAGAAAGCTTTAACACAAGTCATAATCAGGCAGCTGATTGACGAAATTTTTAATGCCGCCTTTAATAATTGGTAACCATTTTGTAGCTTCAAACTCTCGTGGAAAAACTGAATAATATAAATAGTGAGTTATTATTAAAAGCATTAGCTAACCCGGTTGAGGTATTAAGTACCAATTCTTCAGGTATAGAAGCACTGGTTAATGATTTTCCGCAAAGTGGTTTGCTTCGCGCTTTATTGGCGGGCAACGGCCATGATCAAAATGTAAAGCACGCCGCCGCTTATATTAACCCTGCAACATTATATAAACTGGTTAATTTCCCCGAAAGTTTAGCTGTGGTTGATTCCAGGCAAATTGCTTTTATTGATGATAATACAACTGCCCTAACTCCAAGTACAAGGCAATCTGTTCAAGATATTCAAAACGAAGTTAAGGCCGAGAATAATGAACCCGTTAATGAAGTGGTTTTTCATGAGCCTATAGTTAACGAAGAAGAGGAAACATATTTTCATCCAATAGAAGAAGAAATAAAATATGTTGAACAACCAACATATAGCGAAACTCAGCCGTCAGATGTGAATAATGTTGAGGATAACATAAACAATGAATCGTCTGAAACTGCTTACACTTTAGATAAAACAGAGTTTTTCCATCAGGATATTGAAGACGATGTATATGATGAAATTGTAAGTATTGAAGATATTGATTTAGGGCAACCTGCATCACTAAGTACTAATGACAATAAAATAGCTCAGACCAATAACGTTGTAACAGAAAATCAAATACCTGCCAATGATCATTTTGTAATTGACCATTCTTTTGTGCAAGCGCAACCCCAAAAAGCATTAAATAATGCTGTTGCTGTACCAAGAGATATTGCTGCCGAAAATCAAAATTTATCCAGGTATAATGATGAAACAATGCCCTATAGCTTTATGTGGTGGCTGGATAAAACACGAAAGGAATATGCGCAAACTTATCAGCCGTATATTTACAATAAGCCTGTTGTCTCTGATCTACCTAAACCAAAAAACGACATTGATGAATTGCAACAACAATACGTTGAAAGTATTTTTAATTTAAATGCTATTGAAGAGTTAGAACGCAGCACAGCGCAAAGAGCTGTTAATTTTGATACTGATAAAAAGGAAGACCGTATAATTAAGCGGTTTATTCAAACCGAGCCACAAATAAAGCATCCGGCAGGTGTAAAATTAGATACCGAGAATAAAGCTAAAAAGAGTTCAGAAGACAATGATGAACTTATTACCGAAACACTGGCCCGTATTTATACCGAGCAAATGCTGTATCCAAAAGCTATAACGACCTATAAAAAATTGATGTTGAAATTTCCGGAAAAAAGCCTTTACTTTGCAAGCCAAATTGAGCAGTTAGAAAAAAAATCAAATTAATATAAAGAAATGTATATAGTTTTAATAGTAATAACCATAATAGTATGTGCCTTATTAGGGCTTATTGTGTTAATACAAAATCCTAAAGGCGGTGGTCTTACTTCAAATTTTTCAAGCCAGTCGCAACTAATGGGTGTGCAAAAAACCGGCGACTTTTTAGAAAAGGGTACCTGGATACTGGTTATCAGTTTAATGGTATTATCACTTTTAATTAATGTTGCAGTAAAAGGCGGTTATTCAGGTAGTTCAAATTCTCCGTATGATGAGCAAATAAATAAATCATTAAAAGCTCCGGCAACTACAACTGCACCATCTACTATACCTACTTTACCGGGTACTGCCGCGCCTGCGCAGCAACAACCGGCTCCTAAAAAATAAGGAGATTAAAATATAATGATAAGGCTTCGGTTAATTACCGAAGCCTTATTGCTTTTTATATACTGACATGATGACACAGAACCATCAGGTTAATTAAATATAAAAGGGCGCAATTACACAAATCTGACAATACAACAGGCAATATTATGCCAAATAAGTCACATCTATTGCTTGGCATAATTGATGATGAAAGGCAAGCATAACATTAACTTTTTTATAAACTAAGTATTATATAACTATGTCATTAAACATTAAACCTATCGGAGATAGAGTGGTAGTTGAAGCAGCTCCGGCAGAAACTAAAACCGCTTCAGGTATATATATTCCTGAAACCGCACAAGAAAAACCACAACACGGAACTGTTGTCGCTGTTGGTCCTGGAAGATATGCTGAGCAAACAGGAACATTAATCCCTCTATCAGTAAAACCAAACGACAAAGTTCTTTATGGGAAATTTGCTGGTCAGGAAATTAGTCTTGATGGCAAAGATTATCTTATAATGAGGGAGTCTGATATTTTTATAGTATTATAATATATCACAGAATATTAACAGATAAGTAATTAATTAAAAATAGAATGTCAAAGCAAGTTAAATACAATGTTGAAGCGCGTGATGCCCTTAAAAGAGGTGTTGATGTTTTAGCAAACGCGGTAAAAGTAACTTTAGGCCCCAAAGGTCGTCATGTAATTATTGATAAAAAATTTGGTTCACCAGCTGTTACAAAAGATGGTGTAACCGTAGCTAAAGAGATAGAATTAAAAGATCCAGTTGAAAACATGGGTGCCCAAATGGTAAAAGAAGTGGCCTCAAAAACTGCTGATATTGCCGGTGATGGTACTACCACTGCAACTGTATTAGCCCAGGCTATTATTACTGCAGGTGTAAAGAATGTTGCTGCCGGTGCAAACCCAATGGATTTAAAACGCGGAATCGACAAAGCAGTTAAGGCTGTTGTAGAAAATTTAGTAACTCAAAAACAGGAAGTTGGAGATGATTTCAGTAAAATTAAACAAGTAGCATCAATATCTGCAAACAATGATGATGTTATTGGCGAAATGATTGCTGATGCAATGAAAAAAGTGGGAACATCAGGTGTTATTACTGTTGAAGAAGCTAAAGGAACCGAAACTGAAGTTAAAACTGTAGAGGGTATGCAATTTGATCGCGGCTATCTATCTCCATATTTTGTAACCAATAGTGAAAAAATGGAAGTAGAATTGGAAAACCCTTATGTACTTATTTACGACAAAAAAATCTCTTCCATGAAGGAATTGCTTCCTATTTTGGAGAAACAAGTACAAACTGGTAAACCATTGTTAATTATTGCTGAAGATTTGGATGGCGAAGCGTTATCAACTTTAGTAGTAAATAAAATTCGTGGTTCACTGAAAGTGGCTGCTGTTAAGGCACCTGGTTTTGGCGACCGTCGTAAAGCAATGTTAGAAGATATTGCTGTGCTAACAGGTGGAAAAGTTATATCGTCAGAAGAAAAAGGAAATAAATTGGAGTCCGCTGATCTTAGCGACTTAGGTCAGGCAGAAAAAATAACAATTGACAAAGATAATACTATTATAATTAATGGTGGAGGTAACTCAACTGCAATACAATCTCGCATAGGTGAAATAAAGGCAGCTATGGAAGTTACTACATCTGATTATGATAAAGAGAAATTACAAGAACGCTTAGCTAAAATATCAGGAGGTGTTGCGGTTTTATACATTGGTGCTGCTTCTGAAGTTGAAATGAAAGAGAAAAAGGACCGTGTTGATGATGCTTTACACGCAACCCGTGCTGCCGTTGAAGAAGGTATAGTTGCAGGTGGTGGTGTTGCTTTCATTCGCGCTGTTGCCGCTTTAGCTAATCTAAAAGGCGAAAACGAAGATGAAAATACAGGTATCCAGATCATCCGTCGCGCTATTGAAGAGCCATTACGTCAAATTTGCGAAAATGCAGGTATTGAAGGTTCTATAGTGGTTCAAAAAGTAAAAGAAGGTACAGCCGATTTTGGTTACAATGCCCGTACTGATAAATACGAAAACTTAATTGGTGCAGGTGTTATTGACCCTACCAAAGTAAGCCGTGTAGCTTTAGAGAACGCAGCTTCAATTGCATCTATGTTGTTAACAACAGAGTGTGTATTGGCTGATGATCCTGAAGAAGCTCCTGCCGGTGGCCCAATGGGTGGTGGTGGCATGGGTGGTATGATGTAATCATACAGCTTACGCTAATATTAAAACCCTTGTCTGTTATTTCAGACAAGGGTTTTGTTTTTATGTACTATTTCATTAAGTCATAATAAGGTAAACACATGGTCATCAGTTAATCACATGATTAATTATGTGGTTTTCAGTATTTATTTCAACCTATTTTTGTGTTCAAGTGCTGATAATTAATAATGGGCACAACAATTGAATACACTATCACATGAAACATTTACAAGTAACCAAAAAAAACATACATGCAACCTTGGTTGATTGGGTGTTGTTTAAAGTTCCTGAGCTTTTTATTACTATATACGGAAAGTAATAATTATTAAATTTGTGGCTTCATTATGAAGTTACACGAATTTTACTACATGGCCTCTCAATGGCTTATAATAAATGGCTCCAAATTACTAATAGGTTTAATTGTACTATTGGTTGGGCTAAAACTCATCAAATTATTTACGGTACGTATTCGTACCCGGATGAGCAGACGACAAGTTCACTCATCATTACAACCATTCTTCCTTAGTTTAACCATAACAGCATTATATGTATTGCTTATAATACTGGTATTAAATATACTTGGTTATCCATTAACGGTATTTAGCACCATACTGGGCGGTTTTACCGTAGCAGTTGGTTTGGCACTATCCGGCACATTTCAAAACTTTGCAGGTGGGGTATTAATACTATTATTAAAGCCGTTTGAATTAGATGATAATATTATTGCCCAGGGGCAAGAGGGTAGGGTAACATCCATCCAGATCTTTTATACGGTACTTATAACAGCCGATAACAAAACCATTATTATTCCCAATGGTAAGTTGTTTAACGAGGTTATAGTAAATATCACCCGCGAGGGTAAAAGACGGTTAGATTTTGAGGTAAAACTAGGTTACTATGTAGATATAGACCAGGTTAAACAAATAATGGAGGATACCGTTAATTCAACCGTTGCTGTATTAAAAGAACCGGCTCCACGGGTTGGCCTTATTGGGTTAGAGGTGGATAGTATGCGGTTTACTGTAAATGTATGGGTAGAGCCGACTAACTTTTTGAACACCAAAATTGTGCTGCAAGAAAATATCATAAAAAACCTTAAGGCGGCAGGCATTAGGTTGTTGGGTGCCGATAAGTAATATTAAATTATCTCCATTTCAAATAGTTCGGCAATATGCTGCTGTAGTTTGACTTGCACTTCATCAACGTCAATCACCTGGCCCAATTCATTTTGCATGGTAGTAACCGCCTTATCATCAATACCGCACGGAACAATATTTTTAAAATAGTTGAGGTCGGCATTTACATTAAGGGCCAAGCCATGCATTGTAACCCAACGACTACAACGCACACCCATGGCGCAAATTTTACGCGCACGTGCATTATCAGCATCAAACCATACACCCGTATAACCCGGGTAACGGCCAGCTGTTAAACCATAATCAGCCAGCGTTAGTATTACGGCTTCTTCCAGTTTACGCAAATACAGGTGTATATCAGTAAAAAAATTATCCAGATCCAATATAGGGTAACATACTATTTGACCCGGCCCATGGTAGGTAATATCGCCGCCACGGTTAATGCGATAATAAGTAGCGTCTTTTTCCTTTAGGCTAACATCATCTAAAAGCAAATTTTCAGGGTGACCGCTTTTGCCCAAAGTATATACATGCGGGTGCTGACAAAATATCAAATAATTTGGCGTGATATCTTCCATATTATCATCACCAGTAATAGCCATCGATTTTTCGCGCAAAGTTATTTTCTGCTTTACAGTTGCATCAAATATAGTTTCCTGTTTATCCCAGGCCTCCTTATAATCAATCAAGCCCCAATTTTGTACGGCTACCTTTTTATTCTTCATGCCTCATCCTTTACAAACCCAATCATATAATCCTCATATGGCAAATAACCCACCTGGTAATTAATATCAACATCGCCTTTTTTTAAGCGAGCGTTAACTATCCCCTGGCTCACCAATTCAAAAGGCTGTAATGATATATTATCTAAAAACGATACCGCTTTTTGGCCGTAACATTTATAAATAGCCTCTTTAGCACACCAACAAACATAAAGCTGTTGTATTTTATGCTTGTCATTTATAAAAGCAAGTTCATGCGGTTTCATAAATTTATGGGCAATGCGCTCAACCTTTTCTTTTACATTTTCAATATCAATACCTACGGGATGTTTTTTACTGATCATTACGGCGGCATAATCAAATGAGTGGCTAAATGAAATATGGTAAGGCAGCGATACCAGGTATGGTTTGCCGTGCTCATCAACCTTACAATCAATATACTCATCCGTAAGTAGCATTTTGCGCAGCAATACACGCGTTCCCAGCCAGTGCAGGTGGCGCTTACCGTTACTTATTTGTTCAACAAAGGCTTTTTCCCTTTCATTTAGCTGCAGCTGATTGTATAGCTCTTCGGCTTGCTCTTCAATTTTCCAGAGCGCAAATTCCGTATCATCATCAACCCGTTGCCGGTAAACTATTGCCATAAAAGTAAAATTGCAAAAAGGATAACAAACTTAGGTCAATTAATTCTAATTTTAGGACCAAAACATCCCATATCACAATGATTTTATCTGATAAACGTATTCTTGAAGAAATTGACTTAGGCCATATAATAATTGAACCGTTTAAAAGAGAGTGTTTGGGCACCAATTCATACGATGTACATTTAGGTAAATACTTGGCGACATATCGCGACAGGGTTTTAGATGCCAAAAAGCATAATGAGATAGATGGGTTTGAGATACCTAAGGATGGGTTTGTTTTACAACCCAATACACTTTATTTAGGCGTAACCGTTGAATATACCGAAACACACAAACATATCCCTTTTTTAGAGGGAAAATCAAGCACGGGTAGGTTAGGAATTGATATACATGCCACAGCAGGTAAAGGCGATGTAGGTTTTTGCAATACCTGGACATTGGAGATATCATGCACGCAACCGGTACGAGTTTATGCAGGCATGCCTATTGGCCAGCTAATATACTTTGTTGTAGAGGGCGATATAGAAACCTTGTACAACAAAAAGGCGGATGCCAAGTATAATAACCCAACTACCCGCCCTGTTGAAAGTATGATGTGGAAGAATAAGTTTTAGGATTATTTTTTCCTAATCTCATTTTATTGAAATCGATTGCAATTAAATGATTAGTTTATATATTTGGTTATACTCCATTATAACAGGTTATGATCAAATATGTACGCCTTATATTAGCGATTCTGCTGGCGTTTAGTCTGAATAGCTACGCACAAACCTATACCTTAGATAAAACATTATTAGCACTACAAAAGCAGGCCACTGAACTTCCTTTTGAGAAAGTTTACCTGCATATGGATAAGCCTTATTATAGTTCGGGCGATACTATATGGTTTAAGGGTTATGCTGTGGCAGGCTCAAACCACACACCATCAACCATAAGTGGTATAATGTATGCCGAACTTATAAATAGTAATAAGCAAATTATACAAAGTTTAAAACTGCCTGTAGGTAATGGGCTTACTCAAGGGTCATTTATATTGCCCGTTACATTGCCGGGCGGAAATTATCATATAAGGGCATATACCAATTGGATGCGTAATGCGTCGGACGCATATTTTTTTGATAAGAATATAAAAATTATAAAGCCTTCGTCTGGCAAGGATAATGTGCCTGCGGCTGCAGGTATTACAGATGTAGATGTGCAGTTTTTTCCGGAAAGCGGCAGCTTTATTAACGGCATCCGTACAAAGATCGCTTATAAAGCTATCGCCTCAAATGGTTTAGGTATAAATGTTAAGGGTGTAGTGTTGGATGAGCAAAACAATGAAGTTGCAGCACTTACAGACAATCATTTAGGAATGGGTTATTTTATACTTACACCCATAGCGGGCAAATCTTATAAAGTAAAAGTTAGTTACCTTAATAATCAATCAAAAATATTCGATCTGCCCGTTGCCAATAACAACGGATATGCCTTATCAATTGATAACATTATATCTGATAATGTAGATGTGAAAATAATTGCGGCAGGCAGCGCCAATATAGCTGACGTTACGCTTATTGCACAATCAGGAGGAAAAATATATTTTGCCGGAAAAGGCAGTGCAGATAAATCAACACTTATAGCAAGCATTCCTAAAAGCCGTTTCCCGTCGGGAATTATTCAATTTACTCTTCTGTCTGCCGAGGGTGAAGCATTAAATGAACGGTTAATATTTATACAAAACCCTGATCTGTTAAACATATCGTTAAATACTGTAAAATCAACGTATGCCCCACGCGAAAAAGTTGCTATAGACCTTAATGTGAAAACACCCGGTGGGTTGCCTGTAGTGGGCAGTTTCTCTGTAGCAGTGGTAAATGAAACAGATGTTGCGGTAAATGAGCTAACTGAAAATACGATATTATCTAATTTATTGCTTACCTCTGATATTAAGGGCTATGTAGAACAACCCAATTACTATTTTACCAATGTGAGTAAAAAAACTATAATGGATCTGGATGCCTTAATGCTTACACAAGGGTATCATCGTTTTGATTGGAAAAAATTAAGGAATAGCGAGATGCCGGTAATTACTTATGCTCCCGAAGATGAATTGATCATTTCGGGCAAATTAGTTACCAATTCAAATAAACCGGTAGCGCGCGGAAAAGTATCGTTATTAAGTACAGAAGGTGGTGCTATGCTTGATACGATAACTAATAATCAGGGGCATTTTGTTTTTGACCGCTTAACCTTTGCTGATAGTACCAGGATGGTTTTGCAAGGACTAAACTCAAATGGTAATGATAATGTTAAAGTATTATTAGATGATAACGCCCCACCTTCTACAACAACCAGCATTATCCCCGATAATTTAAATAACGAATTAGACCAAACTTACATTGCGAGAAATAAAAAGATATATGATGACAAACTAAAGTATGGCATTATTGCAGACCGTAACAGCACTCTTTTAAATGAAGTGAAAATTGTAGGGATGTCAGTTGAAGAAGAGAAGAAACGCGCGCTTGCATACTCATCTAACTTAAACGGGCCCGGTAATGCAGACCAGATAATATATGCTGATAATTTATTAATAGGCTGCACTGATTTTATGACTTGTTTAACTGGAAGGCTTACAGGTGTTGAACGCATTAAAGATTCACTGGGTAACGACATATTTGTATCATTAAGGTCATCACGATTAGGCCAATCAAATACTTCGGTGGGTATGGCTGTAATTTATAATGGTATATTTATTTACCCCGGCCAGGTGGGTGGGTTTTTGCGTGATTTGAATATGAGCACAATATCAACAGTTGAAGTTTTAAGAACATCAACTTTATTGGCTACATACGGCAGCAAAGGCGGTAATGGTTTAATTATAATTACATCCAAGCATGGTGCCGATATTAACCTTGACTATGTAAAATCATCCAAAGTATTAAAGTTTACCCCTAAAGGATATTATAGAACGCGTGAATTTTATTCGCCTAAATATGATGTGGCTAACGCCCAAAAACCTGATTTTAGAACCACAATTTATTGGAAGCCAATGATACAAACCAATAAAGATGGTTACGATAAGTTGGAGTATTTTAATGCCGATAAAGGGACTTACCGGGTGGTAGTTGAGGGTATTAATAATGAAGGCCAAATTGGCCGGCAGGTTTATCGCTATAAGGTAGAATAGAACTTTTAAATTCAGCTTAGCACTTCTATTGTGCTAAGTTGAATTTACCCCAAAAATCTATTGCTTTGGTTGCCTGTGCTGATGGGCTTACTTTATCAATTGTAGCAGCTTGTATATGTGGTTTCACTCCTCCTGCACTGCTGCGGCCACCGCTGCTTCCGCCTCTGCTACCCGCTGGAACTGTTACATTTTCGCTTGTTATTCCTGTAAATCCATTGGGTGTGCCTTCTGTAATAGGTTGTATTTTAATATTAAATGTCCACTCGCTTTTTAATAAATCACCCGCACGGAAAAGCTCTAATGGTATAGCTTGTTCATAAACTAAAGTTCCTTCATTGTCAATATTTATGGCTGCTTTAATCCCATAACTATTGTTAACTGCTAGTTCTTCTTCATCAATATCTTTAAACCCATCAACCTTTATTTTTCTCAAAGCAAGATATTTGGCTTTCAGTATATTTTCCTCTAACGTGGGCTTACCTGGGCGACGCATTGATTGTCCGGCTACAGGAAAAGTTAAAGTAAATGATGATCTTTTTCTTCCTTTAGTGTCAATACCAAAAGTAACACCCGAGTTTAAAATATTGGCTTGTTGCTCAATATCCTTAGTTTTTATTACCAGGTAAATATTCTGTTTGTCATTGGCAATTGTGTAATTAAGTTTATTTTCCGGGTTATAATAGTTTAAGCTATCTCCCCATTCTTTACGATCTCCATCTATAGTAACGCTTCCACTTGGCGATTTTAACATCAAAGTATTATTTTGAGCATTGCTAACCCCAACAAAAGCTAAATGAAGGCCTAAAACGTATATAAAATAAGTGTAGTATTGTTTCATTTCAATAATGTGTATTTATAATAATTACTTAGTAAAAGTAGTTGAATTTACTATGCAAGTTAATAAATAGATGTGTTGTGAAGATGATGTGAAGAATAAGTTTTATCAATTATTTTGTAAGGCTAAACTTACCCCAAAAATCACTACCTTTTAATATTTCTACTTCTGGTATCTGACTCATGCCACTAGCGGCAGAAGCAGAAGCTGAACTATTACGACTACCGCCTCTGCCCGATGAAGATGATGGCGGGCCGCTACCTGCCGGAACTGCTACTACAGCACCGGTTACAGTAACATCTCCCACTGTCATTTGTCCATTTGCTGGTAAACGGCCAGTAACCGCATTTAACATAATGTTGTATGACCATTCGCTGTCTGGTCCGTCGGCGTGAAATAAATACAATGGTATAGCTGCCTCATATATTAAATAACCATTGGCATCAAAATTTAAAGCAGTTTGTATTTTGTAACTGTTACCCGGATATATCTCGTCCTCATCTACATCTTTTTTAAATCCATGGATACCTATTTTTCTTGTACCATTTATTTTTGAAACAGCTACTCGTTTTTGTTCGGGTGTATTTAAAGGAATATTAGTAAGCGGCACCAGTTTTTCTGGAAAAGTAACAGCATAACCCTTTTTTTTACGTCCTTTTGTATCAATAGAAAAGGTTACCCCTGCTAATATGATATTGTTTTGTTGCTTTGTATCATTTGTTTTAATTACCAGGTACAAATTCTCTTTATCGTTACTAATAGTGTAATGAATATTATTTTCGGCATTATGATAAGCCAGGTTCTCACCCCACTCAGTATTTTTTCCGTCAATAGTTACTGCTGTTGCTGGCGATTTTAGAGCCAATGTAGTTTCTTGTGCATAAGAAGGTTGTGGTAATACCATTGGTATACACAAAGCACAGGTAACAAGCCACGCGATATTTTTCATTGAAATAGGTTTTTAATAGTCGGTTAATTAAATCTAATACTTTTTAATGAAAAATTTAAAATTTTCAACCTATTTTTTTTTGAGTATTTTTGTACTTGTAGATGTCAACAGAAACTAAAGAAGAAACCTTTACCCTTGAAGAGTTATTAGCCGGACTAAAGGAAATGCATCGTTTAATATTATGGAACGATGATTTTAATACTTTTGATCATGTAATACATTGCATGATGAAGTACCTGGATTATTCAGAATCACAAGCCGAAAAAATTGCCTGGAAAGTACACAATGAAGGCAAATGCGCAGTATTGGAAGGTTCATTTACTGAAATGGAAATTTTCAGAAAAATATTACAGCAGGAAGGCTTAACCGTAAGTGTAGAGTAATACTCATAAAAATAAAAGCCCGGTAGAGATTTCTACCGGGCTTTTTATTGGCTTGTTATTTAAACAATATAGTTCCACCCGTGTGTGTCAGGGGCATTACCATATTTTATATCATTCATGGTTTTTAATACCCTTTGAGAGAACTCTCTTTCTTTAGGGTCTATTAATGTATATTCCTCGCCATTATGAACAATGGAACCTACAGAAGCAATAGTGGCGGCAGTACCCGCACCAAACGCATCGGTAAGTTTGCCGTTTTTAGCGCCTTCCATAATTTCGGCTACAGAAACTTTGCGCTCCTCTACCGGGAAACCCCATTCTTTTGCTAAGGCAATTACGGTATCGCGGGTTACACCATCTAAAATGGTATCTTGAGCTAATGGGGTTATTAACTTACCATCCAATACAAACATGGCATTGGCAGCGCCCATTTCTTCAATATATTTATGTTCTTTGGCGTCTGTCCATATCAATTGGTCAAATCCCTCTTCGGTAGCTTTACGTGCCGGGTACATAGATACACCGTAGTTACCTGATGATTTAGCGTAACCCATACCGCCTTCGGCAGCGCGGGTATAATGAGTCTCAATTTTAACCCTTAAGGTTTTTGAAAAATATGGGCCAACCGGGCAGGTTAATACCATATACTTATAAGTTTGTGATGGTGTTACCCCTAAAAACTTATCAGTAGCAAACATAAACGGCCTTATGTATAGCGAGTGATTGGCTCTTTGAGGGATCCAATCTCTATCCAAATCAACTAATGCTGCTATGCTTTGTAAAAATACTTCTTCGGGTAGGGTAGGCATACACAAGCGCTCGGCAGATTTGTTGAACCTTATGGCGTTTTTATCCGGGCGAAAAACAGATACTGTACCATCATTATGTTTGTAAGCTTTTAAACCTTCAAAAAATGATTGTCCGTAATGTAATGATGAAATGCCGGGACCGACCAGAATATCACCATAAGGAACAATTTCAAAATTTTTCCACTCGCCATCAGCATAATCCGCCACAAACATGTGGTCAGAAAAAATGTGGCCAAAGGGTAAATTGTTAAAATCCGTTTGCTCTAAACGGGAATTGTTTGTCTTGGTGATCTTAATGTCTAGCGTCTCGGTCATAGCTTTACGTGTTTAAAAATTCAGAACTTGCAATTTACCTATTTTGAATTGTTTTGCCAATAAAAATTAATAGTAAATGGCTTATTTTGAGCTACAAAACATATTCCATATATCATTTGGTATTATGCATGCATAGTATAATTATCGTAGTAAATGCTTGATTAATACGTGTTTTAATTTGGATGGAAAATTATTCTTCTACTATAGTCAGCAGTTCATTTAGCTCTGCAACCTTTTCGGCAGAGCCTAAATTTTCGTAAGCACTTATTAAATTGCGCAGTACACGCTTAATAATATCGGTATTTGAGCAGGGCTCATAAAACTGCTTATCGGCTTTTAAATTAAGCTGCTTTAAAAATTGGTCCACATCCCTGCGGCCAAAAATGAAACCTTTATTAAACGCGTTGATGTAAAACAGAATGCCGCTTTCAAAATTGCTTTCCTGAGTTTCATCAACATACGCCAAAATAAAATGCTGCGGCAGGTTAACGCCATAAACAGGTATATCCAGCTTTTGCGCTACTATAGAATAGATGATGGCTAAAGATATTTGGTTGCCTTTTTTACTCTCTAACACCTGGCTCAGGTAACTATTTTGAGGGTCAAGATGATTTGAGGTATTGCCACTAAACCCATAAATATGATAAAATACATGGTTTATCAGTTTTACTTGTTCGGCCGGACTGGCCTCGTTCATCATTTGTATCCAGATGTCGCGTTTAATAGCCTCTATCTGGTTAATAATTTTTTGCTCGTCAAGGTCGGGGTATTGGTAACGATTAATGATCAATATCCCTTGCAGCAAATCAAATGCACCGCCATGCAGCCAAAGTTTCAGGTCGTTTTTTACAATACCGAATTGTATTTCATGTACCAAATTGGCAATACGTTCTTGCTGAACAGAATCAAAAGCCTGCTCAAAGGCCGACTCTAAATGTTCAATAGCCTCGCTGCCGTATGACAACAATTTATCATGAACGTGGTTATATATCTCCTGGTCGGGGTCGTCCAGTAAGCGAATTAAGGAGTTTACTTCTGTTTGATTTATCATTTACTAATGCTAAAATACTAAACCTTTATATAATTTTACAACCATGTTTAATTTACGGTTTGCCAAAGACTACCTTTTATATCGCCTAAAAGCAAAAACAAGACACGGTACCCACTCGCCATTTGTATACAGGCTGGTTGATAAAGTTATCTACGATTTTAGTGCCAAAAAAGTATATTCCGAAGTAGAAAAAATTCGCGAAGGGTTATTGGCTGACGATCGCATGATAACTATAATAGACTTGGGTGCGGGTTCGCATGTAAATAACGATCGCCAAAAAAAGATAAGCGCGATAGCTGCTAATGCATTAAAACCCCCAAAACTGGCCCAATTGATTTATCGTATAGTAGCCGATTTGCAACCCGGCAATATTATTGAGTTAGGTACTTGCCTGGGCATTACCAGCATTTACCTGCAAAAAGCAGCACCTGACGCTAGGGTATTTACTTTAGAAGGTTGCCCCGAAACAGCAGGTGTAGCTAAAGAGAGTTTTAAAAAAGCAGGACTTGAAAATATTGAACTAACAACCGGCAATTTTGATAATACTTTACCCGAAATAATTGCCGGACTTGAAAAACTAGACTTTGTTTTTGTAGATGGGAATCACCAAAAGAAGGCTACTTTAAATTATTTCGAATGGTGCCTGCCCAAAGTGCACGATGGCACCTTACTAATATTTGACGATATATACTGGAGCGAAGGTATGAAAGAAGCCTGGGCTCAAATTAAGGCACACCCCAAAGTAACGGTTACCATAGATCTGTTTTGGATAGGCTTGGTATACTTTAAAACTGATCAGGCGAAAGAAGATTTTGTGATTAAGATATAAGATTGATGTGCAGATATGCAAATGTGCGGATGTGCAGATAATTAAATAAATTATGAAAAAAGTACTAATGATTTTTGCCTTGAGTATTTGGTTTGTAAACCGGACCTATGCTACAGTTTTACCACCTTGGTTTATGAAGGCATTTATAGATCAGGGTTTGGATAGGAAATATTCAATTATAGAAAAAGGTATTCCTATGTTTTTAGAAGCTGATTTAAATGGTGACAAGAAGAATGATGTGGCTGTTCAAATAATTAATAAAGCGAATAAGAAGAAAGGTATTTTAATCATAAATTTTGGGCAAAATAAATCTTATGTTTTCGGCGCTGGGATAAAGTTTAAAAATGAAAGTTTTGATACTACAAATTGGTTAAATGGATGGAAAATAAATCGAAGCAAAATTGTTTATGAAACCATGTTTAAACCCGATGGTGATATAATCGGTGGCAGAAAAATAAGCATTAAATACCCTGCTATATCGGCTTACATGGTGGAAGATGGTGTACAAACTCCAGTTATATTAATATATTGGAATGAATCAAACTATGTTTCAATTCATCAGGGAGATTAATCTGCACACCTGCATATACACTCATTTGTACATCCGCTAAAACGCCTGCCCCAACCCAATATAAAAACCACCCTGGCGTTTTTCGCCGGTTAATTGTTGGCCAAAGCCATAATCAAGCCTTACGCTAAGCCCTTTTTCAATATCAAAAAAGTAACGGATACCGCCGCCATAATTAGGTTTTAGCGCATCGAAATAGAAAGATTTATTAAATACCTGTCCGGTTCCAACAAATCCAACAAGTCCAAATCGTTGGTTTATGCGGTAGCGTAATTCTGTTTGGGCAGCTATGTAGTTGCGGTCGCGGTAACGGCCGCCGTAATAACCGCGCATTATTTCGTCGCTGCCTAACTTGGGTAGCAAGTAAAATGGCGATCGACCGCCCACCAGGTTCTGTTCCTGCATATCAAAAGCCAAAACAAAACGTTTATTAAGACTAATAAACTGCGAATACTCTAAATTAAAAAAGCCACCCTGGTAACTGTTATTGCCAAATACACCTTGCATGGCATTAAAATAAGCCGCAACTAACATTCCTTTTGTAGTGTAGGTGTTATTATTGCGGTTGTCAAATATTAAGCTTGGACCAACATAAACGTAACTGCCGCCGCTACGGTCCTCAACCAACGGGCTGGTAGCAAATATGCCTGTTGTAGTGGTAGCTTTATAATCGTAACTAAGTGCCCCGGCTACAAAGCCCATGTAAAAGTTTTTGGTTACCAATTTTTCGGCCGCAAGGTTAAGGCGGTATCTTTTTTCGCCAACTACTTCGGTGTCCGCTTTGCGGGTATTATTACCTATGCCATAAAACTGTGCGGGGAAGTTGATATAACTTATAGATGCGGTATAATGATATTTGTTTTGCGAAGTCCAGTAATTGGTGCTTAAACTTAATCGGTTTTGGCCTTTAGCGGTTATTGTAGCATAACCAAATATACTTGATACTCGTGTTTCATGTAATGTATCAGTATAAAATGAGTATAACCCGGCGCCGCCTGCTTCAACGCCAGTTTCTGGTGCCGATGTCAATACAGGTAACACCACAAAACTGCTGTGTTTGCTGGTATCCTTATCAAAATACATCTTCCTGATAAACTTGGGAATAATACTTTGGGCAAATACTGATTGAAGTGCCATGGTTAAAATTACCAGGATTAAGATTTTTTTCATACGTAGATTATGCACGAAGATAAATTTTAAACCTTTGTTTATTTAATTTTAGAATTTAAAAATCCTCATTTCATCAAAATACCTACTTTTGCGGTTGATTTAGAAATTAAGAAAATGAGTAACGAAAGAGGCCCTATATCCCAGTTTATTGAAAGAAATTACCTGCACTTTAATGCTGCAGCATTAATGGATGCCGCTAAAGGCTATGAAACCCATTTGCTGGAAGGTGGTAAAATGATGGTTACGCTAGCCGGTGCTATGAGTACTGCCGAATTGGGTATATCCCTTGCCGAAATGATTCGCCAGGACAAAATTGCTATAATATCATGTACCGGTGCCAACCTGGAAGAAGATATCATGAACCTTGTGGCGCACTCGCACTATAAAAGGGTACCAAACTATCGTGATTTGAGTCCGCAGGATGAGTGGGATCTGTTAGAGAACCATTACAATCGTGTAACCGATACCTGTATACCTGAGGAAGAAGCTTTCCGTCGTTTGCAGAAACATATTCATAAATTATGGAAGGATGCTGATACCGCCGGTGAGCGCTATTTTCCGCATGAGTATATGTACAAAATGTTGCTAAGCGGTGATTTGGAGCAATACTATGAAATTGATTCTAAAAATTCATGGATGCTTGCCGCTGCCGAAAAAAACCTGCCTATTGTAGTACCGGGTTGGGAGGATAGTACTATGGGCAACATATTTGCATCATACGTAATTAAAAATGAAATAAAAGCAAGTACCATGAAAAGTGGTATTGAGTATATGGCGTGGCTTGCCGATTGGTACGTAAAAAACTCATCAGGCAAGGGTATTGGCTTTTTCCAGATAGGTGGGGGCATAGCCGGCGATTTCCCGATATGCGTAGTACCGATGCTTTATCAGGATATGGAAATGCCTGAAATTCCTTTCTGGAGCTATTTCTGCCAGATATCTGATTCCACCACATCATATGGATCATATTCAGGTGCGGTACCAAACGAAAAAATAACCTGGGGTAAATTAGATATTCATACCCCTAAATTTATTGTAGAAAGCGATGCTACTATTGTAGCTCCATTGATATTTGCCTGGTTGCTGAAACAATAATTAAGCGCTGAACAGGCTTGCAATATTTTAAAAATTTAGTAAGCGTTAGATAATAAAAAAGGCAATCATAATCAGGTTGCCTTTTTGGGTTATATATTTTGCTGATTTTCAAGACAATTTTTAACGGTTTGAAATTTATTTAGAACGATTATAAATTATTTATTACTGTCATTTATTTGTCAGCGATACTGTAATAAATTATACTTTTGTGGCTGAAAAAAACGGGGGATTTACACGTCTTACGGCACTTTCAATAACATTTATACAATAATTATTTAGCACATATACACTTTATGAGGAGTATCTCATTGATTTTTAAACAATTCTCAAGGTCGGTTTTACTGCTAGCCTGTTTTGCTGTTTGGGGATTTTCTGCTAAAGCGCAAGGTGACGCTGCAAAAGGGGAGGCCTTATTTGCGACAAACTGTACAGCTTGTCATAAAATTGATAAGCGTTCAACCGGCCCGGCTCTTGGTCCTATTATGGCATCAGAAACTGATGACAAATGGTTAACCAGTTGGATACACAACAGCCAGGCTTTAGTACAAGCTAATGACCCAAAAGCGGTTAAAATTTACAACGAGTTTAACCAGGCTATGATGCCGCCATTCCCGCAGTTATCTGAGGGTGACGTTGCAGACATTATTGCCTATGTGCGTGACGACTGGAAAAAAATGGAAGCTGCTAAGGCTGCTCCAGCTGCCGGTGGTGCAAACGCTGCCGCTGCAGAAACAGGTCCAAGCAATTTGGTAATATTTGGTTTAATAGCGGTTATACTGGTAGCGTTCATCGTTATCCTGGTATTAAACAAGGTAATAGCGTCGTTAGAGCGCCTTTTATTAAAAGGTAAAAACTTATTAATTGAAGAAGAAGCTACTGATGCAGATGGTGTTGCTGTTGACCGTTTTGCCGGATTAAAGAAATTAGCTAAGAATAAGAAATTTGTATTCTTTGTACTGTTATGCGGTTTTGTTGGTATGGGTAGCTGGACATGGGTTACTTTATGGAACACCAACGTGCACCAGGGTTACCAACCGGTACAGCCTATCAAGTACTCGCATGAGTTGCATGCAGGTGCAATGAAAATTGAATGCCAGTATTGCCATAGCGGTGCGTTTAAATCAAAAAACGCTTCTATACCATCATTAAACGTGTGTATGAACTGCCACAAAGTGGTTAAAACAGAATCGCCTGAAATTCATAAAATATATGATGCTTTAGGATATGATCCTGAAACACAAAAATATGATGAGACTAAATCTAAGCCAATACAGTGGGTACGTATACACAACCTGCCAGACTTTGCTTACTTTAACCACTCTCAGCACGTAAAAGTTGGTGGCATTAAATGTCAAACCTGCCATGGCCCTATTGAAACCATGCAGGAAGTTAGACAATATGCGCCACTTACCATGAAATGGTGTATACAGTGCCACAAACGTACCGAGGTTAATATCAAAGGAAATGCATACTATGAAAATATGGTACATGTGCATGACCTGATCAAAAAAGGCGGTAAGGTTACTGAAGCCATGATGGGCGGTT
>CAZTAU010000050.1:0-24739 GCA_964611565.1 uncultured Mucilaginibacter sp. | reverse complement strand
CCGTCCGGGTGGTTATACCCGTATCATCAAATTAGAAAACAGATTAGGTGATAACTCGGAGATGGCTATTATTGAATTAGTAGATTATAACACTACTTACGGTGCTGATAGCGAAGCACAAGCTGCTAAAAAATCAACCCGCCGTCGTGGTGGTAAAGGTGGCGCTGCTAAAGCTGCTGCTCCAGCTGCCGCTGCTGCAGTTACTCCTGCTGATGATGCAGTTGTTGCTGAAGAAGTTGAAGCACCTGCTGCTGAGCTTGGCGAAACTGCTGCTGATGAGATAGAAATTGAAACTCCTGCTTCACAACACGAAGCTGATGAGCATTCTGCTTCGGAAGCACCTGCTGCCGATAATGAAGAGAACGCAGAAAAAGGCGAATAATTAGTTCACCTTATCTATATCATTAAAAAGCCCCGCTCATTAGAGTGGGGCTTTTTGTTTGATATCTATGAACTCACTGTTGTTTAAAGCATTTTAATAACATTATATTTATGTTATTAAACCACTTTACGCAATTTATGAGGCTTACTATACCAATTAGATTTGAAGATTTTACCGAGAGAAATCAGGTGGAGTATAAAAAATTCATCAAAGAGTTACCTGAATTTAGCAATAACCCTATACTACTATCACTATTAGATGAGAAGCATTATTTAAAGGAAATTAAATTTAATTTTATCATTGGCAGAGATGAATTATTGAAGTTATATGTAAAATATCCAGATGCCCAACAGATGTATGCTCATAATTTTTTAATGGTAGATTTTACATTGAAGTTCCCAATGGACGGGATGACATATTCTGAAAGCTATTATGCGGACTTGTATTTAAAGCGATTGTTATTATTGATAAACTTATCCTATGTTCTACCAGTTAGTTTTCTAAAATGCCTTGAAACCGAACAAGAAGGAATGCACCATTTATTAAATTTTATTGATTGGGGATACCAACACATGGAGGAAATAAAATGGCCTCAAATTAATGCTCTGGATTAAATGCTACCTTACAATGGTTTCAAAGACACAAAATAAATTTATATACATTAAGTAACAGTCCGGCAAGTAGAGCCATAAATGCCTTCTCTAATTTTTTTATTTATGAGTTACAAGAATCTCCTATGTCGCAATTGTTTTGGTGTATGTTAGGAATTGAAACCTTATACGCTAAAGGTAATCAAGGAATTGGAGAACAGATAAGGCAAAAGGTAAAAACGATTTTAGGAGAACCAAAGGAGTTCAAAAAGAAAATCACCAAGTTATATGAGTACAGATCAAAACTAATACATGGCGATTTAGATTTTCCTGCTAAATTTTCGGATGAAACGTATGATATTTATGATGCTAGTCATTTAGATTACCTTGGATTTGCAATATCAATATTGCTTTCAAGTATTCAGGTGCTAATAGCAAATGATATTGACAAGTTCGAGTTTGAATTCGTTTGGCTTAACAAACAAAAAGAGTAATAACCTTAGTTATTTCCTGCCAACCTGTCACCGTTTCAATCTAATTTTCTGCCTAAATAATACCTTTCAGCTTTTGCCTTTCCGCTTTCTGCCTAATAATACTGCCACATCCAAATTGGCACAGGCATTGATAAACTGCTATAGGTAAACAATCAATCAAGTAAAAAACAATATAATCATATGTCTAAAATAATTGGAATCGACTTAGGAACAACAAACTCGTGTGTTGCGGTAATGGAAGGTAATGAGCCTGTAGTTATTGCCAACAGCGAGGGAAAACGTACTACGCCGTCTGTGGTAGCTTTTATTGACGGTGGAGAGCGCAAGGTGGGAGATCCTGCAAAACGCCAGGCTATTACAAATCCTACAAAAACTATTTCATCTATAAAACGCTTTATGGGTAACCAGTTTAACGAGGTTACTAAAGAGGCTGATCGTGTACCTTACAACGTAGTTAAAGGCGATAACAATACTCCGCGTGTTGAAATTGGCGATAGAAAATATACCCCGCAAGAAATTTCGGCCATGATACTTCAAAAAATGAAGAAAACTGCCGAAGACTTTTTAGGTACCGAAGTTACCGAAGCGGTTATTACCGTACCGGCATACTTTAATGATGCACAACGCCAGGCTACTAAAGAAGCCGGCGAAGTTGCAGGTCTAAAAGTTCGCCGTATTATTAACGAGCCTACTGCAGCAGCATTGGCTTATGGCTTTGATAAAGCACATAAAGACATGAAAATTGCCGTGTTTGACTGCGGTGGTGGTACGCATGACGTATCTATCCTGGAGTTGGGCGATGGTGTATTTGAGGTAAAATCAACCGATGGTGATACACACTTAGGTGGTGACGACTTTGACCAGGTAATTATTGACTGGCTGGCTGACGAATTTAAAAACGACGAAGCTATTGACCTGCGTAAAGATCCAATGGCTCTGCAACGTTTAAAAGAATCAGCAGAGAAAGCTAAAATTGAATTGTCAAGCTCGGCACAAACCGAAATTAACTTACCATACATTACCGCTGCCGATGGTATGCCAAAGCACTTAGTTAAAACTTTAACCCGTGCTAAATTTGAGCAACTGGCTGATAGCCTGATAAAACGTACTATTGAGCCTTGTAAATCAGCATTAAAAAATGCAGGTTTAAGCACATCAGATATTGATGAGGTGATTTTGGTAGGTGGTTCAACCCGTATACCTGCTATACAGGAAGCGGTTGAGAAATTCTTTGGTAAAGCGCCATCAAAAGGTGTAAACCCTGATGAGGTAGTAGCTATTGGTGCTGCTATACAAGGTGGTGTATTAACCGGCGAAGTTAAGGATGTGTTATTGTTAGATGTTACCCCGCTTTCATTAGGTATTGAAACTATGGGTGGTGTAATGACTAAATTGATAGAAGCTAACACTACTATCCCTACTAAAAAATCTGAAACTTTCTCTACAGCATCTGATAACCAGCCATCTGTTGAGATACATATATTACAGGGTGAGCGCCCAATGGCTTCGGCTAACCGTACTATTGGCCGTTTCCACTTAGATGGCATACCTCCTGCACCGCGTGGCGTACCGCAGGTAGAAGTAACTTTTGATATTGATGCCAACGGTATACTACACGTATCAGCAAAAGATAAAGCTACAGGTAAAGAGCAGAAGATCCGTATCGAAGCTTCATCAGGTTTAACTGATGCCGAGATCAAGAAAATGAAGGACGAGGCTGAAGCTAACGCAGAAGCAGATCAAAAAGCAAAAGAGGAAGTTGAAAAACTAAACGGTGCTGACGCATTGATCTTCTCGACTGAAAAACAATTGAAAGAGTACGGTGATAAAATACCTGCTGAGAAAAAAGCGCCAATTGAAGAAGGTTTAACTAAACTTAAAGCGGCTTACGCTTCTAAAAACTTAGCGGATATTGAAGTTGCACAAAACGAGTTAAACACTGCATGGACAGCAGCTTCTGAAGATATGTACAAAGCTTCGGCAGAAGGTGGCCAACCAGGTCCTGATGCTGGCGCAGGTGCGGGTCCGCAGGATCAGTCTGACACGGTTACTGATGTTGACTTTGAAGAAGTAAAAGACGACAGTAAATAAGGTTTAAATCTATATAGTTAAAAGCCCGGCCAGATATTTGGTCGGGCTTTTTTTGTTGAAGTAACTTTCAGAGATTGCTTTATTCCTCGCAATGACGTGATAGTCTAATTAATAAATTACCATCATCGCTTCGTTCTTATTTTCCATTTCTTTGCTAACAGCTCCTTCAAACCCATGCATTACCAATTTAATGGTGGTGTATTTGGATTGAAAGGTACCTTCAACAGCATTTAACATTATCATTTTTTGTTGTGGATCAAAGATGATAATGCGTTTATAATAGTCGCCTTTTTGATAATTATAGGTTAACCCGTCATCCTCGTAATAAACAAATTCAGTGGGTTGATCGCTGTTCCATATATGCAATAGCAAAATACCATCACCTTTTTCATTAGTGCTTTGTACCACATTTTGCATAGGGATAATAGCACCTGCTTTAATAAATACGGGCAGATCGGTTAATGGCGCATCTGCATTGATAACCTGTTGTCCATTGTATTTTTCATCTGTACTTAATCGGTACCAATCGCCCTCAGGTAAATAAACTTCCGTAGCTAATTCGGTACTGATTACCGGGGCCACTAATATACTATCACCAAATAAAAACTGGTTTTGATACCTGATATCATATACCATTTCATCATCAGTATAATCAATTGCCAGGGTACGACTTAATGGTAAACCTGTTTGCGTAGATTGAAAAAAGCCGGAATAAATATAAGGTAACAAGCGGTAACGCTGCTCAATATCCTTTTTAATGATGGCTTCATTTTCCTCACCCCATTGCCACGGTTCGCGCATTACCATGCCTTCAGCCGCGTGGTTACGGAACATGGGTGTATAGGGCCCTAATGAGTTCCAGCGCACCATTAATTCGGGCGTTGGGTTACCCATAAACCCGCCAATATCCACCCCGGTGAATGACATACCTGTTAAGCCTAAACTATTTACTAAACGGTGCCCTAATAATAAATGCTCGTCGGTGGCGGCGTTATCACCCGTCCAAATGGCCGAATAGCGCTGTGTGCCGGCATAAGCCGCACGTGTGAGTACAAATGGTCGTTTATTGCCCAATATCTGTCGTACGCCATTATAAGTGGCTTTGACCATTTCCATTCCGTAAACATTGCGTATCTCGGGCATAAAACGGTCGCCAAATTTTACCAGCCAGGGGATGTTTTGTCCCCAGGCGGCAGGCTCATTCATGTCGTTCCAAAAACCATCTACACCCGGTTCGGTCAATGCTGTAAATGCAGCGCCCCACCATTCCTTTACCTCATCATTTAAAAAATCAGGGAAATGGCAGCGCCCCGGCCAAACACTGGCAGTATAGGGCTCCCCATCAGGATATGTGGCAAAGTAATTATTAGCTATGCCTTCATCATATTGCTTATACCCCTCCTCAATTTTTATCCCCGGGTCAACAATGGTCACCAACCTAAAATCCATCGATTTTAATTGATCTATCATTCCTTTAGGATCCGGAAAACTGTTTTTGTTCCAGGTGAATATTTTAAACCCGTCCATGTAGTCAATATCGCAGTACATCACATCGGCAGGTATTTGTTTTCCCCTAAATTTACTGGCCACATCCAATACTTCCTGTGTGCTCATATAGCTCCATCGGCATTGTTGGTAACCCAGGCTCCAAAGCGGCGGTATTTCCATTCGCCCGGTTAGCCAGGTGTAATCTTCTAGAATTTGCCTGATACTTTGCGCTCCAAAAAAGTAATAGTTCATATCCCCGCCATCGGCACCAAACCAACTGGTTTCACCATCGGTAGTGGCGCCAAAATCGAAATAGCTTTTATGGGTATTGTCAAAAAATAACCCATAAGTTAAACCGCTATGAAGGCCAATAAAAAACGGGAAGGTTTTATACAGTGGATCGTCGTTCACACCGTGCAGTGCCGCGTCGGTGTTCCAGTTCACATAATGACTGCCACGTCGGTTAAGATCGCCTGTTTTTTCGCCTAAGCCAATAAACTTTTCATCCGGGTATAATTTGCGGTAGTTTATTACCCTCGAATCCTGCCAGTTAGTGCCAAAACGAGTATCGTCACGGCTGAGTTCCTGCCCATCCGCAGTAAAAAAATTAAACCGTAGGGGCGATTTATTGATAACCAGTTTTAATGCAGAAGTATTGATCTCGATCTCAGTCGCCGATTCTTTATAAGGAGGTAACTCCTCCGACTGGTGTATCACCGCAAATGAAGCATCAGGTTCGCTTTGTTTGCTAATACAAATACGTATAATAGTTGAACTGTAAACAGCGATCCTTGCCTCGGCTTGTGGCGTGGTAATTATTAATGTCCCATTTTGCGCACTTATGGTGTCGGCATTGCCTAATATTTCTAGCTGCATATAATTTTAACAGGATACAGGTTTTTTAGTTTGGTAAAAATTGTAGAGACGCAATACTTTGCGTCTCTACAATAACCCCGATGATATAGTTTTTTGTACATTTGATATCACTACCTGCTATGATAAAACGTACTAAAAAAGGATTTCAAGATCTTATAAATTCTGGCCAGGCAGGCGGCGCATTGTTGATTTTATGTGTCATTATTTCTCTGATAATTGCCAACATCGGTGCTAACGAACCCTTTAAAAACCTGCTTGGTATTGAACTAGGTTTTGAAACAACCGCCATCCATCTAAAATATAGTTTGCTAAACTGGATCAATGATGGGTTAATGGCTATCTTCTTTTTTTTGATCGGGATAGAAATTAAAAGGGAAATTATTGACGGGCATTTGGCGCACTTTAAAATAGCGGCTGTACCTATATTGTCGGCAGTTGGTGGAGCTTTGGTGCCGGCCATTATATATGCCGTATTGAATCATAACCATGATACCGCAGCAGGCTGGGGCATACCTATGGCTACCGATATCGCTTTCGCTTTAGCCATATTAGGTTTAGTGGGGAAATTGGTGCCTCCTGCATTACGGGTTTTACTATCAACCCTGGCAGTGGTTGATGACCTGCTGGCTATTTTAGTAATAGCTGTATTTTATTCGTCAGATATTCACTGGATGAATTTAGGCATTGCGGCGGGGATATTTGGCGTATTGTTGTTGTTTAATAAGTTTAACGTAAAAGGAATTATATTTTACATTATACCTGGTGTATTAATGTGGTATTTTATTCATCATTCGGGTATACATGCTACCATAGCGGGTGTATTAACAGCGTTAACAGTGCCATCTAAATCAAAAGACGGGTCGTCGCTTTTGGAGAGACTGGAGCACTCATTAGCCGTACCTGTAGGGTTTGTTATTATGCCTTTGTTTGCTTTGGCTAATACCAATATACATTTTGAAGCAGCCATGATAAGCGGAGTTGTTGGTACGTTGGGTTTAGGTATAATTATCGGTTTGGTAATTGGGAAGCCTGTAGGTATAATGTTATTCTCGTGGCTGTCAGTAAAGTTTAAAATAGGTAAGCTGCCTGATGGGATTAACTGGCGGCATATAGCAGGCATAGGGTTATTAGCGGGTATAGGCTTTACTATGTCGATATTTATTGCCCTATTATCTTTTGGCGATTCGCTTTTTGGTGCAGAAGCTAAGTTTGCTATTTTGATAGCTTCCCTACTTTCTGGAATTGGTGGGTTTGTTTATTTGAAGAAGGTGATTGCGGTTAAGAGTTAGCTGTTATTTTCTTCTATTGTAATTTCAGTAACAGCGCCAGCATCATTGTATTTAATAAATATGTAAGTGTCTGCATTAGTTATCATAATGTGCAACGCATTATAATTTTTTTCTCTACGTTCTCTATGGGCGTAGGATAACGGAAATTGCGATTTAAACTTAGTAATGTTGTCACCGGTTTTATACGCAATATTATTAAACAGAACGGAGTAATTGTTGCCAGTTACAGTAGTACCTTCCCAGTTGTTGCCTTTAAAATAAGTTTCAAAGCCTGGATATTTATAGGTATGAATATAACCGCCATCCATATCATCCTTTTCTTTAACGATACTTTTTGCTTTGCCAAATACCGCTTGTAATTTTTTCGGAGAGTCAAAAGAATAAGTTTTATTAGACGAGTTTTTAATTAAAATTTTGTTGAATTTAATTTCATCAAGTTGGATATCCTGATTGGTTTGAGCAAAGGCGATATTATATCCCAGCAATAAAAAAGCAAATAATAATGTGCGCATAGGCTTGGTTTATACCACTAATATACAATTTTACTTAATAAAAAATCCCGCATATAGCGGGATTTTTATTATTTCCTAGTGGATGATTACACGTTCCACAAATTCTCCGGATAAGTGCCATTAGCCACTAACTCCGAAATTGATTTTTGCACAATAGGCTTATCCTCTTTATAAGTTACGCCAAACCATTTGGATGGGGTAGGGATAACTTTAAAATTAGCTTGCCCTGTTTTTATCAAATTATCGGCTACCAGCGGAATAAAAAACTCAGCTTTCGGATTATCCGCATTAGCATCCACAAAATCGCGGAACATTTGCTCGCTTTGCTTGAATACAGCAGGGGTGAAGCCCCAAAAGTTCATTGATACACGTTTATCGTTTGGTAACGGATGTTCGCCGGTAGCATCTTTATAAGCTACGCTGCCATCTTCTTTAAAATAGACTTCTGTACGTTCGTTTACTTCGGTCATGTTGCCATTGGCATCAACCTCGCATACACCGCGTGATACTGAACCATAATCAGATAAAGTTTTATCTATCTGGTAACCCACTAAAGCGTATTGTGTATCAGTAGCTTCGGTAGTTAAAAATTTAGCCATTTTTTCAAAGGCGTCATAACCATAATAGTCATCAGCGTTTATCACACAAAAAGGCTCGTTTACCTGGTTGCGGGCAGCCAATACCGCATGGGCAGTTCCCCAGGGTTTGGCACGTTCGATAGTTTTATCAATGCCAAATGGTTTCAGGTCAAAGCTTTGGAAGATGTAATCAGTCTCCACTTTGCCCTTTAGTTTTGGCTCAAAAATCGCCTTAAAAGTATCTGCAAATTCTTCGCGGATGATAAAGCCAATTTTACCAAATCCGGCTTTAATGGCATCATGTATAGAATAGTCAATAATAGTTTCGCCGTTAGGGCCAAAGCCATCAACTTGCTTCATGCTGCCATAGCGGCTGGCCATCCCTGCGGCCAAAATTAATAAGGTTGGTTTCATTTGTTTATACAATGTGCAAGCCTAAGACAATTAGGCTCAGCTAAATGTTTGCTTGGTTATTTAATGTAATTAAAGTTTTGACCAGATTTAATGTTCAACAGCACCTCGTATATCAGGCGTATCACATTATCCACATCTTCTTTATGTATCATTTCAACCGTAGTGTGCATATAGCGTAATGGTAATGATATTAATGCCGATGGCACGCCTTCATTACTGTAAGCAAAAGCATCGGTATCGGTCCCTGTTGAGCGTGATGAGGCCTGGCGCTGGAAAGGAATGTTTGCTTTTTCAGCCGTTTCAATTAATAATTTATTCAGGTTGTTTTGCACTGCAGGAGCATATGATACTACCGGACCACGACCGCAAGCCAAATCGCCCTGCGCAATTTTGCTGATCATTGGGGTTTGGGTATCATGGGTAACATCTGTAACAATGGCTACATTTGGTTTAATGCGATGAGCTATCATTTCGGCACCACGCAGGCCAATCTCTTCCTGCACTGCATTTACAATATATAAACCAAAAGGCAGTTTAACTTTATTTTCTTTTAGCAAACGGGCAACCTCGGCTATCATAAAACCGCCTGCACGATTGTCCAACGCACGGCCTACATAATAACGGTTGTTTAGGGTCATAAACTCATCTTCGTAAGTAATTACGCAACCTACATGTATGCCTAATTTCTCTACTTCGTCTTTAGTGGTACAACCGCAATCTAAAAATATATTTTTAAGCGATGGCGCTTCTTCTTTTTCACCACCCAAACGGGTATGAATTGCCGGCCAGCCAAATACTGCTTTAACTACGCCTTTATCAGTATGAATATTTACACGTTTTGAAGGGGCTATCTGGTGGTCTGATCCGCCATTACGTATAACGTATATCAAACCATCGCTGGTTATATAATTCACAAACCATGATATCTCATCAGCATGTGCTTCAATAACTACTTTATACTCAGCTTTTGGGTTAATAACGCCAACCGCGGTGCCGTAACTATCTACATAATGCTCATCAATATAAGGTTTAATATAATCCAGCCATAACTCCTGGCCCTTCCATTCAAAACCAGTAGGGGAAGGGTTGTTGATATAATTTTCAAAAAAAGCCAGTGATTTATCGTTTACTACAGCAACGTGTTGTTGATCGTCAGTTTTCTTTTTAGCCATGTTTTTATATTAAAATGCCGGGTTTATCCGGGCTTGCAAATATAATAAAGCAGTTGATAAACATGGTTATAAACAGTAGTTAATAACAAAGAAGAAAGTATTAAAGCTTCATTTCCAATATCTCGTAATCAAACCCATTTTTTGAGAATAGTTGCCCGGTATGTGCAAAGCCAAATTTTAAATAAAACCCAATGGCAGTTACCCGCGCGTTACACCATAACCGTTTGCCGCCACCTTCAATTACAAAATCAACCAGGTGTTGCAGCATAGTTTTACCTATGCCTTTTCCCTGTACGGTTTCATCCACGGCAAATTTGCGAAACTGGAAATCATCACCGTTTTGAAACAATGACACTACGCCAACCAGCTCATTATCCATAAAAGCGCCGAAATGATAACCGTAATTATCCTCTTCCATCTCCATTTGGTGCAGCTTTTGTGCTGGGTACAAAACTTTTTGTCGCATGCGCCAGGTCAACTCGGGTCGTATCTGTTCTATATAAAACACAGTTATTTATATTTAGCAGCTAACTGCCTGGCATTGTAAGAATTTAGCATAAAAATAACAATAAAATTACTAATTAGTCGTTTACAGGCAATGGTTGGCTAAATCAATTTTTATATATTTGCCTCAAATGGATACCGCTAAACAGATCAGAAAAAATATCAGCATGATATTTTTGTTCATCTTTTTTACAAAGATGGTTATATCTGTTATGCCTTTATTTTCTTTCCTGGATAGTAAAATTGCAGTAGCGGTAATTATGCAGCTTGAGCATGAAAACAAAACAGATAAGGATGATCTGGACAAAGATGCAGTTAAAGAAAAAAAATCTTTTGACGAGCATACTATGACCGCTTTTGAGTTTCGTCCATTACAATTGCATGAATCAAATGTGCTGCATAATTTAGAGAAAACTTTATTGGTACAACCGTATCACCCTATAGTTCCTACCCCACCTCCCAACGTTTAAATTAATTTACACCGGCCAGATATGAGCCGGTAGATTCCTTTATTAATTTAAATTTCCATTAAAATTATTGTGTTATGCAATTTAAGCAAGATGAAGCTGCTATGGGCAGTCTTAATCTGAAAAAATATTTTTCGTCAAACAATCTAAAAAAGGATATTCCTTCCAGTATTGTAGTTTTTTTAGTCGCCCTGCCATTATGCCTTGGTATAGCGTTGGCCTCAGGTGCGCCCTTATTTGCCGGTATTTTAACCGGCATAATCGGTGGTATAGTAGTTGGTTCTTTAAGTGGCTCGCAACTTAGTGTTGCGGGCCCTGCCGCCGGTTTAACTGTAATTGTATTTAATGCAATTACCAGTCTTGGCTCGTACGAGGTTTTTTTAATGAGTCTGGTGTTGGCGGGGGGCATCCAAATTTTATTAGGCGCCGTTAAAGCTGGTACCATTGCCAACTATTTTCCGTCGGCGGTAATTGAGGGCATGTTGGCGGCTATAGGTATTATTTTGATAATGAAACAGTTTCCGCATGCGGTAGGTTATGATGCCGATTTTGAAGGCGATGAAACTTTTACCCAGGCAGATCAGCATAATACTTTTTCGGGGGTACTGGGTGCATTATCCAAAATAAACTACGGTGCAGTAATTATCAGTGGGGTATCAATTTTAATTTTGATCTATTGGCCCAAAATAAAAAAGTTGGCCGGCATACCTGCGCCACTAATTGTAGTGCTAACAGGTGTAGCGCTTAGTTTTGTATTTTCAGGGACAGACTTTGCTTTAAGGGCTAAACAACTGGTAACTATACCAATTGTAAGCAGTGCCGATGAATTTTTTGGATTATTTAAGTCAGCTGATTTTTCGGCTATCGGGCGTAAGGAAGTCTGGATCACCGCATTTACCCTTGCTATTGTAGCCAGTTTAGAAACCCTGTTGAGTTTAGAGGCAGTAGATAAAATTGACCCTATTAAAAGGGTGTCACCAACCAACCGTGAGCTATTTGCACAGGGTACTGCTAACATAGTTAGTGGTATGTTAGGCGGCTTACCTATGACGGCGGTTATTGTTCGTTCATCAGCAAACGTAAATGCCGGAGGACGCACAAAAATGAGTGCCATTATACACGGTATGTGGTTGTTAATGGCGCTTTTGTTAATACCGGGCTTAATTAATTATATACCGTTATCATGTTTGGCAGCCATACTTTTAATGACAGGATATAAACTGGCCCGCCTTGGTTTATTTAAACATATGTGGCACCTGGGGTTGAACCAGTTTATCCCATTTGTTGTAACCATTGTTGCCGTTGTATTAACTGATTTACTGATAGGTGTTGGTATTGGTATGATGGTAGGTGTATTTTACATCCTGCGTACCAATATGCGTAACCCTTATTTCTATCATATTGAAAGTAATGAGAATAAAAAAATTTTACGTATCAAACTTTCTGAAGAAGTAACCTTTTTAAATAAGGCGGCAATACAGTTAATGCTTACCAAATTACCAAACGAATCGGAAGTGGTAATTGATGGATCAAACTCCAAGTATATTGACCCCGATGTGATAGAGATCATCAACAACTATAAGCATAATGCTTATAGCAAAGGCATTATTGTACGCTTGCATGAGATAAAAAGCAAGTACGATATGCCACGTTTTAAAGAGTTGAATTACGAACCTAACAAATGACAAGACCATGAAAAATGATAATAATAAAATAATACCACCTATTGCAGAAATCAGTTTAGTTCAAAAGCATAGCTATGAAGCTTTACTCTCAGGCAATCGTACGTGGGTAGATAAACGTTTAAAAGATGACCCCGACTATTTTAAAAAATTAGCTAAGGGACAAAGCCCTGAAGTTTTGTGGATAGGGTGTTCAGATAGCCGTGTACCGGCTAATGAAGTAACCGGAACCCAACCGGGTCAGGTATTTGTACACCGTAATATTGCCAATGTATGCTCGCACTCAGATATGAATATGCTAAGCGTATTGGACTATGCGGTAAACGTGCTTAAAGTTAAACATGTAATAGTTGCAGGCCATTATGGCTGTGGTGGTGTAGCAGCGGCTTTAAGCAATAAACAATTTGGCTTAATTGATAACTGGCTGCGTTATATAAAGGACGTATATCGTTTACACAGTCATGAACTTGACCGTATTACAGATCAGGACGCCAAAGTAAATCGTTTGGTTGAATTAAATGTGATGGAGCAGGCGTATAACTTGTGTAAAACAACTATTATACAAAATGCCTGGGCCGAGCGGGATGACTTACAAGTGCATGGCTGGATAGTTGATATATCAACAGGACTTATTAAGGACCTGAAGGTAAGTAGTAATGCATCAAAAGGGTTAGGCTATGTATACGAAGTAAACCAGGAAGAGCTGGTTACTAATTAAGCTTTTTAAATTAAATCCCGGCTGTTAATTTAGCCGGGATTTTTAGTTGGGTATAATTTCCTATTTTTATAGCCTTGTAAACATTAATATATTAAGTCAATGTGCCCCCAATCAATAAATAATATAACCTACGAGGACCTGTTAAAGGGTAATGAAAAGTTTGTTGCAAACGCATTAAGCAATGATCCTGATTACTTTCATAATTTGGCCAAAGGGCAAAACCCGCCGGTTTTATGGATAGGATGTGCCGATAGCCGTGTACCTGCTAACCAGATAACCAACACCAAACCGGGCGAAATATTTGTTCATCGTAATATTGCCAATATGGTAATACATACCGATATGAATATGCTAAGTGTGTTAGATTACGCGGTTAACGTATTAAAGGTTAGACATGTAATTGTTACCGGGCATTATGGTTGTGGTGGGGTAATTGCCGCCATGACTAATACGGAGTTTGGTTTAATAGATAACTGGTTGCGCCATATAAAAGATATATACCGCCTGCATGCAGACGAATTAGACGGAATTGACGATGAGAAAATGCGCGAAAACCGTTTGGTGGAATTGAATGTGATTGAAAATGTATATAATTTATGTAAAACATCCATTGTGCAAAATGCATGGGAAAGCGGGCAGGAACTGGGTGTACATGGCTGGGTTTATAGTATTGAAACCGGTATTATAACCGATATGAAAGTGAGCACGCACAACAACGTTAATATGGATAACGTATTTAAGTTTAAATAATAGAATCAAGAATTAAGAGCCGAGAATCAAGACATTTGTTTGAATATTCTATTCCTGCATCTTGATTCATGGCTCTTGATTCTCTCTTAGAGTTCCTTACTCAAAAACGGATACCTGTAATCCTTAGGCGGATCAAAAGTTTCTTTAATAACCCTTGGCGATACCCAACGCAACAGGTTGATCATAGACCCGGCTTTGTCATTAGTGCCAGAACCCCTTGCGCCGCCAAATGGCTGTTGGCCAACTACCGCGCCTGTAGGTTTATCATTAATATAAAAATTACCTGCCGCGTTGCGCAAATGATGGGTAACCTTACTAATGATATTTCTATCCTGTGCTATAATGCTGCCGGTAAGTGCATAGATGGAGGTTTTATCAACTATGTCCAGCAGTTCATCAAATTGAGCATCTTCATAAACATACACGGTAAGAACAGGGCCAAATAGCTCGGTACACATGGTTACGTAGTTGGGGTCATTCACTTTTATAATAGTAGGTTCAATAAACCAGCCCTTGCTTTTATCATAGTTTCCGCCTGTTACTATTTCAACATTTTTATCATTTTTTGCATCATCAATATATTTGGCCAGTTTATCAAATGATGCCTCGCTAATAACCGCGTTAACAAAGCAATTAAAATCTTCTACTGAGCCAATTTTAAATGAACCCACCTCTCGTTTTAAGCGCTCTTTTAAGGTTGGCCACAAAGATGCCGGAACATATGCCCTTGAAGCCGCCGAGCATTTTTGCCCCTGATATTCAAATGCACCACGTACGAGAGCTGTGTTTAATACGTCAATATCAGCAGTAGGATGTGCTAGTACAAAATCTTTCCCCCCGGTTTCGCCAACTATACGCGGGTAGGTTTTATATTTATGGATGTGGTTTCCAATGGTTTGCCATATATTTTGAAATACAGCGGTCGATCCGGTAAAGTGTATGCCTGCAAAATCGGGATGGTTAAATATCACATCGCCGGCAACAGGACCATCCACATAAATTAAATTGATAACTCCGGGTGGTAATCCCGCTTCGCGGAAAACCTGCATAATAACATTAGCTGAGTAAATTTGAGTATAAGCAGGTTTCCATACTACTACATTCCCCATCATAGCTGCTGATGATGGCAGGTTACCTGCAATAGCCGTAAAGTTGAAAGGAGTAAGCGCGAAAACAAAACCCTCTAAAGGACGCTGTTCCATGCGGTTCCATACACCTTTGGGTGATATTAAGGGTTGCTGGCTATAAATTTCGGTCATGTAATGTACATTGAACCGTAAAAAATCTATCAATTCGCAAGCCGAATCAATCTCGGCCTGGTACGCATTTTTTGATTGACCCAGCATAGTCGCCGCATTTATTTTAAAGCGATAGGGCCCGGCCAAAAGATCGGCAGCCTTTAAAAATATAGACGCGCGTTGTTCCCAGGGTAAGTTTTCCCAGTCGGCTTTAGCGACAAGGGCCGCATTTATTGCCGCTTCCACATGAGTTTTATCGCCTTCGGAAAAAGTGGCTAATAAACGTTGATGATCATGCGGTGGGCGTATCTCCAGTTTTTTATCAGTGCGCACCTCTTTATTGCCAATATACATAGGTATATCAATTTGGGCAATACGGGTGTTTTTTAGTGCCGTTCTAAGTGCATCGCGCTCTACACTACCCGGCGCATAATTCAGCACGGGTTCGTTTTGCGGTATCGGGACGTTGAAAAATCCTTTAAGCATAGTAAGTCAGTTAATTAAATAAATGTACGTAAAAAGTACTGATGAGACTACTAAGAAGGATGCAATTTACGTGCCGCTGACTCACCCCGACTACGCTACGATGGTCGACCCTCTCTTCCGCAAGCGGTAAAGATTGTTTTTTCAATACGAAATTCCCTCTTTACGCCAAAGGCGAAGAGAGGGTGGTCGAGCAGCGCGATGACCGGGTGAGTACTTGCCGCTATCACTCAAACACAACCGTCTTATTATTATACACAAATACCCTATCCTCAAATACCAACTTAAGGGCTTTGGCTAATACGGCGGTTTCAATTTCCTTACCGGCCTTTATCATATCAGCTACGGTAAAAGAATGGTTTACAGGATTTATTTGCTGCGCGATGATAGGTCCTTCGTCTAATTCATTTGATACAAAATGTGCAGTGGCCCCAATTAATTTTACACCACGCTCATAAGCCTGGCGATAGGGGTTGGCACCAACAAATGCCGGTAAAAACGAGTGGTGTATATTAATAACCCGCATAGGATATTGTGCAACAAACCGCGGCGAAAGTATCCGCATAAATTTAGCCAGCACAATATAATCAGGCTCATAAGGTTGTATGATTTCGGCTATTTGCTGCTCAAATTCATCTTTGTTTTTTTGTTCATGGGATACCAGGTAAAAGGGCATACCAAAACGTTCACAAATATTTTGCAGATCGGGGTGGTTGCCAATTACACATTGTACAGATGCACCCAGCGTATTAAAGAAGTTGCGGGTAAGTATATCTGTAAGGCAATGGTATTCTTTAGTAACCATTACCACCACTTTTTTTAATGGTAACGGATTAATATGCAGGATAACATCAGCAGGTAATACAGCTTTTAATTTGTTTTCAAGTAACAGTGTATCCGCAGCATCCTCTATCTCTAAGCGCATAAAAAACAAACCCTCAGTAGTATCCACATACTCACGTAGCGAAATAATGTTTAATTGCTGTTTTGACAGCACATTAGTAATATTAGCTACTAAACCAATCTGGTCGTTACATTGAATAACTATAATCATATAGTCCAAAGTTATAAATTGATAGCATTTGTTTGATGTTTAAATAGGAACATATTAAAATTATACCAGTGTTCTATGTGTTCCACTTCCGCAAAATGCCCCCCCCCCCGGATGAGAAGATTTTTTAATCGGACAAAATTTATGTAAAAATGCCGTATAAATTGTTGAATAATCAATTAATCCATTAATTTTGTTGCCATTACAAAGCATTGATATGAAACATCACACTACAGAAGAAAAAAGCTACGATTATTTATACTATTTGGTAGCATTATTTACCGGCATATTTGTTGGCGCTATTATAGAGCAAGGATTTGTATATGTAATTGTTGGCGCTGTTTTAGGCCTTTTATCTGCTGCTTTCTTCTTGAATGTATTAGTTAAAGGACGTGGCGACGCCTGATCCGGAGCTGCCATCATTTATACGTAACTGGAACCAGTTTTACAGCATTGTTGTTGTATGGCTGGTTTTTTTAATTTTGGTATTTTCCATTATTACCGAAATTGTTAAATGAGCCCGATTGATTGGATAGTTCTTGGTGCTACCCTGCTTGCCATTGTTGCGTACGGCGTATGGAAAAGTGGCAGCAATAAAAACATCGATCAATATTTAATGGGCAACCGCTCATTACCCTGGTATCATGTAGGGTTATCAGTAATGGCTACGCAGGCTAGCGCAATTACGTTTCTATCAGCCCCGGGGCAAGCCTATTCAGATGGGATGCGTTTTGTGCAATTCTATTTCGGGTTGCCACTGGCCATGATCGTTTTGTGCATCACCTTTGTACCTATATTTCATCGCCTTAAAGTATATACGGCTTACGAGTTTTTAGAGCAACGCTTTGATTTAAAAACCCGGGCATTTACTTCGTTTTTATTTTTGGTTCAGCGCGGGCTATCAACCGGTATAACTATTTATGCGCCATCAATAATTTTATCTACCATATTAGGTATTAATACCGTTTATACCACATTGTTTATTGGTTTGTTGGTTATTGGTTATACCGTTTATGGGGGCACAAAGGCCGTATCATACACCCAGGTATTACAAATGAGTATTATTTTTTTGGGGATGTTTGCCGCAGGCGTAGTGGTGGTATTGCTATTGCCAGGTGGTGTAGGTTTTACTGATGCAGTAAAAGTAGCCGGCAAGCTGGGTAAAATGAATGTTATCGACTGGCACTTTAATCCTAAAGACCGTTACAATATATGGAGTGGGATAATAGGTGGTTTCTTTTTACAGCTATCTTATTTCGGTACCGATCAAAGTCAGGTAGGGCGATATTTAACAGGTAGCTCAGTAGGCCAAAGCCGCATGGGGCTAATTATGAACGGGTTAATAAAAATACCTATGCAATTTTGCATTTTGCTGATAGGTATATTGGTATTTGCCTTTTACCAGTTTAACAGGCCCCCCATGTTTTTTAATCAATACGAGGTAAAGCAAGTTAAGCAAAGCAGTTATGGTGAAGATTATAAGGTGCTGGAAAATAAATATTCCACAGCATTTGATCAACGCAAACAAAAAACCGATGAACTAATAACTGCATTGGATAGTAAGGATCAAGATCAAATAAGTATAGCCCAGCAAAATCTTAAACTAGCCGATAAAGAGGCTACTGCCATTCGCCAGCAAGGTATAGACCTGATGAAAAAAAACAGTAGCAAGGCTGATCTGGATGATACCAATTACGTATTCCTCACTTTTGTAACTCACTATTTGCCACGCGGATTAATTGGATTACTAATAGCCATTGTATTTTTAGCATCAATGGGATCAACCGCCAGCGCGTTGAACTCACTAGCTTCTACAACTGTGGTTGATATCTATAAAAGAACAATAAATAAAAATGCCACGGCAACAAATTATTTAAATGCATCGCGTATAGCTACGGTATTTTGGGGATTGGTATGTATTGCAATGGCATTGTATGCCAGCCAGCTGGGTAATTTGTTAGAAGCAGTAAATAAATTAGGCTCTTTTATATACGGTACTATATTGGGCGTATTTGTAACTGCGTTTTATTTTAAAAGAGTAAGCGGAACAGCAGTTTTTATAGCGGCGGTACTTACAGAAATAATAATTTGCATTTGTGGTTTTTATGAAGTGGTAGCATATTTATGGTTGAATGCCATAGGGTGTATATTGCTCATTTTGATAGCCTTGCTGATCAATCCTTTTATTAAAGAGAAGACCCGCAATCTGGGAAATGTTATAGCTGATAAGTGAGGTTTTAGAAAATAAAAAGCCGCCCCTGCCTTGCGCCGGGCGGCTTTCAACCTAAACCTTATCACAATTAAACCGGCAGATTGCCGATTCATTATATCTATAACAATTACTATACCAAAATATTGTAACCGATCTCTTTTTTTGTTTAAATTATTTAATATTCTTTTAAAGAATAAAGTTTATCTGTAACTTATTGGTGTTTAAAAAATCTTCGCTTACGCAGAAAGGTGTCTAAAAACAATAAGCCTATTACTGTATCAAAAAACAGAAAAATGGTTAACACTTTGTTGTTTAATAGCGAATCTAAATTAGGCATCTTTAAACTATTCACGCTTTCCGTACCGGCAGACCAATTCATAGTGGAAAGAGATACAATTAACAGTCCTGCAATTACTAATACAAAAAACGCAGCAATGCCTTTAATTATATAGGTGTTTATACTAGTTTTTAGCGGTTTTTGTGCTTGTTCTACACGTATGGCTTCCATCACATTATAAGCAAAGGGCATTGATGGGTCATCCAGTTCCATATTAGTAAACTCGATATTGAGCTGCAGCAATTCTTTATACTTATCTTGATATAGCTTATCGGTTTCTATCAACAAACCAATGGCTTTTTGCTCATCGGCGGTACAGGTACCATCAATGTAATCCCAAAGTTTTTCTTCAATGCTTTTCATATCAGTTCTTTAGCTTCATGTTTTAAATTGCGCTCCAGCTTATCTTTCAAACGCTGACGCGCCCTAAATAGTTTAACTTTTACAGCATTGGTTTCAATACCTAAAGTTTGGCTTATTTCTTCAATGGATTGTTCGCCTTTATAAAATAAGGTTAGTACGGTTGCGTCGTCAGGTAAAAGTTGGTCAATTGCCTGGTTTAAATAAAATGACCTTGATTTACTCTCGGCATAATTATTATCACCCGCCGCAATTTGACTGGCTATTTGTATACTATTATCTTCATCATCTATTGATGATGTTTCAATGCGTTTCTTTCGCAAGGTGGTCATGGCCGTGGTATATACAATACTATACAGCCATGTACTAAATTTTGACTGTTGCTGAAAAGAGGTTAATGACCGGTATGCTTTTACAAAGGAATCCTGTGCTATTTCTTCAGCATCCTCGCGCGATTTTGAAAAACGCAGTGCCAATGTAAATACAAAGCGCTGATGCCGTTTAACCAGATCTGTATAAGTCGACTGATTGCCACCTAAAGTTTGCTGTATTAATTCTATGTCTGAAAACTTGCTTTGCATTTATTGGTATGTGACAACGCATTGTTTACAAAGGTTACATACATTAGTAAATATACTTAATAGTTGCATCACAAATTTTCAGGATAGGTGTAACCTATTTAAAAAAGAGGTAGTCATAGCTTACAAATACAATAATAATTAAACTAAAAAAATAAAATTATGGATAGTGGAATATTAGTGGCCATTTTTGTGCCTATTAGCATGTTTGCAATGATCTTTGGCATTTTTTACTTACGAACTCAGGAAAAAATGGGTATGATTGAAAGAGGCATGGATCCTCGGACAGGGGGTAAGCCTCTTAACGTAAATTATATGTTAAGATTAGGTTTGATAGTAATAGGCTCAAGTTTAGGATTGCTTATCACCTGTATTATTGATAAGCTAACCCAAATGGGGAATATGGATGGTATATATGTATCACTAATAGCCTTGTTTGGTGGTTCCGGTGCTATTTTATCCTACATTATTGAAAAAAAGGAAGCTGAAAAAACTGGAGACAACTAAGCTAGTGACTTCTTTACAGGTATCGCTCTTTAATTAAATTAATATGGTGCATTTCATGGCCGGCGGCAATATAAAGTAAAGCCCGAACTGATATTATATTGCCGTTGGCGATGCCTGTTGTTAACAATTGTGAAGGTGTTAATGACCGAAACAGAAATAAGTTAGCATCTCTTACCAGTTTAAATTCTTCTGTCAGATCTGGCAATCTACGGCTTTTATAAGTTGATTTTGCAACATATTCATCTTCTTCAAAACCGGGCAGTTCTTTTTGTCCACGCGAAAATGCCAGTATACGATAGGCGAATGTTCGCTCGGCATCGATCATATGTCCAACTACTTCCTTTATGGTCCATTTGCCTTCTGCATAGGCATAATCAGCTTTGGTAGCGGGTATAGTATTTAAAAAGTTATAGGTGCTATCTTTTAATTCGGCTAATATATTTACTATACCATCCTCACCTACTTTGCTAATATAATTATTGTGAAAAGGTGAATATTCATCAGATTTCGGTCTGTTGCTCATCTCTTATACGTTTTAATGTTATTCTAAAAGTTGTACCCTTACCCAGTTCTGAGTCGCGCACCACAATATGTCCGTTATGGTAATTCTCCACCATACGCTTGGTTAATGATAGGCCTAAGCCCCATCCTCTTTTACGGGTAGTATATCCAGGTTGAAAAACCGTTACAAATTTTGAACGTGGTATACCTTTACCGGTATCAGTAATATCAATAAATACCTGGTCCTGTACTTTATTGGTTGATATATTTATTTTGATACTCCCCTTATCATCAATAGCATTAACAGCGTTTTTAAGTAAGTTTTCAATTACCCAATCAAATAGCGGAATATTTAATCCGGCTTTAAGATCGCGGTTGCCGCTCAGTTCAAAACTAATGTTATTGCTAACCCTTATTGCAAAATAATCTACAAAATCTTTTATTACATCATAAACCGAGTAGGGTTCCAACTTTGGTACCGAACCTATTTTTGAAAAACGATCAGCCACAATTTCTAATCGTTTTACATCATTCTCCATCTCGGCTACCAGTGGATCCTCTTCGGCATTAAACTTATCCTTTATTAATTCTATCCACGCCATTAACGATGATATTGGTGTACCCAGTTGGTGAGCGGTTTCTTTAGCCAAACCTACCCAAACCTGATTCTGTTCTGATTTGCGCGACGAATTAAATGCCGTATAAGCTACCAGCAAAAACACTGCAATAACCGATAGTTGTATGTATGGAAACAACTTTAACCGGGTAAGTAAAACCGAATCTTTGTAATATATTAAGTTTTCACCATTGCCCACTCCCGGTAAGCTTATCCTAATAGGCTCATGCTGGGCTTTCATGATCTCTAATTCACGCTGAAAATATTCGGGGTCATATATAGGAGCCTTTACGCCCGGCACCTGTTCAACCTCATCTAATTTAATAAACGTTTTGGTAGAGTCTAAACCTTTTGTGGTTGTTATCTCGCCCTTTTCATCGGTTACAATTGAAGGTACTATTGAACTATCACGTACAGTGAAAACATATGGCAAAAAATCATTGTCTTCCGTTATGATACTTTGTTTCATACTTAATGCCCACAACTGGGCACGTATATGTTCAGACCGGGCAATGTTTCTTACCAAATATTTGGTGTATAATAAAGAGCCGCTGGCAATAACAATTGCAAAAAATAGCAATATGTATTTCCAAAGCCTTTTATTTTGGTAAGCATTTATCATAACAAGTATCAAATAACGTAAATAGGTTTGTATAATTATAATCTTTTAAGTCGGGAAGCCCGAAAAGTGAGCAAGACAGGAAGAATTAAATGTAATTTCATTATCTTTTTTTAGCTAATAACCTGATTTCTGACTTCCGGACATTCCAACTTTCCGACATTCCAACTATCTTCGCGCCATGTCAGATAAAAGAGTTAGGGTTCGTTTTGCGCCAAGTCCAACAGGCGGTTTACATTTAGGCGGTGTACGTACGGCTTTATTTAATTACCTGTTTGCAAAAAAGCATAATGGCGATTTTATTTTAAGGATAGAAGATACCGACCAGAACCGTTATGTAGAAGGAGCAGAGCAGTATATAATTGATTGCTTAAACTGGTGTGGTATTACACCAGATGAAAGCCCGGTAACACCCGGACAATACGCCCCTTATCGCCAAAGCGAACGTAAAAATATTTATCGGCAGTATGCCGAAAAGCTGGTGATGGAAGGCCACGCTTATTATGCTTTTGATACTTCAGAGGAACTGGAACGCAACCGTAAAGAGATACCTAACTTTCAATACGGCCATGCGTACCGCAATAGCTTACGTAACTCGGTAGCCATGTCACAGCATGAGGTTGATGCATTACTAGATGCCCATACACCGCATGTTATCCGTATAAAAGTGCCCGAAGATCAATCAGTAAGTTTTACAGATATGATACGTGGCCGTGTAAGTTTTGAAACCAATCAAATTGATGATAAGGTTTTATTAAAGGCTGATGGTATGCCTACCTACCATTTAGCCGTAGTAGTTGATGATTATTTGATGAAAATATCACACGCCTTTAGGGGCGAGGAGTGGCTGCCATCTGCACCGGTGCATTTATTACTATGGGAATATTTAGGCTGGAAAGCCGATATGCCTCAATGGGCACATTTACCATTGATATTAAAACCTGATGGGCATGGTAAATTAAGTAAGCGCGATGGCGCCCGCCTGGGTTTCCCGGTGTACGCTATGGATTGGCAAGATGCACCCGGTTTTAAGGGGATGGGATTTTTACCGGAAGCATTTATTAACTTTTTAGCAATTTTAGGCTGGAACGACGGTACCGAGCAGGAGATATACACACTGAATGAATTGGTTGCTAAGTTTTCAATAGATCGTATTAGCAAAGCAGGAGCAAAGTTTGATTTTGAAAAAGCCAAATGGGTTAATGCCGAGTGGATTAAGAAGCAGAAGGCTGAAAGCTTAAAGGATAAGGTGAAGGAAATATTAGTTGATAAAGGCATAACAATTAAAGACGACAACTATTTGTTGACCATTATTGATTTAATAAAAGACCGTTGTGTTTTATTAACTGATTTTTATACACAAGCCGGTTACTTTTTTGAATTGCCAAAGGAGTATGACCTTAACTCTGTTAAACCAAAATGGACTGACGAAAAGACTGCTTTTTTTAATGCCTTTAAAGATATATTAAGCAGTGAGGACTTAAATGCTGCCGATATGGAAACCAGGTTTAAAGCTTTAGCAGAAGAACAGGGATTAAAAACAGGTGATGTAATGTTACCTTTCCGTATTATGCTGGTAGGTGGTAAGTTTGGCCCGCATGTTTTTGATATAGCGACGCTATTGGGACAAACTGAAACTATTAATAGGGTAGATAAAGCGTTGGTAGCCTTTAGTTAAGCTACTTGTCATCCTGAGCGCAGCGAAGAATCTTATTTAAGCGATATGCAAAGTGTACAAGATTCTTCGCTACGCTCAGAATGACAGTGTTAATTTAGTATTGCTCTAAAGTAATTTGTCTTTTTATGCTTTCCTCTAATGATATAAAGGTTTCGGTGCGTTGTATGCCTTTAACACTTTGAATTTGCTCGTTCAATATTTCGCGCAGGTGGTTAGTGTCATGGCAAACAATTTTGGCGAATATGCTCCAGCTACCTGTAGTATAATGCAGCTCAACTATCTCTTTTACAGTTTGTAACTGCTTTACGGCTTCATTATATTGCGACCCCTTTTCCAGGAAAATACCTAGGAACGCCGTTATATCATAACCTAGTTTTTGCGGGTCAACCTCCAAACTGGCACCTTTTATTACACCCAGTTCTTCCAGTTTCTTCATCCTTACGTGGATGGTTCCGCCAGATACGATTAATTCTTTTGCGATCTCAGTGTATGGGGTGGTCGCATTTTTCATCAATATTGATAAAATTTGTATATCAAGATTATCAATTTCTG
>CAZTAU010000049.1:0-25088 GCA_964611565.1 uncultured Mucilaginibacter sp. | reverse complement strand
AAAACACAATCCGGGCCTTAACGTAGGTATCGGCAGAGACCATACTTTATTTGCATTAGCTGCAGGTGAAGTGGTTTTTAAGAAGAAAGCAGATAACCGTTCATACGTATCAGTTATTCCTTTCGCAACTGCACCCGTAGCAGAAGATGCCGCTCCGGCACCTAAAGCTAAAGCAGCAGCAAAACCAAAAGCTGAAAAAGCACCTGAAGTAGTTGCAGAAGCAGCAGCACCAGCTGAAGAAGCAGCTCCTAAAGCTAAAAAAGCAGCAGCTCCAAAAAAGAAAGCAGCTGATACCGAAGAAGCAGCATCAGCTGAGTAATCAGTATTGCGTAGATATTAAAAAAAGCCCGTATCAAAATGATACGGGCTTTTTTGTTGGAATTTTTATGACCTATAATGGTGTAGGAATAGGTACTAGTTTAAAGTTAAGTGGTACATTGTAAGCAACGCGAACAGGTTGGCCATTGTGCATGCCTGGCTTCCATTTAGGTAGATTGCTTACTACACGTAATACTTCTTTATCCTGTGCAGGAATTAAACCATTAATTATTTTGGCATTACTCACTGATCCATCTTTTTCAATTACCATGGCTACTATTACTTTTCCTTCTAAATTTTGTGTCCGGACGAAGTGTAGGTACTTAATACGTTTTAAACGCTCGTAAAATCTATTCATGCCACCTTTATACTCGGGCATTACTTCAACAGGAGTGGTGTATATTACATCACCATCGGTTGCAAGGGTATTAGCTGTTTTAGTGGTATTGCTTTGTGCATATAAGCTCAACGAGGATGCAGCTGTTATCAAAATAAATAGAATCTTTTTCATGCCAATTTATTACTGATTTATTTATACCAAAATAGGAGTGTGCATCGCCGCGCATTGCGCTTTGATTAGGTTTATATAAAGTTAACTATTTTTTTATCAGGAAATCAAGGGGTCTTGGATAATTGCAATAACTGAAATGTGACTAAGTAGCTTAAAACGATATATATACTTATATTTAGTACCCAAATATAATTTTGTTGTGTTATATAACTTATTGTATTTCAATATTATGTTAAGATTATTAAAATTAATAAATTAAATGAAATTTCAGTTAATGGATTAATAGCTTGTTATCGCCAAATTAAATTCTGAATATAGACACATGTAAATATAAATAAATATTTTACAACAACTTATGTCGTTTATATATGCTAATAGTTATATCTATAATAAGCTTCTTTAAAGTCTTTACCCATATCCATAAATCGGGCAGTAACTCCTTTTAAAAACTCTTCATCTAATATTTCAAACACGCTGTTAATGCCATCAGTCAGGTCCATTTCGGCCAGCTTGTAGCTTTGCTCCAGTATCCCCTTTTCTATCTTCACAATAAACTTTTGATTCATACTGAAGATGGTTATCTTAAATTCGGGGTGGGGTAGTTCTGCAATTACTCTCATGTTGTTAATTATTTGATCAATCCGTTTAAGGGGTCTTTGCCCTTTATGGTGCCAAAGCTGGCGATAGGTTTAAACCGGGCAAATAATTCTTCGCTCAGCCAATTTTCGTTTCGTGCGCGTTTTATAACACTGGCGTGTTCTCCGCTTTTATATGCATAAGCCTTCATATCCTCAATATTATTCCAAATGGAAAAGGTTGCAGGTAGGCTGTATAGTTCGCCAATGCCAATTGACATTATAAATCCTTTGGCTTGATTTAATTGATTAGTAACCGCGTTTACACTTTTCCAAAATGCTCTAAACTTACTGTACCTTACATTTGCCCGGGTTAACACAACAATAGGCCCTTGATTATCCTTCATCATCGCAGGGCCAAAAGGCTCTTTACCTCCCCATTTACCATGGCTTTGTATAGGTTCGCATAATAATGTCCATTTTTCGCATTTTAAAGCCCGCAACCACCTTGATATAAAGGAATAGTGGTAGAAGCTGTCAAAATCCTCACGATTCTCCCAAGTGGCTAAAATTGCCCATTGCTGCCAATCCGGCTTAAGCGACATTTGGCCATTTTCCCCTGTGCCCAATAGCTTCCAAAAAGAACAGCCTTTTTGCATATTAAGTGCCACACGGTGTATGGCCATGGCCATCAAAGCAAAAAATATGAGCCGCTTTTTATATCGTATTATGGTGAAACTAACTATCATCGCTGCGAATTAAAAGATTAAATATGATATTCTGCTTATTTAATTTAACTCTGTACAGTGTAAATTTGTATTATGGCAGAAGATCTAAGCATTTCAACATCAACTAACAAAGCCGAGCAATATGCAGTATTACTACCGCAAATTGAAGCGCTGGTGTCTGGCGAGCCCGATATGATTGCTAACCTGGCCAATATATCCGCTGCGTTAAAGGAGCAGTTTAAGTGGTTTTGGGTGGGTTTTTATATGGTGAAAGGCGAGGAGTTGGTGTTGGGCCCATTCCAGGGGCCGGTTGCTTGTACCCGCATTGCCAAAGGCAAAGGCGTTTGCGGTGCGGCATGGGAGCAGGGTAAAACTTTAATAGTGCCTAATGTGGATGCATTTCCGGGACATATTTCCTGCAGTTCATTATCCCGATCAGAAATTGTGGTGCCAATATTTCATAACAATACAGTTGTTGGTGTGTTGGATGTTGATAGCGAGTACCTTAATCATTTTGATGGTATAGATGCTAAATACTTAGAGCAGGTAGTGGGGCTGATCAATTTTAATGCGTAAAATATTTTTGATATCTGGCTTGGGTGCTGATACCCGTTTATATAATAATATCGACTTGCTTGATAACGAGGTTGTACCTGTTGACTGGATTGAACCTCATGTAACAGATACTTTAACTACTTACGCGCAAAAACTTATACACCAATATAATATCGTCAACAATTCAATAGTAATCGGTACTTCGCTGGGAGGAATGATAGCTATTGAAATTGCCAAACAGGTAACCCTGAATAAAGTAATATTGATATCTAGTATTAAAACAATTCACGAAGCCCCGTGGTATTTTAATGCTTTTCGTAGGTTGCCTTTGTATAGACATATGTCGGGTGAAATTTTAAAGAAATTAGGATTTTTAATGAAGCCTGTATTTGGAAAATTAACAGTAGATGATCTTTGGGTATTTGAAGATATGCTGAAAAGATCGTCACCCAAATTTGTAAAGTGGGCCATCGGTGCTGTTCTTGCCTGGAAAAACGAAACTATTCCGCAAAATGTTTATCACCTGATAGGAGATAAGGACATGGTTTTTTCTTACACGCGCATAAAAGATGCTACCATAATTAAAGGTGGCACGCATATTATGGTATTTGATAAAGCCAAACAGATCAACAAAATATTGAAAGGAATATTAAAGAAGAAATGAAACTGCTGCAGGAATTTTATCAGGGTGATGATGTAGTGGCTATTAGTCGGGGGTTAATAGGCAAGTATTTGTTCACCTGTATTGATAATGTAATTACGGGTGGATACATTGTTGAAACAGAAGCTTATAATGGAGTTATTGACCGTGCCTCTCACGCCTTTGGCAATCGCCTTACTCCACGAACCAAAACCATGTTTGAGCAGGGTGGGATAGCTTACGTTTATTTATGCTATGGTATACATGAAATGTTTAATGTGGTTACTTCGGTTGCAGGGCAACCCCATGCCGTATTAATAAGGGCTATAAATCCGACAGATGGTTTGGATATAATGCAGTATAGACGAAATATGTCGATAGTAAAGCCAACTATAACCTCGGGACCGGGTTCGGTAGCTAAGGCGCTGGGTATATCACGTGCGGTAAACGCCGTAAGTTTGCATGGTGACAAGATATGGATAGAAGATAGGGGATTGGCCTTTCCCGAAGATCAGATTGCTGCCGTACCGCGTGTCGGTGTTGATTATGCAGGTAATGATGCCTTGTTGCCTTATCGTTTTTATGTGAAGGGCAACCCTTACGTAAGTAAGCCCAACAAACCCAAGTAATTTCTAATCTTGTGCTATGATGATAGGGGTATGGTCACGGTGATGTTTGCTGATCTTTTTAAAACGTACATATAGCAAAATGGCCGAAACCGTTAACCCGATAACCAGTCCATACCAAATACCTGACACACCTAATGAAAGTGATATACCCAAATAATAACCTAATGGTAACCCTATTACCCAATAAGCTAAAAAGGTAATAAATGTAGGGATATTTACATCCCCCATTCCTCGTAACACGCCCAGCCCCACAACTTGGGTACCATCAAATAATTGGAAAATAGCAGCTATTATAAGTAACTGTGCTGCAATAAATATTACATCTGTATCTGAAGTATACATCCAGGGCAATAAGTTATTTCCAAAAGTAAATATGATTACTGTAAGGCACATGAATAAAATAACTACATGGTAACTTGCATTGGTTGCTAAGCGCAGTTTATGATGATCTTTAACACCAAAATAATTTCCTGATTTAATGGCTGCTGCCGCGGCAAAGCCGCTGGACATCATATAGGTTATAGAAGCTAGATTGATAGCTATTTGATGTGCCGCCAGTTCAACCAGCCCAATTGTGCCTACTAAAACCGCCGCACCGCTAAACGCACTCACTTCAAAGCCATATTGCATAGCCACAGGGCCACCAATACCTAAAATTTGCAAGCATCGTTTACGGTCAATATTTTTTATGGCAAATCTTTTTAAATGCATTTTAAAGTTTTTGGACCGGAAAACATATATACCCATCACTAAAGCCATTACGCACCGGTCAATTAAAGTACTATAACCAACACCAATAATACCCATTGGCTCAATCCCAAATAGCCCTTTTACAAAGGTGATACCCAGGCATATATTTAGCACATTGCCCCAAATGGATATCATCATGGCTTGCTTGGTAAAGCCCAACCCTTCAGCAAACTGTTTAAATGTGTTAAAAATCAACATCGGGATAATGGATAAAGCCAAAAACAGGAGAAAGGGCTTGGCCTGGCTTACCACATTTGGCGATTGATCAAGATGGTCTAAAAAATAAACTGCACCTAATGATACCAACCCAAAAAGCACTATACCGCTTAGTAAATTTATTAATAAACTATTAGATAGGAGTTGCCCGCATTCCGCATAATCTTTACGACCATTATTTTGCGCTATGAGTGGGGTAGAGCCGTACGATATACCTATACCAATAACCATTGGCACAACAAAAATACTGCTGGCTAATGATACCGCGGCTAAACTTACTGTACCTGCAAAATGACCAACTATAATGGTATCAGAGGTATGCACTAAAGTATGCCCCAACTGCGATATTACAACAGGGATAGCCAGCTTTAAGTTATCGCGGTAATAGGTTTTATATTTGTTATATAAAGATATCATTATGTAGCAAAGGTAACCACTTGCGTATATTTAACAGGCAGTATAATATTCTTCCTTTTCGGTAGTGTGGATACAGATGATACCTGATAACACCAGGTTAATCAATATGCGCTGGCTTGCCCGGCGACCTTGCTTAAGTAAATCGCTGCATTCTTTTACTGTTATTCTTTCTGTATTTTCCAGGTATTCTAATAATGCTTTTGCTTTAGCTGAATATTCTATCAACACCCCGTTAGTGTCTGCCGATCGCTTCAGTACATCAACCACTATTTTACTGGCCAGCATGCTTTTGTCCTTTACGCGAACATATACCCACCATTTGCCATCTTCTGCTAAAGCATAATGGGGTTTTAGGTTACTTTCGGGCGTATCAACTACCAGTACCAATTTATCATCTACATATACCTCTTCAAAAACAGGGTCTAAAGCGGGCTTTACAAACATATGGGCCGCCTTAGTAATCATATACCGCTCCTCGTCTTCAGATTTAACACCTTTAATGGTACCATCATCGGCAACACCAATAAGTAATCGCCCACCTTTATTATTAGCGAATGAAACCATTGTACGTGCAATTTTTTCACAGCTGGTAATGGTTTTTTTAAAGTCAAGCGATACTCCTTCGCCTTCAAAAATTTGCTTTTTGATATTCATATTTCACTAATAATTATATGGTGTATGTATACCCATCCATAATTCGGGTTTAGTAATAGGGGTAAACCCAAATTGGCTGTATAGCCCATGTGCATCAGCCGTAGCTAATGACCATCTTCTTAATCCCTGTAACTCGGGGTGGTTTTTAATGGTTTGCAATAACCATTTAGATAAGCCAATTCCTCTATGATCTGTTAATACAAACACATCACACAAATAGGCAAACACGGCTTTATCAGTAATTACCCGGGCGAAACCAACTTGTTTATTATCTTTATAAATACCGAAGCACAGGGAGTTTTCTATTCCTTTTTTTAGCTTCTCTAATGGGATTCCCTGTGCCCAATACGATTCTTTATCTAAGTAATTATAGATAACATCAATATCAAGTAATTCTTTATCAGTAGATATTTTGAAGCCTTGTTTTATATAATTATCATCATTAATAAATACCTGCATACTATATAACCTCCACAAAATCCAAATTGCGTAAATATATTTCGTTCCTTAGCGACACGCATATTTCACCGTTTTTATTATAAATATCAATAGCGTGCGATTTAACATACCTTCCAGCGGTATTTAAAATATGTTCGGCCTCATTAATTTCATTTTCATCTAATTTGATATCGAAATACAGATCGGTTAAACCGGCTTTCAAAAATTGTATCTCCGCAGATTTTGACCAGGTCACCACACGATAGCCTTTTTTTGTAAATAATTGATGAAACAATAATGGATAAAATGGATCAGCGGCAGTAAATATGGTGCCACCGAATATAGAACCATTATAGTTTCTGTTTAAAAAGCTTTTACTGATCTTTACTTGTGCTCCGGTAAATCCTTTATCAACACTAACTACCCAAATACGATGGAAAAATAAAGGCGGGTAGAAACGCATTATCCATTTCAATAAACCTTCAGATACTACCATACGCCTAAATATCAGAAATTAAAAGATAAGTTATGCTATAGATGTATAAAAGTATTGAGATTTTGAGAATATCATATAATTAACACATAATTAACATTATGTAAAGTAATAGTATATAAGATAAGCCCGATGTAATTATCGAGCTTATTTTATACACCTTCTCCTATTTACCTAGTGCTTCAATTTTTGCTTTTATAAGGTTAGCATTTGTAACATCCCTTTTTCCTAAATAATAAGTTTTTAAATTTTCTAAAGCATCAGAAGATTTCGGATCAATATCTACCGCTTTTAATAAATATGGTTTAGCAACGTCAAACAGTTCATTTGATTTTGCAACTGCTGCCTCAAACTCCTTTTGCTTATTTGCAGGTAACTGATTTGCGGCATTGTATGTATCAATAGCCGGGCTAAGCAATACGTATCCCATATTTAAATTAGCTTCAAAGTAATTAGGGTCAATTTCCAGTGCTTTCTTATACATTTCAGCACCTTTGCTAAAAGCAACTGTTTTTTGTTCCAGTAACTTGGCTTTCGCCACAGCATCTTTCGTTTTTGCTATTTGATCTTTAATTCCCTCTGCTAATTCAGAGTGAGCTACACCGGCATAATAATAAAGTTGTTTGTTTTTAGGATCATTTTTGATGGCAGCATCAAGTTGACTAATCACTTCTTGTTGTTTGCCTGTTTTTAGGTAAATTTCAATTTGTCTTTTACGCAGATCAGCATCTGTAGGGTATTTTGCAATCCCATCATTTACTGTTTTTATTGCTGCAGCGGTATCTTTTAAGTTTAAATAAACATTAGACAATTCAAAATACACTAAATCGTTTTTTGAATAATTTGTAGTTAGTAACTTACTGTAATGCGTAGCAGCTACAGGATAATTATTTAGATTAACTGCCGCCAATCCTGTGTAATATATGGCGTTGGTATCATCGGGCATGTATTGCCTGTAACGGTCAAATGAATTATAAGCTAAATCATATTTTTTATTGGTATACTCATTTACTCCCTGGGTTAATTTATATTGAGCCAGGTTAACGTTGGCAACTTCAATAAATGCTTTGTATTCGCCTTTTGTATCCAGTTCTTTAGCTTTACTATATGCTTCTTCGGCAGCGGTGTATAATGGTAACGATGTTTTGGCAACAGTATCCAAATTTGCAAGATCAGAATATATAGCTGCTTTATAAGCATATGTTTCCGGTAAGGTTGCCGTTTTCTCGTTGGCCGCAGCTTTATCTATTGCAGTTTTGGCTACAGTTATACTCGATTTAGATAATGCAGAAGCTTGAGCTTGACGTAAAGATTGGTACTTTTCATAAGCGTCTTTTGCAGTTTTTAATTCGCCTTTTTGTGCAAAAGCCGTTACTGATACTACGGCTAATAGGCCTGCTATCAAAAATTTAATTTTCATAGTGTATTAATTTACTATTAAGTTTATAATTCCTTTTATAATTTGATACATAGGTTATTGTATCATCCAAGTGCAATATCGCAGTTATTTAGATTATTAACAAGCAACGATTTGTAAAAAGCCAATATCTATAGCTTTATAACTATTGATATTGGCTTTTATTATAATTAACACGGATTATTCAGTTACATCATCGTCTGTTGGCTCTGCTTCGGTACTTGTAGTATCCGTGCTTTCACCTTCAGTTAATGTTTCATTTTCGCCGCCTTCCTCTTCTTCTTCCTCGTGCTCGATTTTGGCTACTGACGCAATTTCGTCATTGCCTTTTAAGGTAATTAACCTCACTCCTTGTGTTGCACGGCCCATTACCCTTAATTCGCTAACAGCAATACGAATAATAACGCCCGAACGATTGATTATCATCAAGTCTTCATTATCAGTAACGCCTTTAATTGCTACCAGGTTGCCGGTTTTATCTGTAACGCTTAAAGTTTTAACACCTTTACCACCGCGGTTGGTTACACGGTAATCATCTATATCGGTACGTTTACCATAGCCTTTTTCAGATACTACCAATACTGTAGTTTCCGGATCATCGATACTGATCATACCTACTACTTCATCGCTTTCGCTGTCTAATGATATACCACGAACACCTGTAGCAGTACGTCCCATTGGACGAACCGTAGACTCATTAAAGCGGATAGCCCTTCCCGATTTTAATGCCATTACAATTTCGCTGCTGCCACTGGTTAAGTTTGCTTCTAATAATGAATCGCCTTCATTGATGTTGATAGCATTAATACCATTGGCACGCGGGCGTGAGTAAGCTTCTAACGAAGTTTTCTTGATAGTACCTTTTCGGGTACACATAATGATAAAGTTGTTTTCTAAATACTCTTTATCTTTCAGGCTTATCAATTTAATGTAAGCCTTGATATTTTCCTCTTTAGGGATGTTGATAATGTTTTGTATCGCCCTGCCTTTTGAGGTACGCGTACCTTCAGGTATTTCAAACACACGCAGCCAGAAACATTTACCCGTTTCGGTAAAGAACAACATGTAATTGTGGTTTGATGCTATCAGCAAATGCTCAATAAAATCAGCATCGCGGCTATTACTGCCTATTGATCCTTTACCACCCCTGCCCTGTCTGCGGTATTCAGTTAATGAGGTACGTTTAATATATCCTTCATGAGATATAGTAATTACCACATTCTCATCCTCGATAAAGTCTTCGGTATTCATTTCGGCAGATGAGTGCACCATTTCGGTTTTACGCTCATCACCGTATTTCTCTTTGATCTCTAACAACTCATCTTTGATGATCTGCATACGCAAACCTTCATCGTTCAAAATAGAGTTTAAGTAGTCAATCAATTTCATTAAGCCCTCGTACTCTTCTTTTATCTTATCACGCTCAAGTCCGGTTAAACGTCTTAAGGTCATATCCAAAATAGCACGGGCTTGTATATCGCTTAACCCAAACTGGCTCATTAAACCTTCGCGGGCCTCATCAGGTGTTTGTGATGCACGAATAAGTTTGATAACCTCATCTAAATGGTCTAAGGCAATCAATAAACCTTCTAAGACGTGTGCACGTTTTTGTGCTTCAGCAAGCTCAAATTTTGTACGGCGTACAATTACTTCATGCCTGTGCTCAACAAAATGATGTATCAGGTCCTTTAAGTTCAACATCATTGGGCGGCCATGTACCAGCGCAATGTTGTTTACACTAAATGAAGTTTGTAATGATGTGTATTTGAATAAGTTATTTAATACAATACTGGCGTTTGCCTCGCGTTTTATTTCATAAACTATACGTATACCCTCGCGGTTTGATTCATCGCGAATAGCAGATATACCTTCAATTTTTTTCTCGTTTACCAGGTCGGCGGTACGCTCAATCATTAATCCTTTATTTACCTGGTAAGGTATCTCGGTTACAATGATACGCTCGCGGTCGCTGCCGTAAGTTTCAATCTCAGCTCTGGCTCTTAATACCACACGGCCACGGCCGGTTTCTAATGCCTCACGCGGACCTTCATAACCGTAGATGATACCACCTGTAGGGAAATCCGGCCCTTTAACGTGCTTCATTAACTCGCTAACCTCAATATCGCGGTTGTCTATTAATGCCATAGTAGCATCAATAACCTCCGACAAGTTATGCGGAGCCATATTAGTGGCCATACCAACCGCTATACCTGATGCACCGTTAACCAATAAGTTAGGGAACTTTGCAGGTAGTACAGTTGGCTCTTGTAACGAGTCGTCAAAATTTAATTGGAAATCAATGGTATCCTTATTGATATCCGCCAGCATTTCTTCGGCAATCTTCTCTAAACGAGCTTCAGTATAACGCATTGCCGCTGGATTGTCACCATCTATTGAGCCATAGTTACCCTGGCCCTCTACTAATGGATAACGTAAACTCCACTCTTGCGCCATACGTACCATGGTATCGTAAACAGATGAGTCGCCATGCGGGTGATACTTACCCATTACCTCACCCACAATACGGGCCGATTTTTTGTAAGGTTTGTTATTATTTAAACCCAGGTCAAGCATGCCATATAGTACGCGCCTATGTACCGGTTTTAAACCGTCGCGCACGTCAGGTAATGCTCTTGATACGATAACAGACATTGAATAATCAATGTATGCCGATCGCATTTCCTCATCAATATCTATAGTAATAATCTTGTCTTCGTTCTGTGAATTATCGTTCTCTGTATCTTCAGCCATGTTATTTTTATGTGAGATTTAGCGCACTATAAATTATCGTTTTAAATTGGTTTTTATACGACCTGCGAAGTTAATAAATAAGTTGGCTTTTTATAGGGATGTTGGTAACATTCGGGATGTGGAAATTATGTGGTTTTTGGCTATAATTACATCAACAATTATATACTAGGTATACTGTTATTACAAGATGCTTACCTCACCATTTTCCAATAATCCTCCGCAACAAAACCGCTGGGTAAAGTGGCTTTTAATACCAGGGTATCATGGCGCACGGTATAAGCAAAATGTATAGTAATATCTTTTACTTGTGAGGGCAGCGCGCTAAATCTTTGTGTTTCCAGGCAAGTATCGGCTACCAGATTATACTCGCCGGCTTCATATTTATAAGGCTTCTCCCCTTTTTCTAACATTACGGCTTCATAATTGGTGTTGGTGTAAATACGTTGCATCAAATATTCTTTTGGTGCAGCATTGAATTTTCCGTTAAGATAACCGCCGCAATACTGCCACGTACCTTTTAATGTTTTTGGTTGCTGAAAGGATGTAAGCACCAATATAAATGAAATTAACAACACTACCCTTCTCATACCCAATCAATCCCTTTTTTTAATAAAGATAAGGTCCGCTCCTCTTCGCTACCTGGTTGTGGTTGGTAGTTGTATAGCCATTTGGCTGTTGGCGGCAGGCTCATCAATATAGATTCAATTCGTCCGTTGGTTTCCAGGCCAAATTTGGTGCCGGCGTCATAAACTAAATTAAATTCCGTATAACGGCTACGGCGTTGGTATTGCCATTGCTGCTGATCTTCTGTATAAGGTTTATTGCGGTTACGGTTTACCAGTTCAGTATAAATTGGTATAAATGATCGGCCCAATGCTTTACTAAACTCAAATATGGTTTCCCATGACAAGTCATCCATAGCAACAAGTTTATCATAAAATACCCCCCCTATCCCACGTGTTTCATTACGGTGTTTGATGAAAAAGTAATCATCTGCCCATGGCTTAAACTTAGGGTAAAAATCCGCATTAAACCTATCGCAAACGGCTTTTAACTGACTATGAAAGTATTTTGCATCCGCATCTATTACATAATGAGGAGTAAGGTCTATCCCACCCCCAAACCACTTAACAGGTTCGGCGCCATCAACCGCAGGCATTTCAAAAAACCGTATGTTCATGTGAATGATAGGCACCAGTGGATGACTGGGGTGAATTACAATAGAAACGCCCGTTGCAAAAAATTCATCCTTATCTACCTTTAAGGCACGCTGCATTTGCTCTGGCAGCTGGCCATATACGGCAGAGAAGTTTACTCCACCCTTTTCAAATATATTTCCGTTTTGTATTACACGGGTACGGCCACCACCGCCGCCATCACGCTGCCACTTCTCCTCTTCAAATTTAGCTTTACCATCAACCGCTTCCAATGCGGCACATATCTCATCCTGTATTTGCTGGTAATGGGCGGCTATTTGTTCCTTGGTAATCATTGGGGGCAAAGATAAGTTTTTGGTTAATTGGATTAATTAAGTGAGTGCTTGTTTTACAATTTAACTACTTAATCTAATCGACCATTCACTAACTCATCATATTCGCACCTTCGTCCTCAATATAATCCAGGTCCTTTTCAAAAGTTTCCTGTAGCTGACTAGTTGCAAATAGCGATATGCCCGTAAGTACAACCATCACAATATATCCGGCATTTATACGGCCAAAACTACCCATTAACAAGGTGAAAATATAATTGATAGGTATAAGTGACCCACGTACAAAGTTAGGTACTGTAGTGGTTACTGTTGAGCGTATATTAGTGCCAAATTGCTCGGAAGCTATCGTAACAAAAGTTGCCCAATATCCCACACCAAAACCCATAAAGAAACAAAGCCAAATAAACTGACCAGGGGTTATCCCTTTGGCACTTAAATAAAACATGGTACTAATTACAGATAACAATAGGAAGATGAACATGGTGTTTTTACGTGACCTGGTATATTGTGCCAGTAAACCGGCAAAAACTCCTCCTACTGATATACCTACATAGGTGTACATAATACCTGTGCCTGCGCTTAATGGTTCAGTTGCTCCTAAGGCAACACCAAACTCAGGTGCTTTAGTAACTAAAACCCCTACTACATACCACAAAGGCGCTCCAATTAATATACAGTAAAGGTATTTTAAAAAGCGCTTACGGTCATTAAACAACATTAATATATTTCCTTTGGATACATCCTTATCTGAAATGTTTTTAAACATACCCGATTCAAAAGTGCCTACACGAAGTAATAGTAATAATATACCTAAACCGCCGCCAATAAAATAGGCAATATGCCAATCAAACTGTCCTGCTACTCCTGCTGCTACTGCCCCCAACAATCCAATAACTGCAACAATGGTAGTCCCGTATCCTCTGCGCTCTTTGCTTAATGTCTCGCTAACTAAGGTGATACCCGCCCCCAACTCGCCTGCAAGCCCTATACCCGCTACAAAACGAACTATAGCATAACTGTCAACATCCTTAACCCAGCCATTAATAATATTAGCTGCCGAGTATAAAAATATCGATCCAAATAAAACTTTGATACGGCCCAGCTTGTCGCCTATAACACCCCATATAATTCCACCCAATAACAAGCCAAACATTTGCATATTTATTACATAGTTACCCTCTATTTCAATCCTATCAGCAGGTACGCCAATATCTTGTAAGCTTTTTACCCGAACTATGGAGAATATTACCAGGTCATAGATGTCGACAAAATAGCCCAGTGAAGCAACAAGGACTAAAAAAACAACGTTTTTTTTAACAATTGACGGAGTAGCTGTCATAATGGTATGGTGATAATTATTGGTTGGCCTAAAGTATGCAGAATTAATTAAATTTTGGGCAAAAAAAAGACTCCTGCTTTAGCAGAAGTCTTTTTACTAAGTATAATTATATTAAACCTTTTTCACGTTTATAGCCTGTAGTCCTTTTCTTCCCTCTTCCACTTCATATTCTACATCATCGTTGTCTTTAATGGCGTTTACGCCACCTTGAACATCTTTAAAGTGTACAAAAAGATCCTTACCATCATCGGTAACAATAAATCCGTAACCTTTTTGTGTGTTAAACCATTTTACTTTTCCAGTTTTCATAAATTAATAATAATAGTATTAAAAAATCTTGTTATAGGATTTAATAACTGGCCAAACTGAATTATTATGGTATTAGTAATCAGAAGAGTTATAAAACCTGCTAATCAAATATATAAAATTAATTAATTAACAAATAATTATTTATTTGGTTGCGGAGTCATACGTAAATATGGTTTAATAGCGGTATAACCTTTAGGAAATTTAGCAGGTATATCCTCTGTTTTTATTGCAGGAACTACAACTACATCTTCCCCATCCTTCCAATCAACCGGTGTTGCTACACTGTATTTTGCAGTTAATTGTAATGAATCAATCACCCTTAATATCTCCTGGAAGTTTCTTCCTGTTGATGCCGGGTAAGTAATAATAAGTTTAACAGTTTTATCAGGTGCGATGATGAATAATGAACGCACGGTAGCATTAACTGAAGCATTGGGGTGTATCATATCATACGCTTCAGATATTTTGCGGTCAGGATCTGCTATTATTGGGAAGTTAACCTCCACTCCTTGTGTTTCATTGATATCATTAATCCAGCCCATATGTGACTCAACAGAATCGACACTTAAAGCCAGCACTTTTACATTACGTTTTTCAAATTCATCTTTTAAAGCAGCGGTTCTGCCTAGTTCGGTAGTACAAACCGGTGTATAATCGCCCGGGTGCGAAAATAGTACACCCCAGCTATCGCCAAGGAATTCGTAAAAATCAATATCTCCTTTTGATGTTTGTGCTTTAAAATTTGGGGCGGTATCGCCTAGTCGTAAGCTCATGGTAGTAATATTTATATGTTAATAATTTGATTTATTTTATACTAAGTTAAATGGATTGTTTTAATTAATTGCCATTTCATTTAAAAAAATCTAGTATTTACATAGACATTACATATCTCTTCTGCTACAAATAAAAAAAAGCCCCGTTACAACCAGTAACGGGGCTCAGTATTAATATAATCAGGAATTATTTAACTTTTTTGTAGAATGATAAACTTTCGCCCGGTGAAGTTTTTAATACAACTTCGCTTCCATCTTTTTTAAGATCTATAAAGTAAATAATTGTGTTAAGGCTACTATCGCCACCGGCATAATTAAATCTTATAACCTCTGCAACTTCATAACCGGCATATTTTTTAGCGATTGTTTCTTTATCATCAAAAGGGATAATAGCATAATCAACTTTGTTAGTAGTACCAATAAATTGACCACTCAAATCATAAAAAGCTGTAGTAACAACGCCATCTTGTAAAAAAGTAGCTTTTTGGCTATTTGCAGTTACAGCCCAGGTAACATCAGTAACTGTATTAAAATCAGTTGCAAAATGTGTTAAAGCGGTTTGACTAACACCTGCTGCGTTTGTATTTTTTTTACCACCATCATCGGCTAATGCAGTGAAGCTAAACATAGTAGCTATTGCTGCTGTAATAAATAATTTTTTCATGTTCTTAAATTTTAAATCCATAACAAAAGTAGCGTGTTGTTATCAATTATTAAAATAAAAATGAATTTTTATGAATATTTCATAATTAATATGAATATATGTTATAAAATTTAAGATTTTACAATAACCTTAGTGTTGAAATTACAATATCTTAATAATTAAAACCCTATTTATTGACACGTGTAATTTAAACACTAAGCCATAAGGTATATGATATATAAATGTGACATTTTTAGGTAGTTATGTAACAAAAACCTAACATAAAATATAAAAATTAAACAAGATGATAGTTTGGTAACAGGCTATTTACAATGCCTTAACGTAGTCTAAAAACAAAAAAAGTGCTTGTTTTTTTGCATCATTTAATTCAAAGTCAATTTTATGCGTCAGGTAATCCTGTACATCAAAATCAGGGTGGGTAGGGAGTTCGGCAAATAAATCGGCTCTATTGTCAAGGCCATATTTTAAAGCGGTGTTAAATTCAGCTATAAATTCAGTAGATATTGGTTTATTCGCTATCCATGCTGCAAATACAAATGGCAGTCCGGTAAATTTTTGCCATTCATTAGCTAAATCATATACATAAGGATAATTACCTGTTTTACCAAAGGTGCGGTCACCTATTTGAACAAACGCGGTGTTTTTTTCTGTTGATATGGAGTAATCAGCAGCATTGATGACTAATTCAGGAGTTAATTTCCAATAATTTTTTAGTAATACGCGTGCCAAATTATTAGACGAACGAGATTCAGGGTCGAGTTGAAGCGTTTTAATATTTTGAATTTCGCAATTACTAAATATAAAAACGGAGTTAACCGCTCCGGTGGCACCTATACAATAGTCAGATACTATTTGCCATTGGGGTATATTTAATACAGCAGCTACAGGAATTAAGCCGATATCTACCTGGTTATCTATTAGTTTTTGCGCGCAATCGGCAGGGATATCCAAGCTCAAATCAATTTTGTTGATGATATCGGTATGCTGCAGGCCGTATAAAAAGGGTTTAGAATTGGTGTAGCTTACCGCTGATATTTTTATTTTGCTCACAAACCTGTTTCTAATGATTTTAAATGCAAGGCGTTATTGAAATCTGCTATTTCAAATTTTTCGCCGTTAAAAGTTACTTTATATAGTACCAGGTTTTGGTGTGGAAAGGTATCCATTTCTGTAAGTGGCAAACCCATTAATATACACAAGAACAAGCGCATTGCCCGACCATGCATGCATATCAACACATTTTTTTCTTCAGGATGTGACATGATCACATCCAAAGCTTCCTGCTGACGGATCTTTACTTCATTGGGGCTTTCGCCGCCTTCAAACTTGGTATCCAAGTTACCCTCCATCCAATCACGCAGTAACTGTAAAAATGCGCCCTTAGTAGCGGGAGTGCTTGGCTGCCCCTCATATATACCCCATGCTAGTTCATCCAAACCCGGCAGTTTCTCGTAAGGAATATCCAGATCAATAAAAGGCTGTATACTTTGCTGGGTGCGCCTTAATGCAGATATATAAATTTTATCAAAAGGCACATTTTTATAGTCGTTATAAAACAGATAGGCTTGTTTTTTACCTTCATCATTCAGGTCGGTATCCCTTCCTCTTCCCTGTACAATGCCCAGGCGGTTAAGTTCTGTTTGTCCGTGGCGGACGATGTATAGTGTTTTTAATATCATTCTTTTAGTTCAGTTGTTCATTGGTGCAGTTGTTCATTAGTGCATCGGTGCAATACCAATAAACTAATGAACCAATCGCCTAATGAACTAATTAATAACCGGCAATTTATAAAACTGTGGTTTTACTTCTTCCGGAAACTGCTGATCGTTATAGTCTGTTATTACATTATATAAAGTATCACGCTCTATTGGGTAGCGGCCAACCTGCTTAATTAATTCTACCAGTTCCTTAGTGCTCATAGCCGGTGTTTGCTCCTCTGCCCCTGCCATTGAATATATTTTGGTGGTGTCATCCAGCGTACCATCAATATCATCCACACCAAAGTTTAATGATAGCTGTGCCGTAGTACGACTGATCATTGCCCAATAGGCTTTGATATGGTCAAAATTATCCAGGTATATGCGAGATATGGCATAATTACGCAAATCCTCGATTACTGAAACTTCCGGCACGTTTGACATTTGGTTATCCTGGTTACGGAATTTTAACGGTATAAACGTTTGGAAACCGCCTGTTTTGTCCTGCAACTGGCGCAACTGTTCCATATGGTCAACCCGGTGCCAATATTGTTCTATATGGCCATATAGCATTGTCGCGTTTGATCGTCCGCCCAGTTTATGCCATTCTTCATGTATGGCCAGCCATTGCTCGCCGGTACATTTATCTTTGGCAATTTGTTCGCGTATCTCAGGATGAAACAACTCTGCGCCACCACCTGGTATCGACCCTAAACCGGCATCCATCATCAGCTTCATGCCTGTAGCATAATCAATTTTAGCTTTTTTAAATATGTAATGGTATTCAACCGGGGTTAATGCTTTAACATGCAGTTCCGGGCGATGCCCCCTTATCTTGCTAAATAATTCCGAATAAAAAGCCACATCATATTGAGGTAATACACCGCCTACTATGTGTACTTCGGTTACCGGCTCATTATCATATTTTTTTACCATGTCCAGCATTTCGTCCATGGTGTACTCCCAGCCTTCTGATTTTTGTTTGATCAAACGCGAATACGAACAAAATTTGCAATCGTACACACAAAGATTGGTAGGCTCGATATGAAAGTTACGATTAAAATAGGTTTTGTCCCCGTGCCTTTTCTCGCGGATGTAGTTGGCTAAAATACCAAGGTAACTTAGGTCGCCTTGCTCATATAATAACACACCCTCATCAAAACTGATACGCTCGCTGTTAAGCACCTTCTGAGCAATTGCCTTTAAATCAGCCGATAAATTCTGATCCTGCAATAATACCTGTAAATTATTTTCAGCCTGCATTAAAATTGTTTGTGGCAAAAATAAGAAATGTTAATGTAATGGTGGTGTAACATTTATTAAAGAACTCTTATCATTAAATAGTGTTCATTCTATAGTAAGACATTATTTTTAAGTTTGTATAAATTCACTACCTATGAAAACTGAAACCATTGCCATACACGCAGGTAACCATAAGGACGAAGCTACTAATGCTGTAGTACAGCCGCTGGTCATGTCAACTACGTTTGAGCGCAGCGAGGATGGTAGCTATCCTAAAGGTCATATTTATAGCCGTGCATCAAATCCTAATCGTACCGCTTTAGAGAACGTTTTGGCTAAACTGGAGCAAGGTGTTGCTGCTGCAGCGTTTTCATCGGGTAATGCCGCTGGGATGGCGGTATTTCAATCTTTAGAGCCGGGTACGCATATAATAGCGCCTGATGATATGTACCACGGTTTGCGTAACCAGTTAAAAACCTTGTTTGCCGGTATTTTGGAGTTTGATTTTATCGACCTGAATAATGAGAAACTATTAAACAACCTGATAAAACCCAATACCGGGTTAATATGGATAGAAACTCCTTCAAACCCGCTGTTAAAAATTACTGATATTAAAAAGGTAGTAGCCACTGCACGTAAGCACCGTATTAAGGTGGTATGTGATAATACTTTTGCTACCCCTATTTGCCAGTTGCCATTAACATTAGGTACTGATATAGTGATGCATTCATCTACCAAATATTTTGGCGGCCATAGCGATTTGATGGGCGGTGTATTGATCACTAATGATGATAACGATTGGTGGAAACGCATTCGCCAGGTACAGGAAATGGGTGGTGCTATCCCCTCGCCTTTTGATTGCTATATGTTGGTGCGCAGTATTAAAACCCTACCATACCGTATGCGTGGCCATATACAAAATGCGCTGATGTTGACTGAATATCTGTCGCTGCACCCAAAAGTAGAATCGGTATTATATCCCGGCTTACCATCGCACCCGCTGCATGATGTAGCTAAAAACCAAATGCTGGCTTTTGGTGGTATGTTCTCGTTTTGTATTAAAGGCGGCGAAGCCGAAGCAAGGCGAGTTGTTAACGCGGTAAAGCTATTTACCCAGGCAACCAGTTTGGGCGGAGTAGAAAGTTTAATTGAGCACCGCGCATCTGTTGAAGGGCCCGATACCAAAACGCCTTTTAACTTATTAAGGGTATCTGCCGGGTTAGAGCATATTGATGATCTGATAGAAGATCTAAAGCAGGCGTTAGGTTAGTGTAATTAAGGTTAACATAACTTAACACATTTTGATAATTTTTCAAATTAAATATTTGATAATCAAACGCTTGTAATTTTTATAGTCCAAAATATGTTAACCTTATATTTAATATAGATATAAAATTCATAATTATCTTATAATCAATTAGATATGTAGAATAATCTGGCTTATTGTACGTGCAGGTCGTATAATATTTCTCACTACGTTTCGAAATGAAAAGTAGACTTAAAATTTACTAATCTTTCAATAATTCATCCACCAACCCCGGCACGCCAACCGTTGCCTTTACTTCAATTTTAATAAACTGGTTGCTTCCCTTTAGCTCAGGTATATTCGGGTCAACAATATATTTTGGTGCATTGGTGGGTACGTAATTAACCAATCCCGCAGCCGGATATACGGCTAATGATGAACCTACCAGTATAAACAACTCCGCCTGACTGCAAATTTCCATAGCAGGTGCTATCATAGGCACATCTTCGCCAAACCAAACTACGTGTGCACGTAGTTGCGAGCCCAGTTCGCACAATTCGCCCATTTTAAGTTCCCAGCCGTCAATTGGATAAGTCAGTTTTGGGTTGATGCTTGATTGTGAGCGTGTGATAATACCATGCAGGTGTACAACATTGGTTGAGCCTGCCCTTTCGTGCAGGTCATCAATATTTTGGGTGATGATGGTAACATCGTATTTATCTTCCAATCGCGCCAAAGCATAATGCGCGGCGTTGGGTTGGGCGGCCAGTATATCCTTACGGCGCATATTATAAAAATCCTGCACCAGTTTTGGGTTCCAGTCCCAGGCCTGCGGGGTGGCTACTTCCTGTACATTATAACCTTCCCATAAACCATCACTATCCCTAAAGGTGCGTAAACCACTTTCGGCACTGATTCCCGCGCCGGTTAGGATGATGAGTTTTTTCATGAATAATAATTAATTGTCATTTCGAACGAGGAACGAGGGAGAAATCTATACATGTGCAAATCTTATCTGTGTATAGATTTCTCGCTATGCTCGAAATGACATTAGTTGAGAATACTTATCTACTTACCCTCTTTCGCCTGCAACTCCCTTAAAACCGATAATATAACTGCCGATTTGATCACCTTGGCAGATGATGCTTTAGCATAAGGTTTTTTACTCACATCAACATTTGAGGTAACTCCCTCAGGGTAGCTTACTATACCCACCAACTTATTGCCTTTAAATACAGGCGCGCCGCTATAACCGGGCGTAACCGAGGCATTAACCGTATAGGTTGTAGCGGTTTGATTATTTGTACGTGCCCTCCCGGTGTTGGTAGCTACACTTCTATCAGTAAATGACGGAGCGGGGTAACCTACTGTTGTCAAATCTTCGCCGTTATTAACAAAATCGGTTCCTACAATATCCTGTACGGAGATAGGTACGCAACCTATTCCTTTTAAATAGTCTGCATAATTGACATAATCCTTTTGAGCAAAAGATATCACCGCCACATCATCCGCATCAGATGAAAATGCAAACGGTGGCAACGCGGCTACATAGGCGGTTAACCCCATAAAGTTAATATCGTTTGATATTCGGCCGTTCACATTCACCTTGCCTACAATCAGCTCGTTTAAGTTTTCTTTACCGTGTACTTTATCTTTAGCTATCACTAAATGCTTGGCAGTAACCATGTACATTTTGTTACCGTCGGCAATTAACACCGCTGTACCTCGTATGGTGTCTTTAGCTAATGCGTATTCTTCACGTATATCTGCAGTTTCGCGCTGGGTAATGTTGGCTATACCTTCAATACGTTTTAACAAATTAGATGATATCTCATCAAACGAATAGCGCATTTGTATGCCTTCCAACTTTACTATTGATTTTTTAAACTCCTCGGTTTGTGCCGGGGTTTGAGCAAAGCACGTAGCTGTTATAAGTATAAATGCACATAGTGCGTTAGTAAAGAATAATTTCATTTTTAAGTTTTTACTTAGGTTAATTCGGTTATTACAAATGTATAAAGTTGTTTGATGTTAATGAACCATAAACAGGTGCAATATACCCATCAAAAAATAATTTTTTGTGTTTTTAATAATTACGGCCTATATTTGCAGCATAAATGGTAGTAATACCATAATCAAACTTCCGCACTACAGCGTATTTTGATTTATAAAGAAGCGGCGAGAGATCAGGCTCAAATACCCGCTGGCAACCCTTCAGTAAAATGAAGAAGGTGCCAATTCCTGGCCCGGTAAATATCCCGGGAAATATAGATTTATAAAATATGGAAAATTTAAAAAACACCAGTCTGCAAAACTATGCTTTCGCCTCAAAAGGCTTAACTAACCTGTTCAACAATTTTATTGTTTGTTGCTGTTTTGATGTGTAGTTGGTTCATCCCAATACACTTAACCTGCATAGTTATCCAACTTTAACACAATGAGTACACTGATATATAAATATTCACAACCTTTTGAACTGGAATCGGGCGCTATACTTCCTGAACTGGAAATTGGTTACCATACCTACGGCACTTTAAACAAAAACCGTGACAATGTAGTTTGGGTTTGCCACGCGCTTACCGCAAACTCTGATGTCCTGGATTGGTGGAAGGGCCTTTTTGGTACAGGCGAATATTTTAATCCCGAAGAGCATTTTATTGTTTGTGCTAACGTATTAGGATCAGCTTATGGCACAACCAGTCCGTTAAGTATTAATCCGGCTACCGGCCAGCCTTATTATTTAACCTTCCCTAATATTTCTATCAGGGATATGGTTAACGCGCATCAATTATTGGCTAAACACCTGCAAATTGACAGCATTGAGGTAATGATAGGCGGGTCTTTAGGCGGTGCACAAGCGGTTGAGTGGAGTATTATGGACCCCGACTTTATTGAAAATAATATCCTGATAGCAACCAACGCTTTAAACTCTCCCTGGGGAATTGCCCTAAATGAATCGCAGCGTTTGGCTATCAGTGCAGATGAAACTTATTATAACGGAACTCCTGATGGCGGTGCTAAAGGTTTAAAAGCCGCACGCAGTATGGCATTGCTATCCTACCGCGGTTATAAAACTTATGGTATAAGTCAAAAAGAAGATAATGATGAGGTTGTAGATAATTTTCGTGCAGCAAGCTATCAAAGTTACCAGGGCGATAAACTAGTTAATCGTTTTAATGCTTACAGCTACTGGCATTTGACTAAAAGTATGGATTCGCACAATGTGGGCCGCAACCGTGGCGGTGTAGAGAAAGCTTTAGGGCAGATTAAAGCAAATACATTGGTGATAGGTATTAAATCTGACTTATTATTCCCTGTTGAAGAGCAGCTATACCTGCATCAGTATATTCCAAACTCAAGCTATGCCGAGTTTGATTCTTATTACGGGCATGATGGTTTTTTAATTGAAACCGAAACACTGACCCAATTTATTTCATCTTTTTTAAAAGAGGGTGTTAAAGAAAATAACATCCAGTTACAGCAGACAACCTAATGAGTAAAAAGCTAAATATTGGCCTGTTCGGCTTTGGTGTAGTCGGACAAGGTTTATACGATATTATTAAAACCAAACACCTCAATCTCGAGATAGTAAAGATCGCCATAAAAGATAATACCAAAGAGCGTACCCTACCTGCACAGTTATTTACTACTGAGCGTGATGAACTGCTTAATAATCCTGAAATAAATACCATTGTTGAATTGATCAACGATACCGAAGCTGCATTTGATATTGTATCCCGTGCTTTAAAATCGGGCAAAAACGTAGTATCTGCCAGTAAAAAAATGATTGCACTGCATTTGGAGGAATTGATCCAAATTCAGCATGAATACGGTACTTCCCTCTTGTATGAAGGCGCGGTTTGCGGTAGTATTCCTATCATCCGTAACCTGGAGGAATATTATGACAACGAGTTACTACATTCCATAAGCGGAATATTTAACGGCTCATCAAATTATATCTTATCTAAAGGATATATTGAAAACATGTCCTATAATGCTGCCCTTAAACTGGCGCAGGATCTGGGCTTTGCCGAAACCGACCCGATAAGTGATGTTGGCGGTTTTGATTCGAAATTTAAGCTGATCATAGCCTGTGCGCATGCATACGGGGTGATTGTTAACCCCGACGAGGTACTTAACATAGGTATACAAAATTTAGGGGCTTTCGACCTTCAATATACTAAAGAGAAAAATTTAAAAGTAAAACTGGTACCGGTAGCTAAGGAATTGGACGAAGGCCATGTTACCCTGTTTGTATTACCTAAGTTTGTGAACGAAACTGAGTTTTTATATAATGTAGAATACGAATACAACGGCGTAATTGTACAGGCCGCTTTTGCCGATCAGCAATTCTTTTTTGGTAAAGGAGCCGGTGGCCATCCTACCGGTTCTGCAGTACTTTCAGATATCGCGGCACTGCGTTATGATTATCAGTACGAATACAAGAAAGCCAAAGAAAGCAAGGGCTTAAACTTTACCAATAATGTGGAGTTGAACATTTACCTGCGTTATGAGAACGAAAGCCTGGTTGACGCGCTAAATTTTATTGATATACACGAGCGTTATTACTCCGGCACTTCAAAATTTGTTATTGGTCGTGTCAACCTGCAAAGCCTGATTGACAACCAGCAACAGATCAATAATGAAAAAGCGTTTGTGGCGTTTGCAGATCAATTGTCTACAGTAAATTTAGCCTGATTGCCGATTGTAAACTTTTAGTAGTTTTGCAATAAGTACATGAAAAAGAAGCTGTCTATCATCATTCCTGCCCTTAACGAAGAAAATAATATTGATTTTCTTATTGCTGAGGTTTTTAAATCTATGCAGCCAACCGGGTACGATTTTGAGTTGATCTTCGTAGACGACGGCAGTAAGGACAAAACGCTTAACCAGATAAAAATGCAGGCGGGTATTCATGCCAACATCTTTTTCATCGAACTATCTAAAAACTTTGGTAAAGATTATGCTTTAAAAGCCGGTATTGACCGCGCTACCGGTGATGCCATTATTACCATGGATGCCGACTTGCAGCATCCCCCTCACCTGCTGCCGCAGATGTTACAATATTGGGAAGATGGATATGATATTATCTATACTTATCGCGCGGAAGCCAACCCGCATGTAAAAGGTTTTCAAAAACGTGCATCTAAAACTTTTTATAAGCTGATCAATGCCCTATCGGATATTACCTTAGAGAATGGTATATCTGATTTTCGCCTGCTGGACAGAAAAGTAGT
>CAZTAU010000048.1:0-26533 GCA_964611565.1 uncultured Mucilaginibacter sp. | reverse complement strand
TCAGCAAAAACGGCATAACTGCCTGTATCAATAAATTTGTAAAAAAAGGATACATTTAATAGATTGTTGAATGTTGTATGTTATAAGTTGCATGACAGTGGCTTACAACTTGCAACCCACAACTTATAATACATAAATAAGATGGCTAAGAAAGGTAACAGAGTTCAGGTAATTTTAGAGTGCACCGAGCATAAAACAAGTGGTATGCCGGGTATGTCTCGCTACATTACTACCAAGAACAAGAAAAATACAACCGAGCGTTTGGAGATGAAAAAATTCAACCCGGTGTTAAGAAAAGTAACTGTACATAAAGAAATTAAGTAATATTAGTTGCAGGTTACAAGTTGCGTGAAAACGACTTACAACTCAAAACTCACAACTTACAACACATAAAAAGAAATGGCAAAGAAAGTAGTTGCGACCCTAAAAACAGGACAGGGCAAAGAATACTCAAAAGTAATTACAATGACTAAGTCTCCAAAAACAGGAGCTTACTCATTCAAAGAAGCAATTGTACATAACGATCACGTTAAAGACGCGATCGCCCTTGCAAAAGGTCAGTAATTAGCTTTGATAAAATTATAAAGGCCGTCTTGTTTAAACGAGAGGGCTTTTTTTGTTTAGTTTATCTACACATTTGTATATCCTCACATCTGCACATTTAACACATGGGATTATTTGATTTTTTTAAGAAAAAAGAAAGCACACCTCAAGAACAGGAAGTGCTGGAAACCGGTTTAGAAAAAACCAAGGATAACTTTTTTTCAAAAATTACCAAGGTAATAGCCGGTAAATCAACCGTTGATGATGATGTGCTGGATGAACTGGAAGAGGTACTGGTAACATCAGACGTTGGTGTGACTACCACCCTTAAAATTATTGAGCGTATACAGGCCCGCGTAGCTAAAGATAAATACGTAAGCACTGCCGACCTGAATGGCTTGCTGCGCGACGAGATACAGCAACTACTTGCCGAAAACAACAGCAACGATTTTTCGAATTTTGAGTACGGTACCCATAAGCCTTATGTAATAATGGTGGTTGGTGTTAATGGTGTGGGTAAAACTACCACCATTGGCAAACTGGCCCATAAACTAAAACAAGCGGGTAACCAGGTGGTTTTAGGCGCTGCCGATACTTTTCGTGCGGCGGCAGTTGACCAGATAAAGCTTTGGGGCGAGCGTGTAGGAGTAAAGGTTGTGGCACAAGCTATGGGCTCTGATCCTGCATCAGTAGCTTTTGATACCCTAAAATCTGCAGTAGCTAATGGCGATGATGTAGCCATAATTGATACCGCGGGCCGTTTACATAATAAAGTTGGTTTAATGAATGAGCTGACCAAGATCAAGAACGTAATGGAAAAGGTTGTTCCGGGTGCGCCGCATGAGATATTACTTGTACTGGATGCATCAACCGGGCAAAACGCCATAGAGCAATGCAAGCAATTTACCGAAGCCACTGCCGTTAATGCTTTAGCACTAACCAAGCTGGATGGTACAGCCAAAGGCGGTGTAGTGATAGGAATATCAGACCAGTTTAAAATACCGGTAAAATATATAGGCGTAGGCGAGGGAATGGATCACTTGCAGTTGTTTGACCGCAAAGGGTTTGTAAATAGTTTATTTAAAGATTAAGTTGAAGACAAAAGAAATATACCAGCCTAAAGCTATAATAAAACCACGTGTGAATGTAGTCACGTTGGGGTGTTCTAAGAATACCTATGACTCAGAAATACTGATGGGCCAGTTAAAGGGCAACCAGTTTGATGTGGTACACGAGGCAGATAAAGTAGGGAAGGATGATATTATTGTTATTAATACCTGCGGATTTATTGATAACGCCAAGCAGGAATCAATAGATACCATTTTACAATACAGCGAACTTAAGGACCAGGGAAAAGTAGGAAAGGTAATAGTTACCGGATGCTTATCTGAACGTTACAAACCCGAACTGGAAGCCGAGATAACCAATGTTGACGCTTACTTTGGTACTAATGACTTGCAAAACCTATTGCAATCTGTAGGAGCAAACTACAAACATGAATTAATAGGCGAACGCTTATTAACTACACCAACCCATTACGCTTATTTCAAAATTGCCGAAGGCTGTAACCGCCCCTGCTCATTTTGTGCTATCCCATTAATGCGCGGCAAGCATTTAACCACGCCAATCGAGGATTTGGTTAAAGATGCGCAAAAGCTAGCCCAAAACGGTACTAAAGAACTGATACTAATTGCCCAGGACCTAACCTATTATGGATTGGACCTATACGGCAAACGTAATTTGGATGAATTGCTTCGCCGCTTAAGCGATGTTAATGGCATTGAGTGGATCAGGCTGCAATATGCTTATCCTTCAGGTTTCCCGATGGAGATATTGGATGTGATGAACGAGCGCGAGAATATTTGTAAGTATATGGATATGCCGTTACAGCATATAACCGATAATATGCTGCAATCCATGCGCCGTGGTATCACCAAACAAAAAACCATTGATGTGGTAAACCAGATACGCGACAAGGTACCAGGCATTGCTATGCGCACCACTTTGATAACTGGTTATCCCGGCGAAACTGAAAGAGATTTTGAAGAAATGCAGCGCTGGGTAGAGGATACCAAATTTGATCGGTTAGGTTGCTTCACTTACTCGCATGAGGAAAAGACACATGCGCATAGCTTAGTTGATGACGTGCCCGAAGAGGTGAAACAACAACGTGCCGATGCCATTATGGAAATACAGCAAGGCATATCATTTGATAAGAACCAGGAAAAAATTGGCCGTACTTTTAAAGTGCTGATAGATAAAAAGGATGGCGATTATTTTGTTGGTCGTACTGAGTACGACTCGCCCGAAGTGGATAACGAAGTACTAATTAACGCCAGCATTGATTATGCTACTGTAGGCAGTTTTGTGAATGTACAAATTGATACCGCTGAGGATTTTGATCTTTATGGGCATATTGTAAAATAGGTTATACATTTACAATTCTATCTGTCAATTTTCTTATTATTGGCACTTATAACAACCTTATCACATTCATGAAAAAATTATTTTTATTACTATGCCTGGCATTGGGCGTAAATCAATTATTTGCTCAAAAAGTTAATTGGGGCGTAAAAGCCGGGGTAAACTCATCAACCATAGTGCACCCCAAGTACTCACAAACAGCTACTGGCCAAAATGATATAATAGATCATAGCATTACCGGCTATCACGTTGGTATATTTAGCGATATTGCTTTTGAAAAATTTTCTATACAACCTGCTTTAATTTATACTACAAAAGGAGGCCGTTATGAGAATAACAGTATATATTATACACCTTCTGGCATCTTTCCGGTATATATAACCAATAAAACCACTCTTAATTATTTAGAACTACCTGTAAATGTTCTTTACAATATTCCGTTTAGTAAGGGTAAACTTTTTATAGGTGGCGGCCCGTATGCTGCAATTGGATTATCTGGCAAGTATAATAATACAGGACAATTAACATATAATAATGGATCAGGGCCAACTACAACAACATCTTCAGGTCAAGAAGCATAGTTTTTGGTAGTAATCCAAGTGATTATAGATTGCTGGACCTAGGGTTAGGTTTACTAGGAGGAGTTAGTTTAAAAAATGGGCTATTGTTTAGTGTTAATTATAGCATTGGGTTAAGCAATATAACCAGAGCATCTGTTACAACTAAGAATAATGTGTTTGGCTTATCTGTTGGATATTCCCTTACAAAAAGCAAATAGAAATTTATTTTTATAAAAAAGTCCGGTTATTATTAACCGGACTTTTTTGTTTTAAGGTCTTGCAACACCTGTGCCCTTTATTTTGGTCGGTAGAGGGGTGTAAATGTGTATGGATTATAATGCTGCTTTCCTTTCTTGTTAGTATCAAACATTTTTAAGTATTATTCATTAATACATCAAGCTTTCCATATATTTAAAAGCGTATTTTTAAATCGATTTAAAAAAAATTAATGTTTTATAGTTTAGGCAGATATATACTCTTAATCAAATTAAGCTTTAAAAGACCCGAAAAATTCAAGGTTTACTGGAATGAGGTAATGCGCGAAATGGTATCCATTGGCGTTGGCTCGTTAAGTATTATTTGTATTATCTCGGTTTTTATCGGGGCGGTGGCAACTATACAGGTAGCGTTCCAGTTATCAAGTCCGCTGGTACCCCTTAGTATAGCCGGCAGGATATCGCGCGATTCGACCATATTAGAGTTTAGCCCCACCATATCTGCATTAGTTTTAGCCGGGCGTGTTGGTTCAAGTATCGCCTCGCAAATTGGTACCATGCGGGTAACTGAGCAAATTGACGCTTTGGAAATAATGGGTGTTAATGCCCCTGGATATTTAATAGCCCCTAAAATAATAGCCGGTATATCTATGATACCCTTATTAACCATAATATCAGTTTGTTTAGGTTTAACAGGGGGGTATCTGGCTTGTTTGGTAACCGGAAGTATTGCCCCGGCTGAATATATGCAGGGTATGCAGGAGGGTTTTAATCCAATTATTGTAACCGTATGTGCTGTTAAATCAGTTGTGTTTGGATTTTTAATAACTTCTATATGTGCATATAATGGTTTTTATACCGAGGGTGGGGCGCTGCAGGTTGGCGAATCAGCCACCCGTGGTGTAGTATATAGCTGTATAATGATATTATTTGCTGATTTAATGATCTCAAGTTTGTTATTATGATAGAGGTCAAAGACATCCACAAAACGTTTGGCGAAAACAAGGTGCTACAGGGTATTAGCACTAAATTTTTACCCGGTAAAAATAATTTGATCATCGGCGGCTCAGGCTCGGGTAAAACTACTTTGCTAAAATGTATTGTAGGCCTGCATGAACCTACTAAAGGTAATGTAATATTTGACGGGCAGAACTTTACTCATATGAATTTTGTGGAACGCGTACCTATCCGTACAGAAATTGGTATGTTGTTTCAAAACTCGGCGCTATTTGATTCAATGACGGTTGAAGAGAACATCATGTTCCCGCTTAATTTATTTACAGGAAAATCTCGTGCAGAAAAACTGGAGCGAGCCAACTTTTGCCTGGAGCGTGTTAACCTGGAGGGTAAAAATAAACTGTACCCTTCCGAATTATCAGGCGGTATGAAAAAGCGTGTGGGTATTGCCCGTGCCATATCTATGCAGCCCAAGTATTTATTTGTGGATGAGCCAAACTCGGGCCTTGACCCTAAAACATCCATATTAATTGATGAACTGATAAACGAGATAACCGAAGAATATAAAATAACCACCGTAGTGGTAACGCATGATATGAATTCGGTTATGGGTATTGGCGATAATATTATCTTTTTACACAACGGCGAAAAATGGTGGGAAGGCAGCAACAAGGAAATTGCCCATACTGATAACCAGGAACTAAACGACTTTGTGTTTGCCAGTAAGTTTATGCAGGCGGCTAAAGCGAAACTTTAGTGATTAGTTAATTAAGATTAGTTGAAGAACTGATATATTTGCCTTTCGAAAATTACTAATCACTAATTTCCAGTCACTAATCACTACAACCGAATGATCCAACTGCTTACCCCCACCCACTGGAAAGATTACGAACTGATTGATTGCGGCGACTTTGAAAAATTGGAGCGGTTTGGCAATGTGATATTAATTCGCCCAGAGCCGCAAGCGGTTTGGAGCAAAGTACTGCCTGCTTCTGAATGGCAGAAATTGCACCACATTAAATTTAAGGGTCGTTCGGCAACATCAGGCGAATGGGTTAAGAAAAATCCGGCTACGCCTGATAGATGGCACATCGAATATAAAAATGAGGATGCGGCTATTAAATTCCGCCTGGCGCTAACCTCGTTTAAACATTTGGGTATTTTCCCCGAGCAAGCGGTAAACTGGGATTACATCAGCAAAAACATCAAAAGTTTTAAAACGCCCGAACCAAAAATATTAAACCTGTTTGCTTATACCGGTGGCGCATCGTTAATGGCTAGAGCTACGGGAGCAGATACTACGCACGTGGATTCCATAAAGCAGGTAGTTACCTGGGGTAATGAGAACCAGGAATTATCAGGCTTAAGCAATATACGCTGGGTGGTTGAGGACGCTTTAAAGTTTGTAAAGCGCGAAGTTAAACGTGGCAAAAAATATAATGGTGTTATACTAGATCCACCTGCTTATGGCCATGGCCCCAACGGCGAAAAGTGGAAACTGGAAGACCATATTAATGAGATGATGCAGGATGTAGTGCAACTGCTTGACCCGGAAGAACATTTTTTAATATTGAATACCTATTCATTAGGTTTCTCGGCAGTGATAGTAGAAAATCTGATAAAAAGTGCTTTCCCTAAGGTAGAAAACCTGGAAATTGGCGAGTTGTATTTGCAGGCAACATCAGGTGTAAAACTTCCGCTGGGTGTGTTTGGAAAGTTTTATAAAAATAAACGTTAATTAGTTTTAGCAATATTATATTTACAACAACATATTTAATATTACCCTGTTATAACACCGACCAAATAAAGTCAACCCTAATTTATGAAACTAAAAAACCTGTTTTTTTCCTGCCTGTTCCTGTTATCATTTTGTGTATTATTTACCAGCTGCGGCCAAAGTAACAACAAAGGTAAAGCAGTGGCTGGTACTTCTGACTCTTCAAAAGGAGTAACAACAGAAGCTGCTGAAGATACCCTTGTTACTTCAGGCGTTACTTATCCTCCGATAGATAAGGTTTTGTATGATTCGTTAATGAAACGTATGGCTAATGGCGATACTACAGGTAGATGGCCGGTTAAAGGCACACCTTACCCTTTGCCGGGTGCCATATTGCCATTTAAACGTATTGTTGCTTATTACGGTAATTTGTATTCTAAAAAAATGGGTATTTTGGGTGAACTGCCTCCGCGCGAAATGATAGCTAAATTAAAAGGAGAAGTTAAAGCATGGGAACGTGCTGATCCTAAAACACCGGTACAACCTGCTTTGCATTACATAGCGGTTGTTGCGCAAGGCGATGGTGGTAAAGATGGTAAGTTCCGTTACCGCATGCCATTTAAACAGATAGATAGCGTTTTAACACTGGCTAAAATGGCCAAAGCTATTGTGTTTTTAGATGTGCAGGTATCGTTAAGTAATATACAAGCTGAATTACCACTGTTAGAGAAATACCTGATCATGCCGCACGTGCATTTCGGTATGGATCCTGAGTTTTCTATGAAAGATGGTTCAAAACCGGGCAGAAAAATCGGTACTTATGATGCCAGTGACGTAAACTTTGCATCAAACTATCTTGCTGGTTTAGTTAAAAAATATAACCTGCCTCCAAAAATTTTGATAGTACACCGTTTCACTAAAAAGATGGTGACCAACTATAAAAACATTAAAACCCGTCCGGAAGTACAGGTAGTAATGGATATGGATGGCTGGGGCGAACCTGATTTGAAATTAGGCACGTATCGTAACTTTATATTTCCTGAGCCGGTACAGTTTACCGGGTTTAAATTGTTTTACAAAAACGATTTGAAAAAACCACCGCACCATATGTTAACCCCTGCCGAAGTATTAAAATACAAACCGGCACCAATGTATATACAGTATCAATAATTGATAAAAAAGGAAAAGCCTGCTTGTGAAATAAGCAGGCTTTTCCTTTTTTGAACAAGATTTAGTAATTAAATTGACATAATCAATCTACTGTTTTGTTTTTTAAACCAAACAGGTTGTAACTTCGTTTATATGAGTATGAACGTACAAAAAATAACATTTGGCAACGGTTGCTTTTGGTGTACCGAAGCTATATTTCAAACGGTGAAGGGCGTAAGAAGGGTAACTTCCGGTTATATGGGTGGTGATGTTGCCAACCCTACTTACGAGCAGGTATGCACGGGCCAAACCGGCCATGCCGAAGTGATACAACTGGAGTATGATGCTGATGAAATAAATTTAGATGAATTGTTGCTGATTTTTTTTAAAACCCATGACGCCACTACGCTTAATCGACAGGGTAATGATATAGGTACGCAATACCGTTCGGCCATATTTTATCATAATGATGAGCAAAAGCAAGCCGCCGAAGCCATGATCGTTAAACTAACCAACGAAAAGGTTTACGATAACCCCATAGTAACTGAGGTTACTGCTGCTACTGAGTTTTATCCTGCCGAGGATTATCATCAAAACTATTTTGCAGGTAATTCTAATAAATCATACTGCGCTTTTGTGATACAACCTAAGTTAAATAAGTTTGCCAAAGAGTTTTTGGATAAGATAAAACCCGAGTTACTGCAATAATTATGGTAAAATACAGGTTATTATTTTTATCGGGATTTTTTGTTTGCATGATGGTTTTTAACAGTGCAAATGCACAGCAGGCAAGTGGTTCATCTATCACCAATAATGGCAAAACCTGGGCACTGCTTTACCAGCAACGTGCTGCTGAGTATAAGGCATTATGTTTTCAAGCTTATAACCTGGCTAAACTGCGTTTAGATGCCGCGCTTAAACATCGCCATAAAAAACCGTTGGCCATAGTTACTGATATTGACGAAACTGTTTTGGATAATAGCCCTTATGATGCAGCCAGAGCTGTCAGTAATTTGGACTTTGATCTTAACCTATGGAAGCAATGGACCGCTAAAGGCATAGCTGATACGGTGCCGGGCGCGCCATCATTTTTTAAATATGCCGCATCAAAAGAAGTGAAGGTATTTTATATTACCAACCGTGATGAGGATGAACGTGATGGGACGATAAAAAATCTCAAACTATATAATCTTCCTAATGCGGATAATGCTCACTTGTTTTTAAAAGATAAGGTATCAAGCAAGGAAGCCAGGCGACAGCAGGTTTTAAAAAAGTATGAGATAGTACTGCTTTGTGGTGATAATCTGCCCGATTTTGATGCTATATATGATAACAAACCTGCTGAGGAAAGCCGTAATGCCGCTACACAGAAACTGAAAAAGCAATTTGGCAATAAGTACATAGTTATCCCTAACATAGCCTACGGAGATTTTGAGAATGCTTTTTTTAAGTATAACAACAAGCTTACTATAGCCCAGAAAGATTCAGTGATCAGGTCATTAATTAAAACTGATAGATAGCATCTTACACAAAAAATAAACAGGAATAGTAGTTGGTTGTTGTAAAAGCAATATATTAGTACAAACCATTTACACTATGACTATTATTGAGAACGACCTTTATAAAGTAGCTATACGCAATCAGGGTGGGGAAATAACTTCATTTATTAATAAGGAAACAGGTGTTGAACATATATGGCAAGCGGGACTCGAATGGCCATGGCACGCGCCCAACTTGTTCCCGGTAATTGGGTCGTTAATAAATAATGAGTTAATGGTGGATGGTAAAACCTACCCTATGGGCAGGCATGGTTTTAACCGCCAGTCGGAGTTATTGCTGATAGAATCTGATACTCAAATGGCTAAATTTTCGTTGCCATACAACGAAAGAACATTAGCTGTTTATCCTTATAAATTTGATTTCCAGATACACTATGACTTGATTGATACAGCCTTGCGTGTAACTTATAAAGTGATCAACCTGGATAGAAAAGATATTTATTTTTCGGTAGGGGGGCACCCGGCCTTTAATGTGCCTTTCAACAAGGGTGAAAACTACGAAGACTATTACCTGGAGTTTGATGTAACTGAAAAACTGAATACCCATTTACTATCAGCAGAGGGTAGTTTTAGCGGCGAAACCAGGCCGGTGCAAATGGATGGCAATAAATTGCATCTTACCCGCGACTTGTTTAATAACGACGCGCTAGTATTTAAAAACATGCGTACGCGTATGGTAACCATAAAAAGCACCAGGCACGACCAGTCACTATCGGTGGAGTTTCCACACTTTAACTTTTTAGGCCTATGGGCCAAACCGGGTGCTGATTTTGTATGTATTGAACCATGGATCGGTTGTGCAGATACAGCAGGTGAGCCGGTTGATATCAGCAAAAAAGAGGGTATCCAACAATTACATGTGGGGCACGTATTTGAGTCGGCTTTTTATATAAGTTTATAATAGCTCCCCACGCGTCATTGCGAGGAGGAACGACGTGGCAATCCCTGAATTGACAGGCATGTGTACCTGTCGTGTTGAGATTGCGACGCTACGCTCGCAATGACGGTATGATTTGTTAAAACAAACCTAACTGCCCCTTATCATCAATCTCAATATCATCCGGGTTGGTGATCTCAAAACTTACTTTCTTTGTTGAGGATTCCTCCGATTTTTGAGTTGATTCCACTGATTCTGGAGTTTCGGCTGCAGGTTTTTCAATTTCTTTTTTTTGCTCTGCCGATTTTGCTGGTCTAGGTATTTCTTTTATCGGTTCAGGTTCGGGTACCTCTTCAATAATTTCAGCAACAACTTTTTCCTCAACAATAGCAGGTGCCACATCAGCCACTACTTTATCTTCCGGCGTTATCACTATTTCGGTTTCTGCAACCGTATCCGGTTCAGGGTCGGGCACATCTGCTTCGTCGTCATGCTCGGCCATTAATGTTACGTTTTGTATCACATGTACCGATAGGCGGTTACCCATGGCTTTCATGCCTTTTACATCTATCAGATCGGCAAGGTTAAGTTCAACTGTTTCCGGTGTTTTTGTAGCGCCTTTTAGTTGATCTACTTTAACAATTGGCTGCATAGCACCGGAGATGATCAACATTTTTGATCCCGGTTCATCGCTGATAATGCTGGTTTGCCTTCCTATAGCTGTGTTCTCAAACGTAAACCTTTTTATCAGGTAATTTTTTGATTTTCCGTCATAATGCACTACCGAGTAAACCTTCTCGGGGTTATACTTTTCAATGATGATCATCTTATCATCAAAGTGGTTATTAAGGTCAAAGCTGGTTAACTCATATATACCGTTTGACATTACGGTTAGTATACGGTCATCACCATCAAACTCACCTAAATATTTACCGCGGCTATCAGCATTTAAGCGTTTTAAAATATCGTCATACCAAATTTTACGTCCGGCAAGGGTAGATATACCTTTGCTTTTCAGGATGATCTTTTTAACAGGGTACTTGGTAACAATATTACCCATTGATCCGCGACCTTTGATGGCAACCTGTGCAAAGTCCTCGTCAAACTGCAATTTCTTCAGCTTGGCATGTGGTTTTAATTGTATGTTAACCACCTCGGCCTCGCCGTTAGGGTTGGCGCTAAAGTAAAGTACGTTTGTACCTTTTGTGCCTTTAGTTAAATCGTATTCCTTATCACGTGTTACACCAACAACCGAGAAGCGTTTGATATAGCTTGTGCCGCTTTGCCCGTCTTTGTATATCATGTTGTAAACGGTGCGCTCGTCGTTCTTTTTAAATACGGCAACGTGCAAAATATCCTTACCTACAAATACCTTGTCCTGCACTTTGGTAATGATACAGCGACCATCGGCACGAAAAACTATGATCTCGTCGATATCCGAACAATCGCATACAAACTCGTCTTTCTTTAAACCTGTACCAATAAAGCCGTCCTCTTTATTTACATATAGCTTAACGTTGGCTAATGCCACTTGTGATGCCTCAACTTTATCAAAGGTGCGCAGTTCGGTTTTACGCTCGCGACCTTTACCATATTTCTCTTTTAGCTTTTCAAACCAGTCAATAGTATACTGGGTTAAATGCTTCAAGTGATTTTTTACCGTTTTTATTTCATTCTCCAGATTCTTGATCTGCTCATCCGTTTTTGCAACATCAAAGCGGGTAATGCTGCTCATTGGTTTATCAATAAGCTTCTTATAATCTTCGGGTAATATGGTACGGTAAAACTGCGGGAAGAATGGCTCAAACAACCTGTTCAGCACTACTAAAACCTGGTCAAAACTGGTAGAAGTTTCATAGTCAGGATGTTTGTACATCCCTTCCTGGATAAATATTTTAAGCAGCGAGCTGAAGAATATTTTCTCCATCAGGTCCTTCAGTTTTATCTCTAACTCCTGCTTTAACAAGTCGCGGGTAAAATGAGTGCTTTCGGTAAGCATATCATTTACACTCATAAAGCGCGGCTTGTCATCCTGTATTACGCAGGTGTTGGGCGATATAGAGACCTCGCAATCAGTAAAGGCATATAAAGCATCAATAGTAACATCTGGCGATATACCCGGTGCCAGGTGTATCATGATCTCCACGTTCTGCGCGGTATTATCCTCTATCTTTTTGATCTTGATCTTACCCTTGTCATTGGCAGATATTACGCTGTCAATTAAACTGCCGGTGGTGGTGGTAAAAGGTATCTCGGTAATGGCCAGCGTCTTTTTATCACGCTCCACAATTTTGGCACGCACACGTACACGGCCGCCACGTTGACCATCATTATATAATGATGCATCAGCCATACCGCCAGTAGGGAAATCTGGCAGTAAGTTTGGTGTCTCACCTTTTAATACTGCAATAGATGCATCCAATAGCTCCACAAAGTTGTGGGGCAAAATTTTGGTAGCCAAACCTACGGCAATACCTTCGGCGCCCTGCGCTAATAGCAATGGGAATTTAACCGGGAGGGTTATAGGTTCTTTATTACGGCCGTCATAGCTGGCCTGCCAAATGGTGGTATCAGGGTTAAAAACAACTTCTAAAGCAAACTTTGAGAGGCGCGCCTCAATATAACGCGGGGCAGCAGCCGAGTCGCCCGTTACCGGGTCGCCCCAGTTACCCTGGCAGTCAATCAGCAAATCTTTTTGACCTATCTGCACCATGGCATCACCAATAGACGCGTCACCATGCGGGTGATACTTCATGGTGTTACCAATAACGTTGGCTGCCTTGTTAAAACGCCCGTCATCCATCTCTTTAAGCGAGTGGAGGATGCGGCGCTGTACAGGTTTTAAACCATCGTTAATATGCGGAACGGCACGGTCAAGAATTACATACGAGGCGTAATCCAAAAACCAGTTTTCATACAATCCATCTAATGAGGTAACGTTATGTATTTTATCTTCGTTATTGGCCGGATTGTCGTTCAGATCTTCGCTCATTAGTAACTAAAAAATTTGGATGGATAAAGATAGGTAAATGTGCAGATGTGCGGGTGGGCAGGTGGGTGGATTTTTTGCACATTTATGTCAATTATAAACACAAACCGTGCTTGTTTAATAATAAGCTTTACATTTATTTTTATGAAACTAAGAGTAGCCCGCCATACAACAGACTTGCAACCGCTTATTGAATTTTATACCAAGATCATAGGGTTAGAAATTATTGGTGAATTTAAAAATCATAATAATTATGATGGGGTTTTTATAGGCAATAAAGATACTGCATGGGAATTGGAGTTTACTGTTTCAAATAGAGAGCCAAATCATCATCAGGATGAAGAGGACCTGCTGGTTTTTTATCCATCATCTGACGAGGAATATAATGCGATAAAAGGTAATATCGTCAATCACGGAATTGAACAGTTGGTGCCTAAAAGCCCTTACTGGAAAGAGAACGGAATTACTATTGCCGATCCTGACGGCTTTAGAATAGTGATTGCTCTAAGTGGAGTCTAGTTATTTTTCATCACGCATAGACCTTATCATCATCCCATAATCCCATTTGCGCAGCATAGCATTTACAGTGTTTACAATGCGTTTATTACGGGTCTCATTAGTCTTGGCGCTTTCTATCCATTTTATAAAATAATCGCGATGCGATTTGGCCAGGCTGTTAAAAAACTCGCCAGCTTCTGGGTCAAATTCAAAGCATTCTTTCAAGTCTTCGGGTATTTCTATTTTATAATCAACATCTTCTTCCAGGCTTACACTCACCATAGCGCCTGCTTCTTTACGGATGGCTTTTCTGATCTCCAGTTTAATAGGCATGATAAATTTACCCTCGCCCATAGGCATTAAAGCAAAGCCGCTTATTGGGTAGCTATCCAATTTCCCTTTTACTCTAAAAGACTTCTTGTTGCCAGGTTTTAATTGCTGCGCGATGTCGGCGGGGATCTCCACATACCGCCAGCCAGTTTTTTCGCCCTGTTCTCCAAATTGCAAAATTATAGTGTCAAACTGTATCATGCCTTGCAAATTGTTAACAAAATCATGTTATAAATAAATTTCTAGCAAATGTGTAACTCTATTGTAACGCGCGTATTACACCAGGTGTCTTATAGATGTAAATTAAAACAAACATATAACCTTAAATACAATATTATGAAAATTTTAAAATCAATGATGCTAGGCCTTGCACTAGTTATAGCCTGCACCGCTGCTAAAGCCGACGGCAAACCAACAAAAGCTGATGTATTAAATATATTTATGGATGCATCTGCCCACGGCAAAATGGAAAAATTTGAAGGCGTTTTAGCCAATGACCTTGAATATAACATACAACGAGGCGAGCGTACTATTAAAGCAGATAAAAAACAAATGCTTGATTATTATAAAGCAAGCCAAAATATTGAGCAGGCTTGCAAATGTACCACTACCACTTTAGAGGATAATGATGCTTACATGGTAGTAAAGGTTGAAATGAAATATGATAGCTATACCCGCGTAAATGTAATCACCATAAAAGATACCGGCAATAACTGGAGAATAACAAGAGTGAATACCTCTGTTGTTAACGCGTAAAATCTTGCAATGTTAGTTAATGTATGGGGGCAGGTAGTTTACCTGTCCCTTTTTTATTAGGCTAATCTATCCTCAAAAAACAAAAAAGGCAGCAAGTTTTCAATGCCATTTATTATCCAAACCGGGCCATCAATGCAGTATAATAACACACGTATAGGTTTCCCCTGTTTTTTCTCATACTCGGCCATTACCTGCAAGCATGAGCCGCAGGAAGTAACCGGTTTAAGCAATTTAAATTCATTGGTATGCGCGGTTACTGCCATACTCTCAATTAAGTCATTAGGGTGGTTGGCACCCCAGTGAAACAGCGCCACACGCTCGGCGCATAAGCCCGATGGGTAGGCTACATTTTCCTGGTTGCTCCCTAATATTACTTTGCCGCTCTTTAATTTCAGCGCAGCCCCAACCCTAAATTTTGAATAGGGCGAATGCGAATTCTCCATAGCCTTTACAGCTTGTTCGCATAATTCGCGGTCGGTTATATCAAGCTCCTGTAACGAGGTGTACTCGTCAAAAGCTACTTTAATTTCGTGGTTGGTCATTTGTTTAAACCTCTGATAAAAGGAGGGTAAACAAGATAAGGATTTTATGTCAAATAAAAAAGCGTCATTGCGAGGAACGAAGCAATCTCTAAAGCGGACATTAAAAACCGTAATGATTGTCCTATGTAGAGATCATTGATGTATTGTTTTTTTAATGTATCAATGAACTCGCTTTGCTCGGTTGTCCACGCTATCGCTCGCAATGACGTAGTGTTAGTTTAACTTGCTACCGGCAACACCTCTTCATCCTCTACAATTGTAGGGTTAATGGTTTCATCATCTTTCTCTACCCGTAAATTGCCAATAATATGTTGCTGGCGCGATGGTGTATTTTTACCCATAAAGTATTCCAGCAGACCCTTAATGTTGGCATCTTTAAGTATTACCGGGTCCAGGCGAATATCTTTACCAATAAATAATCCAAACTCCTCAGGCGATATTTCGCCCAAACCTTTAAAGCGGGTTATCTCTGGTTTTACACCCAATTTAGCTATGGCATTACGTCGTTCTTCGTCGCTGTAGCAATAAATGGTTTCCTTTTTATTACGTACCCTAAACAGTGGCGTCTGTAAAATAAATACGTGGCCGGCTTTTACCAGGTCGGGGAAGAACTGTAAAAAGAAGGTCATCAGCAGCAAACGGATGTGCATACCATCCACATCGGCATCGGTAGCTATTACAATGTTATTGTAGCGCAGGTTATCCAGGCCGTCTTCAATATTCAGCGCGTGCTGCAGCAGGTTAAATTCCTCGTTCTCATAAACCACCTTTTTGGTTAGACCATAGCAGTTTAGCGGTTTACCTTTTAAGCTAAATACCGCTTGTGTCATCACATCACGTGATTTGGTGATAGATCCGCTTGCTGAATCTCCCTCCGTAATAAACAAGGTGGTTTCCTGGCGGCGCTCATGATTATCTTCAAAATGTAGTTTGCAATCGCGCAGTTTGCGGTTGTGTAGTGATGCTTTTTTGGCGCGCTCGTTAGCCAGCTTTTTAATTCCGGCAATATCCTTACGCTCACGTTCTGATTGCATAATACGTTTAAGCAAAGCATCAGCAGCAGCCGGATTTTTATGCAGATAATTATCTAATTCTTTCTTAACAAAATCATTAATAAAACCCCGTACTGATGGCCCCTCAGGGCCCACGTTTTGCGAGCCTAACTTGGTTTTGGTTTGCGATTCAAATACCGGCTCCTGTACTTTAATGGCAATAGCCGCTACTATAGATGCACGTACATCAGAAGCATCAAACTCTTTTTTATAAAACTCGCGGATGGTTTTTACTACCGCTTCGCGGAAGGCTGCCTGGTGCGTACCGCCCTGGGTAGTATTTTGTCCATTTACAAACGAATAGTATTCCTCGCCATACTGCTGCCCGTGGGTCATGGCAATTTCTATATCATCACCTTTTAAGTGGATGATAGGGTAACGCAAGGTTTCAACATCTGTATTGCGGGTAAGCAGGTCGTAAAGACCACGTTCCGAAAAATATTTTTGCCCGTTAAAGTTGATGGTAAGGCCCGAGTTAAGGAACACATAGTTCCATATCATGCTATCAACAAACTCGGGTATAAAGCGGTAATGACGGAAGATGGTATCATCCGGCGTAAAGTTGATGGCAGTACCGTTGCGTTGGGTAGTTTCTTTTTCAGGTTCGTCATTTACCAACTCACCTTTTTCAAATTCGGCAATTTTGGTACGGCCGTCGCGGTATGATTGTACAGTGAATGAGTTGGATAAAGCATTAACTGCCTTGGTACCCACCCCGTTTAACCCTACCGATTTTTGGAAGGCCTTGCTGTCGTATTTACCGCCGGTATTTATTTTGGATACGCAATCTATCACCTTGCCTAATGGTATGCCCCGGCCATAATCACGTACCGATACTTTATGATCGCTTAAATTAACCTCGATAGTTTTACCGGCACCCATTACAAACTCATCAATAGAGTTATCTATAATTTCTTTCAGTAATACATACACGCCATCATCATATGCTGACCCGTCACCCAGTTTACCAATGTACATGCCGGGGCGCAGGCGTATATGTTCCTTCCAATCTAATGACCGGATACTATCTTCACTATAATTTATTGGTTCTGCCATGTTAAACGGATATTAAACAAGGGGATTTTATCCCTAAAGCAAAAATAAGATTTGATGTGGAACTTTATGTTCAAACAATCTTAACTTATCAACATTCTGAAAATTTACGACGGATCAAATTTAAGACAGCTGCTGGCTTTATTAAGATTTTTGAAAAATCCGGGGCCTAATTCATTAGCCAGGCATACGGCTAATACATTACCTACTTTGTTTTTTTGCAATACCACAACCATAGCATATTTATAATGTTTGGTTTCTGGCGCATCGGGAAGGTTTACTAAATAGGTTTTACCTAAGTCGGCATTATACCGGGTTAGTAAGTTTGCAGGTATTCTTCGTTCAATAGGATCTTTGTCGCCTTTAAACGCCTTGGCTTGCGAAAGACCAACTTCGTTGTATAATGAATCGGGATGCACAACGTGGTTGTCATTTTTGGCTTTTAAATAACTGGTCCAGCTATCTTTTTGTGATTGTACCTTGAACCATATCTCGCAATCATTTTCAGGAGTGGCTATAGCATAATCAAAGGCATAATCATTGGTAACAATAGGTTTTACTTCTTTAAAATCAGTAGGGAATATAAAAGATATATTGACTTTAGTAAGCTTTTTATCAAAGTTTTTGAGGTTTCGCGTTAATGTTGCAGGTTGTTTTACCTGCGCATATACAGGTAGGATACAGAACAACAAAGACACAAAGATTATTATATGTTTTACTTGTCTAATCACAGTTTTTGTAGATGTACGATATTAACTATCGCTTTAAATTTAATATAAATATAAAAATTAAATAATAAATTAATATTTATTGTAAACATACGCTAGACACCTTTGCTAATCAAGCCCGTCGCTACATTTTTACAGTTGGTATTCAATGATGCGTTTATACGGGTCAAAAGGCGATAATTCATCCAAACCCATATGTTTGATGGCATTATTAATTAATTCGCTTTCATTAACATCTTCAGGCAATTGGTGCTTTCGGAAAAAATATTTTCCAGCTTCGAGCATAGCATTTAAGGGGATCATGCCTATTAACTCGCTACCTGTTACTTTAACGTTATAGGCAGTTGCTTTGTTGCATACTTCATCAAAAACCAGGTGAAAAGGGGTTATATTAATATTGGTTAAGTTCATGGATACCTGTGCAGCGCGGTACTCATCTATATACCAGCCAATGGCTTTTACTTTTTTTAACGTGCCCGGTATTTTTTTTTTATTGCCATCCACATCACGTATTATGCGCCCCGATTCGCGTATATCCAACGCAATTTGATGCGCTATTTGTGTTGATGTAGTGTTTAAGTTGATATTATAGGCTACCAACAGATCACGCGCGCCAATTACTGTAGCGCCCCTTTTTGCATCCAGTTGGGCAGGGCCATAGTCGGGTTGCCAACCGGGTTGGTTTATCTTATTAAAAAAACCTTCATATTCACCTTCCCTGATTATGGAGAGGTTATTACGGGTTTTATTGGGTTGCGAATATTCATATAAGTAAACAGGTATACCTAACTCTTCGCCCACACGCTTAGCAAGTATGTTTGCATATTGCACCGTTTCGGCCATGGTTATATTACTGATAGGAATAAGCGGACAAACATCAGTTGCGCCCATGCGAGGGTGCTCGCCGGTTTGGGTACGCATATCAATTAATTCGCCTGCTTTTTTAATGGCTAAATACGCGGCTTCAACAACACCATCAGGTTCGCCGGCAAAAGTAATTACGGTGCGGTTGGCGCTTTTACCCGGGTCAACATTTAATAATTTAACCCCTGTAACGCTTGCAATTTCATGCGCAATGGCATCAATTATGTTTTGATCAACACCTTCGCTAAAATTGGGAACACATTCAATTATGCGCTTCATATAATGCCATTTACTTTATCAAAATACTGAGCCTTTGTGAAGTATGCGCGCTAAAATAGCCTAAAGCATTATTACTCAAGTTTGATGGAGGATTGGATGGTGTGGGTGCCGGTCCGCCGGTTAATTGCTCGCGCAAGCTGAATAAATAGGTATATACATTATTGTCAATACACTGCGCTTCAACAGTAACTGTCTGTCCCACCAAAATATCATTGTCATTCTGAAAAAGGTCATCATCCACATACCTGCCGTTGGTAAAATTATCGTTATTGACCAATATGGTGTTCTTGATCTGTACGTTATCAATAAACATTACATAATGGTATTGATTAGCTACGCCCGGCGGATCCTGGTAATGAACGGTCATTATCTTTTTATCAGTGCTAAAAAAACTATCCTTATAGGATAAGTTATCAACGCGTACAAATGGAGGCATTACAGAAGAAGCTGTATAGGTTTGTCCGTTTACGATAACAGTTAGCGTGTATTTATAGTTAGAGCGCCCGGTAAATCTTGGAGTTGAGTAATTGCCCGGCGAGGTTTCAGTTAAATTGTAAACATTACCATGGTCATCATTAATAGTTACAACTGCGCCGCTTACTGCAGGAAATGTATTGCTATCGGTAAAAGGAACCGACTGGCTTATTTTTACCGTATGTATGGCTAACTGATTGGTAACATTACCCTCTATAACTAATTGCGGAGACGCATCTTTCAACTTCAGATCTATAACTTTTTCGCAACCTGAAAATAGCAATAAAGTTATTGCCGTTACCAGTAAGGAATATTTGAATCGGATATGCATCATGTTAAAATTTAAAGTTCCAGGTTATTGAAGGGATTATACCAAAAAGGCTGGTTTTAACTGCCTCTGTTTTTGTTGGGTCCACCTCATTATCGCGGAAATTTATGGTGTACGGATTTTTACGGTTGTATAAATTATAAATACCAAACGTCCAGCTTGAATGGTATTTCTTGCCTTCTTTCCCTTCTAATGTAGCCCCAATATCTAAACGATGATTAGCCGGTTCACGGTCGGAATTACGTGAGCTATAATAGTAAGTTGTTATACCGGCTACGGTATATTTCCCGTTTGGATAAGTAACCGCGTTACCTGTTCCATAAACAAAGGTAGCCGAAAATGTCCACCTGTTGCTCATTTTGTAAATACCCACTAATGATATATCATGTGTACGGTCATACTTAGCGGCAAAATAATTGCCATTGTTTATCTGGTCAAACTTTCTTTCGGTTTTTGATAGGGTATAACCTACCCAGCCATTAAATTTTCCGTAACGTTTTTTAAAGAAAAACTCTGCCCCATATGCCCTGCCAATGCCATACAGCAATTGCGATTCTACATTATCATTAGCTATCAGCTGCGCCCCATTTTTATAATCTATCTGGTTCTGTAAGGCTTTATAATAGGTCTCTACAGAAAACTCGTATAAATTATCGGCAAAGTTTTTAAAATACCCTAACGATACCTGGTCGGCAATTTGAGGTTTAATATTGTTACTGCTCAGTACATAAAGGTCAGTAGGGTTGCTGCTGGTTGAATTGCTGATGATGTGTATATTTTGCGTATTGCGGTTATAAGATGCTTTAACCGAAGTGCGCTCATTAACAGCATAACTTGCCGAAAAGCGCGGCTCTAAATTAACGTAACTTGTAACTACTTCACCGCTGCCCTTACTTTGCACAGTGGCTATTGTGAAGTTAGCATTATAAGTTTTAAAGGTGCCGGGCCCTAATAAAAACATCCCGCTTAAACGCAGGCCATACAATAAGGTAAGCTTGTCATTCGCCTTCCATTCATCGTTCACATAAGCGGCGGCTTCCATGCCATAGCGCCTTTCAATATCGCGGTTGTTTACGCTTGATGATTGGGTTGATGTAATGTTACCGGGCTCAAGCGTATGGTGTATCGTATTTATCCCAAACCTTAAAGTATGCTTTGTGCTGGCATAATATTGCAGGTCCTCCTTAATATTCAGGTCGGTAATTTTTGATGTCGCTTTAAAATCATTGTCCTTTAAAAAGCTTTCTATCACATAGTTGTAATTGCTATAAATTACAGATGTGTTGGAGAATAATTTATTGGTGAACAAATGGTTAAAACGGATGGTGCCTGTAGCATTACCCCAATTGGTACCAAAAGTGTTTTTTAATCCCAGTACATCCTTGCCAAAATATCCCGACAGATAGATGGTGTTTTTTTCGTTAAAACGATAGTTCAGCTTAGCATTAAGATCATAAAAATAAATGCTGCTGCCCTTCACGGTAGTATCTGACGATGCCTTTAAAAACATATCCACATAGGTGCGGCGGCCACTTATCATAAATGATCCTTTATTTTTAAAAATGGGTCCCTCTACTTTTAATCGCGATGCTATTAAACCTATACCACCCTGTACGGTAAAGTTTTTATTGTTACCATCATTCATCTTCACATCTAAAACAGATGATAACCTGCCGCCATATTGTGAGGGCATACCGCCTTTGTACAAACTCACATCCTTTATAGCATCCGAGTTGAAAGTTGAAAAGAAACCAAATAAGTGTGACGCGTTATAAACCGTAGCCTCATCCAGCAATATCAGGTTTTGGTCAGACCCGCCACCACGCACATAATAACCGGTATTGCCTTCACTGGCCGCCTTAACACCCGGCAATAACGATATGGTTTTCAAAATATCCTTCTCACCAAATATTACCGGGACGTTATTTATCTGCGTCATATCCAGCTTTTCAACCCCCATTTGCGGAGATATCAAATTACGATTATTGGGCCTATTATCATTAATAACCACTTCCTGCAAGTCGTTTTTTGAAACCAGGTCAATGTTAATATCCAGGTTTTGATTAAGGGAAATTGTACGGGTAACAGGGGTATAACCGATATAACTGTAGGTAAGGGTGTATTCGCCTTCGGCCACCGATAATGAGTAAAAGCCGTAAGCGTTACTTGATGTACCACTTTGCGTAGCACCTTTTAAAACTACGGATGCACCAATCAATAACTCGCCGGTGGCTTCATCTTTTATTTTACCACTAATAGTATATTTTTTTTGCGCGATGGCTGGAACCATCATCAGCAAAAAACAACTAAGTAATAATAATATTTTTAACGAGATGGGATTTTTGGACAAAGAAGGTGATAGGTTTGGTTTTAACATATTGTTTTATTACAGGTATTTAGCATAATGCTTTACCGTGCGGCAAAGGTACTTTTTATATGTTAAACCCCTACGCCAAAAGAACGGCGCAAACAAAATATTATTTTAAGTTGATGATAAATTAACAGTTAAAGCCATTTAGCAAACCAATCCAGCGTCATCTGTATATGTGCCGGGGTGGAGCGGTGAGGCTCGTTGGGGGCTATATCCATTTTTAGCTTATCTGTAGCTTTTTGGCTGGCATAAGCCACCTTGGCCGATTCAAAAGCTATTAACGCGCCGGGTAATGGGCAGTTTTGATCCTTTTCATTACTTAATACTAATAATGGGCGTGGAGCAAGTAAACGGATCATAGACGGGCAATCAAATTCGTCAGTTATGCCGGGTATGATTTTATCCCAAACGGCCTTCACATTCTTTTTATTCAGTTCTTTGTCACCCATATCCAATGCCGCTTTCTGGTGAGCATCTTTTATAGTGCCTGCCCGCCCCTGCCATTTATCATTATCTAACGACCATTTGAAACTTTGTGCCGCTATATTTAAAACAATAACCTTTATCCGTTTATCAACCGCCGCCGCCAAATAAGTTTGCATGGATCCCATGGATATACCCGACATCCCGATCCTGTCCGCCTGTACATCAGGACGCGTAACCAGGTAATCCATTAACCGCCAAAGGTCATAGCTGGTATCGTACAAAAAAGGATAAGTCTGTTTTTGGGAGTCAGTATTTTTCCAGGCCCCATAAGCCGCGGCGGTATATTCTGCTCCGCCATGTGCACCGCCCGCAACCCGCTCGCCATGATAGCGGGCATCAATGCCTACGCCCATTATGCCTTGTTTGGTCAATTTTAAAAGCATATCAGTTACTTCTTTAGCATCCTTGCTTCCACCTGTGCCATGCATAAATATTACTACCGGGTAGTTTTTTTGCCCGGTTAATGGTTTATAAATCAGGATCGGCATCTTTTCGTTAGCCTCGGTATTGATGGTGCCTTTTTCTATAATAACATCATTGGTTGTGGTTGTAGTAAATGATGGATTGGCGGCAACAAGCGGTCGCTGAAGCAACGATTTAAAATCAGCCGCTACTTTTTCGGCAGGTGAGTATTGGGCAAAGGATAGGGTATGGGTGAAGAATAAAACCAGTAAGGTTATAACTTTTAAGTTGACGCTTTTTAACATTGATTTGTAATTGGTAGTATAAATATACAACTATTTTTACCCCCTCCGTCTCCTTCGTCGACACCTCCCCCCCCCCAATATTAGGGGGAGGAATGCTAAATGAAACTTGTTCCACCTCCCCTGGTATCAGGGGAGGCCGGGAGGGGTAAATGACGATGCTATAATCTAAAACTATATATATCATCCCAACACCATTTTACAAAACCATATTGCAAGCCGTCGTTATTACCAATACATTTGAAAAGACAATTTTTATTAGCTAATTTTCAAATCTCCGATATGCTGTCCGAACCAACCTACATACCCGCACGTATTGTGGCCCCAACTATTGAGGCTCACTTTGCCGAACATTTGGCAAACGCGCGCAAGACTGGTGCCAGCAATTTGGCTGATGAGCCGCAGGCGCGAATAATTGAAGCGGTTATTGATGTTGCTTTTTGGGCCAGCATGCTGCGCGAAGAAGGCAGATCGCCACGGATCTCCATGTCGTTATTGCCGCCGCAGCAGTGTAACAGCCCGCTTGTATTTGGTAACCGCCTGCGCCTTACACCCCATAATTTAACTAAACTGGCTCCCGCAGTTGAAAGCCCCGGCATTCACCTGGGTGTTTGGTATGAAAATGATGAACTGTATGTTTGGGGCACTACATTAACTATACCGGGTATTTGTTTTGTGCTGGAGGTTGTTGAGCCGGGCCTGCTGGTTATAAAACATAGTCGGGTTGACGGGTTTGGCAAGTTTGTAAATATTGCCACATTAATAGGCGATCAAATAAAGATAGTCGACGAAAAAAATACGGCTTTAGATCATTGCCCGGCATTGGTCAATTCATTATTGGGGATGGCTTTGCCGGTGTTTTTAAATGATTCAATAAATGTATTGGTTGAGCTTGCCGCATCTATGCGGGTACATGGTCGTGGTGGTTTGGTGCTGATAGTACCTAACGGTTCGACGGATTGGGAAAAGTCTATTATCCATCCGTTATCCTACCCGGTAACCCCCGCTTTTGATGGCATTACCCAATTAATACAGCAAGATATCAGTGAACGGTCAAATACGGTATGGCAGGAGGGGTTGCGGCGCGCTATTGACATTGTGGGTGGTTTTACAGCTGTTGATGGTGCAACTATTATCAATCGCCAGTATGAGTTGATTGCTTTTGGCGCTAAAATAGCCCGTTCAGAAATGAGTACCCCGGTGGATCAGATCGTTACCACCGAGCCGGTACAGGGCGGCGTAGCCGAGTACGTACATCCCGGCCAAAACGGCGGTACAAGGCATTTAGCGGCAGCACAATTTGTGTATGATCAGCGCGATGCTATAGCTTTAGTAGCATCACAAGATGGGCACTTTACCATTTTTGCATGGTCAAGCTACATGAAAATGGTACACGCGCACCGGATAGATATATTGTTGCTGTAGACTACTCGCTTAAAACCGTAAACTTAAAATCAAGCGGTTCAAAATGGTTAATAAGCTCATCTATAAACTGCTGGCCCCATTTTACATATAACAAACCAAAATTTTCGGTACGTTCCTGCAAGCTGTTCTTAGGGAAGAGTTCGGCTTTGATCTGGTCAATTTGCTGCAGGCGGGTTTCGTAATTTTTCTTTTCGGCTTTCACCAGTTTTTTCTCCAGGTTATCCAATGCCTTTTTCAATCGCGACTGTACCGCCTCGGCAGATGGCGCAAGGGTGCTATCTATTTTAGCCGAACGCTGTTTTACTTTTTCAAAAACAACAGACAGTTCCTTCCATTCATCCTGCAAGGATAAGGTATGCTCGCTATGTTTTTTAACCCAGTTGTTTTTAATAATGTCTGTAGTTTTAAAAATATCAGCAGGAGCCAGCTCCATTTTAGAGATCTTTGCGGCAGATTCTTTACGGATAACCAAACCGGAGTTTCGTAATATCAGTATAGGGAAGTCAACCTGATAATACTCAAAAGTTGATTTAAGCTCCAGCCAGTAAACCACCTCGGCGCCGCCACCAATGTATGCTATGTTGGGTAAAATACATTCCTGGTATAAAGGTCGCATCACCACGTTGGGGCTAAACCTTTCGGGGTGATTGGTGATTTCTTGCTGTAGCTCTGCTTTGTTAAACTGGGTTTCAGTATTTAATACTTTGTAGGTATCGTTCTCAAAAACTATGCGTTCGCGCAGGTTATCCTGCAGGTAAAAAAAGTTTATCTCGCGCGGGTTAACCTGTATGTGTACACCTAACTTTTGCAATTGCTCGTTAGTGGTATTAATATTTGCAAAGCTGTTTTGCTCAATAATATCTTTCTCAATAATTGGTGCAAATTGCTGCTTAAAGCGTTGGTCGTCGGCATCAATAATCACCAAACCATATTGGCCAAATAAAGCGTTTACTAAATAGCGTGTAGCATCGGCTAGTTTGTCAAAACCCATATAAGCGGTTTCCACAATTTTAGCCAGGTCGGTGGCGTGGCCCTCCAAACCTAAAGCACCTTTATATTGGTTTAACGCTTCGCGGATACTCTCCGGACTAATACGCCCGGTTGCCCCGGTTGCCTCATACCACCAATGCACTTTTTTACCGCCAATGTTAGTGTAGTTTATCTCGGCAAAATCATGGTCCTCGGATGCCATCCAGTACACCGGCACAAAGTTTTTATCAGGGAAGTTGGCTTTTAACTCGCGCGCCAGTTTAATGGCGGTTACTATCTTATAAATAAAGTATAGCGGCCCGGCAAAAATGTTGAGTTGATGCCCGGTGGTAACCGTGTAAGTATTATTGTTTTTAAGCAGATCAATATTGCCGGATACTATATCCGAAATCGAAAAGCCGACATCCGAAATGCTCTTATACTGATCTATCAATACCTCATGCAATATGGCACGATTGGCAACTACCTTTTTATTGGCGAGTAGTTCACCAAATCCTTTAATATCCGGGCGATGGCTATAAAATGGTTTTAACGCGGGGGCATTATCAATATAATCAATAACCGTTTGCGAGAAAAACCCCGTGTCTTTATAACTGATACAACAACTATCCATTAGTTCAAATGTAAAATCATTAATTATAATTAACCACTATGTTTAAATAT
>CAZTAU010000047.1:0-26776 GCA_964611565.1 uncultured Mucilaginibacter sp. | reverse complement strand
GTGGTTAATTATAATTAATGATTTTACATTTGAACTAATGGACAGTTGTTGTATCAATTATAAAGACACGGGATTTTTCTCGCAAACGGTTATCGATTATATTGATGACGCACCCGCGTTAAAGCCATTTTATAGCCATCGCCCAAATATTAAAGGATTTGACGAACTGCTTGCCGATAAAAAGGTAGTTGCCAACCGTGCAGTTTTACATGAGGTGTTAACAGATCAATACCGCAATATTTCGGATGTCGGATTTTCAATTTCGGATTTAGTGTCATCCAATATTGATCTGCTAAAAGAAAACAATACTTACACCATTACCACCGGCCACCAACTCAACATATTTGCAGGCCCTTTATACTTTATATATAAAATAGTAACCGCCATAAAACTGGCGCGAGAATTAAAGACCAATTTCCCTGATAAAAATTTTGTGCCGGTTTACTGGATGGCAACTGAGGACCACGATTTTGCCGAGATAAACTATACCAATATTGGCGGCAAAAAAGTGCATTGGTGGTATGAAGCTACAGGGGCTACCGGGCGCATTAGCCCGGAGAGTATCCGCAAAGCGCTAAACCAATACAAAGGTGCTTTAGGTTTGGATGGCCACGCGGCCGACCTGGCTAAAATTGTAGAGACCGCTTACGCCGGTTTTGATAAACTGGCCGATGCTACCCGCTATTTGGTAAACGCTTTGTTTGGCCAATACGGCTTAGTAATTATTGATGCCGATGACCAGCGGTTTAAACAACAGTTTGCGCCTATTATTGAAAAAGACATTATTGAGCAAAACAGCTTTGCCCATATTAATACCACTAACGAGCAATTGCAAAAACTGGGCGTACATATACAAGTAAACCCGCGCGAGGTCAACTTTTTTTACCTGCAGGATAAGCTGCGCGAACGCATAGTTTTTGAGGACGATACCTATAAAGTATTAAATACCGAAACCACATTTACTAAAGCAGAACTACAACAGGAAATTGCCAATCATCCCGAAAGATTTAGCCCCAACGTGGTGATGCGCCCGTTATACCAGGAGTGTATATTACCCAATATTGCTTACATAGGTGGTGGTGCCGAGGTGGTTTATTGGCTGGAACTTAAATCGACCTTTGATCATTATAAAGTTGATTTCCCTATGCTGATACTACGTAACTCAGGTTTGGTTATCCGTAAACAATCTGCAGATAAAATAGCCCGGATGGAATTGACACCTGCCGATATTTTTAAAACGGCAGATGCCATTAAAAGCGATTGGGTTAAAAAGCATAGCGAACATACTTTATCCTTACAGGAAGAATGGAAGGAGCTTTCGACAGTATTTGAAAAGATCAAGCAACGCTCTGCTAAAATTGATACTACGCTTGCACCATCAACAGAGGCAGTACAGGTACGTTTAAAAAAGGCATTGGATAACCTGGAGCGCAAATTGGTTAAAGCCGAAAAGAAAAATTACGAAACCCGCCTGCAGCAAATTGAACAGGTAAAAGCCGAGCTATTCCCCAAAAACAGTTTGCAGGAACGTACCGAGAATTTTGGTTTGTTATATGTGAGATGGGGGCAGCATTTTATTGATGAGCTCATTACCCACTTTGAGCCGCTTGACTTTAAGTTTACGGTTTTAAGCGAGTAATTACAACAACAAAATATCTATCCTGTGCGCATGTACCATTTGCATCTGGCTTGACCAGGCGAATATAGTAAAGTGCCCATCCTGCGAGGCAACCAAAGCAATAGCATCACGCTGATCATACACAAACTGCGCGGCTGCCAAATGCCTTGTTCCGCCGTTTTGGCCGGGATGTATGTATTCTGCAACACCACCTTGAACCGGCTCGGTAGTAACAATCTGATCAACCGGGGTACTCATTTCTGAGCGGGCTATTTTAGCACCAAAGGCTATCAGTTCATATTGGCGATTTATAATAGTCGCGCCATCAACAGCGGTAAAGCCGCCAACAATATCAATAGCGCGGCGCAGTCCCTCCTGCCAGGTAGTAGTTAACCTTGCTTGCGGGTCCTGCTGTATCAATTGGGTAATACCGTCAAAAGCAGGAATTACCGGGTATGATATAGGATGGATTATAGAATTTTGCCAGTCGGTTGATCCATTTGGAACGATCAATACCAAACCACCGCGCCCATGTACCCGCATAGATGCCGCCAACTCCACCAATACGTTTATAGATTCATTTAAAAACACCGGCAAAGGCATACCCAATAACGAATTAACCAATGCAGGGCAATGGTTTAACGCCGTATTATTTTCATCAACAATTTTTATCTGGTCGCCTTTTAAAATGGCTATGTTTACAAACTTACCAAAGCCATCTACTCGGCTATGCTTAATAACCAGCAGTCCCGGCTCAACTACCTCCAGCACAAAACAAATACCCGGTATGGTTAATGTTGTGCCCCAAACGTATAGCTCATCATTTTCAAACCAAACTCCTAAATGAATACCCGGACTCTCAACCGCCGGAGCCAGTTTAGTTAAATTATGCGGCGTAAGGCGCAGGCGCTTGCCAAATACCAACGGGTTATGGCATTGTTGGGGCGGTAATAACGATATAGAGATACGTGGTGATCGTCCCTCCTCCTTACGAAGGCTGGCCCAAAAAGCCACATCAATAATAGCTTCAATAATTGGTGCCTTTGGATTATCAGCTAAATTTTTTGCACCCACCAGCCGTGCACTTGATAAATGCGCCGCAAAATGCTCCTCAATTGTTGGGGCCACCATACGTGCAGCTATATAAGTTGGTTCGGACAGCATAATGAAGGTTTGAAAATTAGCTAATATAAATTGTCTTTTCAAATGTATTGGTTATAATATGGGCTTGCAATATAGGTTTGGTAAAATGGTGTTGGGATGACGAGCCCCACCCAGCCTCCCCGGAAGGGAGGACTTTAATTTTAAATCTCCCCTACCGGGGGAGATTATTCGCTTATTTTAATTTTTAAGGTGCTCATGAAGTCTGCGCCGTTTAGAAGGGGCAAATATTTTTGTATATTTAAACAACCAATTATCAATCATGTTAAAGCTTATCAACTACAAAGCAGCCATGCTTGCTTTAGTACTTATTCAAAGCCTATCCTTTGCCCAATCCCCGCCTGCCGAAAAAGTAGCTACAGATTTTAAAGCTTTGCTTCAACGGCCAATGGTAGCTGCCAACCCATCTTTACAACTACTGATAACAATGATGTTATTATAGAAAAAGGCACTATTAATACCGAGGCTAATGAAAAAATGCCAGTACTTATTTATAAGCCAACTACCGGGCAAAAAAACTATCCGGTGGTTATATTTATGCATGGTACAGGTGGGAGCAAGGATGCTAAAGAAGTAACCGACATGCTGTTAAAATTGTCCAAACAGGGCATTATGGGTGTAGGTATTGATGCCCGCTATCATGGCGAGCGTGTTGCGGGTGGCGCGCATGGCAGTACAGAATACATTGCGGCGGCTTACACTGCCTGGAAAAATACTGACCCAAAAAAGCAAACCTATCCCTTTTTGTATGACACCAGTTACGACCTTTGGCGATTAATGGATTATTTGGTTACCCGTCCCGATGTACAAGCAGACCGTATTGGGATGTCGGGTATATCTATGGGTTCAATGCAAACCTATATGGCGGCGGCGGTTGATAAACGTATAAAAGTAATTGTATTAAACATAGCGGCGCAAAGTTTTAAATGGTCGTTAGATAACGACCAATGGCAGGGGCGCGCAGGCACTATAAAAGACGCGCACCAAAAGGCTGCTCTTGAATTAGGAGATAAAGAGATCAACAAGAAAAATGTAAAAGTGGTATGGGATAAAATAGTACCGGGCATAACTAATGAATTTGACTGCCCATCCATGATACGCTTACTTACCCCGCGGCCACTATTGGTATTAAGCAATGAAAAGGACCAGAATTGCCCGCTACCCGGCGCAATAATAGCTTTTGAATCGGCTAAGGCTGCTTATGCCAACCAAGCAGCAGACAAATTAAAAATGGATGTTGCCGCTAATGAACCCCACCGGTCAACCCCGGCACATATCCAAATGACGCTGGATTGGTTTGCTAAATGGCTTTAAATGTTAAATTACTATTCGCTTTAAAATAATATTTTGTTTGCACCGTTCTTTGGCATATGGGTTTAACATATAAAAAGTACCTTTGCCGCAAGGTAAAGCACTATGCTAAATACCTGTACTAAAGCAATATGTTAAAGCCCAACCTATCACCTTCTTCTTTTAAAAATCCAGTTTCATTAAAAGTATTATTACTGCTTACCTGTTTTTTGCTGATGATGGCACCTGCTATCGCGCAAAAAAAATATACCATCAGCGGTAAAATAAAAGATGAGGCTACAGGCGAATTATTAATAGGTGCATCAATAGTTTTAAAGGGTGCCGTTCAAAGCGGAACATCAAGCAATGCTTATGGCTTTTATTCCTTATCTGTTGCCGAGGGCGATTATACGCTTACCTACAGCTATATAGGCTATGCCCCGATTACACGTACCATATCGCTAAATCAAAACCTGGATATTAATATTGACCTGGCTGTAAAAAACGATCTGCAAGAAGTAATGATCAATGATAACAGGCCCAATAACCGTAATTTGATATCGCCGCAAATGGGGGTCGAAAAACTGGACATGACACAAATAAACAATGTACCGGTAATATTTGGCGAGAAGGATATTTTAAAAACCATATCCCTGTTGCCGGGTATTAAGGCAGCCAGCGAGGGCAATACCGGCTATTACGTTCGTGGTGGTGGGTCTGACCAAAACCTGATTTTACTGGATGAGGCTACGGTTTATAATGCTTCACACTTATTTGGTTTTTTTTCCACTTTTAACTCTGACGCGATAAAAGATGTCAGCATATATAAAGGCGGAATGCCATCGCAGTACGGCGGCAGATTATCATCAGTTTTAGATGTGAAAATGAATGATGGTAACAATAAAAACTTTACCGTGCAGGGAGGTATCGGATTGATCGCTTCGCGCTTAAAAATAGAAGGCCCCATCCTTAAAAACAAAGGATCGTTTATGATTAGCGGCCGCCGTACCTATGTGGACATGTTTTTAAAACTATCATCAGACACGACAGTAAAAGGCAGCAGCATTTATTTTTATGACCTGAATGCGAAACTAAACTATCGATTTAACGATAAAAACACCATTTACCTGTCGGGTTATTTTGGTAAAGATGTGTTGGGGTTAAAAAACACATTTGGAACCAATTGGGGTAATGCAACAGGCACCATACGTTTTAATCATCTTTTCTCCAATAAATTATTCTCCAATACATCAGTGATCTACAGTAACTATAATTACGTAATACAAAGCTTTTTGAAGGATAACGATTTTAAAGCCACCTCGCAAATTACTGATCTGAACATTAAAGAGGATTTGCAATATTATGCCAACACTAAACATACCTTACGGTTTGGTGTAAATACTACCAACCATTCGTTGGTACCGGGGGATATCACTTCTACCAATAGTTCGAGTGTAAACAACCGCGAAATTGAGCGCCGTTACGGATTGGAAGCCGCGGCTTATGTAAATGATGAATGGAAAGTAAATGATAAGCTAACCGTATTATATGGCCTGCGATTAAGCGGTATGTTTTTAATGGGCCCCGGTACATTTAAAACATATAATGCCAACGGCACAGTAGCTAGTACCGAAACTAAAGCAAGTGGAGATGTGGTTAAAAGCTACATTAATTTAGAGCCCCGCCTTTCGGCAAGTTACTCCGTGAACGATCAAACTTCGGTTAAAGCATCCTATAACCGCAATACGCAAAATATACATATCATCAGCAACTCAACCAGCAGCAATCCTACCGACTTGTATGTTTTGAGCAGCAACAATATTAAACCCCAAATTGCCGATCAGGTATCATTAGGGTATTTTAAAAACTTTGCCGATAACCTTTATGAGTTTTCTGTGGAGACTTATTATAAATCATTACAGAACCAGATTGACTATAAAAACGGCGCGCAACTGATAGCCAATGACAATGTAGAATCGCAATTATTGTATGGCATTGGCAGGGCGTATGGCGCCGAGTTCTTCTTCAAGAAACGTTACGGAAAATTTAATGGCTGGGTGGGTTATACCCTATCAAAAACCGAAAGGAAATTTGATCAGATAAACAACGGCAATTGGTTTGCGGCAAAATACGACCGCACACATGACATATCATTAGTAGGTATTTATAAAATGAGTAACCGATGGACATTTTCGGCTACATTTGTTTATGGTACGGGTAACGCTGTTACCTATCCAAACGGAAAATATACGGTTGCGGGTGTAACCACTTATTATTACAGCGCCCGCAATGCCGACCGTGAACCGGCTAACCACCGTTTAGATATTGGCGCGACACTGGAAGGTAAAGAACATAAAAAATACCATTCCAGCTGGTCGTTTGGTATTTATAATTTATACAATCGCAAAAATCCGTACACTATAAATTTCCGGGATAACGACGTGGATCCAACCAAAACAGAGGCCGTAAAAACAAGCCTTTTTGGTATTATCCCTTCCATAACCTGGAACTTTAAATTTTAACATGATGCATATCAAATTCAAATATTCCATACTGGTAGCGGCAATAACTTTATTGCTGTTTTCGGGGTGCGAAAAAGTAATAGACTTAAAACTTAATAATGCCGCTCCGCAATTAGTTATTGAGGGTAATGTAATTAATCAATTCACCAATCATATCGTAAAAATAAGCCAATCGGTCCCTTTTACTGATAGCAATGTATTTCCGGCTGTAAGCGGCGCGGTTGTAACTATTAATGACGACCGTGGCAATGTTTACAGTTTAACAGAATCATCACCGGGTACATATATCACTCCAAAATTTACCGGGCGCACTAATTATAAATATACCTTAACCGTTACAGTAAACGGGCAAACCTATACAGGCAGTTCTGTGATGCCCCCGTTTGTTCGTTTTGACAATCTATCCTATAAAGAAAGCTTTTTTGATAGTAATAAAAAGGTAATGACTATACATTACCAGGATCCGCCCAATGTAGCTAACCAATATCATTTTATAATGTATATTGATGGTGTGCAGATAAAAAATACCATATTGGTTAACAATGATAATTTTACCAATGGCAGGTACGTGGATGACGACCTTTTTCAGAATGATAACGATATCCTGGTTGGGCAAAACATTACTGTTGAAGCGCAGTGTATTGACAATAATATATATACCTATTTGTTTGCCCTGCGCGAGCAATTGACCGGTGGACCTGCACCTACGCCATCCAATCCGCCATCAAACTTAAGCAATAATGCCTTGGGCTACTTTAGCGCGCATACGGCACAACGATTGAATGTTTTGATAAAATAGCAGCATTACTATGAAGCGCATAATTGAATGTGTTCCTAACTTTAGTGAAGGTGTTGATCAAAACATTATTGATGCTATTGCCCGTGAAATTGCGGGCGTTACCAATGTTAAATTATTAAATGTTGACCCGGGCAAAGGTGCCAACCGCACGGTAATGACTTTTGCCGGCGAACCTGAAGGCGTGGTTGAAGCCGCCTACTTAGCTATAAAAAAAGCAGGCGAGTTAATTGATATGCGTATCCAAACCGGCGAGCATCCCCGTATGGGCGCAACTGACGTTTGCCCGCTGATACCCATCAGCAATATTACCATGGCAGAAACTGTGGAATACGCCACCAGGTTGGCTAAGAGCGTGGGTGAAGAATTAGGAATACCTGTTTATTTATATGAATATTCCCAGCGTGATAAAAGCCGAAGTAATCTATCGGTAATTAGGGAAGGCGAATACGAAGGATTTTTTAGCAAGATAAAGCTACCCGGCTGGCAACCCGACTTTGGCCCTGCAGAACTGGATGCCAAACGAGGCGCTACAGTAATAGGCGCGCGTGATCTGCTGGTTGCATACAACATCAATTTAAACACTACATCAACCCAAATAGCGCATCAAATTGCGTTGGATGTACGCGAATCTGGGCGTATAATACGGGATGAGAGTGGCAATAAAAAGCAAATACCGGGCACTTTAAACAAGGTAAAAGCAATTGGCTGGTATATTGAAGAGTATGGTGCAGCGCAGGTATCTATGAATTTAATTGATATAAATACTACTCCATTTCATATAGTTTTTGACGAAGTATGTAACAAAGCAGCCAAATACGGCGTTAAAGTTACAGGCAGCGAGCTGATAGGCATGATCCCCTTAAAAGCCATGCTTGATGCAGGAAGATATTTCTTCCATAAACAATTATTACCTTATGATGTTAGTGAAAGCGAATTAATTGATAAGGCCATCAAACACATGGGTTTAGATGAGTTATCGCCTTTTGAACCGCATAAACGCATCATTGAATATCAACTGTAAATATATTGCGACGGCTTTTGCTGACGGGATTTAAATAGGTATGTTTACAGCAAATATTAATTTATTGTTTAATTTTTATATTTATATTAAATTTAAGGCGATAGTTAATGTCTCACATCTACAAAGCAGTGATCAAACAATTAAAACATATAGGTTTTTGTATGGCTTTGTTGCTATATATCGCTCCAGCTTTTGCACAGGTAAAACAGCCGGCGGTACTTACTAAGGATCTGAAAAGCTTTGATAAAAAGCTTACCAAAGCTAAAATGACCTTTATTTATCCTACTGACTTCAAAGAAGTAAAAGCAGCGGATATTTTAAATTTTGATTATGGTATTATTGCCCCCGAAGGTGATTGTGAAATATGGTTCAAAGTACAATCGCAAAAAGATAGCTGGACCAGTTATTTAAAAGCCAAAAATGATAACCGCATTGTACATTCCGATTCGGTATATAACGAAATTGGGCTTTCGCAAGCCAAGGCATTTAAAAGCGATAAGGCCCCTCTTGAACGAATTATACCTCCATCCTTGTTAACCCGCTATAATGCCGACTTAGGAAAAACCTATTTAGTAAACCTGCCCGATGCCGCAGCAACCAAACATTACAAATATGCGATGGTGGTTGTTATGCAAAAAAACAAAACAGGTGTGGCATTAGCTGTTTGTTTTGCTAATGAATTGGGCCCCGGGTTTTTTAAGAACTTGAATAAAGCCAGCAGGTGCCTTAAATTTAACCAATAAAAATTTCTTTCAGAATGTTGATAAGTTAAGATTGTTTGAACATAAAGTTCGGCGTCAAATCTTATTTTTGCTTTAGGGATAATTTCCCCTTGTTTAATATCCGTTTAACATGGCAGAACCAATAAATTATAGTGAAGATAGTATCCGGTCATTAGACTGGAAGGAGCATATACGCCTGCGCCCCGGCATGTACATTGGTAAACTGGGTGACGGCTCGGCTTATGATGATGGCGTGTATGTTTTACTGAAAGAAATTATTGATAACTCTATTGATGAGTTTGTAATGGGTGCCGGTAAAACTATAGAGGTTAATTTAAGTGACCATAAAGTATCTGTACGTGATTATGGCCGTGGTATCCCGTTGGGTAAGGTTATAGATTGCGTATCAAAAATAAATACCGGTGGTAAGTATGATAGCAAAGCCTTTCAAAAATCGGTAGGATTAAATGGTGTAGGTACTAAGGCAGTTAACGCTTTATCCAACTCGTTCATTGTACAATCATACCGTGACGGTCGCACCAAGGTTGCCGAATTTGAAAAAGGTGAGTTAATAAAAGATGAGCCTGAAAAAGAAACTACGCAACGTAATGGCACTTCTATAAACTTCCTGCCGGATGATACTATCTTCCGCCATTACCGTTTTATACCCGAGTTTGTTGACAGCATGATATGGAACTATGTGTTCCTAAATTCGGGCTTAACCATCAACTTTAACGGACAAAAATATTTTTCGGAGCGCGGCCTTTATGACCTGCTTACCCGTAATACAGATGTTGAAAGTTTGCGCTACCCTATTATTCACCTAAAAGGTGATGATATTGAAATTGCCATGACGCATGGACAGGCATACGGCGAAGAATATTATTCATTTGTTAACGGGCAAAACACTACCCAGGGCGGTACGCACCAGGCCGCCTTTCGCGAAGCGGTAGTAAAAACCATACGCGAGTTTTATAAAAAAGAATTTGATGCTTCTGATGTTCGCGCATCCATAGTAGCGGCAATTGCCATAAAGGTGCAGGAGCCGGTATTTGAATCGCAAACTAAAACCAAATTGGGTTCACAAAACGTTGGACCGGAGGGCCCATCAGTACGTGGTTTTATTAATGACTTTGTTAAGAAAGAGTTAGACAATTACCTGCATAAGAACCCTGCTGCTGCTGATGCTTTGTTGAAACGTATTATGCAATCGGAGCGCGAACGTAAGGATATTGCAGGCATTAAAAAACTGGCTAATGAGCGTGCTAAAAAAGCATCATTACATAACCGTAAGTTGCGCGATTGCAAACTACATTTTGAGGATAACCACGAGCGCCGCCAGGATACTACCCTATTTATCACCGAGGGAGATTCGGCCAGCGGATCGATCACCAAATCGCGTGATGTGATGACACAGGCGGTATTCAGCCTAAAAGGTAAACCGCTAAACTGCTACGGGCTAACCAAAAAAGTGGTTTATGAAAATGAGGAATTTAACCTGTTACAGCACGCCCTGAATATTGAAGATGGGCTGGATAACCTGCGTTATAATAACATTGTAATAGCAACTGATGCTGATGTGGATGGTATGCACATCCGTTTGCTGCTGATGACCTTCTTTTTGCAGTTTTTCCCCGATCTGGTAAAAGCCGGGCATGTATTTATTTTGCAAACGCCGCTATTTAGGGTACGTAATAAAAAGGAAACTATTTACTGCTACAGCGACGAAGAACGCCGCAATGCCATAGCAAAACTAGGAGTAAAACCCGAGATTACGCGATTTAAAGGCTTGGGCGAGATATCGCCGGAAGAGTTTGGCTTGTTCATCGGCAAAGACATCCGTTTGGACCCGGTTATATTAAAAGATGCTAACATAAAAGGCCTGCTGGAATACTTTATGGGCAAAAACACCCCAACCCGCCAGCAGCATATTATTGGCAATTTACGAGTAGAGAAAGATGATGAGACTATCAACCCAACAATAGCGGAGGATGAGGAAGTGTTGCCGGTAGCGGTGTAGTAATCCTTTTGTCATTCTGAGCATAGCGAAGAATCCATACACATGCATTACCTCTCGATAGATTCTTCGCTATGCTCAGAATGACAGTGTTTTTTATTTGCCATAAAATCCTTATCTTGTTTACCCCCGCCTTTTTAAGGGGATAAACAATGACCAACCACGAAATAAAAGTATCTTTTGATGATTATACTTCATTACAGGAACTCAATATAACCGACAGGGAATTGTGCGAAGAAGCCGTTAAGGCCATGGAAAATTCGCATTCTCCCTACTCCAAATTCAGAGTTGGGGCGGCTTTAAAACTGAAAAGCGGTAAAATAATATTAGGCAGCAACCAGGAAAATGTAGCCTACCCATCGGGCCTATGTGCCGAGCGTGTGGCACTGTTTCATTGGGGTGCCAACCACCCTGATGACCTGATCGAAAGCATGGCAGTTACGGCGTATACCGATGAATTTAAAATACTAAAACCGGTTACTTCCTGCGGATCATGTCTGCAAGTAATGGCCGAATATGAGAAAAAACAAGGCAAACCTATTCGTGTGCTGTTATACTGTATTGATGGCCCGGTATGGGTAATAAACGGTGTGGAAAATTTATTGCCGTTTTTGTTTTTTGAGGATAGGTTAGCCTAATGGCCCATAAAATCAAAGAACCCTCTTTACCGCTTGCGGAAGAGAGGGTGGTCGAGCGAAGCAAAGACCGGGTGAGCCGATAGCCCGCGTAATTGTGAGGGCACGTTAGCTTAATAACAAAAAAGGGACAGGTAAACTACCTGCCCCCATACATTAACTAACATTGCAAGGTTTTACGCGTTGTTTGCAACAGAGGTATTTACCTTAGTTACCTTCCAACCATTAACAGTATCCATAATAGTTACCTGGTTTACGCGGGTATAAGTATCATATTTCATTTCCATTTTCACTACCATATAACGGTCGTTGTCTTCAATGGTTGATGTAGTGCATTTACAATTTTGCTCAACATTTTGGTTTGCTTTGTAAAAGTCAACCATTTGCTTTTTGTCGGCTTTAATGGTGCGCTCGCCACGTTGAATATTATATTCCATGTCTTTGGCCAAAACGTCTTCAAATTTTTCCATTTTACCATGGGCAGATGCATCCATAAAAATGTTTAACACTTCAGCTTTTGTAGGTTTGCCATCGGCTTTTGCAGCGGTGCAGGCTATAACTAGTGCAAGGCCTAGCATCATTGATTTTAAAATTTTCATAATATTGTATTTAAGGTTATTTAATTAATTTGTCACTTGTATCCATAAGACGTTGATTGTAATGGCCGCGTTACATTAAAATCAACATTTGCTAAAAATTTATTTTTTAATTGATTTATTTAACATTTCAAAGGTATGGTTCAGTTTAACGCGATGATATTGCAATTCGGCGAAATGGGTGAAAAAACCGGTTGGCGATATATAGAAGTTTCGGCAGAAATTGCTCAGGAACTTTTGCCCGGTAATAAAAAGTCTTTTCGTGTTAAAGGAAAAGTAGATAATTATCCTATTAGCGGCTTTGCATTGATGCCAATGGGCGAGGGTAAATTTATTATGCCATTAAAGCTGGAGATACGAAAAGCTATTCATAAAGAATCTGGCGCGATGGTATCACTAACTTTAGAGGTACATAAAGATTATAAGGTAGATGTACCCGAGGACCTGCAAGAGTGCTTTGAATTTGACCCTGAGGCGGGCGAGTTTTTTAATAGCCTGGCCAAATCGCACCGCGATTATTTTATAAAATGGATAGAAAGCGCCAAAACTAACGAGACACGAAATAAACGTATTGTAAATACCGTAAACGCCATGTTGCGTAAATGGGATTACGGTACTATGATAAGGGCGATGCGGGATGAAAAATAGCTAAACTTCGCTCAAAGCAATAACTACCCTATACCCATCAGGATCGGCAATAGTAATTCCATTCTCTTTCCAATAGGGACTTTTAGGTACTAATTGTTGAATGTTTTGAGCAGAGATGTTTTCGGTTAAAATATTGTATTCTTCCTCTGTTCTGGCATAAAAAACCAGCAGGTCCTCTTCGTCCGGATGATGGTTGGGTTTTTCATTTGAAACAGTAAATTCCAGGTGCCATGCAGCATCTTTACCACCTATAAAAACCCCATCATAATTATTATGATTTTTAAATTCACCAATAATTTCTAAACCTATAACATTGGTATAAAAGTCAATAAGTGGTTGCAAGTTTGTTGTGTGACGGGCTACTCTTAGTTTCATAAATATAAATTTAAAGGTTATTATAAAACACCCACGATTGTGTTTATAATTGACATAAATGTGCATAAAATCCGTACATCTGCACATCCGCACATCTGCACATTTATCTATCTTTATCCATCCAAATTTTTTAGTTACTAATGAGCGAAGAACTGAACGACAATCCTACCCAAAACGAAGATAAAATACATAATGTTACCTCATTAGACGGATTGTACGAAAACTGGTTCCTGGATTATGCCTCGTATGTAATTCTTGACCGTGCCGTTCCGCATATTAACGATGGTTTAAAGCCCGTACAGCGCCGTATACTTCACTCGCTTAAAGAAATGGACGACGGGCGCTTTAACAAAGCCGCCAACGTTATTGGTAACACCATGAAGTATCACCCGCATGGTGACGCGTCTATTGGCGACGCCATGGTACAAATAGGACAAAAAGATTTGCTAATTGATTGCCAGGGTAACTGGGGCGACCCCGTAACCGGCGACTCGGCCGCAGCGCCACGTTACATTGAGGCACGTCTTTCAAAATTTGCATTAGAGGTTGTTTTCAACCCGGATACTACCGTTTGGCAGGCCAGCTATGATGGCCGAAATAAAGAGCCTATAACCCTTCCGGTTAAGTTCCCATTGTTGTTGGCGCAAGGTGCCGAAGGTATTGCTGTAGGTTTAGCTACCAAAATATTACCGCATAATTTTATTGAGCTGTTGGATGCTTCCATTGCTGTATTAAGAGGAGAAACGCCTAACCTGCTACCTGATTTCCCTACAGGTGGTATGGCGGATGCTTCGTTATATAATGATGGCCAGCGTGGTGGACGTGTGCGCGTGCGCGCTAAAATTGTGGAGCGCGATAAAAAAACGCTGGCCATTACCGAGATACCTTTTACTACCACCACCGGCAGTTTGATCGATAGTGTGATATCTGCCAATGATAAGGGTAAGATCAAGATCAAAAAGATAGAGGATAATACGGCGCAGAACGTAGAGATCATGATTCACCTGGCACCAGGTATATCGCCTGATGTGACTATTGATGCCCTATATGCTTTTACCGACTGCGAGGTATCCATATCACCCAATACCTGCGTAATACAGGCTGATAAGCCACGCTTTATGAGCGTAAATGATATGCTTACCGAAAGCACACATTTTACCCGCGAATTGCTAAAGCAGGAGTTAGAGATAAAATTGAAGGAGCTGATGGAGAAAATTTTCTTCAGTTCCTTATTGAAAATTTTTATACAGGAAGGGATGTACAAGCATCCCGACTATGAAACCTCTACCAGTTTTGATGAGGTTTTGGTGGTGTTGAACAGGTTATTCGAGCCTTTCTTCCCGCAGTTTTACCGCACCATATTACCTGAAGATTATAAGAAGCTTATTGATAAACCAATGAGCAGCATTACCCGTTTTGATGTTGCAAAAACAGATGAGCAGATAAAAAACCTGGAAGCCGAAATAAAAACCGTAAAAAATCACCTGAAGCATTTAACCCAGTACACTATTGACTGGTTTGAAAAGCTAAAGGAAAAATACGGTAAGGGTCGCGAGCGTAAAACCGAACTGCGCACTTTTGACAGAGTAGAAGCATCGCAAGTAGCATTAGCCAATGTAAAGTTGTACGTGAACAGGGAGGATGGTTTTATTGGTACGGGCTTAAAGAAAGACGAGTTTGTGGGCGATTGCTCGGATATTGACGAGATCATTGTTTTTCGTGCGGATGGGCGCTGTATGATTACCAAAGTACAGGATAAAGTTTTTGTAGGTAAGGACATTTTGCACGTTGCCGTATTTAAAAAGAATGACGAGCGCACCGTTTATAACATGATATATAAAGACGGGCAAAGCGGCACAAGCTATATCAAACGCTTCTCGGTGTTGGGAGTAACCCGCGATAAAGAGTATGACCTGACAAAAGGCACCAAGGGCACTAATGTACTATACTTTAGCGCTAACCCTAATGGCGAGGCCGAAGTAGTGAACATCCAACTAAAACCACATGCCAAATTGAAGAAGCTGCAGTTTGATGAGGACTTTGCACAGGTAGCTATAAAAGGCCGCGGCTCGATGGGTAATATAGTTACCAAGTACCCGGTTAAAAAAATCATCCTGAAAAGTAAAGGAATATCCACCCTTGCCGGACGTAAAATTTGGTATGATAATATTTTAAAACGCTTAAATGCCGATAGTCGCGGCAAATATTTAGGCGAGTTTGATGGCGATGACCGCATACTGACCGTATTTACCAATGGCGTATATGAGCTAACCAGCTTTGACTTAAGTAACCACTTTGATGATAAAATGATCATCATTGAAAAGTATAACCCCGAAAAGGTTTATTCGGTGGTGCATTATGATGGCAAATCAAAAAACTACCTCATTAAAAGATTTACGTTTGAGAATACAGCCATAGGCCGCCAAACCAGTATCATCAGCGATGAGCCCGGATCAAAAATGCTCATAATATCGGGCGCTATGCAGCCTATTGTTAAGGTAGATCAGCTAAAAGGGGCTACAAAAACACCTGAAACGGTTGAGCTAAACCTGGCCGACCTGATAGATGTTAAAGGCATGAAAGCCATGGGTAACCGCCTATCGGTACACGTGATACAAAATGTAACACTCATGGCCGAACATGATGATGAAGCTGATGTGCCAGACCCGGAACCGGATTCTGTTGCCGAAACGGAGATTGTGATAACGCCCGAAGATAAAGTGGTAGCTGATGTAGCACCTGTAATTATTAAAGAAGGCGGTGCACCTGAAATAATAGAAGAAGAAACACCGGAGCCTGAAAAAATAAAAGAAACATCAATACCGGCAGAGCCTAAAAAAGAAATTGAAAAACCTGTTATAGTTAAAGAAGAACCTGTTGCAGAATCACCAAAAATAGAAGGAGAACCGCCTGCTAAAAATGTAAGTTTTGAGATCACCAACCCGGATGATATAGAGATTGATGACAAGGGACAGTTGGGATTGTTTTAAATGAATGATTATGATAAACCGTCATTGCGAGCGTAGCGTGGCAATCTCTATGTGGGACAAGTCTTACGGTTTTGATTTGCACGTGCAGAGATTGCTTCGTTCCTGGCAATGACGCTTGGGGAAGCTATTACAAACTTATATAAAAAGCCGACTCAAACACGTGGCCCACGTGTAATTGCTGAATACCTTCTTTTTTGCTGATATCAACCGGCGTGCTTCCGGTATCGGCGCAACCTATCCACGGTTCAATACATATAAAATCGGCACCGGGTTTGGCCCATAAACCTAAATAGTTAAAGTGCGGAAACTCTACCGATAACGATTGGTCATGCTTGGTACTCTTGATAGTTACCATCCGCGTACGCATATTTTTAAACACCAGGGCATCATTAGCAAACAAGTCGCGGGTTAGGTGCAATTTTGCGCCATTCATCGGTACGGCACGTGTCTCGCCGCTAAAAGTACCCTCAGGCGATAGCAGATGTGTATCTACCTTTACACTTACATCAAACTCCAGGTAGTAATCCTCGTAATTTTCGCCTTTATTGAACGGCACATTAAAAGCCGGGTGACCACCAACCGAAAAATAAATGTCTTTTCTATCTAAATTGATCACTTTATAAGTTACACGCAAGGCAGTATCTATTAACTCGTAATGTATCTGGAAATCAAATTTATAAGGGTATACCGCTAATGTTTTTTCATTGTAGGGTAAAGAAAATTTGGCCATTTGTGTATCAGACTCTATCAGCAGCAATTCTGACTGGCGGTTAAACCCATGCCTGCCCATAGGGTAGGTTTTACCATCCACCAATAGCTCATTATTTATTAATGAGCCAATTACCGGGAACAGGTTTGGCGCATGCCACGGCCATTCAGGCCCCGCCTGCCATATATGCTCAACACCTGTTTCCTTATTAATAAATGAAGTTATTTCGCCACCCTGGTTGCGTATCGCTACTTTGTAAAGGTCGTTCTCAATAATGGTCATAGTGTAAGTGGTTTATACTAATATATTGCTTTTACAACAATCAACTACTATTCCTGTTTATTTTTTGTGTAAGACGCTATCTATCAGTCTTGATCAACGCCCGTATTATAGAATCCTTTTGCGAGTTGGTAAGCTTAGTATTGTTCTTAAAAAAGGCGTTTTCAAAATCGCCATAAGCCATGTTAGGGATAACAATGTACTTGTTACCAAACTGCTTTTTCAACTTTTCAGTGGTGGCATTCCGGCTTTCCTCCGCAGGTTTATTATCATATAAAGCATCAAAATCAGGCAGGTTATCGCCGCATAACAATACTATCTTATACTTTTTTAAAACCTGTTGTCGTCGGGCTTCTTTACTTGATACTTTATCCCGTAAAAAAAGATGAGCACGATCTGCATTGGGTAATTTATAGCGTTTGAGATTTTTTAATGTCCCCTCCCGCTCATCCTCATCACGGTTGGTAATGTAAAAAACACTTACTCCTTTTGATGCCGCGTATTTTAAAAACGATGGCGCTCCCGGTACAGTATCGGCTATGCCTTTAGCGGTCCATTCCTTCCATCCGTTAAGGTCAAAATCTAAATTATTAACCGACCGCGCTGCATCGTAAGGACTGTTATCTAAAACAGTTTCGTCAATATCAGTAACTATGGCTAACGGCTTTTTATGGCGAAGTTTCAAAGCAGCATCCAAACGCAACTTAGCCAGGTTGTATGTCTGGAAGCAAAGCGCCTTATATTCAGCCGCACGCTGCTGGTAAAGTAATGCCCAGGTTTTGCCGCTATTGGTAATAGATGTAAGGCCTGCCTGCTGTGCTTTCACTTCATTACATGCCAGCAATCCAACCAAACATCCCGATAAAATTAGCAACCTATGTTTCTTCATTATTGCAGCAACTCGGGTTTTATCTTATCTAAAAACTCCTTGGCAAACTTATTCAACTTTGGTTGTATCACAAAGGCGCAGTATGATTTAGTGGAGTTACCCGCAAAATAGTTTTGATGATAACCTTCAGCAGGATAAAATTCGGTAGCCTCGGTAACTTCGGTTACTATGGGGTTATCATACACCTTTTCGTTAGTTAGTTTGACTATCATAGCTTCGGCCGCCTGCTTCTGCTCATCGTTATGATAGAAAACAGCAGAGCGGTATTGTGTACCTATATCATTGCCCTGACGGTTAAGCGTGGTAGCGTCATGCGTTTTAAAAAATATCAGCAATAACTCGTCAAAGGATATTTCGTCAGCATCATACTCCAATTGTATCACTTCGGCATGGCCGGTGGTACCGGTGCATACCTGCTCGTAGGTAGGATTAGCCACATCGCCACCCATATAACCCGAGGTAACACTTTTTACACCTTTTACTGTTTGAAATATAGCCTCGGTACACCAAAAGCAACCGTTGCCAAATGTTATTTTTTGTACGTTCATAGTCATATAAACGAATGTACAACCCATTTGGTTTAAAAAACAAAGCCGGGGGTTGATTATGTCAATTTAATTACTAAATTTTGAATAAACTCACACTTTAAAACTATCTAACTATGAAAATTGCTGTATTAATTGCCCGTTCATTACTTGGCCTTATGTTTTTAGTATTCGGATTAAATTTCTTTTTTCCATTTTTAACGATGAAAGCTCCTGCAATGAGCGCACAGGCTACCGCCTTTAGTGCAGGTTTAGCCGGATCGGGTTACTTTTTTCAATTTTTAAAAGCGCTGGAAGTGATATGTGGATTGGCCTTGGTACTTAACCGGTTTACCGCTTTCTTTTTACTGGTACTGTTGCCTATAACTATCAATATATTCCTGTTCCATGTTGAATTGGAGCCATCAGGAACTGCAATGAGTGCTGCTATATTGGTTATTCATTTGTTTTTAGGATATGCATACCGTAAATACTACGCCAGCCTGTTTACTGCATCTCCCGTAGCAGATTAAATTATGGTCATTTCGAACGTAGTGAGAACTATCTCTTGAGCGTAGCGAAAAAATCTATGCAAAAGCAGGTAATCGGCCGTGTGTATAGATTCTCCTCGTTCCTCGTTCGAAATGACAAGAAAACTCATACAAAGAAGCCCGTTTATCTAAAGATAAACGGGCTTCTTTTATAAACCAATTATTTACTGATACTGTATATACATTGGTGCCGGTTTGTATTTTACCAACTCGGCAGGGGTTAACATACGATTTGGTGCCTTTTTCAAATCATTTTTATAAAACAGTTTAAACCCGGTAAACTGTACCGGCTGCGGTGCTATAAAATGACGGTAAGTACCTAATTTTAACTCAGGCTCACCCCATCCATCCATATGCATTACTACCTGCACTTCCGGGCGGGTTTTAATGTTTTTATAATTGGTTACCATCTTTTCAGTAAAACGATGCACAACCAAAATTTTGGGAGGCAGGTTATATTTTTTAACTAATCCCGCTAAATAATTTGACGCGAAGTTGATATCGTTAGCATCATAAGTACCAATTTTTTTGCCCGGTTTGGATCCGTCTTTCATCGAAAATTCAGGGTCCATACCAAAATGCACGTGTGGCATTATCAGGTATTTCTCTAATAAGGGCAACTCGGTTTGTATATTACTTAACGATACCTGCACATCTAAAAATACAATGGCTTTAGCCATTTTGGCTAATGTTAATACGCTATCAATTTGTTTAAACGGCATGCGGTAACGGTATTTACCATCTTTCCCTCCATCGCCTTGCGCAACAACTGCTATGTAGTGTAATGCAGGTTGTACCGGTGTTTTAGAATCGGCACGCTCCCAGGCTTTAACTTCTGTTTTTAACTTCGCTATCATTTCGCGCGGAGGCAGTTCGCCTAAAATACCCATCTTTTTAGAGTATAGGTTACCGTAATAAGCAACAATACGCTTAAATGGCAATATAGCACCCGGCAGTGGGTAAGGAGTACCTTTAACGGGCCATCTGCCAGTGGTATCGCCATTAGCCATACGCTTCATTAATGAATCATATAACGCTTTGTCTATAGGCGGATAAGTAACGCCCGAGGTAACCAAAGTATCATTAGCTGCTTCGGTTGCTGCCACTTTTGATGTGTCAGAACTACCCACTGCTTTACCATCCTTACTGTTACTTTGTCCACAGCTGGTAAACAATACGCAAAACAATAGCATGAACAGGCTAGAAAAAAACAAATTTTTTAGTTTCATAAATTAGGGTTGACTTTATTTGTCGGTGATATAACTGGAATAATATAAATATGTTCTTGTAAATATAATATTGCTAAAACTAATTAGCGTTTATTTTTAAAAAACTTTCCAAACACACCTAAAGGTAATTTTACGCCGGATGTCGCCTGTAAATATAACTCGCCAATTTCCAGGTTCTCTACCTTTGGGAATGCACTTTTGATGAGGTTCTCTACTATCACTGCCGAGAAACCCAACGAGTAGGTATTCAGTATTAAAAAGTGTTCTTCGGGGTCGAGCAGCTGCACTACATCCTGCATCATTTCGTTGATATGGTCCTCCAGTTTCCACTTTTCGCCGTTAGGACCATGGCCATAAGCCGGTGGATCTAATATAATACCGTTATATTTTTTGCCGCGTTTAACTTCGCGCTTTACAAATTTTAAAGCATCCTCAACCACCCAACGTATATTAGCCAAGCCGGACAATTCCTGGTTCTCGTTACCCCAGGTTACCACCTGTTTTATCGAATCCACATGCGTGGTATCAGCCCCTGCCGCGCGAGCCATTAATGATGCACCACCGGTATAAGCAAACAGGTTTAATACTTTTGGCCCGGGTGTTTTAAAGCTTTTGATGTTTTTAGAGATATAGTCCCAGTTTACCGCTTGCTCGGGGAAAATACCCAGGTGCTTAAATGAAGTTAACGCCAGTCGGAATTTGATAGCTGCATCGTTATTTTTATATTCTACATGCCACCTGTCAGGCGTAGCCGGATTTTTCTTCACCCATTCGCCTGATGTAGCAGAGCGGCCTTTAAATTTAATGTGGTGCAGTTTCTGCCACTCGGATGCAGGTAACACTTTACTCCAAACCGCCTGTGGCTCGGGGCGAATTAATACCACATTGCCAAACCGCTCCAATTTCTCAAAATCGCCGCAATCAATCAATTCGTAATCTTTCCAGTGTGTGGGGGTAAGCAGTTGGATCATTGGTGTTGGAAGATTAGTTATTGAAGATTAAAGATTAGTTATCAGCGCAAATATATCAGTTCTTAAACTAATCTTAAATAACCAATCTTTAAATCTTGTCTTTCGCCGCCCGCATAAACTTACTGGCAAATACAAAATCGTTTAGTTCCTGGTTATCCGTATGGGCAATTTCCTTGTTACTGCCTTCCCACCATTTTTTGCCTTCATGTAAAAAGATGATATTATCGCCAATACCCATCACCGAGTTCATATCGTGGGTAACCACTACGGTAGTTATTTGGTATTCTTCGGTTATCTCGTTGATCAGGTCATCAATCAATATGGCTGTTTTAGGGTCAAGTCCCGAGTTTGGCTCATCCACAAACAAATACTTAGGCTGCATGGATATGGCACGGGCAATACCTACACGCTTTTTCATCCCGCCGGATAGCTCGGCAGGGTAGAGCTTGTTCTTGCCCTCCAGGTTAACCCGCTCCAGGCAAAAGTTAGCGCGTTCCAGTTTTTCTGCGCGTGATTTTTCAGTAAACAAATTAAGGGGAAACATGATATTCTCTTCAACCGTCATAGAATCAAACAATGCAGAGTTTTGAAACAACATACCTATTTCGGTACGGATAGGCACACGCTCTTCAAAAGTCATTTTGGTAAAGTCCTGCCCGTCAAATATTACATTGCCTTTAGTAGGCTCATGTAAGCCAACAATACATTTTAGCAAGGTAGTTTTACCCGAGCCGGAGCCACCAATGATGAGATTATTTTTACCGGGTAAAAATTTAGCACTTATACCTTTCAATACCTCGTTCTCGCCAAAGGTTTTATAGATGTCTTTGATCTCTATCATAATAGCATACTTGAGATCATTAAATCGGCAAATAAGATCATTACACAGCTATATACCACGCCACGAGTAGCCGATTCGCCAACCTGCAGCGCCCCGCCCTCGGTATAAAAACCGTTATAGGCACAAACCGAGGTAATGATAAAACCATAAACTATAGATTTAACCGCACATACGGTAACTATAATAGGATCAAAGCCATCTTGCATACCTTGCAGATATTCAGCAGGAGCAATACTACCTGTAAGCACACAGGCTAAATAACCACCTGATAATCCTAAACAAACAGATATGATGGTTAGCAAAGGTATCATAGATATTCCTGCGATAATTTTAGGCGCTATTAAATACCCGGGGGCATTAACACCCATTATTTCTAAAGCGTCTATCTGCTCCGTAACGCGCATAGTACCAATTTGCGACGCGATACTTGAACCTACTCTGCCCGACAACACCAAAGCGGATATGGTAGGGCTAAACTCCAATATGGTCGAGTCGCGCGAGATACTGCCTGCAATACTGCGCGGCACCAGCGGGCTTGATAATTGGAACGCCACCTGTATAGTAGCCACCGCTCCAATAAAAACCGAGATAATGCAAATTATACCCAACGATCCTACGCCAATAGATACCATCTCGCGCATTACCTCGTTCCAGTAAACACTAAATTTTTCGGGCTTTTTAAAGCTTAATTTGATTAAAAGTATATATCTGCCTAAACTATAAAACATTAATTTTTTTTAAATCGATTTAAAAATACGCTTTTTAAAATGCCGTTGGCACGATGTAATAATACAAAATACCCAAAAATGTTTGAAGTGCAGTATAAGAAGCTGATATACAATTAATATAGTGCAGTATTTACTAAAACTATTACTCGCCTATTAAGTTGTATACATAAAAACTACACCATGAAAAATAAATTATTAATAGTTGGCTTATGCGTCGGGATGGCGCTGGTTAGCTGCAAAGGAAAAAATGATTCGGATGGCAAGGATACGATTTCTACTGTGGATTCTAATACCACAGTAACAGAGAGTACAACTATAACTGCCGACTCAGGCGCGAGCGGAACAAGCGGACCAAATTCGGGTACAACTGATGGCACCAGGAGTACTTTGGGTCCGGGATCATCAACTAATGCAACGGGTTCGGGCAGTGGAAGTACAGGCAGCCCAAGCGGAGGCACGGTTAGTGGTTCTGGTGGTACAATAAATAGTAGCGACCCAAGTGCAGCCGGTACAACTAAATCAGGCATTAACAATGAAAATACCAAAGGGGGCACCGGTGCTCCAAAACAGTAAGTAATAAAAAAGTCCGGTTAATGTTGGCCGGACTTTTTTGTTATGATATTATCTATTTTACAATATGCCCGTAAAGGTCAAAGTCCTCGGCGGTATCTATCTGTACATTTACAAAGCTGCCAATGGTAGCGTAATTAACACTGGCATCAATTAATACTTCGTTATCTACCTCGGGCGAGTCAAATTCGGTACGGCCAACAAAGTAGTCGCCGTCTTTTTTATCTATCAGTACTTTAAAAGTACGGCCAATTTTTTCCTGGTTCTTATCAAAGGATATACCTTGCTGTATTTCCATGATGGCATCAGCACGTTGCTGTTTTACCTCCTCAGGCACATCATCAATTAATTGATGGGCGGCCGTTTTTTCCTCGTGCGAGTAAGTAAAACAACCCAGGCGGTCAAATTTGGTATCCTCTACCCAGCGCTGCATTTCTTCAAAATCCTGCTCAGTTTCGCCCGGATAGCCGGTTATTAAAGTGGTACGCATGGCTATGCCGGGTACTTTGTCGCGTATCTGGTTCACCACATCAATTGTTTTTTGTTTGGTGATGCCACGGCGCATAGATTGCAGCATATTATCGGTAATATGCTGTAAAGGCATATCCATATACTTACAAATATTTTCGCGCTCGTTCATCACATCCAATATCTCCATCGGGAAGCCCGAAGGATAAGCATACTGTAGCCTTATCCACTCAATACCGTTAACGTCACTTAATCTGCGCAACAGTTCATCCAAATTACGTTTTCCGTATAGATCCAAACCGTAATAGGTCAAATCCTGGGCAATTAATATCAGTTCTTTAGTGCCGTTTTGTGCAAGCTTTTTTGCATCCTTAACCAAATCCTCAATAGGCGTGGTTAAGTGCTTACCACGCATTAACGGGATAGCACAGAATGAACAGGGGCGATTACAGCCCTCGGCTATTTTAAAGTAAGCGTAATGCGTTGGTGTGGTTAATAAACGTTCGCCTATTAACTCATGCTTATAATCGGCACCTACAGACCGTAATAAATTTTGCAGGTCATTGGTACCAAAATAAGCGTCAACGTTGGTTATCTCGGCTTCCAGTTCGGGTTTGTAACGTTCAGATAAACATCCCGTAACAATTACTTTTCCTACTTTTCCCTGGTCCTTAAGCTCACTGTATTGTAAAATGGTATCAATAGATTCCTGCTTGGCATTATCAATAAAACCACATGTATTAATAACAATAATATCGTCCTTCCCTACTTTATCCGCCTCATGCACCACATCAAACTGGTTGCCCTTTAACTGGCCCATCAGTATTTCAGAATCGTAGGTATTCTTAGAGCATCCCAAAGTGACCACATTCACACGTGGTTTCTGTATAATTTTCGGCTGATATATTTCTTTTGTCTTCAACTTATTGCTTAAATAAACTATCTACAAATCCTTTACGGTCAAACAACTGCAAATGATCCATCCCCTCGCCTACACCTATATATTTTACCGGTATTTTAAACTGGTCAGATATACCTATTACTACACCTCCTTTGGCTGTACCATCCAGTTTGGTCAAGGCTAAAGCATTAACGGCCGTGGCCTCGGTAAATTGCTTGCATTGCTCAATGGCATTTTGCCCGGTAGAGGCATCCAGCACCAGTAATATTTCATGCGGTGCACCTGGAACAACCTTTTCCATTACATTTTTAATTTTGGTCAACTCGTTCATTAAACCAACCTTATTATGTAAACGGCCCGCGGTATCAATTATGGCAACATCATCACCATTGGCTACGGCAGATTTTAAAGTATCAAAAGCCACAGATGCAGGATCAGATCCCATGGCTTGCGCCACTACCTTTACATCCACGCGCTCACCCCAAAGTTTTATCTGGTCAACCGCCGCCGCACGGAAAGTATCGGCAGCACCTAAAACAACCTGGTTACCTGCTTGCTTAAGTTTATGCGCCAACTTGCCAATAGTAGTAGTTTTGCCCACGCCATTAACGCCAACCACCATTATTACATAAGGCTTATGGGTACCATATTCAAAATTTGAAAAATCGTTACTATTGTTTTCGGCAAGTAGCTGCTGTATCTCGTCGCGCAGCAAACCGTTCAGGTCGGCGGTGCTTACGTATTTATCTTTGGCAACGCGGGCCTGTATACGCTCAATAATTTTAAGGGTAGTAGTAACGCCTACGTCTGATGTTACCAGCACTTCTTCCAGCTCATCCAGCACATCGTCATCAACCGTAGATTTACCGGCTATTACCTTGGTAATTTTTGAAAAAAAGTTATCCTTGGTTTTTTCTAAACCTGTTTCCAGCACTTCCTGCTCTTGTGGTGTGCTTTCTTTCTTTTTAAAAAAATCAAATAATCCCATGTTTTAAAATGTGCAGATGTGAGGATATGCAAATGTGCAGATTAATTATGTACGGTTATCGCATCAAACAAAAAAAGCCCTCTCGTTATAACAAGACGGCCTTTATAAATTCATTAAAGCTAATTACTGACCTTTTGCAAGGGCGATCGCATCTTTAACGTGATCGTTGTGTACAATTGCTTCTTTAAATGAGTAAGCGCCGGTTTTAGGCGATTTAGTCATTGTAATTACTTTTGAGTATTCTTTGCCCTGTCCGGTTTTTAGGGTCGCAACTACTTTCTTTGCCATTTGTTTTTGTGTTGTACGTAATACGTTTTACGTAGTACGTGTGTGTTTAAAATATATTACTGCTGGTTACGTAAAACGTAAAACATGCAACGTATAACTTATTTAATTTCTTTATGTACAGTTACTTTTCTTAACACCGGGTTGAATTTTTTCATCTCCAAACGCTCGGTTGTATTTTTCTTGTTCTTGGTAGTAATGTAGCGAGACATACCCGGCATACCACTTGTTTTATGCTCGGTGCACTCTAAAATTACCTGAACTCTGTTACCTTTCTTAGCCATCTTATTATGTGTTGTACGTATTACGTTGTACGTTCTACGCTATTTTTAAATGAGCTCATCCGTTGTAATCTATACGTATAACGCATAACATCCAACGTATAACCTACTATATGTATCCTTTTTTTACAAATTTATTGATACAGGCAGTTATGCCGTTTTTGCTGA
>CAZTAU010000046.1:0-26894 GCA_964611565.1 uncultured Mucilaginibacter sp. | reverse complement strand
GGTAGAAGAAGTGAATATGTAATCAGGACGGTCATTTCCCGTTTTACAATAAGTAATTGTAACGGTACTGTTGCCTGTAATACATATTGGGGTACCTAATGATCTTTGAATGCCATCGCAATTGAGTGTATAAAAAGCAGCATTTCCGGGAGGAGCAGGATTTTTGATCTCAAAATTTAACAGATCAGCATTTGCATTTAATTTAATAGTAAATACAATACAGTTTGAAGTTGCGCCATTACAGTTAGGTGAGTTTCTCTCGTAATCTTCGAGAGTTATTGTAGTATCTGCTTTTCCCGAAAAATCAATACTAGCGTTCTGCGCAAACCCTTTGTTAAAAAAGATAAATATCAGCAGAAAAAAAAAGAGTAATTTTCCTTTCATAGGCGATCCTCTTTTTTTAGCTCATAGGAAAAAACTACACAAAGGATCATCTTTTTACTTCATGTTTTAATTAGGTAGAATGTTTTTGCCTTTTTACGAAATACATGAAATTATGTTACTCAAAGCATAACATAAAATTATAAAGGGTGTTTCGTAAAATGTAAGTAAGTATACTAAACTTCACTTTGTATAGAATAAAAATACCTGACATTTTTTATCAGAGGTGTGTGTAATCCGCCACGATGCCTCAGCTCTTCTGGTTGTAGTATTGTTATTTACTCCACATAGGAATAAATCACTCTTGCATTTTGTGAAACCTATTAGTTAAGGTTGCCGTATAACTTGTTAATACCAAAAACACCCATTATTATGAAAGCTGCTTTTCATACCTGCCTGTTAATTGATGATAATCCACTGGATAATTACATTAACACTATTTTGATAAGGCACTATAACTTCGCAAGTGAGGTTATAACGTTAGAGTCTTCTCAAGATGCTATAAAATACTTAGGGAACGGCGCTATTCAACCTGATATAATTTTCCTCGACATCAGGATGCCACAAATGAATGGGTTTGAGTTTATCAAGGAGTACGCTCTGTTGAACAACATTAAGCCGACAACTAAATTATTTATATTATCTGCTACCTGCGACCCAAGCGAAATTGCACGTGCAGAAAACAATAAATATGTAACTAAGTTTATCGAAAAAACTTTGACCGGCGAAAAGTTAGCCGATATAGTAAATAATCACCAGGTTGCACCAATGTATCCAAACAATAACGGTTTAAACTCAAATACTTTGTCTGCATAAATTTTATTTCCATAATTAATTAAATAAAAAAACCTCCAGGTTAATTACCGGGAGGTTTTTTGTTAATGCGCCTGGCTTACTTAAACAGCTTCTGCCCAATAGTACTCAAATACAATTTACAGTTCATCCAGGTGTGGCCACCTTCTGATTCCATAAACTCATATTTTATCTTTTTCTCGTCTAAAACTTTCATGTAGTCTTTTATAACCCCGTTAAGGCTATCCTCTTTACCAACGGCCATCCAAAACAGTTTTAGGTTTTTATTAGCCGCTGCAGGGTTTTTAAATATCACTTCGTTATTGGTTTCAAACTCGTTTTTAAGCATTCCCGGTGCAAAACCGCATACCCAGCTAAACAAGTTTGGATTGTTCAGCCCAAAGTACAGCGAAGTGCCACCACCGCCCGAAAAGCCAGCAATAGCACGGCCGGTAGGCAGGTTTATAGTGCGGTAATTTTTCTCAATAAATGGCATCAGATTGCCCATAAAATCTTTTTTTAACTCTGCCAGGTTTTCCTTATTACGTAAGCTGCCTGATGATTTGCTGATAACCGGGTAAGCACGGCCGTAAGGCATTACAATGATCATTGGGGTAGCTTTTTTATCAGCGATCAGGTTATCTAAAATAATATTGGCGCGGCCTACTTTGGTCCAGGTCTCTTCAGTATCGGTAGTGCCATGCAGCAGGTATAATACCGGGTATTTTTTGGTTGGATTTTGCTCATAACCGGGTGGCGTGTATACTACTACAGGACGTGTGCCTAACTCTTTAGAGGTATAATATCGGTACGATACCGTACCATGCGGTACATTTTTTATAGCGTGTACCAGCGGGGTAGGGCCGGGCACTTCCATAATGCTGTTTTGAAAACCTTCGTTAGGGAATACCATAGAGTTGGCAGGGTCGGCCACTTGTACACCATCCACTATAAAAGCATACGGATACATATCAGGCTTTACCGGGCCAAAGGTAACTGACCATACACCGTTGGCACCTTTGGTAAGTGTTTGGTTGCCTTTAACCATTTGCGTAGTTACTTTAACATCTTTAGCGTTTGGCGCGTTGATGCGTAAGGTAACCATGTTGTTTTTATCTACCTCGTGTGTTTCAAAAGCCGGTGCCGAGCCGGGTTGGGCAATTGCTTTAATGCCTATGCTTAGCATAAGCACTAATGAAAATAGGGTTAAAATGCCCCAGTTAAATTTTTTCATAATGATTGGTTCTGTTATTGGTTTGATTTGATTGTTGTTACCAATATCGAAATATTTAAGTAATAAAGTAACAAATTTTTTATGCTTCGTATATCAGCTAAGCTTTTTTACTACATTTAAAAAATATACCAAAAACAACCAATACATATAATGAAAAGATTTAACCAGCTACTATTAGCAGCGGCTCTGCTATTTAGTACTATAAATGTTTCTGCGCAAAGCCAAACAATAGCGTTAAAAAGTCCCGATCGCCAATTAACCTTAACCGTATCAACAGTAAATAATAAACTGGTTTATAATGTCCAGTTAGGAAATGTCGATGTAATCAAACAATCGGCATTAGGCTTAACTATTGACGGGAAAGACCTGGGTGCTAATGCAACAATCAGCGCAGCACCGATGTTAAGCAAAGTAAGTGAAAAGTACAAAATTTTAGGTAACCACACCGATGTGCGTAACCGAGCCAACGAGGCGGAAATTCCAGTTGTGGCATCAGGAATGACATTTAGCCTGTTTATACGGGCATATAACGATGGTGTTGCTATTCGTTATTCTTTGCCTGCAGATGCCAAGCATATGGATAAAGAAACTACCTCATGGGTAATGCCCGATAATATTGAAAAAATTGCCTGGGCCGATTACCATCAAAGCTACGAGGCTTATAACCATTTAACCACTTTTGATAAAATTCCCGAAGGTAAAGCTATCATGCCGCCCATTACTTATCAGGTTAACGGCAACTATGTATCCATTACCGAAGCCGATTGCGAAAGTTTCTCGGACATGGCTTTAATGCGTACCGGAAACACATTTAGCGTTAACTATCCTTTTGCAAAAAACGGTTGGGATATAAAGCCATATACCGGCACGGATAAACGTGTGCTTGTAGGCAACTATAAAGGCAAAAGCGTTTCGCCATGGCGCACTATGATCATTGCTAAAAATTTGAATGACCTGGTAAACTCCGACCTGGTGATGAACTTATGCCCTGCACCTGCTGCCGGGTCAGATTTTTCATGGGTTAAACCGGGCCGTAGTTTATGGCAATGGTGGAGTATTGGTGCTCCAAAATTTGACGACCAAAAGGCCTGGTATGATGCAGCCGCAAAATTAAAATGGGAGTATTACCTGGTTGATGATGGATGGCGCAACTGGAAACAGCCGGGTAAGGACCAATGGCAATTGCTAAAAGAGGTAGTTGACTATGGCAAGACCGTTGGTGTAAAATCAATCATTTGGGTTGATTCAAAAGAGTTCCGTAAAGCGCCAGAGAGAAAAGCTTATTTAGACAAGGTTAAAGCATTGGGTGCGGATGGTATTAAAATTGACTTTATTCCGGATGCCAATGCCGAGATTATGCAATGGTATATGGAAACCATGCAGGAGTGTGCCGACCTTAAGCTATTATTAAACTTTCACGGTAGTGTAAAACCAACCGGTTTAAGGCGTACCTATCCACATGACATAACCCGCGAGGCTGTACGTGGTAATGAATACCAAATGACCCGCTATCGCCGAGTAATGAATGCAGAGCATGAGGTAACTATACCATTTACCCGTTACCTGGCCGGCCCTGCCGATTATACCCCGGTAATATTGAACCCTAAAGAGCTTTCGACAGTTAAATTTACCTGGCCGCGCGAGTTTGCACAGGCTATTGTGTACCTGTCGCCAATAACCCACTTTACTGATCAGTATAGCTTTTATGTAGAAAGCCCGATGTTTGACCTGTTTCAACAGCTGCCTACTACCTGGGATGAAACCAAAGTGCTTTCATGTACCGAAATGGGCGAGGTTGTAGCATTTGCACGCCGTAAGGGTGATACCTGGTGGATAGGCGCAATGAACAATGATACCGAAAGAGAGATAAAGATACCACTTGATTTTCTGAAGAAAAGTAAAAAGGCAACATTGATATATGATGCAGCTACTAATACAGCTATCGACAGGAAAGAGCAAACAGTTTCCAAAAAAGATGTGTTAACTATTAAGTTAAGGTCTGGTGGTGGTTTTGTTGCCAAAATGTAGGTTAATTGCTTGGTTTCATTTAACTGCAATACTTTACGTTTCAACTACATTTAAATGAGTACCTTTGCATCCACATAGATGAGACAACTTAAAATAACCCAGTCGATCACCAATCGCGAATCGCAATCGCTTGATAAATATTTAAGTGAGATAGCTAAGGTAGATCTGATTACCGCACAGGAGGAAGTAATTCTTGCCCAAAAGATTCGTGAAGGAGACCAGGCCGCCCTGGAACGTTTAACCAAAACAAATCTACGTTTCGTAGTTTCGGTTGCTAAACAATATCAAAACCAGGGACTTACCTTGGGCGATTTGATAAATGAAGGTAATTTAGGATTGATCAAAGCGGCACGCCGGTTTGACGAAACGAAAGGATTTAAATTTATATCATACGCTGTTTGGTGGATACGCCAATCCATATTATCAGCCGTTGCCGAGCAATCGCGTATAGTAAGGTTGCCGCTTAACCAGGTAGGTTCATTGAGTAAAATACGTAAATCGGCCTCAAAGTTGGAGCAGCAATTTGAGCGTGCACCTACTCCTGAGGAGTTGGCAGATGATTTGGAAACTACTTCAGAGAAAATTGCTGATGCGTTATCAAACTCCGGCCGCCACGTATCTGTTGATGCGCCATTTGTAGCAGGTGAAGAAAATACCCTGCTTGATGTTTTAATGAGTGGTGATGCCGAAACAGACAGCGAATTAATGATTGATTCATTAACCCAGGAGATCAAACGCTCATTAGGTATTTTAGCCGAGCGCGAAAGACAGGTTATTGTTTTGTTCTTCGGATTAAACAGCATTGCTGCCCATTCTCTAGAAGAAATAGGCGAAAAATTTAGCCTGACCCGCGAACGTGTACGCCAGATAAAAGACAAAGCGTTAATGCGTTTACGTCAAAACTCAAAATCAAGATTATTGCAATCGTATTTGTAATTCTTTTATAAAAACAAACAAAAAGCCCTCCGATCAATCGGAGGGCTTTTTGTTTGTAGCCTCTTTTTTAGATTTAAAAAATTCGCGGGCACGTTTTAAACCAGTTGCAATAGCAATGCCTTCTTCTGTTCCTTCTTCCAACATGGCGTTAGCAATCTCAACTGCCTTATCGCGCAGTTTTGCAGGCTGATTTTTATATGATGGCGGGTAATCGCCATAATGCCAGGGCATAGGTCCTCCTTTTTATCAGTTAACAATATTATGAAGCAGAAGTTTGTAAATTTATACCATAACCCGTTAGAGATTAGTTCAATATAATAGTATTACACTATACTACCCGGTAGTTAAAAGCGTTTATCGAAGTAGAGCATGAAATTAAAATTCACCAGGGTAAAGTCGGTTTTACTACTAATAATGGGGGTAACATTGGTTGCATCCTTTAAAAGTGCCGACCCAATTATACTGGTTGATGAACCTATATTGTTTAAGCCTAATAACTATTATATAGCGGCAGTAACAGATAACAGGCCTAACAAAAGTGCTATAGCTCAAGTATTGGTTAAGGCGCCCGAAAATAAAATGACTTCGCAGTCAATAAATATTGAAGGGGGAGTTGAAGTAGCGGTAACCCGGTTTATTGATCGTAATTTGGCTAAGGATAGATCACTTCGTCCGGTTAACATCACTATAAAAGAGTTTTACCTTGTTGAAACCGCTTTACCCAACGGTAATATTGACGGGCGTATTAAGCTGCATTTATCTTTTGGTTTTGAAAAGGATTATGGCACGGAACACCTGGTAGATTATGATGGTGGTTTAAATTATGTAAGAAACGGTAATAATTATATAGCCGTTGTAGAGCCTTGCATACGCAAAGCTTTAAAAATTGGCCTGGTTTATTTTAATGATTGGGTTAAAAATAATACCGCGGCAAACTATAAGCTGGCCAAAAGTGTAAAGTTTAGCTTTGCTAATTATACAGAAAGCCCCGAAAGTGACACTATTTATTATTCATCAAAGCGTTTATTAACCTGGGCCGACTTCCAATCAAAGCATAAGCCGCCTATGAATGCCAATGCTACGGTTATGCCTGGTTTTGGTTACGAGATAGAGCAGGAGGTGATTAACGGAATAATAAATGTAAATGTGCAATTGAAGGTTTATTTACCAAAAAGCGCAGCCTGGGCAGATAGCCATACCCGCGATGCTTACGCTTTAAATCATGAGCAGCGGCATTTTGATATTACCAAGATAATTGCAGAGCAGTATAAACAAAAGATATTGACACAAAATTTAACCCCCGATAACTACGAAGCTTTTATTTTGATGCAATATCTGGACTCATACCGGGATATGGACAAAATGCAAAAGGCTTACGATAAGGAGACCAGTCATAGCCGCAATCAATTCTCGCAGCAAGAATGGAATGAGCATATTTATAAAGAGCTAAAGAAGTTTAACGTGATAAGCAGCTTTTGAATATTATCCATAATAATAGGAATAAAATTTATAGTCATATAAAAATATCTTTATATATCATTGACCAACCATTTATAACTAAGATATATATGAAGTTGAAATTGCTTGCTGCCCTGTTAGTGGCTGCTATGCCTTATAATTATTTCGCGTTAGCACAAACCGCCCCTAAGCGCCTTACTAGTAACACCACTACAAAAGTATTAGAGGCAGAATCTACCAGCCTTATATCTGGAGCAACTAAAATTGCCATTAGTTCAGCATCCGGTGGTTCTGTGATGAGCTTAACCAAGGCAGGCGATGGTGTTACGTTTAAAAATGTAAAGGCCGCACAACAATTGGCTATACGTTACTCGTCGTTAGGTGTAGGTGTGCTGGATGTTGCTATTAATGGTCAATCTAAGCAAAAGATCAATACACACTCATCAGGTAGCCTTACCAATTCGTTTTTAAACGCTATGGTTAGCGTTAAAATTCCGGCAGGTGCAACAGTGGCTATTACGTTAGCTACTAATGACGTAACACTTAATGTAGATCAGGTAGCTATAGGTACAAATTTAAAACTGCCGCCCGATATATGGAATTTGCCTGAATTGCCTATTGCCGACGGACCTTATAAAGCCGACTGGAAAAAATTAAGCGATAACTATATGGCACCTGATTGGTGGCGCGAGGCTAAGTTAGGCGCGTGGTCGCACTGGGATCCGCAATCAGAACCTGAGCAAGGCGATTGGTACGCGCGCAAGATGTACCAGGAAAATTCGCCGGTTTATAAATTTCATATTAAAACTTACGGGCATCCATCTCAAGTTGGGTATAAAGACATCATCAATAAATGGGTGATTAATAAATGGGACCCCGAGGCACTAATGAATTTATACGTAAATATGGGGGCCAAATATTTTATGGCGATGGGTGTTCATCATGATAATTTTGATAACTGGAACTCCGCCTATCAGCCTTGGAACTCTGTTAACCTTGGCCCTAAAAAGGATATTGTAGGTATTTGGGAAAAAATTACGCGCAAGCATGGGCTACGTTTTGGTATAGGCTTTCATAATACACCGCCACGTACCTGGGGGCAGTTTATGCCGGTTAAATATTTAAGCGATAAAAACGGCGATCTAAAAGGTGTACCTTATGATGGCCTTAATACTATAGCCGATGGCAAAGGTAAATGGTGGAACGGTTACGACCCTGTTGATTTATACGGGCCCGTGCATACCGCAAAAGATGACCCTTTACGTTCGCCTTTTGCTAACCAGTTTATGTGGCGCATTGATGATGCCATTACCAAATATCATCCCGATGTGATCTACTTTGATGAGCATGGCGGCGACTCGCAGGTTGATTTGGGTGTACACATGGGTTTAGGCTTTTTAGCACCGCAATTAATAGCCAATTACTACAACAAATCCCTTAAATGGAACAATGGCAAAATGGAAGCTGTAGTGAATTTAAAAGGAATTGGGGGCAGATATAATAGCTTTCAAAACAGTAAGGAATTGCTGCCTTATGTGGAGCATTCGCTTGTAAAAAGTTCTGAAAAGATCATTGAGCGAGAAATTATGGCTTATCCGTTTCAAACAGAGGAGTCCATATCCGAGTGGCATTACCAAACCGGGCAAAAATACCTAAGCTCGGCCGAAATTGTTAAGATACTATTAGAAAACGTTTGCCGTAATGGCACCCTGTTGCTTAACCTTACGCAGCATAACCGCGGCGACCTGGATGCCAATGTTATACAATCTGCTAAAGATATAGGCGCGTGGCTAAAAGTTAATGGCGAAGCTATTTACGGCTCGCGCCCGTTTGAAGTTCATGGCGATACATCTGTATATTATACCCGAAACAAGGGGAAATTGTATGCTACATTCTCTAACTGGAAAGATGCCTCCATCAACTTAAAAGCTTTGGCTACCAATGGTGCCACATTGGGTAAGGTTACCAAGGTAGAGTTAATAACAGCCGGCCAACCCGTAACCTTGCCATTTGTACAAAATGAACAAGGGTTAACAATAACTCCATCAAATACTGCCAGTTCAATTGCCGGGATAGAAAATTCTACACTGGCATCAAAATACAAAGTGCTCAGAATTACGCATGATAAAACTTGGGTAAATGATGATGATCCGGGAGTAAAAATGGCGAGCGGCTGGTTTAGACAAAATAATTTGAACAAGGGTGACTTTAACAACGATTTAACTACCAGCGAGGTTTTTGGTGCAAAATGGAGTTTTTCATTTACAGGAACAGGTGTTTCTGTAGTGTCTCCAAATCAAACCGGTGCCGGAAAATTTGAAGTACTGATAGACGGAAAATCTACCAAAATTGTTGACCTGGCAAAATTAGCAGGCAAGAAAAATCAACAGGTAGTGTACCAGTCAGGTAAGTTGACTACAGCAAATCATACTATTACCATTATCAATCGTGGAGGTGGTGTGGTAGGCATTGATGCTTTAATTATTACAAAATAGTATAAAAGTTCTTTCGATAATTGATTGTTTGTTTAGCGCCGTTATTTCATAGAAATACGGCGTTTTTTGTTTGCCGCCCGGTGGCTATTGATGCGCTGATAGTTTCGCAATAGCTATATGTCTTTATTGCTTTTAGTAAACAAAAACTTTAAGTTATACTGGTAGTTTTGTAGGTAAATAAAAATATCTATGACATTAGTAAAAGCATACGCGGCACAAGCTGCAGATAAACCATTGGCCCCATATTCATTTGACCGCCGCGAGCCCGGTGCGGATGATGTAGAAATTAAAATATTATACTGTGGTGTTTGCCACTCAGATATACACACTGCCCGCAACGAGTGGGGCGGTACGGTTTACCCCGCTGTTCCGGGACATGAAATTGTAGGGACAGTAACCCGTGTGGGTAATAATGTTGTCAAATTTAAGGTAGGGCAAACTGTTGGTGTGGGTTGCTTTGTTGACTCCTGTATGCATTGCGCTAATTGCGAGGCTGATTTGGAGCAATATTGCGAGAATGGCAATACCCAAACCTACAATGCGCCAACACAGGATAAAAAAAGCATTACTTTGGGCGGATATTCCAGCCATATTGTGGTTACGCAACATTTTGTATTAACCATTCCGGATAACTTGCCATTACCCAATGTTGCGCCCTTACTTTGCGCGGGTATTACTACTTATTCGCCATTGCGCCATTGGGGTGTAAAAGCGGGTGATAAAGTAGCTGTAGTTGGATTAGGCGGGTTGGGCCATATGGCCGTTAAATTGGCAGCATCAATGGGTGCCGAGGTTACCATGCTTAGCCGCACAAAAAGTAAAGAGAAAGATGCAGCCGAGCTAGGCGCCAAACATTTTAAACTAACTACTGATAAAGCTACTATGGCCGAGTTGGCTAACAGCTTTAATTTTATTTTAGATACGGTATCTGCCCCGCATGATTATAACGAATATTTAAACCTGCTAAAAACGGATGGTGTGATGATCATCGTTGGTGCCCCGGCACAACCTACACCGGTTTCGGCATTTCCGTTTATTATGGGCAGACGCAGTTTGGTAGGCTCGTTAGTTGGGGGACTAAAAGAAACCCAGGAAATGCTGGATTACTGTGGTGAGCATAACATTACGTCTGACGTGGAAGTTATCAGCATAGATAAAATAAACGAAGCTTATGACCGTACCATAGCAGGTGATGTCCATTACCGCTTTGTAATTGATATGGCTACACTATAATAGTCAATACAAATAAATGAAAGCCTTCAGATATTTTCTGAGGGCTTTTTTGTTGGTTATAATTGACAACTTTTGTAAGGAATTAACTCACCCCGCTACTTATTGTTAAATTTATTGGTACTTGGAAAAAGAATTTTTAAAATCGGTTAATGAGCATCAGGGCATATTGTTTAAAATATGCCGTATGTATTGTACGGACAACGATGATGTAAATGATCTTTTCCAGGATATGCTGCTGCAATTGTGGCAAGCATGGCCATCATTTAAAGGAGCCTCTAAACTCACCACCTGGATGTACCGGATATGCTTAAATACGGCTATAGCCCGGTTAAGAAAAAGCAGCAGGAGCCCCGCAGTACAAGCCTTAACAGAAGCGCAGTATGGTGTGCCCGATGCCGGGCCACAGCGGTTAGACATTTTATTTGATAGTGAACTTCAGGCCGCTATTGGCGATTTGAACAGGGTAGACAAGGCCTTAATTATGCTTTACCTTGACGAGAAAAACTATAAGGAGATTGCCGAAATTATGGGCTTCACTGAAAGTAATGTGGGGGTTAAAATTAATCGTATAAAAACTAAATTAAAAGAAAGGATGGGAGCCTGATCATGGAACTGGACGATTTAAAAACTAAATGGCAAAAAGAGTCAACCCAAAATTTAGAACATAATAAGCAAACTATGGAACAGCTACAACTTATCCTGAAAGAGAAAACCATTGCTACCTTATCAGGCATGAAAAAAAAGTATCAGAAAATAATTAAGTTATTAATTATAGGCGGAACTGCCAATGTAATACTGAGCCCATTTTTGCATTTTTTGCTGGGCGATGATGGCCCCGTTTTCAGGTTGACTTATTCAGGGATATTTACCATTATGACCTTTGTGGTAATATGCCTTGTAGTGATATTTTTTTACTGGGTAAAGTTTAAATCAAAGCCCGTTGTAAATGCTAACCTTGAGGTAACTTTATTACAAAATATTGAGAGCTTTAAAAAATATCAAAGGCAGGAAGTGATTTTTATAATAGCCCTGTTTGTTATCCTCTTTACCATTGGGCGCATTACTTCGCAGTACCTGGGCAATGGCGATTTTGGCGATATTTTTCATACCGATATTATGCTGGCAATAGGGGCAGGGGTTTTAATGTTTGCTTTTTACGTGTATAAGCGGGTGAGTTTTTATAACCGTAACATCAGCGAACTGCAACAATATTTAAATGAGTACCAGAGCAATTTAAACTAAAAAAGAAAACCTCCCGATTTCGGGAGGCTTTTCCTATTTAAGATTCAATTTTAATTTGCTTCTGTACTATCGCGCAATGCTTTTATCTCATCATGCGCTTCGGTTAATTCGGCTAACTGGTCGTTTAACAAATCCCTTATATAAGCCGGGATGTTTTCTTCCAATGCAGAATCATAGGCTTTCAAAATAGCATCTTCACCAAATTCACATTCTTCTAAAATGCTATGGGTGCTGTGGCCGGTAAAAGTGGTTTTCAGATCTATCCACGCACGGTGTATTTTACCGCTTGTGCTTGTATCGGTTTCTATATCGCTGCCTAATACTTCAACCTCTTTAGCCAACTCCATTCTAAACCGGCGGCTTTGATCAATATAGCTTAAAAATAAGTTTTTAAGACCAGCTGCTGTTGCTTCTTCCTGTACACCTTCTGATTGTAATTGCGTTAAAGCGTTTTCAAATCCTTTTGTTCTGTCTGTGTTAATTTGAACCAGGTCGTTCAAAGTTTCGATTAAATTATTACTGTTATTTTCCATGGCTAAATAGTTTTTACAGGTTATACCTTAACAACTGTGCCAGTTTTTGTAATTGTTAAAAAAATTAATGTTAAATTAATAAAATTACTTGCCTCTGAACTTAGATATTAGCCAAACAATTAGTATAACAAAAAATACTACTAAAAATATTCCGAAGTAAGCGCCGGCTTTAAAAATATCACCTATAACTGAGCAGCTGCTTAAGGCTGTAATAGCCGCGATAAAAAATAATACGTTTAATTTTTTCATGGTTTTAGTTGTTTATAATATTTATACAAAAACTAAGCCTTATTGCTTTTTTACCAAAATGACCTTTAAGTAGGCATTCAAATGGGTTTATTGTTCATCAGATTGCTATAATTGTATGGCAATACATACAACAATGAGTCAGCCTTTAATCAATTTACAAAACATCACCGTACGATCGATCACTAATACCATATTTACCCATTTGAATTTTACGGTAAGTAAAGGCGAGAATTGGGCGCTGATAGGCGAGAGCGGATCGGGCAAAAGCGCGTTGCTGCATACTATTGCGGGTAACTTAAGTGTAACTAATGGCGAGGTAACTTATAATTTCAACAATCAGGTTAGCGGCGAATCCTATAGGAAACAAATAGGCCTGGTAGAGCCACGCCACCATTTCAGGAACTTATCCAATACCACCGATTTTTATTACCAACAGCGGTTCAATTCGTTCGACTCGGAAGACGCGCTGACTGTTGAACAGTATTTGTCTACCATTCCCCATGCAGATAAAGTTTATTGGACCTATGATAAAACTATAACCACTTTAAACTTAAAGTACCTGTTAAAAAAGCAACTGATCAAACTATCCAACGGAGAAACCAAGCGGTTAATGATAGCAGCGGCATTGCTTAAAAACCCGCAGTTGTTATTGTTGGATAATCCGCTTACCGGGCTGGATGTACAAACCCGCAAGGAGTTTAATGGAATTATAAAAGAGATAGTATCATCAGGCATAACCTTAATTATGGCTACTTCGCCCTACGAAGTGCCGGATGCGATAACACATATCGCTTTGTTAAAAAATGGTGCCATCATTCAAACGCTTATTAAAGATCAATATAGTCCGCAGTTGATGGTTGATAAAGAGGAAGACCAAATAGATAAGGATGAGTTACGATCATTGCTGGCTCACCAGGCACAAACGCCATACAACACCATAGTAGGTATGCGTAAGGTGCATATACAGTATGGAGATATTGTTATTTTGGATGATGTAAATTGGAATGTAAAAGCGGGCGATAGGTGGGCTTTGCTGGGGCATAACGGCGCGGGTAAATCAACCCTGTTAAGTTTAATTAATGGCGATAACCCGCAGGCGTATGCTAATGATATTGTGTTGTTTGATAAAAAGCGCGGCACCGGCGAAAGCATTTGGGATATTAAAAGTAAGATAGGTTTTGTATCGCCCGAGTTGCACCAATATTTCCCTACGGATAATAGTTGTTTACAGGTGATCGAGTCGGGTTATTATGATACGCTGGGCTTATTCAGGAAAAGCAGTCCCGCAAAAGCAGAGACCGCCCTAAGCTGGATGAAAGCTTTGGAGATAGATCAATATGCCCGCACCTTATTAAAAAACATCCCCGCCAGCGCGCAGCGCCTATGCCTGCTGGCCCGTGCCCTCATCAAAAACCCCGACCTGCTGATATTTGACGAACCCTGCCAGGGAATGGATACCCACCAGCAGCAACACTTTAAAAACCTTGTAGATACCATTTGCAGCATGAGCAAGGTAACCCTGATCTACGTAACCCATTATCAGCATGAGATACCGGATAGTGTGACTCAGGTTTTGAAGTTGGAGAAGGGGAGGGTGGTTGAATAGTCAATGGTCAGTAGTCATTGGCAAAAACATGGTTAACACAATTTGAACAATATTTTTATCAATTTATTGATTATTAATTATTTAACTCATATTTAACATTGAAATGTGTTAACTTATGTTAACCTTACTTTTGCCCTATATATTATCTATAAGTCAAAATAACACCTTTCGCCTTTATCCTTTCACCTTTACCCTCCTACTATGTATATTTGTGCATGAATACAGCCGATCTGTTACAGCGCGCTTCGCGGTTTGAGTTTTTGAGCATTGAAGAGGGAATGTTTTTGTATGAACATGCATCAACCCCCGAATTGATGCACGTAGCCAATGAGCTGCGCAAAAAGCAAGTGCCGCATGGCAAAGTAACCTGGCAGATAGACCGGAATGTAAACACCACCAACGTTTGTATAGCCAACTGTAAATTCTGCAATTTCTTCCGTCGCCCGGGGCATGAGGATAGCTACATTACCGATATTGAAACATATAAAACCAAGATAGAGGAGACCTTTCGTTTTGGCGGCGACCAGCTACTATTACAAGGCGGCCACCACCCGGATCTGGGTTTGCAGTTTTATACCGACCTGTTTAAACAACTTAAGGAATTATACCCAACCCTAAAATTACACTCATTAGGTCCGCCGGAGATTGCGCACGTATCCAAGCTGGAAGGCATGAGCCATATTGAGGTATTGAGGGCCATGCAAGCCGCAGGCTTAGATTCATTACCTGGTGCCGGTGCCGAGATATTGAATGATCGTGTACGCAGGCTGATTTCAAAAGGAAAATGCGGTGGTAAAGAGTGGCTGGATGTAATGCGCGCGGCACATCAACTTAATCTGCCAACGTCAGCCACCATGATGTTTGGCCACGTAGAAACTTTAGAGGAACGCTTTGAGCATTTGGTTTGGATACGTGAGGTACAGTCCGAAAAGCCGAAAGGTAACTACGGCTTTGTGGCATTCATCCCATGGCCGTTCCAGGATGATGGTACTTTATTACGTAAAGTGCGCGGCATTACTAACAACGTTACCGGCGACGAATATATCCGCATGATAGCATTAAGTCGTATTATGTTACCCAATGTAAAAAACATACAAGCCTCATGGCTAACGGTAGGTAAGCAAGTGGCTCAATTATGCTTACACGCCGGTGCCAATGATTTTGGCTCTATCATGATAGAAGAGAACGTGGTATCGGCGGCAGGGGCACCGCACCGTTTCACTGCACGTGGCATACAGGAATCTATCAAAGAAGCAGGATTTGAACCACAACTACGCACCCAGAAATATGAATGGCGCGATCTGCCTGCCCAGTTAGAGGAACAGGTGATCAATTACTGATCGTCATCTTCCACATATTCCAATATATCTCCCGGCTGGCAGTTAAGTACCCGGCATATAGCTTCCAATGTCTCTAACCTTACGGCTTTGGCTTTACCCGTTTTTAATATGGATAAATTGGCCATGGTAATATCCACCCGCTCGCTCAGTTCGGTTAATGACATTTTGCGCTTAGCCATCATCACATCCAGATTCACAATTATCGGCATAGCTTAAACGGTTAGGTCCTGTTCGTCTTTTAAGGCTTTGCCTTGCATAAAAACGTTCAATATCAGCAAAAATAAAATGCCCACATGTAAAGTTATCCACCATGGGTACAAACGCTCTCTATTCAATAATACATCTCCAGTAAAATAGCTGTTAAATACCAAACGCATTACCAGGTTGAGTAAAAGGAAAAATATGGGGATAAAAGTAAAACTATACGCCAGTACACGCAACCTAAGGATATTGTAATTACTAAAGGCAAGATCATTATCACTGGTTATATTACCCACACGCTTTGTAAGTTTTATAAGCCTTGATATTATCTGGATGAATAGAATTATATTAACTAATGCAAATATGAAGAGCAGGATGTTAAAAGTAGTAATAATAGGTTTAAGTGTATAAGCAGTTTGTTCACTTACCGGTATTTTAAGCAGGTGTGAATGATGGCTGTATTTAAATTTAACAGGGATATCTTTTGTTTCTACCCTGTAGGTTTTGATCCCATCGGAATTAATAGTTTCAATAACGTTTTTCCGGATATACGATTGCCCGTTTTCTACATGAAATATGACTGAATCAAGTTCAGGCTCAACCGAAGTTGTCGATTTTAATTTCCATCCGCGCAGAGATATGTAGTAATAATTTGTTTCTGGGAGTTCATTAGGATCCTGTATTATACAAGTGTCACATAGTATGTCACCTCTTCCGACTCCCACTATATCGATTAAATTGCTAATTACCCTGTTGTAATCACCGTTTTTTAATACCCGAACTGCATGTTGGTGTCGTTTTAATTTACTGTATTTGCTGTAAGGTAAGGTGGTTGATATCGCCGAGTCAATAGGCTTTAATTTATTAATGGCTACGTTATATAGAGGTTTATTATTAGAACGAAATAACTCTGGATGTTGTTGAATAATGTAAATACAAAAGTCAATTAATAAGCAGGTGCTTATCAGGATGATGTTTAAGGTGCGATATGATTTCATATAGGTTTAGCTTAAACGGTTAGGTCTTGTTCGTCTTTTAATGCTTTGCCGTATCTAAATACATGAAGTATCAATAGTAAAATAAAGCCAATATCCATAGTTATTGACCAGGGTTGCAAAGCTTGTGCATTTAGTACCACATCGTCAGTAAAGTAACTGCTAAATATTATGCGCAATATTAAATTTAGCGAGAAAAAAAATATAGGAATGCAGGTAAGACTATATGCTATTAGCTGTAAACGGAAGATATTATAGTCCGTAAAAACATAGTCATCAACGTTCCATTTTATATTGGTGTTGCTTCCCCACATTAGTATTAATATTTTAATAATAATGTAAAGTATAAAGAAGGGAGGTATGAGTAAAAAAATTATGCTTTTCCACCAAATGTTTAATGCAAAAGACGAACCTCCAACAAGGTTGATAAGTAGTTGTATTAACAGTAAGGCGAGAAAAAGACCATATAATAGTAATATTATAGGTACAGTTTGAAAAATAGGCTTTAGTATATCTGTGGTGCTTTTACTAACCGGTATTTTAAGCATTTTCGAATCATGACTATACCTGAATTTAACCGGGACATCTTTTACTTCGGCAGTAGTAGTTTTCTCGCCTACATAAGTTTCTGAGCTTACTACAATTTTTCGCAAATATGATTGTCCTTTCTCAACATAATATATCACAGAGTCAAGCGTAGGCTCCTGCGCTGTTGTTGATTTTAATTTCCAACCTTTTAAGGATATATAATGGTATTTGGGCCCATTGGGTAAATATTTAATTGGTCTTCTGATAGTGCATGTATCACATAGTATAACACCATGCCCTGTACCCACTATGCCTAAAAGATTTGACGATGGCTGTGAGTTTCCTCCATTTTTTAATGTTCGAACAATGTTCTGTTGGGCTTTTACTTCCATATATCGATTGTGGGTTAATTCGCCCGATATAGGTGGGTCAATTGGCTTAAGCTGATTGATCGGATAATTATACCTGCGTGTCTTATTTTTCCAATTAGAAGTATTTAGTAAAAAGTGGCCAATGTGTAGCAGCAGCCACGCGCTAATTAAAATTATGTTAATGGTACGGTAAGATTTCATTATGATAAGGTTTAGGTTCACAATGATAAGAAATAATTATTGATTTAAACAAATTATTTATTGTAAATCGATAAACAAATATTAGCCCACCTAATTAACCGTCCAAAATTCTAACAATCGTTATCACCCGTGGTTCAGACCCGAAAGTGGTAGTAAACCACACACTTTAAGAATGTTGAAAACTTTTGGTGGTAAAAAGTGTTAAAAAGTGGTAAAACAAATTTACTTTTACGTTACAATAATTGCCGAAGTGTAACTATGTCCAATTTTTTAGGTGAATTTGATTGTAAACTGGATGCCAAAGGACGCATGATGATCCCTGTTGGCCTCAAAAAGCAGCTTCCAGAAGCTGTTAATGAGGGCCTTGTGGTCAATCGTGGTTTCGAGAAGCACCTGGTTATCTACACCCGTAAAGAGTGGAATAAGATAGTTGACGACCTGAGCAAGCTCAACCAATACGAGAAAAAGACCCGCGAATTTATCCGCTACTTTACCCGTGGCGCGTCTGAATTGACGCTTGATTCTGCCGGACGTGTGTTATTGCCCAAAGCTTTATTAGAATATGCAGGCATTAACGCCGATGTGGTGTTATCATGCCAGTTCAACAAAATTGAAGTTTGGGCACAGGATGCTTACGAGGCGCAGATGGATAACGAGCCTGAAAATTTTGCCAACCTTGCCGAAGAGGTAATGGGTAATGCAGGAAGGAGGAATGATGAGTAATTATCATAACCCCGTAATGCTGCAGGAATGTATCGAGGCCTTGAACATCCGCAAGGATGGCACTTATATAGATGTGACTTTTGGTGGCGGTGGTCACTCGCGCGAGATATTGAAACATTTAGGCGAGGGTGGCACGTTAGTGGCCTTCGACCAGGATGCCGACGCGCAGCAAAATATGATTGACGATGAGCGTTTCATATTTGTTGACCAAAACTTCCGTTACTTAAAGAATTTCAGCCGCCTGCATGGTGTTATCCCGGTGGATGGCATATTGGCCGACCTGGGTGTATCATCCTACCAGTTTGATCAGGCCGAGCGTGGTTTCTCTATCCGTTTTGACGCGGAGTTGGATATGCGCATGAATCAATCTTCGGATCTGAGCGCCAAAGAGGTAGTTAATACTTACAGCGAAGCTGATCTGCACCGCATTTTCGGCATCTATGGTGAAATTCAAAATGCCAAATCATTAGCCAATACCATAGTAACCGCAAGGCTTAATGCGCCCATAGTTACCGTGGCTGATCTGAAAAACGCCATTGCGAACCGTGTCCCTAAGGGAAAAGAAAATAAATACCTGGCTCAGGTTTTCCAGGCGCTGCGTATCGAGGTAAACCAGGAACTGGAAGCTTTGAAGGAATTTTTAATTCAATCGTCAGAGGTATTAGTATCAGGCGGGCGTTTGGTGGTAATGTCTTATCATTCGTTGGAAGACAGGCTGGTAAAAAACTTTATAGCCAAAGGCAAATTCAGTGGCGAGGTGGAGAAAGATTTTTTTGGTAACGATCAAAAGCCATTTGACGCGGTAAGCCGTGGAGCAATCACCGCGTCGGAACAGGAGATAAAAGAAAATAACCGTGCACGTAGTGCCAAACTAAGAATAGCTGTAAAAAAATGACCAATCGTTTACGTACAGAAATTCAGGAAGAAGAAGCTGAGAAGGAATTAATTGTTGAGGAAAAACCCGCGCAAAAGGAGATCCCAGACAATTTTTTAACCCAGTTTTTAAGTAAAGGTTTCATCACTACTGATGAAGCCACCCGCGCTTTGCCATTTGTATTATATATGGCCTTTATTGGGATGATATACATCGGCAACCGTCACTTCGCCGAAAAAAATATACGTGATATTGATAAACTAACTAAGGAAGTAAAGGAGCTAAACTGGGACTATAAGGTTGCCAAAGCCGAGTTAGCTTTTAAAAGTACTTTAACTGAGGTAGCCAGCCGTGTAGATACATTAGGTGTACATGAGTCTATACAGCCTGCGCAAAAATTAGTAGTAAAGGAGGTGGTTGATGGGAATTAGGACCAATATACTATTAAGGGTATATATCGCTTTTGGTTTGATACTGCTTTTTGCCGCCGCGGTTGTGATACAACTATACCGGGTACAGCGTATACAGGGCGAAAAATGGAAAGCTATGGCGGCTGCCCTATCCACCAAATACGAAACCATTGAAGCAACCCGTGGTAATATTTATTCAGTTGATGGCAGTTTACTAGCTACTTCGGTACCCGAGTATGAGTTACGTATGGATTTGTTAGCGGGTGGTATTGAAAAGGATAAGGTTTTTTATGAAAAGGTAGACTCTTTAGCGGCAAGCCTTTCTCAACTATATCCTGAAAAGTCGACTAAAGAATTTTCAAGAATGTTGCGCGAGGCACGTAAAGACAGCAGCCGGTACCAATTAATACGTCGCCGCGTCACCCATACCGAGCTTAAAAAGATCAAGAAGTTCCCCATTTTCAAAATGGGTAAATATAAAGGTGGCTTAATTGTATTGCAACAAAATAAGCGCATACTTCCTTTCAAATCATTGGCGGCACGTACCATAGGTTATAAAAACGAGAATGTTAAAAACCCGGTTGGTTTAGAGGGTGCATTTGCCGATTATATTAATGGCGAAACAGGCAAGCGTTTAATGCAGCGTATTCCGGGGGGTGTTTATATGCCGGTAAATAATGGTGAAGAGGAAATTCCGGCCAAAGATGGCGCCGACATTATATCAACCCTTGATGTAAACTACCAAGATGTTGCGCAGGATGCACTTAAAAAGCAACTGATAAAAAGTAACGCTCATCATGGCAGTGTGGTATTAATGGAAGTAGCCACCGGCGAGATACGTGCCATTGCCAACTTTACCCGCACTAAAGAGGGTGAATATAAAGAAATGTTAAACTATGCTATTAGCGATGCTGCCGAGCCGGGTTCGACATTTAAACTGGCATCGTACATGACTGCTATTGATCATGGTAAAATTGATACAGGTACTTTGGTTGACGCGCGCCACGGTAGGTATGATATGATCAACCCGCGTACCGGAAAAATAGCGTTGAAAATACGTGATGCCGAGGATGAAGGCGGTGTAATGAGCGTAAAACGCGCATTTGAAAAATCATCAAACGTGGCAGTAGCAACCATGATATACAATAAGTACAAGGATAACCCAGAGGAGTTTACTGATAAGCTATATAGTTACCACTTGAATAAGCCGCTTGACCTTCAAATTAAAGGTGAGGGTAAGCCGCGTATAAAAAATCCAAATTCAGAGGATTGGAACAAACTGCAGTCATTATCGCAAATAGCTTACGGTTATGAATCAAAATTAACGCCATTGCAAATGCTAACGTTTTATAATGCGGTAGCTAACAATGGTAAAATGATAGCGCCAATTTTTGTGCGCGAGATAAAGCGTTTGGGCAACACGGTTGAACGCTTTAACGCCCGTGTAATTAACCCGCAAATATGCTCACCTGCTACGTTGGCTAAAGTGCGTGGAATGTTAGAGGGGGTAGTATTACAAGGTACGGGTAGACTGGTAATTAAAAATGATCTGTACAGCGTGGCAGGTAAAACGGGTACAGCGCAAATAGCACAAGGTTCAAAAGGATACGGGGCCAAAAACTCACACCAAACATCTTTCTGCGGATATTTTCCGGCAGATAAACCCAAGTATTCTATGATCGTTGTTATCAGCGACCCAACGAAGGGCTCACACTTTGCGGCCGAGGTCTCTGGTCCGGTATTTAGGGAAGTAGCCGACAGAGTTTACTCAAGAGACCTGCGCATAAATCAAAAGCCACAAACTTATCTGGTAGGTAATACCAATCCGCCTAAAGTAAAAACAGGTAATAGCAAGGCATTAAAACAAGTATATAATTTGCTTGGAGTTAAGCCACTGTATGCAGATGCAACCAATAACACTGTTGACACCAGCAATGGTGTTACTTACAGCGATCAGCAAGTTAAAAGCGGTAATGTACCAACAGTTACGGGCATGGGCTTAAGCGATGCACTGTATCTATTGGGCAATGCAGGGTATAGAGTAACTGTGCGGGGTAGCGGCGTGGTTAAAAATCAATCGGTAACCGGCGGTAGTATGATACCAAAAGGATCGAGAATAGCGATAATATTAGAATGAAGAACTTAAGCGACATATTACAAGGACTTCCTTTTACCGAACTGCAGGGCAGTGCTGATGTAGCCATCAGCGCCGTTGTGTTTGATTCGCGTAAGGTAGTGCCGGGTTGCTTGTTTGTTGCTGTAAGGGGTACTGTTGTTGATGGTCATAACTTTATAGAGCAGGCTATTAAAGATGGTGCTGCCGCTATAATATGTGAAGAATTACCGGGTCACACAGCCGCAGAGGTTGACTTTTTAATGGTAGCTAACTCTGCTGAGGCATTAGGTATAGTTTCAGCCAATTTTTATGATAACCCATCAAAAAAATTAAAGCTGGTAGGCGTTACCGGTACTAATGGAAAAACTACCGTAGCTACGTTATTATACCAGTTGTTCCGCGATCTGGGTTATAAATGTGGATTGCTATCTACAGTAGAAAACCAGATCAACGAAAAAGTTATTCCATCAACCCATACCACACCCGACCAGGTGGAGCTTAACAGGCTGCTGGATGAAATGGTGGCACTTGGTTGCGATTATTGTTTTATGGAAGTAAGCTCGCACGCGGTAGCGCAACACCGTATAAGCGGCTTAAACTTTGCGGGTGGCATATTCACCAACCTAACGCACGATCATTTAGACTATCATAAAACCTTTGATAATTACCTGAAAGCCAAGCGGACATTTTTTGACGGGCTTTCTAGAAACGCGTTTGCATTAACTAATAGCGATGACCGTAATGGCAACATTATGTTGCAAAATACCAAGGCGCACCGTAAAAGTTATGGCCTTAAAACCATGGCCGATTATAAAGCCAAAATTTTAGAAAATCAATTTGGTGGCTTATTGCTGAATATTGATAACGAGGAAGTTTGGTTCAAAATGGTGGGCAGCTTTAATGCTTATAACCTGCTGGCTGTTTTTGCTGCCGCGATGTTGCTGGATCAGGACAGGTCAAAAGTACTAACCTCATTAAGCAAGTTATCAGGTGCCGAAGGTAGGTTTGATTATGTAATTGGCCCGGATAAAATTATTGGCATAGTTGATTACGCACATACGCCGGATGCAGTGCAGAATGTATTAAGTACCATTCATGATATCCGTAAAGGAAATGAAAAAGTAATAACCGTAATAGGTTGCGGCGGCGACAGGGATAAAACCAAACGCCCTGTAATGGCTAAAGTAGCCTGTGAGTGGAGTGACAAGGTGATACTAACTGCGGATAACCCCCGCTCAGAAGATCCGGAAGCTATTATAAAAGATATGGAGCAAGGTGTTGATATGGCCTTTAAAAGACGCACGGTTAGCATAGCCGACCGTCGCGAAGCTATAAAAACGGCCTGCATGCTAGCACAACCGGGAGATATTATATTATTGGCTGGTAAGGGCCACGAAAAGTACCAGGAAATTAAAGGTGTGAAAAACCACTTTGACGATAAGGAAGAGTTACTGAACCAATTTAAATTGATGGCATAGATGCTTTATTACTTATTTACTTATCTGTATGATAAATACCATATCCCGGGAACCGGGGTGTTTCAGTACATCACGTTCCGTATGGCTATGGCGGTTATTACCTCATTGCTGGTAACAACGGTTTATGGTCGTAGGTTGATAGATTATTTGCGCTTTAAGCAAGTAGGTGAAAGTGTGCGGAATTTAGGTTTAGAGGGGCAAATGCAAAAAGCAGGTACTCCAACAATGGGTGGTATCATTATCATATTGGGTGTTTTAGTACCAACACTATTATTTGCCAAGCTTGATAACATATACATCATATTAATGCTGGTTACCACAGTTTGGTTGGGTACCATAGGTTTTTTGGACGATTACATTAAGGTATTTAAAAAGAATAAAGAAGGCTTAGCGGGCAGGTTTAAAATTACCGGGCAGGTTGGTTTGGCCCTGATTATAGGATTTACCATGTATAACCATGATAGTATTATCATCCGCCAGGAAGTGACATTGCCGGTTAAGTATGATGCGCCAATAAGTTACCACATTAAAAAAGTAGGGCAGGTAAATAAGGCTATTTATACCCAGGATATACAATCAACCAAAACAACGGTGCCATTTTATAAAAATCACGAGTTTGATTATGGCAAGGTAGTTAAGTTTTTAGGGCAGGGCTATGAGCGTTACACGCTAATGGTATTCATGCTGTTTACTATTATCATTATCACTGCGGTATCTAATGGTGCTAACCTTACTGATGGTATTGACGGATTGGCCACAGGTACATCCGCTATAATTGGTTTTACATTAGCCATATTGGCTTATGTATCAGGTAACGTCATGTTTTCTGATTATCTGAATATTATGTACATCCCCAACTCGGGCGAGCTGGTAATTTTTGCCGGAGCGTTTGTGGGTGCCTGCGTAGGGTTTTTATGGTATAACGCTTTTCCTGCACAGGTATTTATGGGCGATACAGGAAGCTTAACCATCGGCGGTATTATAGCTGTATTTGCCATTTTGATACGCAAAGAATTAATGCTGCCGGTACTATGCGGTATATTCCTGATAGAGAATTTGTCGGTGATGATACAGGTTAGCTGGTTTAAAATAACTAAAAGGCGTTTTGGCGAGGGCCGCAGGGTGTTTTTAATGGCGCCGCTGCATCATCATTATCAAAAGAAAGGTTTCCATGAAGCAAAAATTGTAACCCGCTTCTGGATCATCTGCATAATGCTGGCTATAATAACCATAATAACATTGAAGTTGAGATAGGTAAGTCGATGGACCATAGTTGATGGACCATAGTATAACATATAAAAAAACGAGCCATGGACTATCGACCATGGCCTATGGACAAAAAGAATGAACAACAAAAACAAAATAGCAATCCTTGGTGCCGGCGAAAGCGGCGTGGGTGCGGCATACCTTGCCCAACAGCAGGGATATGATGTTTTTGTATCTGATTTTGGTGCCATTGCCGATAACTATAAGCAACAATTACAAGACTGGAATATCCGCTTTGAAGAAAGCCAGCATACCGAAGCCGAAATATTAAAAGCTACGGAAGTAATTAAAAGTCCGGGCATTCCTGATAAGGCACCCATCATCAAAAAAATAAAAGAAAGCGGTATCCCTATCCTGTCAGAAATTGAATTTGCAGGCAGATACACCGATGCCAAGATCATAGGCATAACAGGCTCAAACGGGAAAACCACTACTACCAGTTTAACCTATCATATATTAAAAAATGGCGGCTTAAATGTAGGGTTGGCGGGCAACATAGGCAAAAGCTTTGCCTACCAGGTAGCTACCGAAAAGTTTGATTGCTACGTGCTGGAACTAAGCAGTTTTATGCTGGACGATATGTACAAGTTCAAAGTAGATATAGCCGTATTGTTAAACATTACGCCTGACCATTTAGACAGGTACGATTATAAACTGGAGAACTACGCGGCATCCAAATTTAGGGTTACGCAAAATCAAACCGGCAAGGACGTATTTATTTACTGTGCAGATGACCCGGAAACTATAAAGGGAATGGCAGGGCAAATTATTAACGCCATACAGCTGCCATTTTCTATTGAAAAAAAGATTGAACCGGGGGCTTATCTCCAAAACGACAATATTGTCATCAACACAAACCAACAAAATTTCACAATGTCAATTACAGAATTGGCCCTGCAAGGCAAGCACAACATTTACAACTCGATGGCATCGGGTATTGTAGCCAAAGTGCTCGAATTACGCAATGATACCATCCGCGAAAGCATGGGCTCCTTTAAAAATATTGAGCACAGGTTGGAGTTTGTTGGCAAAATATCGGGCATAACGTTCATTAACGACTCGAAGGCTACCAACGTTAATTCAACCTGGTACGCGCTGGAAAGTATGACCAATGATGTAGTGTTGATATTAGGTGGAGTAGACAAAGGAAACGACTACACCATGTTGAAAGATCTGGTTAAACAAAAGGTAAAAGCCATAGTTTGTTTAGGCAAGGATAACAAGCGTATCCACGAAGCATTTGAGGATGATGTAGAGGTAATAGTTAACACCTTTTCGGCACAGGAAGCGGCACAGGTTGCTTATCACCTATCTGAAAAAGGCGATACCGTATTGCTATCACCTGCCTGCGCAAGTTTTGATCTGTTTAAAAACTATGAAGACAGGGGTGATCAGTTTAAGGCGGCGGTAAAAGAATTATAAAAACAGTCCATGGTCCATAGTTGATGGTCCATGGCAGATATAAAAAGTAAAACTATGGACTATGGTCCATCGACTATTGACAAAAAGAATATGAACCAGATACTAAGTAATTTAAAAGGAGACCGCTGGATATGGCTGATAGTCATATTACTGTCGCTTATTTCATTGCTGGCAGTTTACAGTGCTATAGGTACGTTGGCTTATAAGCGTGGTGTAGGTGCCGAGTCTATTTTGATGAAGCATTTAGCCATGATCATTGCTGGTATTGTGTTAATGTATATTTCGCATAAGCTGGATTATAGGTATTATTCTGGTATATCCAAATTGTTAATGATCATAACTATACCCCTGTTGTTATACACTTTACTTTTTGGGTCACACATTAATGGAGCCAGCAGATGGATAGCTATACCGGGTACAGGTCTTAGTTTTCAAACGTCAGATATGGCTAAACTGGCATTGATAACCTACCTGGCCAGGACATTATCGCGTAAGCAAGAGAATATAAAAGATGTAAAAAACTCATTTATTCCTATTATAGGTGCAGTGTGTTTGGTATTTGTACTTATTTATCCAGCCAACTTGTCAACTGCATTAATGCTATTCGGAGTGAGTATTTTACTACTTATTATGGGGCGTATAAGCATTAAACAAATAATGGTCACTTGTCTTGCAGGCTTAATGTTGATGTTAATAATGATTTTCACCGGAGTGGGTGACAGAAATGGTACCCGATTGTCGCGCATAAAAACGTTTATGAATCCTGAAAAAGCAGACCCTGC
>CAZTAU010000045.1:0-29300 GCA_964611565.1 uncultured Mucilaginibacter sp. | reverse complement strand
TTTTCAAATAAGCATAGCTCCATTTTATTTGGCAATAGTTTGATTCGTTCCCGGTATAACCGCAATGGTTCAAATATTTTTGAAGAACAGCAGGCAGGGCAGTAATAGCTGATTGCCCTTGTGGTTTACCAACAACGTACTTTAGTTTTTCATGAGTAAGTGCTTGCTGATATATTTTTTTGATAGATAAAAATTTAAAACATCTCATTACGCTACAGCCCTTTGTTTTTTGATCTCAAATTCTTTTTGGTGAGTAAAATTTTGACCCTCATGCTCCCAATTGAGTATAATTTTCCATTTGCCTTTGCTATACCCGGTTAATGGTATTTCTACCAGGCTATTTTCGTTACTGTCAACAACTATATTATAGCGTTGGGGCTTTGATGTTAAAAGCTGCATAATATTGGCGTGTACCTTAACGGGGTGACAAAAATTAAATCTTAAGTATTTCATAACCATCTGATTGCTTTACAAAGTTAAAGCGGGCCACACGTGTTCTGAGGAAGCAAGGTCACATCTATAGGTGATTAAGGTCACTATTTACCCGGCTGCTATTATCCACTTTTGTAGTGTAAAATATCAGATCATGAAAAATCTACTTTTTTTAACAGACTTCTCGGCCCATGCAACCCACGCTGTTGAGTACGGCTATACCTTTGCAAAGCAAATGAAGGCCAATGTGCTGTTATGTAATATTGTTACCGTACCTGCCGATTCACCACATAGCACAATGCTGGTATGGCCCATGGAAAATCAGGATGCCTTAATGGATGCAAGTATGGACGATTTAAAAAAGTTAAAAAATCATCTAATGAAAACCTACGAGGAAGGTTTTGACTTAGTTGTTCGTTTAATTAATGAGGAGGGTCTGGTGGACGATAGGGTTAAGGATATAGTCAATGCTAATCATATTGATATGGTAGTAATGGGTACTCATGCCAGTAACGGATTAAATACCTTACTATTTGGCAACCATGCCCGTAACATGATTGATAATACAATCAAACCACTGTTATTAGTTCCCCATTCTGCTAAGAAAAAATCGGTAAAAAAAATAGCCTATGCTTCTGATTTTACTAATAAAAAGGAGGACCTGGCAGCTATTTATAATTTGATAGATTTTGCCAAAAGTTTAGACGCAGAAATATTGATCATACATATTCAGGATGAGAATAAACCTTCGCCTTCATTTAAAAAATGGCTGGATGAGCTTTTAATTGAATTATCTAATAAAGCCAATTACCATAATGTTTACTACCGTATAGAAGAGAAGCCCAATACCCAATATGGTCTTGATTGGTTATGCCAGTACGGTCAAATAGATATGTTGGCTATGTTGCACCGCCCAAAAGATTTTTTATCAAGCCTGATAAGCGGAAGCCAGACACAAAAAATGGCAAACCATATTGAAATACCGTTATTGGTTATACCCGCCAACATAGTTAATACGATTGATGATAAATAGATCACCCTTGGCATCTAAACAAAAAGGCCCGGTAAATTTTACCGGGCCTTTTTGTTTAATAGAGTTTGCTATTTAATCGCCAATTAGCATTTGATTAAGTTTATTCTCAGATGCGGTAAGCTCCTCAAATGCGGCTTGAATAATATCATTTGTTTGTCCCGGCAATTGCGCAAACAAAGTTTTGTAATAGTTTATACCCTCTTGTAACTGCAGTTTAAATTTGCTCAGCTGTTTGCTTTTTTTATCGCTCATGGTTTTAATATGAGCCTGCAGGTCGGTTTGTAAATAATCTATATACAAGTTTAGTTCTTTAACAAAAACGTGTGGCCTTTTAATTTTACCTAACAGATCAAGTTTGCCATAAATATGTTTAACCATATCCTCTAAGGTATATACCCCATTAAAGTAAGCCAGGTTAGGGCCGGGGCATATAGCTACAGCGGTATTTTCTTTTGGTTTGGTGATGTGATATTTAAGATAGGTAGACGAGCATAACCCCTCGCACAAACATATCTTTTCAACTACAGCATCATATTGTTTTTGGTATTCGTCCTGTGGTAATTGTGCGGCTTGCAATTGTTTTATTTTTAAGTTTTGATACTCTCTTGAAGCCGTGCAAATGGGTTGCTCGGTAAACTCCGTATTGGTACATAAAAACTTTTTGGTACATGGGCTGCCCGGACGGCCTTTTTGTATCCGTTCTACTCGTTGCGTATTGGTGCTGCTGGGTTTAAAATTGTTAAATAATATACCTAACGGCGATGCATCACTTACGTAATAATCATCTTCGCCTGCGCTGCTTAATTGTGCCAATGTGTTTTCATCAACATTGGTAACCTCAGGCACCAATAAAAAGGGGCTTCCCCAGCCGGTGCCATCCAATTGGTAATGCTTAATTAAAAATTCGTTCTCTTCACTGGTGCCAATACCGCCTTGTACGCTGTAACGTTGCGGCGGTGTGTCATTGTATTCAATGTTTTTAAGTTTTAAAGCGGCACTGTATAACTGGTAAAGGTCATCAAGCATCAAGCTTCTTTTTTCTTTAAACTCTTCCAGTATGGGCCCCAATAAAAACCCCTCTGTGGCAAAAGCATGGCCGCCACAGTTTAAGCCTGATTCAACCCTAAACTCCGATACCCATAAACCCTTTTTGGCTAAAAATTTAGCCTGGATAAAAGCCGACCGGAAATCGCTTACTTTTAAAATTATCTTCTTGCGGATATGACCATCATTGTCCGGGAAAAACTCATTGAAGTTTTCGATGTAGCTGTATAACCTGGGGTTCATTCCGGCAGATAATACTACCGATGATTGTAAATTGCTTTGGGCAAAGCCACGTAATGAAGCTAACGCGTCGGTATTTTCATCACCCATGTATTCGCCATCAGCTGTAAAATTCATTTTATCAACCTTGGCCATTATGTTTACATCAATATTACCCTTTGTCATATAACCGCGAAGGATGTTTTGAAAGATGGTTTTGCGCTCGCCTTCAGGATATTCCATCATCAGTTCATATCCCTGCCTTAACTGCGATGTTTCGGGCAGTAATTCAAAGTATCGGCATAAGTCATTTCCCGATTCAAAAGGTTGATATTTTAATTTTTCAAACTGATCATTAACCAGATCATTAACCAGGTTCAAATATGCTGTTATGCGTTTTGCCCTGCTATCGGGCGATGATTTGGATATCGGGGTATAAACTTGGTTGTTTTGTTTCGTGTGGTATTCGCGCATTCGCTCCACCAATTCATCATCAACAATTGAAATGGCGGATGATATGCCATAATGGGCTACTTTAAGTGGGGTGTCGATAGAATAACCTAATCCTAATACCGGGATGTGAAATGTATGGCTCATAGTGTTTATAATGAATGCTTAAGTTTCATGGCCAAAAATACTTATCACTCCAAACACAAAAATTGACGAAGGTCACATTTTTACCACCCGTTTATCACGCTTTTAAACTCATAAAACCGGGAGCTTTGGCACAAACTAATTTTGTATGATTAAAAGCCAAACCCTTGAGAAAACTACTTGCTACCATTGTGGGGATGACTGCACAACGGTTGAGTATGTTGTTGATGATAAAAGCTTTTGCTGCCATGGTTGTAAAAGCGTTTATGAAGTTTTGTCGGCAGGCGATTTATGTAACTATTATAGTTATAATGAACATCCAGGCGCAACACGGCTGCGCACCGATAAGCGCTTTGATTATTTAAGCGAACCGGCCATAGTTGATGAATTAATTGACTACAAGGATAAGTACATAACTATAGTAACTTTTTACATACCGCATATTCATTGCAGCTCGTGCCTGTGGTTGTTAGAGAAGTTGAATAAGATAAATCCGGCCATCCACTATTGCCGGGTTGATTTTTTAAAGAAGCAACTTAACATCCGTTTTGACCACGAGAGGATAAACTTGCAGCAGGTTGTTGAACTTTTATTTGATATTGGTTACGAGCCATTAATAAACCTGCAGGATGTAGTTAAAAAACAAAACGCGGTTGATAAAGATAACCTGGTATCAAAAATTGCGGTTGCCGGGTTTTGTTTTGGCAACGTTATGCTGTTGAGCTTCCCCGAATATTTTGGCTTATCGGTTTTTGAAGAGTCGTTTAAAAACTTTTTTGGCTGGGCAAACATATTGTTTTCTATCCCGATAGTGCTTTACAGCGGCAGGGGATATTTTACTTCGGCCTGGCAAAACTTGCGTAACGGTGTTTTAAATATTGATTTCCCGTTGGCCTTAGGCATAGCGGTATTGTTTATACGCACAGTTGCCGAGATACTTACCCATACAGGAGCAGGCTTTGCAGATACACTTTGTGGACTGGTTTTCTTTTTATTGGTGGGCAAGTTTGTTCAGAAAAAAACTTACCACCATTTATCGTTCGAGCGCGATTACCGTTCTTTTTTCCCGGTAGCGGTACATGTTATTGAAAGTGGAAGAGAAAAGCCTATCCCGCTTGCGCAATTAAATATTGGCCATCGTATAGTAATACGTAATAACGAGATCATCCCAGCTGATGCCATATTACTAAAGGGCGAGGCATTGATTGATTTTAGCTTTGTAACCGGCGAAGCCGTACCGGTAAATAAAACTTTGGGCGAGATCATTTATGCAGGCGGACGCCAAACCGGCGAAGCCATTGAGATGGAAGTGGTAAAACCGGTATCGCAAAGTTACCTTACCCAGTTATGGAACAACGAGGTGTTTACCCGTAAGCAGGATAAACGTATGCAAACCTTTAACGAAAAGGTGAGTAAATACTTTACCATTGTATTATTAGCCATTGCCTTTGCATCATTAATATTTTGGCTGCCAACAGATGTTAAAAGAGGTTTTGCCGCTTTTACAGCGGTGCTTATTGTGGCTTGCCCATGTGCGCTGGCATTAAGTACACCTTTTACCATGGCCGCGGCATTAAGCATTTTTGATCGTAACCGTTTCTACTTAAAAAATGTAGCCGTTGTGGAGCAACTGGCAGATATAGATACCATTGTGATGGATAAAACCGGCACTATTACTACCGGTACAGCCCACAACATTAAGTTGGAGGCCAAACTATCTGAGTATGAAAAGCAATTAATTTATAGTGTTTGCATTAATTCAACGCATCCGTTAAGTAGGATGATATGCCAATACATGGGTAATATGCAACAACTGGATGTGAGCGGTTATACCGAAATTGGCGGTAAGGGAATACAGGCAAAGGTTAATGGGTATTTGCTGCGATTGGGAAGCGCAAAATTTGTATTAAACTGCGAAGAGCCACCATCACCCAATACCAAAGTACATATATCAATAAACGATCAGTACATGGGCTATTTCGCTTTTTCGCACCAATATCGCGAGGGATTAAAAAGCGTGTCTGAACTGCCTGCAGATTATGATAGGTTCTTGCTATCAGGCGATCAGGATTACGAGAAGGCTGATCTGAAACAATTTTTTTCAGAGCGAAATATGCAGTTCGCGCAATCGCCACAAAATAAGCTTGATTTTATACAATCGTTGCAGCAGCATGGTGCTAAGGTAATGATGATAGGCGATGGTTTAAATGATTCGGGCGCATTAAAACAAAGCGATCTGGGTATAGCCATAACCGATAATGTAAACAACTTTTCGCCGGGAAGTGATGCTATACTTGATGGGCGTTCCTTTGATAAACTGCCATCGTTTTTACGCTTCTCAAAAGATACCATCGTTATTATACATATTTCGTTTTTTATATCCCTTACCTATAACCTAGTTGGTTTAAGCTATGCGGTAACGGGTAATTTATCGCCATTAATAGCGGCTATTTTAATGCCGCTAAGTACGGCCACCATCATATCCTTTACAAGCTTGGCTACACACTTTACAGCAAAAAGGAGGAAGCTGATATGAGCATTATTTATTTCTTAATTGGATGCAGCGTGATGCTTGCCCTTGGGTTTTTAGGTGCCTTTTTTTGGGCACAGGGCAATGGGCAAAACGATGACTTGTACACCCCATCAATACGCATACTGCTGGATGAAGATGAACAAGCCGAATCTTCTAAAAAGTGATTACTATCACATAATTGGTTAATGGTCATCATCCCGTCACCTTCGCAATCTCAATAATTTTACAGCATTAAAAATCAATTTATGCAGCCCGAAAAATTTTACTATGACAACAAGATCGTCCGTAACTTTGGTGTAGCAACCGTAGTGTGGGGGATAATTGGAATGTTAGTTGGCCTTATTGCGGCCCTACAATTATTTAAGCCCGAAATGAATATGGGCAACCAGTACACCACCTTTGGCCGCATACGTCCATTACATACCAACGCGGTAATATTTGCATTTGTGGGTAACGCCATATTTATGGGTGTTTATTACTCCTTGCAACGCCTGCTTAAAGCGCGTATGTTTAGCGATGCGTTAAGCAAAATACACTTTTGGGGATGGCAGTTAATAATAGTATCTGCTGTTATTACGCTTCCGCTAGGTTTAACCTCTTCGCATGAGTATGCCGAGCTGGAGTGGCCCATTGATATAGCTATAACCATTATATGGGTGGTTTTTGGCGTTAATATGTTTGGTACCATATTTAAACGCCGCGAGAGGCATTTATATGTTGCCATATGGTTCTACATAGCCACGTTTGTCACTATAGCGGTATTACATATTGTAAACTCATTTCAATTACCTATATCAGCCTTTAAAAGCTATATGGTGTTTGCCGGTGTGCAAGATGCATTGGTGCAATGGTGGTACGGCCACAACGCGGTAGCGTTTTTTCTAACCACTCCCTATTTAGGTATGATGTATTACTTTTTACCTAAAATGGCTAACCGCCCGGTGTACTCTTATAAATTAAGTATCCTTCACTTTTGGTCGTTGATATTTATTTATATCTGGGCCGGCCCTCACCACTTATTATATACCACTTTACCTGGTTGGGCACAATCATTAGGTGTTGCATTCTCCATTATGCTGATAGCACCAAGTTGGGGAGGCATGATCAATGGCTTATTAACCCTGCGTGGTGCCTGGGATAAAGTACGTGATGATGTTATCCTGAAATTTATGGTGGTAGGCTTAACGGCCTACGGTATGGCCACTTTTGAGGGCCCTATGCTATCGTTAAAACAAATAAACGGCATAGCTCACTTTAGCGACTGGATAGTAGCGCACGTACACGTTGGCGCCTTAGGCTGGAACGGATTTTTAACATTCGCCATTTTATATTGGCTGATACCACGCATTTACAAAACAGAGTTGTACTCTAAAAAAATGGCTTCGTTCCACTTTTGGGTAGGCACTTTAGGTATATTATTTTACGCCGTACCTATGTATTGGGCAGGGTTTACCCAGGGTCTAATGCTAAAAGAGTTTACTGCCGAAGGTTTATTAAAATACCCTAACTTTTTAGAGACCACTTTACGCATTATACCAATGCACGTAATGCGTTCAATTGGCGGCACATTGTACCTAAGCGGTGTTATTGTGATGGCCTACAACCTTGTGCGTACGGCTAAACAAGGTAGTTTAGTTGCCGATGAAGCTGCGCAAGCCATGCCGCTTGAACCGGCACATACGCTGGAAAAAGATGGTACATGGCACCGTACTTTAGAGCGCAGGCCTATTCAATTTATGGTATTGGCTTTAGTAGTAATATTAGTAGGTACTATTATTGAGTTGATGCCTACATTAACCATATCATCAAACGTACCAACTATCGCCAGCGTAAAACCTTATACCCCGTTGGAATTACAGGGGCGCGACATTTATATACGTGAAGGTTGTTCAAACTGCCACTCGCAAACGGTTAGGCCTTTCCGCTCAGAAACAGAGCGCTACGGTGAATATAGTAAAGCCGGCGAGTTTGTGTATGACCACCCATTTTTATGGGGATCAAAAAGAACCGGGCCCGATTTGGCACGCCAGGGCGGGAAATATGGTAACGCCTGGCACTATAACCACATGATGGATCCGCGTTTGATGTCGCCGGGAAGTATTATGCCCGAGTATAGCTGGTTGTTAACCCAAACATTAGATACCACTACCACGGCAGCTAAAATTAATGCTATGCGCACTTTAGGTGTTCCGTATGCAGAAGGGTTTGATAAGGTAGCCAATCAGGATCTGAACAAACAGGCTAATGCTATAGCTGATGACCTGGCCACCAATAAAATTAAAGTAAAAAGCGACAAAGAGATCATAGCTGTTATTGCCTATCTGCAACGCCTGGGTGTTGATATTAAAGCAAATAAAACCGCCAATAAATAATTACTATCATGTTTAAACAATTTACATCAGATATTTCAGGGCACCAGGTTTACCTATTAACCTCGCTGGCCATATTTTTAATATTCTTTATTGTGGTAACCCTATTGCTGGTTAAAATGCGCAAACGCCATATTGACCACATGAGCGATTTGCCATTACAAGATGCACAAATTGATAACGCTAATAATTTACTACCATGAAGCATTTAACCAACCTTATTTTATTGGCATTTATTTTTGCAGTAACACCGGTTCAGGCGGCTGATGATAGCCTGCTATCTGCCGATACACAAAATTATATTGGCTTTGGAGTTATTTTATTCGCGTTGATATTATTACTGGTTGTATTGCTGGTATTGCTACGCACATTTAAAATACTAACCAGGGTTATTTTAAGATCGCAAGGCTACACCGATGCAGAGATAGCTGCGGATACGGCACCTGAAAAAGAACTGAAAGCACAGAAACCCAAAAAACAGTTTTGGAACAAAGTACTGTCGCTGCGCCCGTTGGAGGAAGAAAAGGATATGCTAATTGAGCATGAATACGATGGTATAAAGGAGTTGGATAACCCTACCCCGGCGTGGTTCATGGTGCTGTTTTATAGTACAATAGTATTTGGCGTTGCTTACTTATTAATATACCATGTGTTTGGTATAGGCCAATTGCAGGATGCCGAGTACAAAACCGAAGTAGCGCAGGCAGAAGTTGCTAAAAAAGAATACCTGAGTAAAGCCGCCAACCTTATTGACGAAAATACGGTAACGCTGGTTAAAGATGGGACGGTGCTAAAAGAAGGCGAAGCCATATTTAAACAAAACTGTGCCGCCTGCCATGGCGATAAGGGTCAGGGTATGGTGGGGCCAAATCTAACTGATGACTATTGGCTGCATGGCGGCAATGTAAAAGCGGTATTTAAAACTATTAAGTATGGTGTTCCGGCTAAAGGTATGCCTAATTGGGATAAGCAGTTATCTGCTAAGCAGCTATCTGATGTTTCTAATTATGTAAAATCACTACACGGTACTAATCCACCCAACGGTAAAGAACCGCAGGGCGACAAAGAAGCAGGCGAAAAATTAGCTTCAAACTAAAAACAACATGGACGGATTATTGGCGGGACAGGAAAATAATGAACGTAAGTGGATATATCCGCTTATACGTAAAGGAACCTATTACAAATGGCGCAGTTGGATCAGTTATGCTTACTTGATTTTCTTTTTTGCCGGGCCGTTTATCCGTATTAATGGGCAGCCATTATTGCTGTTAAATATAATTGAGCGCCATTTTGTAATAGCCGGCCAGGTTTTTTGGCCGCAGGATATTTTTCTGTTTGTACTGGCATCCTTAGTGTTTATAGTATGCGTGGTGCTATTCACCATGGCGTTTGGCCGCATATTTTGTGGGTGGATCTGTCCGCAAACTATATTTATGGAAATGGTTTTCCGCAAGGTGGAGGAGTGGGTAGAAGGTGATGCCAACAAACGCAAAAAACTGGATGCCGGGCCATGGACCAATGAAAAGCGGTTAAAAAAATCTATTAAGCATATCCTGTTTTTTGTGATATCATTTTTAATAGCCAATACTTTTTTAGCGTATATCATCGGCAGCGAAAACCTCATCAAAATAGTTACCGAACCCATAAACCTGCATTGGGTTGGATTTGCCAGTATAATTTTATTTACGGTGGTATTTTACCTGGTTTACAGCCAGGTGCGCGAGTTGGTTTGTACGGTAATTTGCCCATATGGCCGCCTGCAGGAAGTAATGCTGGATAAAAATACCCTGGTGGTGGCTTATAATGATGTGCGGGGCGAGCCGCGCGGCAAATTATCCAGGAATGATGATCCGTTCAATTTAAAAGGGGATTGTGTGGATTGCGGCTTATGCGTATCTGTTTGCCCTACGGGGATAGATATACGTAAGGGCACCCAAATGGAATGTATAAACTGCACCGCCTGTATTGATGTGTGCGACGAGGTGATGGATAAGATACATAAGCCACGCAAGTTAATAGGGTTTTACTCTGAAAACGGTATTCGCAACAATCAGAAGTTTTCCTTTAATACCCGTATGAAGGGTTACAGCTCGGTTATAGTAGTACTGATGAGCGTGCTGTGCTATTTTATATTTAGCCGCAGCGATATAGATATGACCGTGATGCGTGGAGCAGGTATGCTTTACCAGGAGCAACCCGGGGGCTACATCAGCAATATTTACAATGCAGAGGTGATCAATAAATCAAACCAGGATAAAGTAATAGCCATCAGGGCCGAAGACCCGGCTATAAAAATAAAATATATACAGGCACCAGGAGTGCTCAACAAAGGCGGCGAAATTAAATCCATGTTTTTTGTAATGATGCCTGCTTCAAAAATAGTAGAGCCTAAAACTACAATCAAATTACAGCTGATAAGCGATAAACAGGTAGTACAAACCGTAAGTACAAATTTTGTAGGACCAATAAATTAATTAGATATGAACTGGGGAAAAGGAATTATAGGAGGCATGATAGTTTTTATGCTGTTTATTATAGCTATGGTTGTGTATATGTTTACCATACCGGTAGACGATTACGACACCAAGTATTACGAAAAAGGGCTAACCTATGACCGTGATTATAACCGTGCCGAGCAGGTTATTAAAGATAAGGCCCAACCAACTATTGAAGCTGATAGCTGCTGTATAGAAGTTAGCTTTCCGCAAACGGTTTTGGGGCAGGTTAAATTAACCCGGCCTTCAAGTAATTTAGTAGATAAGGTTATTCCCATCAACAATAAAAATGGCCAGCCAGTGCAAATATTAACTACCAATATGCCAAAAGGCAAATACCAGTTAACATTTGAGTGGACCAGCAATAACAAAGACTACCTGTATCAAAAGGAAGTATATCTTGACAAATGAGCGATAACCAGATAGCGTTTTTTATAGGCCTGTTTGGCAGTGTGCATTGCATAGGTATGTGCGGGCCATTGGCGCTGGCTATCCCATCTTACCAAAACAACAAGTGGATAATTATTCTTGAGAAATTACTGTACAACTTTGGTCGTATAATAACCTACTCATTACTGGGCTTGCTTATTGGTGTTATAGGTAAGCAATTATGGATGTATGGCTTGCAGCAGGGAGTTAGCCTGTTAAGCGGTGTATTGATCATCATGGCTGGTTTATCCCGCATTTTTAAAATTTACCTGCCGCGCACCCGGTTTTTTTCAAAACCTGTATCGTTATTTAACCACCTATTGACTTATGCCTTAAAGCAACGTGCCGGGCATTTATTTATTGGTATGCTAAATGGGTTATTACCTTGCGGATTTGTTTACCTGGCTATGGTAGGCGCTGTTAATACCCCATCATCTTTTACAGCAGCGCAATATATGTTTTGGTTTGGGCTGGGTACTTTGCCTTTAATGCTGCTGGCTACCATCGGATCGGGCTTTATGGGATTTACCGTGCGCAGGCAAATCAACAAGGCCATACCCTACGTAATGGTGTGTTTGGGTTGCTGGTTTATACTACGTGGTTTAAGCTTAAATATCCCTTATTTAAGTCCGGCAAAGCAATCAGCAGATAGTGCTGTATGCCGTTAGTTATCCTCGCCATTAATGCCGATATTTACTGTATCTGCATACTCAACTTAATATCAAATTATGTTAAGACACCTGGGGGCCAAAAGAACGTATTTGCATAATGTAAAATTAGCATCATTGCTGGGTTTAACAGCAGGATTTGTAAATGCTGCCGGGTTTTTAGCTTTTGCCGTTTTAACCACTAATGTAACCGGGCACGCCGCTTTATTTGCCGAAGGAATTGCCATGCAGCAATGGCAAAATGTACGTGTTATAGCCCTGTGGATGCTGCTGTTTTTTGCCGGGGCCTTTATATCCGGGTTGATCGTATCCCGAATAGGAAAAAACCAGCAATACTCTTATGCCATCCCTATACTTATTGAAATCATTATATTGGTTGTTATTGCTTTGGTGGGTTATAAGTATGACAATAGTTTGGCGGCTAAAGAAGTTTTTGCCGGTAGTTTGTTGTTTGCAATGGGCCTTCAAAACTCGTTGGTATCCATGGTGTCCGGCTCAGTTGTGCGTACTACACATCTTACCGGTACGTTTACTGATCTGGGTATTGAGCTGGCGCAGTATATCAAAAAAAAGCATGATGACCGTCCGGCGCTATCAACTCGGATAAAGCTTCACTCGGCTATCATATTTTTCTTTTTATTAGGTGCTTTAAGTGGGGCCTACCTGTTCACTGCATATAAGTTTTACGCTTTTTTTATACCGGTAGGCATATTATGCTATGCCCTAATGTATGATGTATTTAGAATAACGCTTAAACGCTATTACAGGAAAATAAATCCATCAAAATAGCCGCTAAAAGTGCTTTAGATCATATTTTCACGCGCCTTGCATCATGTTGTGATACAGTAATTACAGCCATTTTTGTTATATAAAATTTATCAATCATGGCAACAACATTAACCGCCCGCAACCAATGGGAAGGGCAATCAGAAACTCGAAAATCAGCAAATAGCATTTGGAGCAAATTGGTAGTATTTACCGATAGCCAGGCTAAGGTAAAAACCCAATGGTTTATGATATCGCTGATAGTGCAAGGCGTTTTCTTTTTACCATTACCTGCAGCATTAAGTTTTTATTATGGTGCACCGGGGTATATATTATTTATTACGCTTGGATTATTTTTTGCCAATATTATAAGCGGAATGGGTGGTGCAGGTATAAGGGTAACTATGGGCTTACTTGCTATAAGTATAATGGTGCATTTATTAATGCTGGCCATATATATCATATAAAAATATTAACCCTGATTAACAAGTTGGCCGTTAGTTGCATTTGCACTAACGGCCTTTTTTGTAGTAATAAATTTTAATAGGGAATTATATAGCCATGCTGAATAGCTGGCTTTCGGGTTTGTTGGCCCATAATCTGGCATCAAGTGCCATACATATATTGCGCATATAACGTCGGCCCGTATGAGTTACCTTTAATCCTAAAGAGTTAATATCTATCAAGCCATCGTCGGCCAATGGCTGTAATCGTTCAATGCCCTCAATAACAGCTGCACATGGTTCGGTGTGGTGGTTCCAGGTGGTGGCACCTTTACACATTATATTTAAAATATGCTTACGTATTAGCAGGTCATCGCCGGTTAATATATGGCCCTTAAATACGGGCAGTTTATTTTCATTGGTCAATTGCAGATACTCTTCAACAGTTTTTACGTTTTGTGCAAAGGCATAGGTAGCATCGCTTATTGACGATACCCCCAGCCCAATTAACAACTGTGTTTGAAAGGTTGTGTATCCCATAAAGTTGCGATGTAACTTACCTGTTTTTTGAGCTTTAAAAAGTTCGTCATCCGGCAGGGCAAAATGGTCCATACCAACCTCTTTATAACCGTAGCTTATTAACAGATCATGGCCAATATCATGTAACTTTATTTTAGCTTTCTCATCCGGCAAGTCAAGCTCTGTAAACCGCCTTTGCCCGGGCTTTACCCAGGGCACATGCGCATAACTGTAAAACGCAATACGATCAGGCTTTAATAAACTTACTTTGTTTAAAGTATCGGCAAGCCCCTCAAAAGTTTGTAGAGGCAGGCCATATATCAAATCGTAGTTTATAGATGTATAACCTATTTGCCGCGCCTGTTCGGTTACATAACTTACCTGCTCAAAGCTTTGTTTACGGTTAATTATCAGTTGCACTTTTGGGTCAAAATCCTGTATGCCTAAACTTATCCGCCTAAAACCCAGGTTATATAAAGTTTGCAAATGTTCGGCTGTTGTATTTGCCGGGTGCCCCTCAAAACCAAATTCGGCTTTGGGATGAACTTTAACGCCATCCAATAAGCCGGTTATTAATTTGTGCAGATTTTGGGCACTAAAAAAAGTGGGTGTACCGCCGCCTAAATGTATCTCTCTGATAACAGGTTGGCCTTCTAAAAGCTGCTTATACATTTGCCATTCTTTTAGCACGGCATTAATATAAGGCTCTTCTACCGCATGGTTTTTGGTAATGCGGGTATTGCAGCCACAGTATGTACATAGGTCCTCGCAATAGGGCAGGTGCACATATAGGCTAATGCCATCTTTGGTACTTTCGGCAAATGCCCATTTTACATTATGCTGCCAATGGTTAATGGTAAAATTATCCGTATCCCAATAAGGCATGGTTGGGTAGCTGGTGTAACGGGGCACAGGCACATTGTATTTAGCGGCCAGTTGGTTATTTTTTTGATGACTCATATCAAAATTACTTTGAGCTTACAGCAGCAACCGTTTCTGCCTTGCAATTTTTGGCACAAATGCAGGCATCGCCAACGCATTTATTAGCTTGCCACAGATCCAGATTGTGTATGGTTTTATTAGCAATTTCCTGTAAGGCTTCTTTGGTTAAATATGCCTGGTGCGGAGTTATCAATACGTTTGGACGTTTCATTAGATCTTGCAATAGTTCATCTTTAAATGCATCGTTGGCATGATCTTCAAAAAACAAACCTTTTTCAAATTCATATACATCCAGGCCCAGGTAGCCAATTTTGCCGGTATCCAGGGCCCGTAAAACTTCGCGTGTATTTATTACTGCGCCCCTTGAGGTATTTATCAGCATTACACCGTTTTTCATTAGCTTAAGGGCATCGGCATCAATAAAGTGTTTTGTTGAGGTAGTAAGTGGCAGGTGTAGTGATATAATATCTGCAGATGATAACAATTCATTCAAATCTGCCTGTTTTACATAATCATTCTTCTTAGGGAAATTAACATCATACCCCAACACATTACAACCCATGCCATTAAATATTTTGGCTGTTGCCAAGCCGGTATTGCCTAAACCTATTAAGCCTACTGTTTTATTGGCAAAATTGAAACCTATCAGTTCGTCATTCCTAAAATCAAAAATATGGCTATGCTTATCGGCTTTTATGATTTGACGGTTTAAGACAAACGCCATAGCTACCGCATGCTCAGCAATTGCCTGTGGAGAATAGGAGGGTACATTGGCTATTTTTATGGCATATTTTGCCGCTGCTTCTTTATCAATATGGTCGGTCCCTACAGATCGGGTTGCAATAAATTTAATGCCTATATCCGCCAGCCTCTCTATCACCGGTTCAGACACATCATCGTTAGTAAAAACAACAACAGCATCTTTTCCCTCGGCATACATTACCGTATGCTTATTTAAGGCATTTGATATCAGGGTAATATCATGTTTTTTTTGATTAGCTTTAGCCAAAAACTCCTTTTCAAAAGGCTTTATACTGTAAGCAACTACTTTCATTTGCACATATTTTTAACAAAACTATTGCTAAAAGCTTATGCAAGTGATGAGAAGCGTCAGTAAGAAAAATGACCTTCGTCAGTTTTTCATTTTAGATAGTCGGGATAGCTCTAAAATAGTGATAACGCTTCCTTTTTTATCAATCAGGTTTTCGTCTTTAAAGTCAGATAACGTACGGCTAACTGTTTCAGTAGCCATGCCGGCCATAGCAGCCAGGTCCTCGCGGCTTATTTTAAAGCTATTGTTGCCATCAGTTTGCTGACGTTGCAAACGCAGCAGGGCTTCGGCCATACGTTTCCTTACCGAGTTATAAGCCAGTTGTAATAACTGATCTTCTTTTTCACGAATATCATTGGCCAGTATTTTTATAAACTCGCGCGATATTTCGGGATATTGGTTTAATAAAGTTTCTATCTGTTCTTTTGGTATAAGGCAAAGCGAGGTATCTTCTAAAGCGGTAGCGGTATCGGTATATACCTCGTTTGAAAGTATGGCATGCACCCCTAAATAATTATCAGATGTGTACATACCGGTCATTAGTTCGCGCCCATCATCGGCCAGCTTTATAGTTTTAACCGAGCCGGTTATCACCAGGTATAAATTATTGCCTTTATCGCCCTCATAATAAATAACCTGGTTTTTTTTAAACTGGCGGCTTTTACGCTCCTGTATAATTTTTTGTAACTCAGCCAAACCATCGTTTTTTGATATCAAACTGGTTAGCTTATCTAATGATTTGCTGTAAAAGTTTTCATGAAGCTCCTTTTTCTTTAAACGGCTTTCAATAGCATTTAAAAGCTCCATATCATCAAAAGGCTTGGTCAGGTAATCATCAGCCCCCATTTCCATTGCTTTGCGTAAATCAATACGCTCGGCCTTTGCGGTTAAAAATATAAAGGGTGTAGCTGCGGTTAAAGGGTTTTTATTAAGTAAGTATAATACACCATATCCATCTAATTCGGGCATCATTATATCGCATAAAATAATGTCAGGAGTGTTTTTAATAGCTATATCTACGCCAACTTTTCCATTAGGAGCCTCAAAAACCTCGTAGCCCGCCAATCCCAGTATTTCAACAACATTGTCCCTAATGTCATCGTTGTCTTCAATAATTAGTACTTTCTTGTTCATATTATCGGAAATGTGATGGTAAATAATGTACCCTGATTAATATTGCTTTTAAAAACTATTTTGCCGTTCATCAAATCAGTATAGCGGGCAACAATATTTAAACCTAATCCCGTACCCGGAATTGTGCCCGTATTATTTGCGCGAAAGAAAGCCTCAAACAAATGCCGCTGATCTGTTTCGGGAATCCCTATGCCGTTATCTTTGATGGTAACCGTGCAACTATGCTCGTTTATCTCCGTATTAAACTCAATAAAAGTATTTTCGCCTGAGTATTTAATGGCGTTAGCAATCAAATTAATTACACAGTTTTTCAACAAGTTTTGATCAAGCTTTACAGTGTTGTTTGTGCCGGTATGCTGGTAAATAATATTTTGATTTTGCTTGGCTATCATCTGCATTTCTTCGGTGATTTCTTCTGATAATTTTACCAGGTCAAACTCATGGAAAATAGGTTCTACTTTACCGGCTTCTAATTTCTCAAGCGATAGGAAATCATTAAGTATGGTGGTTAAATTGCCAACTGCGTTTTTGATTTTGGCCACGTGCTTCCTGATATTATCATTATCATAAGGCATTGCATACTTATCAACCAATGATGCCGAGAGTTGTATAGCGCTTAATGGTGTCCTAAACTCATGCGAGGCCATTGATACAAAGCGGCTTTTTAGTTGGCCCAGTTCTTTTTCTTTTTCAAGCGATAAGCTTACTTCTTCTTTAGCTAATTGTAATGCGTCAACCGTGTTTTTTAACGATCGGGTGCGTTCATTCACCAACTCTTCCAGGTGTGCTGCATATTCTTTAAGTGCTTCTTCAGCTTCTTTTTCGCGGCTCAGATCATGTATAAAACCGTTATATATTTTTCTGCCCGAATACTGCACCTCGCTTACACCTAATCTGAAAGGGAATTTGGAGCCGTCTTTTCGTAACCCGGTTACCTCACGACCGGTGCCAATTATATGCGGTACCCCGGTGCGTTGATATCGATTAATATATTCATCATGCTGATCCCTATCAGGAGGGGGCATTAACATAGATACATTATTGCCAATAACATCTTCGGGCGTATATTGAAACAGCTTACAAGCCGCTGGATTAATAGATTCTATTTTTCCCCTGTCGTCAATAGTAATTATACCATCAATGGCATTATCTATAATAGCTTTAAGCAAGGCGGCGGTTTCCATCATTGGCGTAGGTGTTATTATTACAAATATGTACAATGTAGCTCATACAACATATAGTTTTTAAAAACTAATAGCGATGAATTACGCACTTAAATCATTCTGGTTAATGATAGCGGTCACTTTTGCCAAAGCTCATTAAATTTACTTTTACGAATTATTAATTAGTAACAGGCATGACAACACCTTCCGAGATACAATTTTTACATGGCCCGCAATCGCGATTAAAAGAATTCAAATTTGCCTGGCAAACTATAATGGATCTGTTCAGAGGATTAAGAGGGCTGCACTTTATTGGCCCTTGCATTACGGTATTTGGTTCAGCACGATATAAGGAAGACCATCCCTACTATATGTTGACACGCAAAGCGGGGGCAGCTTTTGCAAAATTGGGCTTTACTATCCTTACAGGTGGCGGTCCAGGCCTTATGGAGGCCGCTAATCGTGGTGCTAAAGATGTTGGTGGCCGGTCTGTAGGGTGTAATATTAAGTTGCCTGTTGAACAGCAACCCAACCCCTATTTAGATAAATGGGTATATATGAAATACTTTTTTATTCGGAAGGTATTGCTGGTAAAATACTCGTTTGCATTTGTGGTTATGCCCGGTGGTTACGGTACTTTAGATGAATATTTTGAAGCGTTAACACTGATGCAAACCCATAAGATCAACGACTTTCCTATCATCATCTTTGGTAAAGAGTATCACCAGGAACTAATTGAGCATGTTGAAGTAATGAAAAAAAACAATACCATTGGCGAAACTGATAACAGGCTGTTTTTGGTTACTGATGATGTTGATGAAGCCGTACAGCTTATTTTGGAAAGAAGCATCAAAAAATATGGTTTAAGACCACAAAATAAATTTAAACCATTTAAATGGTTGTTTGAACGCGGTTGAACTATAAGCAGCAAGTTGTTTACAATCAAAGTATAACATGACGGCTGTCACTATTTATAGGATAAAGAAACGCCAACTTTACACTATAAATAAATGATATGAAAAGTCAGCCCCGCCTTAATTATAAATCACTTACGGTAATTGTAATAGTCTTTTTTTTATTGGTTAGCACCTTTGATAAGGCTATGTGCCAATCACGCGATAGTATTATTGTTGCCGAAATTAAACGCCAGTTAAAGATTAGCGAATTAAATTTATATTATCCTAAAACAGTAACCCGCCTTTACCAGCAAAAAAAATTCAAACCTATATGGATCATACCTCAAGGAGGGGAGGGCGATGCCTGGCAGGCTATGCTGCTGATTGATTGTGTAAAACAGTTTGGACTTTCGCATACTGATTATCATCCAAAGGAACTACTGTATGATCAATTACATGATATATTAGATACTGCAAATAAGGTTAGCATTACCAAACAGGCGCGGTTTGAAATATTGCTTACTGATGCTATAATTACTTTTATTAATCACCTTCACTATGGTAAGCTAAATCCTTATTTTACCATCGCCCAAATTGATGCGGGTAATATAAATGGATTTAACCCGGAGGCCGCATTAATAACAGCATTGATTCAGAAAGACTTTGTAACCGTCATTGAGGAAGTACAACCCAAATCAAAAGAGTACCAGGATATGCAATACCATATGCGTAAGCTAACCGGATTATTGCAGGGAGACTGCTACGAGATACCGGAAGCAGATATTAGGCAAATGGCCATTAATATGGAGCGTTTACGCTGGGCCAACATTCAAGGCAACAATTATATACATATTAATATCCCGTCTTATACTTTGATGTTTCACCAAACCGATACTACTTATCGGTTTAAAGTTATTGTAGGCAAACCCGGTAACCCTACGCCAACCGTATCAAGCGAGATCAAATATTTTACTACTGCACCTGAATGGAATGTGCCGGCAAATATTTTTAGGAAAGAATTATTGCCAAAGGCTATCCGAAACCCCCAGTATTTAGAAAATAACAATTTTTCTATTTATAATAAAAAGGGAGAGTATGTGTCGTCAACTATAGCCAGCCTTAAACTGATCAGCCAAAACCCTGCAGGCTATTATGCCAGGCAATCATCAGGATGTGATAATGCATTAGGGCAGGTAGTTTTTCGATTTGCCAATTCTTTTAATGTATACCTGCATGATACGCCCGAGCAGCAATTATTTAATAAGAAAGACCGTGCCTTTAGCCATGGTTGTATACGGGTTGAAAAAGCCCTTAAATTGGCAGATATGATATTGACCAATGATGGTTCGACCAGTAAAATAAAAGCCATGCAACAAGCAGCAGAGGCATATAAAAAGCAATCGTTCACTTTAAAAAGTGCATTACCGATAAAGATCACTTATTTAACCTGTATAGTAGATGAGGGCGTTTTAACTAAATTTAAAGATGTGTATGATTTGGATAAGAGTTTAGAAATGGCGTTGTATAACTCTAATATTAATTAGAAAGGCGGGATGGTTTTTAAGCCATTAAGTAGTATTTATGAATGCAATTTATCAATGGTAAAGGTGATTGCAATTTAAGGAGGTAATACATATATAAAAGTAGACCAAGAAGATCTCGGACTTTTAGCAAGACAATTTGATAATGGGTTTGAAATTGCGACGCAGTCAGGCGATATATACCAAGCCAAAAAGCTAATTTTCGCAACTGGAATAAAGGATACAATGTCCAACATTAACGGCTTTGCGGAATGTGGGGTATTTCCGTAATCCACTGTCCTTACTGTCACGGGTACGAATTCCGAAAGAAAAAAAACAGGTATAATGGCAAATGGCGAAAGGGCTTTTCATTTGGCATCTCTGGTGAACAATCTCACGGACCAGGTGACCAAATTAAGCTGAATATAGTTTTACCAAGCCCCTTGAAGGATCCAACCTGTAGAAAATCAAGTCAGCAAAATGTTTTACCTATGTTGTGCCTAAAAAAATAAAGCCTTGTAAGTATTTGACATACAAGGCTTTATTTTTATTCTCGTGATCCCGCTGGGACTCGAACCCAGGACCCCAACATTAAAAGTGTTATGCTCTACCAGCTGAGCTACGGAATCATCCTTTATTCGTTTCGTTTAAAGTGGTGCAAATATAGGACTATTCATATATGTCTGCAAGGGTTATTTTAATTAATTTAACACTTAACAATAATAGCTTCATTGCCAGTATACTAAACATTTGTTAATGTGAAAATTTACAATCTTGTTAGATGCATAAAGCTATATTAACTGAAAAAATTATATTTGCTTTACAGTTGGATATCGATATAGCATCTGCCCGGATGGCGAAATTGATAAACTTTGCGGTCTCAGAAGCCGTTGAGAATTGTCTCTTGGAGTTCGAGTCTCTCTTCGGGCACATCTATGATAAAGGGGAGTACAAGTTTATACTGGTACTCTCCTATAATTTAATAGCCCGGGTGGCGAAATTGGTAGACGCACCATCTTGAGGGGGTGGCATTCGTAAGGATGTACGAGTTCGAATCTCGTTCCGGGCACATCTCTGAAATTTACTAAAGTTTAAAAAAGCCTGCTATTAGTCTATATATATTGAACTTTTTTAAAATATAAACAGTTATTAGTATACAGACAGTAGCAATTATCCACCACGTTAAAGTTGTGTAAGTTTTACTTTCAGAACTTAACCTGTTTTTTTCTTTTATATTTGTTTTGTGTGTTTGCTTATAAGTACCGTCTTTTCTAACACCTGAATCTATTTTTAATTTAATATTATTTTGTTGGGTTTATAATTGGCTATTAGACTTTTGTTGAGAATGATTGATACGAATTTTTACTTTTTGTGATTTATTTACAAGCTGTTCAAAAAAAGCGACATTATTTTTATCCGATATTAATATTGATTTTTCTTTGGCTGGTATCAAATCAAACTCCATATCCATTGATTCAGAGTAATTCAAATTGTCAATACTTGATTTAACAGTTTTTGAACTGTCTATTTGAACGACTTTTAATTTGTTTGAGTTTTAACATCCTCTGTTGTTTGCAAAACAGTTTGTAGATCTATTCTATTTATTTCAGAGGTTTTCTTTTTTAAATGACAACCTGCGAGTAGTACTATGGATACGATTGTTAATATGTGATTTTTCATTTGATGAATCTGGTTACAGCATAAATTTGTCTTGTTAGTCTAATTTTTCGATATACGCCATCACCTTCGCGACTTCCCGCTTGGTTCGTGTTGCTGTTGATGCAATGATACCCAGAATTACAAACGCGCCTAAAATACCCGCCTGCGACATGGCCTTAGTTACCGCCAATGCTCCGTTGATAACAGCTTGAAGTATAGATGCACGTTGTTCGGCTTTAAAAGCTTTTACCTTTTCTTCGTTTTCCTTTTTCTTGTACTTATCTTCAATAGCTTTTTTTTGAGAGGCAGTTAAATTGGTATTGCTTAGTTCGGCATTTTTCTGGGCCTCCAGTTCTTTCAGCTTATCATTGCTTTGCGATCGGATATTATTTTGAAAAAGCGAGAACGCAGTGTCTGATACCTTTTGGGATGATTCAAGCATAAATGCCTGGCGTTCCTGTTCATGCCGTTTTGCGGCGTCGGTTATAGCCTGTTGCTTTTGCGTTTCTAACTCCTTTATTTTATTAGCATTACCGGCTGCAAGCGTTATTTCATAATTATATTTATCCTCTATTAGTTTCTTTTCGGCATTTAGCTTATCACCGGGTAGCAAGGCTTTATTAACATCCTTTTTGTCCTTATCCATTACCATAGCATGGTTACTGGCATCAACCAAAGCTTTCATGTGCTTTTGGGCAGTCTCAAAGTCATTTTCAGTAAAGGTTTTAACTTTAACACCAATATTTTGATGGTATTTTTCGCGTAAGGCTTCGCTTTGTTGCTGGTAATAAGTTTCTGATATTAATTTGTTTTTTATTAATTCATCCAGCGATGCTTGTTCTTCATCATAATGCTTTTTTTCTAATTCGAGAGTTTCGGCAAAGGTAAGCGACATGGCTTCCAACAGTTTTGTCTTATCCGGCAGAATAGGTTTTTCAGTTTTTGTTGTTTTTTTCTTAGGAGCACCGCTTGTAGAAAATTCACCTCCAAACAGATCAGCACCATTATTTTTTGCTAATTGTGCAGCCTGGCTTTGAAAATCTTTGCCTATAGTCAACAGTTGGTCACTCTCTTTTTTTGCATTTGCTACATTTTCCTTTCTTCTTTCAGCTCCTGCTTGTCTTACAAATTTATTGTAGCTCATCCATCCCATTGGGCCTGAAACCAGACTTTTCAAACCGGCCAGGGCTTTATCACCAAAGTTTGCCGAATCTTCATCGCTTTGTAGCTTTAATTCTGCCGCCTCCGTGGCTTTTTTTGCCGATTGCTCCAAAGCTTGCTGGGCAGCAGCCTTGAGCATAGTCATTCTGATGTATGCCGGTCCACCTTTTACTAACTTATCTTCCACTTCTTTAAGGGTGGATACCTGGCCTAAAGTTTTTCCAACAGTGGTGTTGTATTGTTGTAATACTTCTTTTTTAGTTAAAAGGCCACCCTTAGCCAGGTCAACGTTTATTTTTAGCTCGTTTAATTGTTTGGTAGCATCTTTTACAGCGCCACTTTGCAAAGCGCCACTCATAGCGGTAAAACTCAATTTAGCCTTATCTGCTGCTTCACCACCTTTAAAAAAGCCTTTTGCTATTTCTATCAATTCGGGGCCAAAAGCTATTATTACTGATAGCCCCATGGTTAGCGAAGCTTCTAAAGCTGATACTTCTACTTTTAGTAAGCCAACAGCTTCTTTAAACAATTTGATAGCATCTTTAGCCGTTTGCGAGGATTTGACTATTTTTTCGATAGTATCTCCAACAACATTATTTTCTTTACCGGTTTTGTTTAGGTTTTCGTTGAGTTTTTCAACCTCACTATCCAGTTTTGATATAGGATTGGATAAGTTAGTGATTGATGTTCTCAATCCATCAAATGCTGTTTTATACTGGTCAAGCTGTTGCTTACCTTCTGCATTAATGGTTACATCAATTGATATTCTATTGTCTGCCATGTTATTTAAATTAATGTGTTTTATATGCCAGTTGGCATAATTGTTGGTAAAATAAAACCCAGAAACTGGGCTTTATTTATTGTTATTTTCCTGTTTCCTTGTGCTTTAAATCGCTTAATGTAAAATAAAACGCAGGGTTACTTATTTGTGATTCTTTATTTACAGAGAAGTGATTACCTGTTTGAAAAAACTCTGTGTCATTCACATCAAAATTTAGTTTTTCTATTGTGCCGCTTAAAATAACTTTATCACCTCGTTGCAGGGTTTTAAGTACTTTAACAAATTTCTCATCGCTTACGTTATCCGATTCTAAAACAATCGAAGCATATTGTGGATATTTTTCGTCTCCAAATTCTGGCTCTTTTGAAATTAAAAACGTTGCATTAATGCCGTCATCGCCGGATTTGATCTCATATACATGAGCCTCCCAATTTTCAGCTTTACAATTCAAGTCTTTAATAATAAAATCAACTAATTTTGGCTTTGTTTCATTAAAAAAAGCGTCTTTATTAGCTTCGTTTATTTGAGCGTTAAGGGTAGAATCCGCGTCGCTAAATTTTTTTATTAATGCCAATTCGGTTGCCGGGCGAGTGTCAATTTCTTTAGGTGCAGAATTACAACCTATGATAATAGATAAAAGAGGAATAGTGAATAAGAGTAGCTTTTTCATTTTGTGATGTATTAGGTTTGCTAAAATTTTTAGTAAATATAATTTATTGCATTTACTATAACAAATATTTATAAAAAAATTTGTCCATCAACCTAATTTTACCAACTCTACTTTAGTAGGCTGCCCTTTGCGCCAGCTGTCAATTTTGTTGATGTAGTAATAGGCACTGTCTTGTTCCAGATAAATGGGTATCAATAGGTCAAGCTCCAAAATATCGCGCGGAGTTAATAAAATATAACGTAACACTTTTTTGGTTTTGGTTAATATTTCCTCTAGTTCGGGGTAATATTTTTTTCGCAGATCATCAAAATGCAAACTGGCTTTACCATATCCGTTGGGTAGTTCAGGCGCATCCGGTTTATAAAAATAAGGTGTGCTTATGTAGTCATTTACAACTATATTATTTAACCCATTGGTAAAGGTGATGGTTTTACCCAGTGCGCCAATGTTCAGTTTTTGATCTATCAAAATTCGCGGCTCAACAGTGGTCATAAAATCGGTACTTCCATCGCTATTGTCCACCATTTTTATCTGTGCAATCGTACTACCATAAAATGGGCGGTTTAAGGTTACTCCAAACATACTTTCAAACAAAGTATTACTGGCAGGTAGAGTTTGGTTGGCAATATTAATTTGCGACCACCCAAATTTTGCAGGCAGCACATTATCATCATGTTTATACTGCAAATAATTTATCTGTGCATAATTACCTAATTGAAAAGTTATTTGTTTGCCTTGGTCAACGCATTTGGCGGTCCAATTTTTGGCAATGGGCATATTATTCACAACATCCCTAAACGAATTAAATGAAACTGTACGTAAAGTACTATCTGTTTGGCAAATAATACCAAAGCGCTGCAAGGTATCTTTTAGCAGATCTTTTTGTGATATGTCCGGAAAGATACGTTCGCATTGAATGTCTTGCCCAAACTGAACGTTAGCTTTTTGGCTAACAACCTCTAAGGTATTACCCTTGTAAAATGTTGCGTATGTTGGTACTTTACCGGTCCATAAATAGCCGATATAAACAATATCATTTACGCCCAATTCGGCATCAACTGATATTTTGGTTTTATAAATATCAATCTCAGCAAATATATTACCTCCTGAGCCGCTTATACGCGTCCACCCGTTCGGGTCGCTCTGCGGATCGCCCGGCTTTTTTTCTCCGAATCCGTCAAAGCCAAATGTATGCTGGGCTAAAAATAAATCTTCTGAGTTTGGCGTACCATCTCTATGGTAAATGATATAAGCAGTTAATTTACTGCTATTTTGATTTGGTGTAACATAGCCATTCATTTTAACGTGCGGAAACGTGGCGGTTACAGTAACATTATTTACACTATCGGCTTTAAAATAAGTATTACCTAAAAACTGATTCGACGGATCGGAATTTATTTGATTATAGCTAAAGTTACCACCTGGGTTTGCGGTAGTAAAATGGTTTAATTGAACGTCCATTGGTTGACGCGCGTACATTCCTTTTTTATCTGGCTCTATTTGATAATCGCTACCATGATCAAAAGTACCGTTGCTAAACTGGCATATCAATAATGGGTATAACGGATCAGAAAATAATGACCCCATGCCTTTGTAACCGGTAGATTTTAGCAATAGGTCAATAGCGGTTTTAATAAAAAAGCCCGGGCGCATATTTCTAACATCTACTATGGCTGCATCTTCCGTGTCTTGTGTGAGGCCATAATCAACTATAGGCCATATCCAGCCTTCGGTTTTGGTTTGCGAGTGGGCAACATTATTTAAATTCCATTTATGATCATAAGGTTGCCAAACCATGCCTTTACCCCATGTACTGGTTTTATCGCCCATGTCATATAGCTTACCGTCTATCAGGTCGAAAAAATCAACATTGCCTGATAGGATGGTCATACTGGCACTATTCTCATCAACGCTGTTTAATTCGGCAATGCCATAGGGGATAATTTCTAATCCATCCTGGATAACCTTTGCATCATACTTACGATAGGGTAGGTTTAAAGCAAAGGCCACATTATCCGGGAAACCCAATATTTGCCGGTTGCGCTGGGTTAAGGGTATTTTAAATTGGTTTGAGGTATTGCCTTGCTGATTACGTACATCGGCCAGGTTATTTATTTGAAAGGACAAAGCTATAGGGTTATCCTCGCTCAAATCAACCAATTGGTCGTTAATATATAATTGTAGTTGGTCCATTATTGCGTTTGGATATTAATTGACGGCAGATTGAAGGTTATGCTAAATGGAGCGTATCCATTTAGGGTTTCATACTCACTAAAGGTGGCAGTATTCAATACCACCGTTTGCCATTTTACCGGGTTTTTATTAATCAGCATTTGTACCTTGGGCGAGTACTTAATAGATTGTAAGCCTTTGATATTTTCTATGAAAGGTCTTCGGCCATTACCTTCATTTTTTGGCCGGCACTTTTACTAATTACTTCATCAATTCCTTCCTGGTTCTCCCAGTCAAATACATAGTTTTTAATGATGGTGGCATTTTGTACGTCTAAAGAAACATTTTGATTATATACAAAGCGATAATAGTTCCATGAGCCTGTTAAACCTATCCACCGCAGGTAAACCGAATTATGATCCGGATTTTTATCTATTCTTACTATCTGGTCAGCTATTACCTGTATTTCTGTCATATCAATGGTAGTGGTGTCGGGAATGTTAATATCGTCCACATCTACCAAACTGTCCGCGGCAATTACATCAATGTCGTAAGTCGCACCCGCATCAACTATACCAGTGTAAACTAAACTTTCACCAGGTACAGCAGGTACAGTTTGGCTAAACACAACCACATTATTTTTTTTGATGATCAAGGTAAGTTTAGGATCGGCTGCCGGTGACGAGTCATGGCAATAAGCCTCAATTAAAAAGCTGTTACCTGCGGGCATGTTTAAGGTGCCGGTTTCATCAACATAAATATCCCTGACTCTAACACCATTATTTTGTATCTGCAAGTTTGAATCTACATACGGGTTGCTCGTTTGCGTTATGGAGTAATTAAATGTAGATGGTTCGCCTCCATATTTACAGTAAATTCCTGTAGTGAAGTAATATACATCATCACCAAAATCATGGTCGACCAATAACCTGTTTAAACCAATACGCTCGGCAAGTGTGGTATTACCTGATGATGCACGTGCTATAACCAATTTTGAGCTATCCTGGTTTAAAAGAAACGAGCCATCCTCATTCAATAAGTAAAAAGGTGTTAACCCGCCTATGGCATCTTTGTTAATATCAAGTAATTCTATTTTAGCAAATAATTCTAAGCCTGCCATATCCTCGCTGTAAATAAATCCTAAGTCGAAAGGGCAATTATTGGAGTAAACAGGCTCAGCAAAGTCAGTTACCCATTTGGCCAATGGGGTACCGTTTGCTACAGTTTTAAAGGGTACATAAGCTGCTAAGTTTCCTCCATGTTTATCGCCCAATTGTTTGGCTGCATAAACAATGTAATATGGCTCTGGAATGGTTACCCAATCGGTTTGGTGGTCAACGGTTCCATTGCTCCAGGCCTCGGCATATTCAATTTGATAGCTGGCGCTTAGGTTGGTATCCCTATAATTTATTTGCGTATAGTTACTTTCATCTTTCGCTCTTAAAAGGCTTTGTAAAAAGTTTGACAGATCAGCTTTTACCAAACCTTTACTATCTGGTCGGTTGGTTGAGGTAATGGTATTTTGCTGACCGGTAATAGGGTCCTGGTAAGTAATGCGGGTAAGTACTTTGTAGTATTGCTTTAGCTGATTAATATTGATGTATCCGCTGGCGCTACTGATGTATGGTGTATCTATAACAAGCGCATTGCCCGAATAACTTTTAACCGTGAATGCGCCCTTATAAGGCCCGGCATTAATGTAAACAGACTTCTCTTTAACGTCGTCGGTAAAAACCGTGTTGGTAGCTACTTTTGCTTTATTGGTAGCATTATCAAGCGTAACACCTGTAACTGAAAAATCTTTGCGCTGATAAGTAAATACAATGGGGTTGAAGGCAGCATTCCAGCGGCTTTTGTTGTTGCCAATAGTTACAGTAGGGTCATTAACTAACGTTCGTGATGTAACCGGTATGGTTACAGGCATGTTAACCGCGCAACCCGCCGTATTATCATCAATAACGTAAACTGTTTTTAATCCGCCTGATAAGTCCGAAAATGTTGGTGACGATTGGAACGTAACATTATCCAAACTAAACTGCATAGGGTAGGTTGAGCTGGCAACCACAGTTATTTGCGCGTCATGTGCTCCAGGAGCTGATTCCGGGGCATCAATATCAATACGGATAATGCTTAGATTACAAATGTTTACCGGTATCGAAGGGTTTTCTACTCCTACGCCAATTACCGAGAAAGTGACATAGTATTCAACCTCAGTGGTCCCGCTTTCGTACGTTCTTGTTCGTCTTATTATGCCACTATATACCAGTACAGATTGGCCGGGAACGGCTTGCTGTAAATTAGTTACAACACCCGTCACATTTTGTTGATAATCAACCACCGCATTGTTGCCGTTGGCGGGCTGCCCGGTTGTTGAATCCAGAATTGATAAGTGCATGTCAGCATATACCACCTCAACTCCCGGCTCTGGGTATTCAGTATAAATATTTGCAGGTGTTATTGAACCTATTAGTGCCATTATTTAATTTTATTAATTATAGTTTTCGAAATAGATAGTTGATAGGCTAAGCGTTAAACTTACCCCTGTAGTATTTACATCATATTTGTTGTAAACGGGTACACACTTAGCGTTGCCGCCGGGTTTTATTTT
>CAZTAU010000044.1:0-30925 GCA_964611565.1 uncultured Mucilaginibacter sp. | reverse complement strand
TTCACCAGAAGCCGTTGTCGTCTTACTTCGTGAATATACATTTCCTGTAACCATCAGCAACGCGCATATAGCTATCACTATGCACAGCTGCCTCATATCCCTACCCCCGTTAACTAAAAATTAGTTAGCTGTTATTAATGGCTTGGTAGGCAATGGAGTAACAATAATAGCTTCGGTAGCCGACGATGTGCAACTTGAATTAAGCGCATAAGCCACTGTTACACCAAATGTTACTGTAGCGGCTGTAGCTTCGCTGGCTACAGAATAAGTATTGGCGGTTGCACCTGCTATAGGTGTACCGTTCCTGGTCCACTGGTAGGTATATGTATAGCCAGATGCAGGTGTAACATTTGCCGTTAATAATGTTGTACCCGAGGTAGCACATATTGAACTATTTGGCGTAGTAATATCAACAATTAGTTGTGGCAGCACATATATGCTTAACACATCAGATACCGGCGAAATACAACCGTTTGCATTTTCGGTAACTACATAATACTTGTAGTAGCCTGCCGCTCCGGAAGTTTCTGTATATGTTCTGCCGGTTTGTCCTGTTATCAGTTGTTTGGTACCGTTTACATCTTCTTTATACCAGTTATATTTGGCATAGTCTGTAGTTGCGGTTTCCTTTGGACCGCTAAGGCTTATGCCTTGTCCGTAGCATAGTACTTTAGCTACATCAGATGCACTTGCAGGTGGAGAGGTAGTGGCATCGCTTGGTCCTGCAACTTGTGCCTTTGCTATTGTAGCTGTTAAAAACATGGCCAATAACATGATTGGGATTAAAAGTTTGTTTCTTTTCATGGTGTTTAAAATTAAATTCATTTAAAAAATTTATAATGGAGTTATTCCCGGCTTTTGCGGGTTTGGGTCAATAGTTATCGTTGTTTGTTTGGGTAATGATGTGCAACCTGTTACCCTGTTTTGTGCAGTTATAGTATAAACACCGCTTTGAACAATGGCCGTGGCATTGGCGGGCGTAATAACATTACCCAATGAGTCTTTATACACATAAGAGTAAGTTACATTATCATACCCCACAATGGTTTTTGTAAGGTTATATACTCCGCAAGCTTCAGCAGAAGCGGTTAATGTTATTACCGGTATTGGGTTTAAGGTTACGTTTATGTTTTGACGATAAACAGGCGCAAATACAATGTCATCAATCGCAAAGTCATTACCATTGGCCACCGTATTTTTGTTTACAAGAGCAATAGGGATATTATTGCCACTTACGGTTCCCGAGTTCCAGGTAGTAGTAAAATACTGCCAGGTGCCGTCTGCTGTTCCTGCAGGTATTATTGTTGTACCTAGCTGATTGCCATTAATTGAGAATTGAAGTTGAGCCGGGTTTGCCGGACTAGCAGATGTTACCCATACAGAAAACACATAATCTGTATTAGCAATTACCGGAATATTTTGTGTCCACGCTATTGCGTTATTGGTGGGCGACCCATTTACAATAAACATTTGGCCCGATCCGCTGGTATGATCGCCAAAAGAAGAAAAATTGGTATGTACATTTCGCGGATTGGTATCAACCGCATAAGTGCCTTCTGCACTAAGAACACCACAGCAAGGATTCCCGGGAACGTTTTGGCCCACTTGTCTGTAAGTATATTGGCTGGTAAAACCGATATTGCCTGATGAAAAATTACCATTGCTAACCACATTTGCACCTGTTACCTGCCACCAATAAGCGCCTGAAGCATTTACTGTACGCGAAGTATTTGTTGAGCCATTATCCCATATCAGGCTAGAATAGCCGGGAACGTTAGTTGAATTTAATGTGGTGCTTGTTCCGCAGTCGCTAATGTTTATAGCAGCTGGGGACTGTGCTAAAATATTCTCTGTAAAAAAGCATAAAAACAGCCCCAACAGCATTGGGAAAATCATTTGCTTTTTTAAAGAAATTATAAACATAAAACGCGTCAGTTATTAATCAATAACTTATACGAACGAATGGTTAAAATAGTTGCGCCAAATTTGCTTACAAACGATGTTATTTTATCTGTAAAGAATTATTGATTAGTGTAAAGAAAACACATTTTGTTTTTTGATTTATTTTTGCCCAATAGTTACCTCCGCCCGCAAGAGATCGCGGAAGAAATAATGGGATAAATATCGTTTCGCAGGCTTTAGCCGAGACTATGTTATACGTCAGCAAAACAGCATAAGTTTCAAACATTTGAATAAATTTTTATTCAAAAAATAAAAATTAAGGCATAAACAATATTTTTACGGCCATGCCCTCTGCAAAATATTTAAAAAAGATAAGACCGATACAGCTAATAGCCATCGTTTTTTTTACCGTTTCGGGAGGTCCGTATGGCATGGAACCTTTAATAGCCTATGCAGGCGAGCATGGCGCATTGTTATTATTGGTTATTACCCCATTAGTATGGGATGTACCGGCCATGTTTACCGTTTTAGAGTTAAACAGCATGATGCCCATCACCGGTGGCTATTACCGTTGGGTAAAATACGCGTTAGGGACCAAATGGGGCTTTTATGAAGGCTGGTGGACGTGGTTATACACTTTTGTTGATCTGGCCATTTACCCGGTATTATTTGTGCAATATGCCTCCTTTTTTTATCCCGAACTGGCAGATTATAAAATACCCATCTGCCTAACAATCATATGGGCATCAGCGGGGCTAAACATTATGGGTATTGTTCCGGTTGGGCGGGTAGCGCTGTTTTTGGGCGCCGCTGTGCTGGCTCCGTTTTTTATTCTTTTCGCGGTGGCGATATTTCATAATTCAGGTGGTTTGCATATTCCCTCACCATCATTAAACGGGGTACCATTTCCATCATTAGGTATGGCATTATACACCATAATGTGGAATTGCATGGGATGGGACAATACTACAACTTATGCAGAAGAGGTTGATAAGCCGGTACGATCATATATCACGTCTATATTTATAGCATTTGCTCTGGTAATTATAGTTTGCTTTTTAGCTGTTTGGATGGCTCAATTATCGGGTATAAATGCTGATACTTTGGCCGAAGATGGGTTCCCGGCAGTGGGTACATTAATTGGTGGAAAGTGGTTAGGGGCCTTAATTGCGTTAGGCGGAATGGCCAGCACGCTCGGTATTTATACAGCGGTACTATTGTCTGTTTCGCGGGTGCCACAGGTAATGGCCGAGGATGGGTTATTACCCCGCCACATAAATATCCTGCACTCACGTTTTAACACCCCTTATATTTCAATTATAGTTTGCTCCGTTTTAGTAAGCCTCATGATATTGTGGACGTTTGTTGACCTGATTATTATTGACGTTACAGTATATGGCGCCGGTTTATCATTAGAGTATATTGCATTAATACGATTGCGCCTAAAATCGCCAGATGCCCCACGGCCCTTTAAAATACCGTTAAACGTAACCGGGATATGCCTGGTGTTGGTACTACCCGTTACCATTTATTTTATAGCACTTTCCGGGGCATTTTCTTCTTCGACTGAAACACTTAAACCTGCTATATTTGCTGTAGCTGCTTTATTAAGTGCCGAAGCGATGTGGCGCATCATTAGCTGGAAGAAAAGATTAACATGATCAAATTTAAACGTACCGACCACATAAACATTTGTGTACCCGCTAATAGACTAGAAGAAGCGCGCGAGTTTTATACCAATATAATTGGCCTGCGGCCCACACACAGGCCAGATGTATTTGGCGTGCCGGGTTATTGGTTTTTAATAGCTGATATTGAACTGCATATAGGCATTGAGCCTGCCCTGCCACCAAGTAACCGTCATACCGCTTTTGAGGTGGCTAATTTGGATGAGTGCCGCAGACATTTGGAAGCAAATGGAATTGTTATAAGGGAAGAGCCGCTTCTTCCCGGCCGTAACCGTTTTACGTTTGTTGATCCGTTTAGCAACAGGCTGGAGTTGTTGCAGTATATTTAATTTATAAAGCCAGCTCAACAGCTGGGTCCCAAAATACCGTTTTAAAGTCCTGTATTTGGTCGTCTTTAACTTTTATGCCTTCGGCTTCTAAAAGCTCCTGCATTAAATTGCCTCCGAAGTGAAATTTAGCAGTTAACAAGCCTTGCCTGTTCACTACCCTATGTGCGGGTACGGGTGGTTGCGCGCTTGTTGAGGCTTGCATAGCATATCCCACCATCCTTGATGAACCTTTTGTGCCCAAATAACTGGCTATTGCACCATATGATGTTACCCTGCCCGGCGGTATTTGCCGCACCACGTCGTAAACATTATCATAAAAGGTATAATCGGGCATGGGTTATTTAAATGAGAACTTAAGGTAGTTAATGTTTTTGTTATCCTTTAGATATTTTTTTTCGTAATAGGTTTTAATCGACAGCACATCATCAGCAAATTCAGAATGATACAAGTTAGCTGTATTGATATGCAATGGTAGTTTAAGTTCCGCTATTTTATCAACCGTATATTCGTATAAGCCATCATTGTCTGTCTTCAAATTAACACAACCACCTTCTTTTAATACTTGCTCATACATATTTAAAAACCGTGGCGATGTTAATCTTTTCTTTTCACGGCTCAACTGTGGTTGGGGGTCAGGGAAGGTGATCCATATCTCGTCCACCTCGCCGGGTGCAAAGTAATCAACCAGGTTCTCTATCTGCATACGCAAAAAAGCAACGTTATTTACCCCCTCTTCCAACGCCGTTTTAGCGCCGCGCCAAATGCGGTTGCCTTTATAATCAATACCTATAAAGTTTTTGTTGGGAAACATTTGGGCCAGGTTAACTGTGTATTCGCCCTTACCGCAAGCCAGTTCTAATACAACCGGATTATTATTCTTAAAAAACCCTGTACTCCATTGCCCTTTGTAGGCTTTCCCGGCATCTAACTGTAAAACATTGCTAAACGTTTCTATCTCCGCAAAGCGCCTTAACTTATCTTTTCCCATTATGGCGCAAAAATAGTTATTTGGTTAGGATTGTAAAGGATACTGCCACATGCATTAACAATAGGTCAGTATAAGGCTTAAGGTGTTTTAACCATTAAGGCAGTAGCAGTACTATAAGTAGAAACACAGAATGGTGTTAAGTAGGTAAGGAAAATCTTGAATGTGTTTATTTTCTCCCATTGCATCTGAAAAATAAAATCACCCTGATTAATAAGATTTAACATTGTTCCTACTGTTAAGCTTATAGTGATCGCCTTGTTTACCGTGGAGCGGTGAAAGGCTAATTTTGTGAATTTATCCATTTTTATTCATGCTAATCATTTTTTGCAGTTTAACAGCCTGTTGATATATTAAATTAACAATAATTGGTTGTTTTTGTTGTTGATATTTCATTATATTTGGAAATATAGTTAAATATTATCGAATATTGGGACATTATTTTATAATTTTTTTAATTTAATGTGATTTTTTAGAGAAATTTGGGCTAAATATTGCCGCAAAACGATTTTATATATATTTCAAATAAAATAATGTTATGAAAACAACAGTTAATGCTGATTTTGATGTAACAAACAATATACTCTTCCGCGCCAACCCGATTCCTATCATCATTTATGAAATTGAATCTCTTTCCATTATTGACGTAAACAAAACGGCATGTAAATTATATGGTTACACAGCTACCGAGTTTACCGCCTTAACCATTAAAGATATAATTGCAGCAAAAGATGGAGCATTAACAGCGGCTGCTATTGAAAGCCCTGATCATAATGGAGAAATAAATAATGGAGGCGCATGGGATCATGTTAAAAAAAATGGCGAAACCATTAAAGTAGAGCTGATTGGTAATGCTGCAAAATATAGGGGGAAGCAATGCATGATCGTAGTTTGCAGGGATCTTACCGAGAAATCAAAAACATTGCGTTCCCTTGAAAAAAGTATTGAACGGTTTGAATACGTTACCGAGGCTACTACAGATATCATCTGGGACTGGGACCTGGAAACCAACGAGGTTTATTATTCCAGGAATATCCAAAAATCATTTGGGCATAAGCCGGGCGTTAACGTTGGTGATATGCGCTTTTTTGCTCAGTATGTGCATCCTGACGATAGGGAAAGGGTTGTGCTATATCCCGATCCGGTTAAATACGGCAACATGAATTATTGGACAGAAAAATACCGCTTCCAAAAGGCTAATGGAGAATATGCATTTGTGCTGGATAAGGGGGTTGTTATTCGTGATGAAAGGGGCAGGGGAACACGAATGATTGGGGCAATGCAGGATATTACTGAATTAAAAAACAGCGAGCTCCAGATTGAGAAACAAAATGCACAATTAGTTGACCATGCTAATAAACTAAAAACCCTTAATACACTAAAAGATAGGCTAATCGCTATCTTAGCACATGACCTGCGTGGCCCGTTGAGTAGTTTAAGGGGTGTGTTTGAACTTTTCCAGGACGATACCATATCGTCCGGTGAATTGCTGAATATGATACCCGGCGTAGTTAAAAAATTAGACTATACCTCTGATTTTTTAGACACGCTATTGTTTTGGGTTAATACCCAAATGGACAATTTTGAAAAAGCGATCAAGGCTTTTTCTGTGAAAGATGTTATTAATAAAGAAAGGCATAATCTGGATGACCTGGCCGTCAAAAAATCCATTCAATTAAAATTTGATGTGCCGGAAGATGCAATTGCTTTTGCCGATCCGGATTCAATTCGCATTGTTATTCGCAACCTGGTAACCAATGCCATTAAATTCTCTAACGAGAAGGGTGTTATTGAAGTTTTTGCGAAGCAGTATAGTAAGCATGTTATGATCAGGGTAAAAGATCATGGTATCGGCATGACAGCCGAGCAAACCGAAAAGTTATTTAAAGGCAAGGTTGACAGCAAGCGCGGCACCCATGAAGAACTGGGAACGGGCATGGGGCTGTTGTTCTGTAAGGACCTGATAGAAAAATGTAAAGGGAAAATTTGGGCAACCAGCAAGCCTGGAGTAGGTACAGAGTTTTCGTTTACTATACCTGTAGGCGCGTCCAAGATTTAAATATTGAGATCCCCTCAAAAGATTTAATATGAAGTCGGGATGAGAAGATTCGAACTTCCGGCCTCCAGCACCCCATGCTGGCGCGATACCTGGCTACGCTACATCCCGAGGGAGGTCAAATATAATTTAACTCTTAAAAACTTACAATCTGTATTTAATATTTGCGGTATCTATCGATGATAGTAATATTCCAATTTATCTGGCCGTATCTTCACCAAAATAATTATTTTTACAATTATCCTTATCACATGCTGAAACGCAATTATTTTTTTATAATCATCTGTATTGGACTATTTTCGGGGCTGAGTGCTTGTAAAAAAACCGAAACAGGCAAACTGCCAGCAACTCCAATTATTTCAGCGGGTACTAATCAAACTGATGTTTCAGCTTTTGTGGTTAAACTAAATGGTGATAGTTTAAAAAAAAACCAGATAGGAAAATGGACCATTGTTAGCGGATTAACAGAACCCGATAAAGTATATTTTGAAGATGAAAATAAACCAGACACCCGATTTCATGGCTTGCCCGGCGAAACCTATGTTTTAAAATGGTGGATAAATACGAATGCATCTACCGTAACAGTTTCATTTAAGCCATTACAAACCAGCATTATTAACACATCACCAAATAACAAAACTCAATTTTATTTATCTGCAACGGGCTACGATAGCGGTGAATGGACCATTGATGGTGCATACGGATACATTTCTAACACTGTATTTGGAGGCACATACGTTGCTCCTATTAATGCTCCTAATTTAAAATTTCAAGGATATGCAAACCGCAACTACAAACTTACCTGGACAACCAAGTACGGTAGCAAAACAGCGTCCGCATCTATAACTATTACAACGGGAAACTACCTGGAAAGCGAAGCTTTAAGTGACCTTCAACTTGATGCCGGATCTAATCGTTTAACTTATAGTGGCGGCCATATAACAGAACTTAACCTTTACAGCAGTGGTATTGCCTGGATACTTTCAGATACTGTAGGCCATCCCGCCGTCCAGGCTTTATCTTATTTAAAGCGGCTAGACCTTTCCGGTTCATCCGTTATTGATTTTCCCGTTGTTATTGGAGATTCATATAAGCAACTGGAATATTTGGATATGACCGCCACACGCGTTTCTTCAATTCCCAGCAACTTTGGACAGCTAAAAAAGTTAAAGTACCTGTACATAACAAATTTTCTGGCCGATACCAAAATAACCTCGTTACCTAGCACTTTCGGACTATTAGAGAGCCTGGAAACGTTTGTACTCAGGGGTGGCCTTACTTCATTGCCAAGTAGTTTTGGTCAGTTAAAAAAACTTCGTTATTGTGATTTATGGTCAAGTAATGTGCAGTCTGTGCCATCAAGTATAGGCGACTGTAGCGATTTAGAGCATTTAGTATTAGGAATACAAGCTAATATTCCTTCTACTATCAGTAAGCTTACCAAGTTAAGGTATCTTTCTTTAGGTTCTGGAGGAACTATTACCTTTCCTTCGGATATCGACAATATGGTATCACTTGATACATTGGTACTAAATGCGTCAGTCTCTACACTCCCACCAGCATTCATGAATTTATCAATCAGAAAATTAGAAATTCAAGGTGGCGGACTGGCCTCGCTGCCATCAAATTTTGGAAGCTTCCCGCGATTAGACTATTTATTTTTAAACGGAAGCTTCACAACCCTACCGGCATCAATAACCAGTTTAGGCTCACTTAAATATCTTCAATTAAATACCCGCAACCTTACCGTTTTACCTGCGGATATTGGTAATTTAAAAAAGCTACAAGTATTAATTGTGTCAAATAATAAAATAAGTTCGTTGCCTGCGAGTATAGGGGATCTGCCGGAACTTAAAGAACTTTGGTTGGGACAAAATCAACTAACAACACTACCAGCCAATTTTTTCTCGTTGCCAAAAATCATGATACTTGACTTGGCAAACAACCAGCTTACATCGTTACCCTCTGACTTTCAAAACTTTAAAAACTCATTGAAAACCCTTTATTTACAAGGAAATAGCTTTCCGGCAAGTGATTTAATAAAAATTAAACAACTATTACCCAATACTGGGGTTACTCCATACAGCTTATAATATTGGTTAAACCCGACAGATAACAAAGGCCAAAGCATATTGCTTTGGCCTTTGTTATTAATATATTAAGATACTTTTACTGCTTCAATACAAACCCGCCGTTAGGCTGTATTTCTATTTCAAGGTCTCCGTTTGTACCAACTGTTATATTTTTAGTATAAGTAACCTTAGCGTTGTCATCATTATACATTTTCACTTGTTTACCCGCCAGCATAGGTAAGTGAAGTTTTAATTTTTTTACTTCTTTTTCCGCGTTTGCTCCGGCTACATACCATTGGGTTAAGTGGCGACGGGCAACAACAGTATATTTACCCGGATACCCATCAATAAAAGCGGTTTCGTTCCAGGTTGTTGGTACTTGCTTCATAAAATCAATTTCAAATGCCGGTACATCTGTTAAGTTATTCGGTGCAAGAGCAAACATCTGCAATGAGTTTTGATAAAGAATGGATGTAGCTAACTGAAATGCATCAGTTGTTAAGCGCGGGCTCCTTGCCTGGTTATTTTTGGTTAAAAATTTGTTTAAGAAAACGCCTCCATATTCCATATTGGCTACAGCATTACGTATAAACGGATGCAATGTTGCGGTAAGTGCTTCTGTTTGCCTGTTGCCCTGATTAAAATATACCATCTCCGAAGCTACAACGGCTTCGCTACCCACATAGTTGGGGTACATGCGCTCCCATCCGCGTGGAAGTGTAGCACCATGAAAATCAATCATTAAACCATAATCGTTCGCGTCTGATAATATCTCTTCGTATAAACGTATGTTTTCCTGCTTATCACCGCCAAAAAAGTCAACTTTTAACCCTTTAATTCCGGCTTCACGCAACCATTTCATTTCCTTTTTGCGTTCAATGGCCGTGCTCATTTTGTTTCTAGGTGTTTGAGGGGCATCATTAAATGGGCCGTTTGAGTTATACCATAAAAGCACGTCCACTTTTTTTGAATTGGCATATTTTACCAACTGCTTCATTTTATCGTAACCTATGTTTTTATCCCATAGCGCATCCATCAGTATGTATTCATATTTCATGGCGGCAGCCAGATCAATAAATTTAACCTGGTCATCATAGTTCATGCTATTGTCTTGCCATAATATCCAGCTCCAGGTTGAGCGGCCAGATTTGTATGGTATTGATGCTTTATATAATGGCTCAACCACATCATAAGGAATGGTGGTTTCAACAATTGGTTTTAAATTATCACCTACGGTTATAGTGCGCCATGGAGTATATCCCGGTAATGCTATTTGTGCACCTGTTGAACCAAAACCGTTGTTTTGCTTCATGTTGGGATAATCAACCGTATAAACTCCTTCTTTATTAATTTCACTTAAATGCGCACCGCAATAAAGGCTGCTAACACCGGTTTCAGAAAGCAATACCCAACCATCGCTACCAACTTTAAATAATCCCGGATAAACATAGCCTTCGGCACTTGGGCGGGTTTTAACCATTGGCTGATCAGGCTGATAAGCAGACTCATAGCTTGGCGCCGTTCTGGCAAAACCTGTCATTGGTGCCATCATGTTTGACAAAAACGTAGTTGTAGCTGCCGGGAATTTAAAACCGGTAGCTTCTTTTTCAACCACACATGCTAATCTTTCGCCCATTGGCATTATTTCGTAACGGAAGGCGATATCATTATTACTAACCTGGAACTCAATATTGAGTTTGCTTTTTTTGGCGTTCTCAAAGTTGAATACCGCCTTGTTAGCTACATAATGTATTTGCGACCTCTTTATCTTGTCCTGGGTGTAATTCTTGTCAACTGTCTCTTCCGTTTTACTATTATATTTTAATCCTGTGCTAAAATCCCCCTCGTTGGTCATTAACCCTAACGGAGAATTTTCTAACATGGTTTTACCCTTATAGCTAACAGAATAAACAGGCTTGCCATCGGCAACTGATACCACTACCTTTAATTGTTTATCAGGGCTAACTACTGTAGCATCCTGCGCTAGCGCGTTTAATGAAAGTGCACTAAGGCACAAGCCAAATAACGCCGAATTTAAAAATCTCATATTATTTTGAATTATAACTGGTTTATTGCTTTTATAATTAACTTTTATTATTCTGAATACACTACATTATAGGTTTTAACTACTCCCTTATAATCAAATTTAACAATTGCTTTCCCTGTACGTGAAGTTGCTTGTGTTACAGACACTTTTACCGCAGGGTTATTTGATGATGCCGTAGCCGAAGGAACTGTGCTGCCGGCCGGAAGTTTATAAGTGGTTTCATAAATATCATACTCGGTAATACCGTTGGCGTTGGTAGACCTTAATGGAGTAGCCGGTATCGTTACAGCTTGTCCGCCTACTGAAACACTTACGGTTGGAGGCACGGGGCGGCTTATCTTTTTAGTTTTTGAACTAAAGCCCAATCCCATCAGATCAAAAAGCGCGTCGCCATCAGTGCCTTCTGCCACCAAAAATATCGCGTGTTTCTTGTCCAAATTATCTACATACTTAGCAACATCTGCTGTAAACTGTGTTGATTCTTGTTTTGAATTGGCTGGTATAACTATCTCAGCAATTTTCTTTCCTTTCCAGGTAGCATTATCCCACGGGCCATCTAACCAAACATTTACCTTAAAGCTTTTATCTGTTTTTGGTGTTAACCAAACATTGAACTTGGTATTGTTGCCCGGTTTGGTGCCTTCAAAAGGCTTTAATCCTTTTTGGGCATGCTTAAGGCCGCCAAAACCAAAATATTTGTACCCTATAATATTGCCATTTTTTGCTTTTTCAATAGGCATGTGGTTATCCCAAATATCCCATGAATCTTGTAGTATTCTGTTATCAGACAGATAAGAAGCGTAGCCTGCAGAATAATATTGATAAGGATCAAGCCCATAAATATTAAACCCTTCTGAGGTTACTTCACCTCCTGTGTATTCCAGCCCTTTGCTATCTTTTGCGGTCCATTTACCGTCAGCAGCATAAGGATCATAGCCGGTAATGGTAACAGTACCCCCATCTTTAACAGATTTTTGATCATACTTAACATTTACCGGAGCAACAACAGCCTGACGTGCATAACCAAATCCGCGCGGCGGGCGGTGATAAAACACATACCATTGCCCGTTTATCAACTCAATACTGCCATGCGTGTTGTGTCCTGAGTTGGTGGTTTGTATAGCAGTTCCGTCCTGGTTTAAAACGGGCGCACGTGAATCAACTACTACACCACCAATTTTCCATGGGCCAAGTGGTGAATCTGCCACTGCATAACGTAGGGTAGAGTTTGAGCTACCCACACCATATTCAGGACCGGAATATCCGCTAAAAACTGTGACGTATTTATTGCCAACCTTACGGATGGAAGATGCTTCAAAAAAGTTGAATTTCCCCAGATCCTCACCCGGAAGGATGTTAGGGTATGGGGTGGCCGGCTCGCGCAATACGCCGTATCTTGAACTGGCAGGCAATAGGTAATTAATTACCTGTGTGCCCGGCCTTAACGAGTACATTGTATTCTGATCTAGCTGTGCTGCAGATGATTTTTGAAACCCCCAGAATCCATATGCACGGAAACCAATATTATAATCCGGGTCTTTAGGATCAGTTATGTACTCCACATACACTGCAGGATCAAATCCTAAAAGGCTGCCCGATACTGTAGCTCTTCCATCGGCAGTAACGTTGACAGGTTTAAAAGGCCCATCGGGGCGGTCGCTTTTACATACCATTGCTAGCCTGTTACGTCCGCGGGCATGTGGATATAGATAATATTCCTTTTTGCCGTTCTTTCTTTTTACTTCTACCAGGTCTGGCGCATACATTACATCCCATTGGTTATCTATAAAATAAGTAAAAATCGGGCCCTCATTTCGCCATTGGGTTAAATCTTCTACCGGGGCAGACCATGCTCTGATGTCTGGCCCACAATACTCGTTAACCCTCAAATCATGCGACCCGATAATATAAGCGCGGTATTTTCCGGGCCTGTCTGGGTCTTCAAAAACCCGTGGTTCGCCATCCGGTACGTGCTCCCATAAAGGCAAATAAGGGTTTCCAGGTTTGGTATGCACAAATTTTTGATATGCCTTTTTTATTGCAGCGGTGTTTTGAGCGTTTACAACGGATGAAAGAAATAGCGCCGCGATAAGTAAAATCGCTTTGCATTTATTAAGGTTGTTCATAAAAATATAATCGTATATGCGTTTGAGTTTTTAAAGGCGTTATTAATTTACCTCAATAATTTTGGTTCCTTTAGTTACGCCGGTTTCATTAAAAGTATCAATAGTGAAATAGTATTTCTGCTGCGCGTTAAGGCTCCTAATGGTTAATTTATCGTTGCCTAGTACCTGGTAATTATGGTATAATTTATCTTTTGAAGAGCCATAGCGAATATTGTATCCTGTTACGCCTGCAGGTTTATCCCAACTCAGGTCAACAATGCAACGGTCAGCTTCATTACGTTTAATAGTTAGGTTATTGGGCACAGCCGGAGCTTTCCCCGGGGTTTTACCAAATACACGCAAACCCGCTAACGCGAATGTACCATCAGGTACTTTATAATTGGTTAAACGTATATAACGCGCTTTTACAGGATTTTTTAGTTCGATGTAATCATGTGGCACATCGGTTTTATTGTTCCTTTTATCTTCTAATGTTTTCCATGTTTTATTATCTGTAGAATACTCCAGCAGGTATTGGTAATAAATATCCGGCGAGCGGCCCATGGTTTTGCTTTCATTCTCATAATAGTTTATTTGAACGGCGTTAACAGTACTTACGTGCTGTAGGTCCATGCTTATCCACTCGCCTTTGTTACCGGTTTTGGCGCTCCAAAAGGTGCGGATATCTTCATTTACCGCTAAGTTTTTAGGGTGATTTGGCTGTTCTGACGAAACCTCAACAGGTTTGTTATAGGATAGCAGCATCCAGCCGGTAGCCAGATCCTCAGGACCGTTTATTTTTTTGTTAGGTATTTTATAAGGAAAATCGCCAAATCCGGTATACACATACATTACGCCGTCTTTATCAAAAAAGGTTGGGAATATCCCCAGGCGACGCTCAAACATATGCTTTTGCGAAATGGTCATGGTGGATACGTGCCAATAATTGCCATAATTGTCCTGATAGGTATTGCTGTGGCCGGCACTGGTAACAAACCCCTCCGGTTTGTAAGATATTGGGTTATGTTTAGCCAACGTAAACGGCCCGAGCGGCTTATCTGACTCATATACGGCATCGCTATAGCTTTTAAACTCAGTACCGGGGCCTGAATATTGCAGGTAATATTTACCGTTACGTTTAGTGGTCCATGAACCTTCTATCCATGGCCGATCCTTCATTATTTCATTATAATCGCCCTTACGTTCCCAACCATAAATCTCCCTTTTGCTATTCATTACTTCAACACGGTTGCCTATAGGATTAAAAGTTTTTGGGTCAAGTTCAATAGCGTACAACGGGTTAACATTTGAACATCCATAGTAAAAATACAGGCGGCCATCATCATCTACAAAAAAGTCAGGATCAATCATGGTTATCGGAAAAGATGAATTGAACACTTCCCATTTACCCGATTTTGGGTCGCTGGTTCTGTAAATTTTCAAAGGCGCGTTGCCCGATGCCATAAAATAAATAGCCCCGTTCATTACTACAGCTGCGGGAGCGTAATCTTCTAACGGCAGATCCTTAGTGGTTATCAGGTCCCAATGGATCATATCCTTTGAGTGGAAATATCCGCCCGATTTTGAAGCAAACAAGTAATATTCGCCTTTAAATACAACCATATTAGGGTCAGCGGCTTCTCTTCTGGAAGGTGCGTCCAAACAAAAACGGTAGCTTAGATTAACTGGGTTGGCAACCGTTTTTTGGGTTGATTGACTGGGTTTTTTATTTTGTGAAATAACCGTATTGGTGACGGTTATAAACATAAGCAGCAATGTTGCTTTAATTAATGCTCGGTTCATAAGTATAACGGGTGGTTTATTTAGGCAATAATGCACAAAATAGTGGATATTTCATATATTTTTCTAATCACTCCTTACTTATATCCCAAGTACTTCCCGGCTTTGTATTGGTTATACCCAATTTTGTTATATTTTTAAATGTACTGGTTCAATTATTGTAAAATTATTAACTGTATGTTTACAATCTATGTGAACCTGTTTTTTATAACATAACAATGTTGTTTCATTTAAACTTTAGCGCTATTGTTTTGATATTTTTACTTATTGATATATCTTTATAGATATATTTTTCGTTTCACTCCTGGTGTACTTAAACTATTGAGCCTATGAACGCTTCTGATAACTATACGCTCTTAATTGATAAGATCAATATTTTTATTAAAAAATATTATCTGAATAATCTTTTAAGGGGGTTAATATTTTTAGGCGCAGGCTTATTCTCGGCTTACGTAGCCATAACCGTAACTGAGTATTACGGAAACTTTAATCCGTTGGCCCGAAGTATCCTTTTTTATAGCTTTATTGTTTTAAACCTGGGGTTAATTGTCTGGTTGGTCGTCCCGTCATTAATGGCCTGGCTAAAATTGGGCAAAACCATAACTCATGACCAAGCTGCCGAAATTATTGGCAAACATTTTAATGATGTTAATGATAAACTATTAAATACTTTACAGCTTAAAAAACTATCAAGCCAGGATGCGCAGCATCAGGATCTGATAATGGCCAGCATTGATCAAAAAATTGAAAAATTGCAGCCGGTACGTTTCCCAACAGCTATCAATATCCGCGATAACCGCAAATATTTAAAATGGGCGCTTATTCCTTTAGGGATAATTTGCATTATTGGTTTCGCCGCGCCATCTATATTAACCGAAAGCACCAAAAGACTGATAAGGCATAATGAATATTTTGCTCCGGTTGCTCCTTTTAAATTTGTTGTTCAAAACAGGGTGCTTTCAGTAGTACAGGGTGATGATTTAAAATTGGATATTAAACTGGAAGGCAATAGCCTGCCGGCAGATGTATATGTAGAAACCGCTAACAATACTTTTAAACTGGATAAAGAAAACGTTACCAAGTTTCATTACCTGTTTAGTAACTTACAGCAAAACACAAAATTTAGGTTGGTTGGTAATGGGTTTACCTCGGTACCGTACGAAATAAAGGTTAACCTGCGCCCATCGCTGCTACACTTTGATGTGATTTTAAATTATCCGGGCTATTTAAATAAAAAAAATGAGGTATTACCCAATGCCGGCGATTTGACCCTGCCCGCAGGAACTACCGTAACCTGGCGCTTTCATACCCAAAACGCTACAGGTATGTTGTTTGATATGAATACCAGCCGCTCTGCTTTAACTTCGGCCGGCAAAGACTTGTTTGAACATCGTGAAAGAGTAATTACTAATTCGGTTTATAAAATTACCCCATTAAATTCGCTAGTTAACCATAGCGATTCTGCATTATATCGTATTAATGTTATTGCCGACGAAGCTCCGTCTATTGGCGTTCAGGAAAAGCCTGATTCTGTTAGTTTAAGGGCTATTTATTTCACTGGCAAGGCTCAGGACGATCATGGTTTTTCAAGTTTGAATTTCCATTATACCATAAAAGCGCCAGGCGGCAATAAAGCACAGGATCGTACATTTAATAAAGCGGTTAAAGCCGATTTAGGCCAAACACAGGCTGACTTTTTTTACTTGTGGAACTTAAAAGAATTAGGCATTAATCCCGGCGACCATGTTTCTTATTATTTTGAAGTAGCCGATAATGATGGTGTATCAGGCCCTAAAAAAGCCCGCACCCCTGAGCAACAATTAAACATTCCGGACGAGCAAGAGCTTAACGAGCAGCTTAACAAGAGCACCGAGATCATTAAACAAAAAATGCAGTCGGCCAGTAAAATAGCGGGACAAATTGAGAAAGAGGCGCAAAAAATGAATCAGATGCTGCTGAATAAAAACTCATTATCATTTGATGAGAAAAAGCAGGTAATGGATATGTTGCAAAAACGCCAGGAACTGGATGAATTAGTAAAAGATATACAAGCCGAAAATAAAAAGAATTTATACAACCGCCAGGAAAGCCAGGATCAGCAAAAGGACTTGGTTGAGCAACAAAAAATGATGGAAAAGTTGCTTAACGATGTACTTGACCCTAAAACCCGCGAAATGCTGGACAGGCTACAAGATCTGTTAAAAAACGACCAAAAAGATAATGCCCGCCAGGAATTGTCTAAAATGCAGCAGGATAATAAATCCATGAAGCGTGAGTTGGATAGAATGCTGGAATTGTATAAGAAATTGGATTTTCAGCAAAAGCTTAATCAACAAATAAACCAGTTGAACAAACTGGCAGAAAAACAAGAGGATTTAGCTGATAAAACTGATAAAAAACCGGCTGATCAGCAAGCAAAAAAAAACGAGGCAAATAAAAATCAGCAGCAGAACAAGGAACAAACACAGGCTCAGAAAGACCAGCAAGCTAAACAAGATCAGGCGGCAAAAGAGGAGCAGGCAAAGTTGGAGCAAGCTATAAAAGATCTGCAAGCTAAATTAAACCAGGCACAGAAAGATCAGCAAGCCAAACAGGATCAGGCTAAAAAAGATCAACAACAGGGCAAGCAACAAACACAGGCGCAGAAAGATCAAAAGGCAAAGTTGGAGCAAGCCATAAAAGACCTGCAGGCTAAAATAGACCAAGCCAAGAAAGACCAACAGCAAGCCATGCAGGATCAGGCTAAAAAAGATCAGCAGCAAGGCAAGCAACAGGACCAGGCGCAAAAAGATCAGGGTGACCAACAGTTAGCCAAAGATGAACAGCAAGCCCTGCAAAAAGAACAGGAGAAGCTTAAGGAAGAATTTGAAGATATTGCTAAAAACTTAGACAAGCTGGATAAAGAAAACGAAGAGGCTAAACAAGATTTTGATCAACCAAAGGCTGAAGAGGAAGATGTTAAGGAGGAAATGCAAAAAAGCAAGGAGCAGCTGTCAAAAAATAATCGTAAGCAATCTGCGCAATCGCAAAAGCAGGCCGCCCAAAAAATGAAGCAGATGGCCCAAAAAATGCAGGAGCAAAATGAGCAGGAGCAAGAAGAACAAAATCTGGTTGACGAGCATCTTTTAAGAGAAATATTGAAAAGCCTGGTAAATAGTTCATTTAACCAGGAAAAAATCATGGAGCGTTTACGCAACACCAGTCAGATAGATCCGGCTTATGTTACGTTGGCACAATCTCAAAAAGCTATAAAGGATAATTTAAAAACAGCCGAAGACAGTTTGTATGCACTAAGCAAGCGTATACCGCAAATACAAAAATCTGTAAATACAGAAATAGCCAGCATAAACTCAAGAATTGACGAGGCGCTTACCAGCTTAGGTGACAGGAGAACCGCCGAAGCAAACCGCAGTCAGCAATATGCTATGACATCAATGAATAATTTGGCATTAATGTTGAGTGAAGCACTAAATAATTTACAGGCATCGGCCGACGCCAAACCCGGCAAAGGAAAACCGGGCAAAGGTAAGCCAAAACAGCCATCACTATCACAGTTGAGTAAGCAGCAACAGCAGCTAAATCAAAATATGCAGAAAGCGCGAGAGCAAATGAGGCAACAGCAGCAGCAGGGACAACAACAGGGCCAGCAGCAGCAAGGGCAACAACAGGGTCAGCAAGGCCAACAAAACCGGGTACCCGGCGATAGAAATGCAAATGGCAACATGAGCGAGCAGTTGGCTAAACTGGCGCGTGAGCAACAATTAATACGCCAGCAATTTGAACAGTTGGCCCGCGAAGCGGGCAAAGCGAAGGGTAGCGCCATTCCTAATGCAGATAAAATTGCGAAAGAAATGGAACAAACTGAAACCGATCTCGTAAACAGACGTATAAACGATGAGTCTTTAAAAAGACAGCTGCAAATTCAAACCCGGTTATTGGAGGCTGAAAAAGCGGAGCAGGAGCGAGAACAAGATCAGCAAAGACAAAGCCAGGTAGGTAAGGATATGCCGCCGGGATATATTAAAGCATTACAAGATTATCAGCAAAAAAAGGCCAAACAAACCGAGCAGATAAGAACAGTACCGCCTAACCTTAATTTGTATTATAAAACAAAAATTAAGAATTACTTTGAGCAAATCAATGCAAAATAGTATGCCACAAACTAATCTTCAAACCACCGATCTATATACTTTGCAGCTTCCGTCAGTGCCGGAAAGCATAACTGTATTGGAAAACCTGATAGAGGAGATCGCCAATAAATATCAGATTAGTGACGACACTTTTGCCAATATGATGACTTGTCTGAACGAGGCCCTTAATAATGCTATGATACATGGCAATAAACAGGACCCGGCTAAAAAAGTTATTGTAAATGCCGAAGTAGATGGCCGCCGTATCACCTGGACAATTACCGATGAGGGGCCCGGTTTTGATTATGTACACCTGGCCGACCCTACAGCACCTGAAAATTTGGAGGCGTTAACAGGTCGTGGTGTTTTTATAATTAAACACCTGGCTGATCAGTGTGTGTTTAACGCATCGGGTAACGAGATTGAATTACTATTTAAAATATAATGCCGCGAATATCCTTCTTCCAGGAAGACATCAACTATAATTTAAAGGATAAACTTAAAGTAAAGCGATGGATAAAAGATACCATTGCCGCCGAAGGCTATAAGCTTGACGAGTTAACTTATATTTTTTGCTCAGACAATTACCTGTTACAGATCAATCAGCAGTACCTGGATCATGATACTTATACGGATATTATCACTTTTGATAACTCATCCGAAGACAAAATCATTACCGGCGATATATTCATATCCATTGATCGCATTCGTGAAAATGCTGCTAAGTTTGATCAATCTATTACCGATGAGCTGCATAGGGTAATTATTCATGGAGCGCTTCATTTACTAGGCTATAAAGACAAAACCGCCCTTGATAGCAAAAATATGACACAAATGGAAGATAAATATTTGGATAAGAGAGTCTTTAATAGGTAATTTTACAACAACCAACATATTTAAACAATTAAAACCATGAAAACACTAGCATTAATATTCTCCCTAATGTTTGCTACGGCATTTGCCACAGCACCAGACAATGTATATACCTTTAAACTAAAAACTTTAGAAAACGCAGATTTTTCGTTAGCCAAATATAAAGGCAAAAAAATTCTGATCGTAAATACCGCCTCAAAATGCGGTTATACTAAACAATATGCAGACCTGCAAAAGCTTCAGGATCTTTACAAGGACAAATTAGTAATTGTTGGATTCCCGGCAAATAACTTTGCTAACCAGGAGCCGGGTGGCGTGGCCGAGATACAAGCTTGCCTGGCAACACACGGTGTTCATTTCCCAATCAGCGAAAAAATCAGTGTTAAGGGCGATGATATGGCTCCACTGTTCCAATACTTAACTACAGCGGCTAACCCTGATTTTACAGGTGAGGTTAAATGGAACTTTGAGAAATTTTTGATTGATGAGAATGGAAAATTAATTCACCGTTTCCGCTCTGCAGTTGTACCTACTGCTCCAGAAATCACCAAATATTTATAGTAATATTATTTATATAAAAGAAAAGGCCCCTAGATTGAGGGCCTTTTCTTTTATGATCTAGTCCTATTAATTTCCTGCTGCTTTTGCGGCCTTTTCAGCGGCTTTCTGCGCTTCTTTTTGTGCTTTCTCTATAGCCTTTTGTTGATTTTCTTTTACTTTCTTAATAGAATCCAGCCTTTTTTGTTCGGCTTTCTTTTTCTTGTTGAAATACCCTTTTAACAAAAAGTTGTTTTGCGCGGCTTTTAGGTCCTCATTTAAGGTGGTTGAGGTTTGATGTACGTTCTTAATGGTTTTATTGGCTTGCACAACTGTACTCTGAATTTGATCTGCCATTTTATTATCATTAAGCAGCTTACCCAAACTTCCCTGTCCGTTATTTATTTTACCAACAATTTGTGATAGGCTGTTGACCAATGTGCCGGCATCATCGGCCATTTTGGTTACTTTAGTAATTATTTTATCAACGTCAACCGGATTAATCGCGGCTATTTGCTGACCGTCTTCTACCATTTGGGTTGTAGAGGCGCCGCCTGGAGATATCACCATCAACTTATCCCCCATTAATCCATCACTACCAATACTCATTTTTGAGTCCTTTTTGATGAATTTTTTTACATCGTTATCAATGCTTAAGGTAACCCTTACCGCCGTATCATTTTGTATCTCGATATCGTCAACAACACCAACGTTTATACCTGCAAAGCGCACATTGTTTCCTACTTGCAGTCCATTAACGTTTTTGAATACACCGCTCAGCTTAATTGTTGAGCTGAAAAGGCTTTTTTGATTGCCGATAAAAAATATGGCAAATACCAGCACAGCCAATCCAATAGCGGTGAATATGCCAATTTTAGTTTTTTGTTCAGGGGTTATTTTCATGATACGTCTCTAAAAAATGATTTAACTAATGGGTCCTTTGATTTATTAAGCTCATCAAATGAGCCTTCGGCTATATATTCGCCCTCGTCCATAATTACAACACGGTCGGCAGTTATGCGTGCGCATTCCATATCATGTGTTATAATAATAGATGTTGTTTTGTATTTTTTTTGCATATTCAATATTAACTCGCTTATCTCGCGCGATGTAATAGGATCAAGGCCGGTTGTAGGCTCGTCATAAAGCATAATTTCGGGCTTTACAATCAACGTTCTTGCCAAGCCTATACGTTTACGCATCCCGCCGGATAGATCAGATGGCAGCTTATCTCCCGCATCCTCCAAGCCAACTCCTTCTAAAACCTCTTTTACACGCTTATCTAATTCGCTTTGGTCGGTTATTTTTAAAACACGGGTAAGCGGAAACTCCAAATTTTCCTTAACTGTCATTGAATCATACAACGCTCCACCCTGAAACAAAAAACCTACCTTGGTTCGCAACTCCCTTAATTTATCATCATCCATTTCTGCTACCTCATCGCCCAATACTTTCAGGCTTCCCCCATCGGGTGTTAGTAACCCTACTATGCACTGTATCATAACTGATTTGCCCTGGCCAGATTTGCCTAAAACCACCACATTCTCACCTCGTTTAACCTCCAGGTTTATGTTTTTTAATACCCCTTTGCTGCCAAAGGATTTTTTTACGCCCTTGATAACAATTACCATCTCGTTTTTATCAGCAACTTTTGCTTCCGGGGCTTCTGCTTTAACTATCTCTTCTTCCATTTTAATAAAATAATAAACTGGTAATTTGAACAGCTATCGCATCTATCACAAAAATCCACAGAGAAGCCGTAACCACGGCTGAGTTTGCGGCAATCCCTACACTTTCCGTGCCTTTGTTAGAGTAAAACCCTTTATAACAGCCTACAAATCCAATAGCAAATCCAAAAAATATGGTTTTAATGAAAGCTGGTAAGAAATCAGTAAAATCAAGCGCTGCAATTACTTTGGTGGCATATAATGATGCGCTGATGTGGTCATTTAAATTCAGGGCAAGGAAGCCGCCAAATAAACCTATTACATCGCCCATTAACGATAATAACGGAACCATTACCGTAGTAGCCAATATACGTGTAACAACCAGGTATTGAACAGGATTAGCGCCCGATACTTCCATGGCATCCAGCTGCTCGGTTACTTTCATACTACCCAGTTCGGCACCAATGCTCGATGCTATTTTACCGGCACAAATAATAGCTATAATAACCGGGCCTATTTCCCTGATAAAAGATACGGAAAGCGTTTTGGGCAGCATACTTGCTGCCCCAAAAGCTACAAGGGTTGGTCGTAATTGTAAAATTAAAACAACCCCCATTATAAATGAGGTAATGCCAACCAGCATAAATGATCGGTAGCCGATTTCGTAACATTGTCTTACAAATTCTGACCACTCAAAGCCACCGGCAAAAATATTTCTGATAAACCGGGTGAAAAAACCTACTTGTTCGCCAATCTCTTCGAACCATTTCCTCCATCCGGGCACTACTATTTCCTGTGCCATATTGCTATTATTTACTGTTATAACAAATATTTATTTAATTGTTTGTTAACAGTTCAATAATATTTAGCCGTGGCTAACAGGGATGATTACATCATGGGGATATCCATTATAAGCAATCGGGTATTTGCCTCGGTATCAATAGTTAATGAACCGGTATCATAAACACCCAAAGCATCTCTTTTGTTTAAAACCTGGGCATTTATTTTTACCGAACCCTCTATAATAAAGATATATACACCGTTACCTGCCTGGCTTATGGCATAATCAATTTTTTGTTCTGCTTCAAAATCGCCCATTGAAAATGTAGCATCCTGGTTTATCCATAAGGTATCTTTACGTTCCTTATTGGGCGATACCAGGGTTACCAGTTTATTGGGTTCTAATACATCTTCAAAGCTTTTTTGATCATAGCGTGGTTTAATATTCCGTTCTTTAGGGAATACCCATATCTGCAATGCGCTTGCCGACTCTGTTTTTGAATGATTATACTCTGAATGTGTTATACCAGACCCTGCAGACATTACTTGTATTTCTCCTGCCTGTATAACACCAATATTACCCATGCTATCTTTATGCTCTATGGCCCCTCCAAGCGGTATGGTAACTATCTCCATATTATCATGCGGATGGGTACCAAAACCTGTACCCGCCGCAATAGTATCGTCATTTAAAACCCTTAATGCTCCAAAATGGACTTTGTCCGGATTATAATAAGGGCCAAAACTAAATGAGAATTTTGCTTTTAACCATCCGATATCGTTGGTTCCGCGCTCGCTAGCAGGATAAAAAATACTTTTCATGATCTTGTTGTTTTAATAAATATATGTTTAAACATACAAATTTTATTCCACAAATTAATTATGTGTATTTTTGTATAAAATTTAATTTTTTACATGGCATATAAAGCTGTTATTGTAGGAGCAAGCGGACTAATTGGCAGACATTTAGTAAATACCCTGTTATTAAAACATGAATATAGTGAAGTAATAAGTATATCCCGCAAAAAATTACCCATACATAGTAGTAAATTAAAGCAGGTAATTGCTGAATTTGATGACGAGGAGGTTTATAAGAAGTACATTACCGGTCGCGCATTATTTTGCTGCTTAGGTTCAACCCGCAATAAAACTCCTGATAAAAAGGAATATTATAAGATAGATCACGACCATCCTGTTAGATTGGCAGAGATAGCCTTAGAAAATGGCGTTGAGCAGTATCACTTAGTATCATCAATTGGGGCCGATGTTAATTCGTCAAATTTTTATTTAAAAATGAAGGGTGAAACCGAAGAAGATATTAAGAAGATAGGTTTAAAAGCCGTATGCATATACAGGCCATCCATTTTGGTTGGCGAACGAACAGAAAGCCGTAAAATGGAACGCATGGCAATTAAATTTATGTTATTAATAACCCCATTGCTAATTGGTCCTTTAAAAAAATACCGTGCCATACATGCTAAAGTTGTAGCAATGGCCATGTTTAAAACATCGTTAAAACCAAGGGAAGGTGTATACATATACTCTTCTGAACAAATAAAAAGACGCGCGTGAGTACTTATATATCTGCCGAAAATTTAGGGCATTCTTTTCATGATCATTGGTTGTTTAAAAACATATCCATTGGTATAAACCGTGGCCGCAGGGTTGCATTAGTGGGGATAAATGGCGCCGGGAAAACAACCCTTTTAAAACTATTGGCAGGAACCTTAAAGCCCACAGAAGGTAAGGTTGCGCAAATGCGCGACCTTAATATGGGTTATTTAGAACAGGACCCCAGCTTTAAAGACGCAGTTACCATAAGCGATTATATTTTCCATGCGGATAATATTCAACAGCAGCTCATCAAGAAGTATGAAGAATTGCTGGAAAACGATCCGGATAATATGAAGGCCATTGAAAAGGTAATGGAAGAGCTAAGTGAGGTTGATGCCTGGGAATATGAATATAAGATAAAAACCATTTTGGGCCGATTGGATATCCACCACCTAAATCAAAGTATTAGTACTTTATCGGGCGGTCAACGTAAAAGGTTAGCACTTGCAAGGCTGTTGATCGAGGATCCGGACATATACATATTGGATGAGCCAACCAACCATTTGGATATTGACACTATTGAGTGGCTGGAGAAATTACTAACCGAAGGATCAAAAACTATACTGATGGTTACGCATGACAGGTATTTCCTGGATAATGTATGTAATGAAATATTAGAGATTGATAAGGGAAAGATCGTCCCCTACGTAGGAAACTATGGCTACTACCTGGAACGCAAGGCAGAACGGGAAGCATCGGACGAGGCTACCTTCCAAAAAAACTCGAATTTATTGCGTAAGGAACTTGAATGGATGCGGAGGCAACCTAAAGCCAGGGGAACCAAATCAAAGTCAAGAATTGATGCCTATCATGAACTAAACGAAAAGACTCAAAACAACGGCCCAAAAGTAAATGTAGAGCTAAGTGTTAAAACAGCGCGCCAGGGCAATAAAATATTAGAGATAAAAGACGTTAGCAAGGCCTTTAATGATAAACCTTTTGTTAGCCATTTTAATTATGTGTTTAAAAAGGGGGACCGCATAGGTTTGGCGGGTAAGAATGGAACGGGGAAATCTACCTTATTAAATTTAATTACCGGTGCACTATCTCCGGATAGCGGAACTATTGAAAAAGGAGAAACAACCGTGTTTGGTTATTTCCACCAACAAGGCATTGCGTTTAAAGAAGATGAGCGCGTAATTGATATTGTTAAAAATGTAGCTGAGTTTATCACTATGGCTGATGGTAAAATGATATCCGCATCTGCCCTGCTTACCCTGTTTTTATTCCCTCCGCCAAAACAATATGGGTTTGTATCAAAGCTAAGCGGCGGAGAAAAGAAACGCCTGCAGCTAATGCATATCTTGATGAAGAACCCCAACTTCCTGATACTGGATGAGCCTACAAACGACCTGGATATTGATACTTTGAATGTATTGGAGGAGTTTTTAACAGGATATGGCGGTGTATTAATGATGGTATCGCACGATAGATATTTGTTAGATAAACTAACCGATCAATTATTTATTATGGAAGAAAAAGGCCATGTACGTATATATAACGGTAACTATTCTTCATACAGATTGGATCTAGAAGATAATAAACAACAAAATAAAAAAACCACCGTTGTTGATACACCAACTCCATCTGCGCCCAAAAAGAACAAGCTAAGCTTTAAAGATCAAAAGGAACTGGATGCTTTAGAAAAAGAGATAGAACAAGTAGAAAATCAAATAAAAGAAGCTACTGCACAATTAAACACTGCAGGCGTTGACAACAATAAAATAATGGAGGTGTCGCAAAAAATAGCTGAATTGAATTCGGCGCTTGATGTAAAAAGTATGCGTTGGATAGAATTAACCGAATTATTGGAGGCATAATGACAACTTCTGACATCATAGCATCCATTGGAGTAATTATACTATTAATAGCTTTTGTATTAAATTTATATAAAAGAGTTAGTGCAGAAAGCAAAACTTATACTCTGCTAAATTTTATTGGAGCCGCCACCTGTGGTTATGCTTCTTATTTAATTAGCTTTTATCCATTTGTGGTTTTAGAAGGAATTTGGGCGGCTTTTGCACTGTTTTCTTTCTTAAAAGTTCCACGTGGAACATCAGGAAATAAATAAATTGTACGTGTTCCACGTGGAACATAGGAGGTAAAATGTTTAAAAGATATAACGTAATTGTAGTTGGTGCCGGCCATGCCGGATGTGAGGCGGCAGCTGCGGCGGCTAATCTAGGATCGTCTGTGTTATTAGTTACCATGAACATGGGGACCATAGCCCAGATGAGCTGCAATCCTGCAATGGGTGGCGTAGCCAAGGGTCAGATAGTACGCGAAATTGACGCGATGGGCGGGTATTCGGGAATAATTACTGATAAAACATCTCTTCAATTTAGAATGCTAAATCAATCTAAAGGGCCAGCAATGTGGAGCCCCAGGGCCCAAAGCGACCGTATGCGTTTTGCTGAAGAATGGAGATTGGCCCTGGAGCGTACACCGAATGTTGATTTTTGGCAGGATATGGTAAGCTCGCTTATTGTAAAAAACAATACGGTTTGCGGCGTCCGTACATCTATAGGTGTAGAGATTGAAGCAGATTCTGTTGTGTTAACAAACGGTACTTTTTTAAATGGAATAATACATATAGGAGAGAAAAAGTTTGGTGGTGGCCGGGCAGGCGAAAGGGCGGCAACGGGAATAACCGAACAACTGGTAGAGTTGGGTTTTGAATCGGGCAGGATGAAAACCGGTACCCCTCCGCGTGTTGATGGCCGTAGCCTAAATTATGGTTTGATGGAAGAGCAATGGGGCGATAAAGAGCGCGGCCGATTTTCTTACACAGATGTAGAAATGATACAGGAACAACGCTGTTGCTGGATAACCTATACCAATACTAATGTACATGAAACATTAAAAGAGGGCTTTGAAAAATCGCCCATGTTTACCGGCAGGATCAAAGGTTTAGGGCCTCGCTATTGTCCATCAATAGAGGATAAAATTAACCGCTTTGCCGAGAGAGACCGACACCAAATATTTGTTGAGCCGGAAGGATTAAACAGTGTAGAGATGTACATAAATGGCTTCTCAACCTCATTGCCGGAAGACGTACAATACAAAGCCCTAAAACAAATACCGGGTTTTGAAGATGTAAAAATGTTTAGACCGGGGTATGCAATAGAATATGATTTCTTCCCACCTACCCAGTTAGGATTAACATTAGAGACTAAAAAAATAAGCAACCTATACTTTGCTGGTCAAATTAACGGCACTACCGGTTATGAGGAAGCCGCATCACAGGGTTTTATTGCCGGAATAAACGCGCATCAAAAAGTTCATGATAAGCACGAAGTAATATTGCAAAGATCAGAATCATACATTGGCGTATTGATAGATGACCTTGTGACTAAGGGTACGGAAGAGCCATACCGCATGTTTACCTCTCGTGCAGAACATCGTTTATTATTGAGGCAAGATAATGCTGATATCCGCTTAAGTCCGATGGCGCATCAATTAGGGTTGATTAGCGATGAGCGATTAGACAAGGTAAATCAAAAAATAAAAAATTCTGATGATATAGTAGCTTATACAAAAAGCCATTCTATTAATCCGTCTGAAGTTAATATACTTTTAGAAAGTTTAGAAACCAGCCCCCTATCACAAGGCGCGAAACTATTTAATTTACTAAGTCGACCACAGGTATCATTTAATGATCTGATAAAAGCTGACGAAGGATTAAAAACTTTATTATCTGCTTATGATAAAGAAACCATTGAGCAGGCTGAAATAAAAATCAAATACGAGAGTTATTTTGAAAAGGAAATGGAGATAGTTGGCCGGATGAAAAAAATGGAGGACAGATCCATCAATCCTGATTTTAATTATCACCAGTTGCAATCGCTGTCAAAAGAGGCTCGTGAAAAGTTAATGAAAATAAAACCGCGCACTTTGGGACAAGCATCCAGAATTTCGGGGGTTTCGCCATCAGATATCTCGGTTTTGATGGTACATATGTCCAGATAATATACAATATGCTGAAAATCAATAATTTATAAAATATTAAATTTAAGCCAATATTTTTAAATCAGAATAATAATCTTCATCAAAATATAAAAATTGCTTATTTCGCTTAAAAATGCTGTTAAATAAAAAATCGCCTTTTTTAACTCCGCTTACACCGCTTTTTTTGGCCATATTATTGGCATGGGGTTGTGCCGTACCGCAAAAACCCCAGGGAGGCCCTAAAGATGTAACATCGCCAAAGTTATTAAAAGCAACGCCGGCAAATCAATCACGTAATTTTTCAGCGAAGCAAATAGTTTTAGAATTTGATGAATATTTTAGATTGGTGAATCAATACCAGGAAATAAACATTAGCCCTGCACAAGAGACTCCTCCTGAATATAAAATAAAGGGCAAAAATTTGGTGATTACGCTTAAAGACACGTTGCTAAAAGAAACCACCTATGTAATAAATTTTGGCAAATCAATAGGTGATGCTAATGAAGGCAATACTTTAAATAATTTTACCTACGTTTTTTCAACCGGCAATCAAATCGATTCCTTAAAAATATCAGGTACCGTTATAAACAATCAAACTTTGGAAAAAGAGAAAGATGTAACGGTGATGCTTTTTACCTTAAAGCAAGATTCACTACTGTTTGGCAAAAAGAAGCCTACCATATTTGCCACTACAGATACCTCAGGAAAATTTTCATTAAGCAATTTGCATAGCGGTAAGTATAAATTATACGCTATTAAAGAAAGTGCAGGCAATAAAGTATATGATAACGATAACGAACTTATTGCTTTTCCGGGTAAGGTTATCAATTTGACAAAAGATACGGCGGATATTAAACTCTCCTTATTTAAACAAGTTCCGCCTAATTTTAGAATTATTGATCACCGCTTTGACCCTACCGGGAAAATATTTTTATCATTTAACAAGCCTTTAGCAAAACCTTCATTAAAAATAATTGAACCCGCTAATTTAGACGCTCAAAAGTTTGTTGAGTTCACTAAAACCCTGGATAGCGCCTATCTATATATGCGTACAACCGACTATGACTCATTAAAAGTAGCCGTACTGGATAATAATATTCCAATTGATACCACTACATTTCGTAAAGGCAGAAAAGAAGTTTTTAAATCCCCTTTGGTTATAAAAACAAGTGCTGATCTGGGAAATGTATTAAAGCCGGGCACCGATCTGCAAATTTATACAAGTACACCCGTCACTAATATATTTCCATCTTTAATCTCTTTAAAAGAAAACGATGCTTTTGTTACTAACTACACTTTATTAAAAGATACGGGAGATGCCAAACACTTGAGCTTAAGATATCGCTGGAAACCAAATGCCACTTATTTACTTACTTTTACCGAGGGAGCATTACTCGGGTTTTTTAACGAGAAAAACAGTAATTCGCCCAAAAGATTTAAGATAGATAAAATAGATAATTACACCCAATTGACTTTAAAAGTAACTTTACCGGATACCGGCCGATCATACATCGTTGAATTATTAAATGAGCGTGGAGATGCAACCTTACGAGCAGATAGAATTACTAAGAACACATCTCTGGTATATAAAAACTTTTCTGTTGGAAAATATAACGTGAGAGTGGTTTATGATACCAACCGAAATGGTAAATGGGATACGGGAAGTTTAAAAGAAAATAGGCAGCCGGAGAATATCTGGGTGCATCCTAAAATGATGATATTGCGTCCAAACTTCGAATCAGAAGATACGGTGGATATACCTAAGGAACCTGCTCCTTAAACCAACCCGAATACATAATATAATTATCAGGTAATCGGTTAAGCAATGCTTTCTGCTCATCCGTTATTGGTTTTATCCTTTTTGCGGGAGTGCCTGCATATAAATAGCCCGATTCGCATAGCGTGTTTTCTAATACTACTGATCCTGCCGCAATAATTACATAAGGCTCAACTATTGCATTATCCATTACTATCGCTCCCATCCCTATTAAAACATGATCATGCAGCGTACAGCCATGCACCAGGGCGTTGTGGCCAATAGATACATTATTACCAATATTAGTTGGGGCCTTTAAATAAGTGGCGTGTATAATAGCGCCATCCTGAATATTTGTATTATTGCCTATTTTAATATAATGCACATCGCCGCGTATAACCGCGTTGAACCATACCGAACATTTATCGCCCATTACTACATCACCAACAATGGTAGCATTCTCGGCAATGAAACAATCTTCTCCCCAACTTGGGCTTATTCCTTTTACAGGTAATATTACAGGCATTAGTAAGTAGTATATTGAATGAGTGAATATAAGTTATTATGTTTGATTATTATACGCGGAAATAGCTCAGTTGGTAGAGCATCAGTTTCCCAAACTGAAGGCCGCGGGTT
>CAZTAU010000043.1:0-31910 GCA_964611565.1 uncultured Mucilaginibacter sp. | reverse complement strand
CATCATATTTGTTGTAAACGGGTACACACTTAGCGTTGCCGCCGGGTTTTATTTTAAAAAACCGGCCATCACCCTCGCGGTATTTAGCAGCTTTAACCATAAACTCGTTGGCTAAATGCAGTGCCTGGGTTACATAAGTTTCATTGTCAGCTGTGTACTGATCAAAATCAGTTTTGTATAGAAACTCAAGTATTAAGGCAAAAGCATTATCTACCGAGCCGTTAACATGTGGTGTTACGGTTATGTCTTGTAGCGGCTGCATAAACACACAAGGAAATATGGCATCGTCTGCCAGTAAATTTAATTCGTTTGTCGTACCGTATATAAATGTGGGCGCGCCCATAAGGGTTTGCACTACGGCTTCAATTTGGTTGCGTATGGGCATAAGTTTTAATTTATCGTTGGGCCTGAAGCAGATCGGAATATCGACTTTGATACTCGGCTTCAGTTTTATTAAGTAGTAATTTGGTAAGCACCCTGTCGTACGGAAGATTTAGTATTTCTTCCCACTTAGTTATATCGCCGCCGGCTAAAGCGTTGACGGTATTGATATACTTAAAGCGTTCAAACGCCTGTATTCCTGCCTTCTTCTCCAAAGCTGACGCAGGCGACGAAAGCAGTTTGTTTTCCGCCTCGATAAGTGCGGATAGCATGAAAAAAAATGGCGGGCTATAGGCAGTGCCTCCGTCACTTTTAGTTTTTTTACCTCGGTATAAAACTCCTCTACCTGGTATTCATTGTATTTTTTGCCCGTCACCCTGCAGAAGAAGTACTGCCCTAATACCTGGCAGCAGGCTTTTAATGAAGGTTTAAAAGTTTCCTGCCAATCATCTTCGCCGTGTTTTTCAATATGCTCTTTAATTTCTTCGGCAATGATATCGCGCGCGGCCATGAATGCCCCGGCAGGTTCAACTGATAGGTTGCTGATGACATTAATCGTTAACGGCTTCTCTAAATAGAAAGTTACTTTTTTAGGGATATCATCCCGGTTATACAAGTGTGCAATTTGTTGGGACAGCAAAAGGATATACTCGCTGAATATCTGGAAGTCGGTAACATCACAAACGGTATTTAACTCGCTTACCGCAACGCCAGATAATATGCTTATGGCTTCCAGATCGGTTAAGTACGGCTTTTCCTGCATTTCCATTAATTGCCCTAAGGTTAGCTCATTAATTAGGGTGGGCATCTTAATCAGAAGCCGGCCATCCGTTGTTATTAATTTTTTTTCGATCATTTGAATAAGTTGGAGTTTGGTGTTATTATTTTTTGTTCCTGGTAGGGCAGGCGCGATTTAATGATTTTGGATCTGTTGGTATTTAACTTGTTCAAAGCCACGTATCGCAATGGGTCTATCAAATGGTTCCAGGTATCGACAGGTTCATTTAAGGCTTTGCCTGATCTGTCCGTTTTCCATTTATAAATGGCTATCTCTTTGCGCAGGTTAACGCTGTTACGGGTAATGTTAATTTTATACCGTTTCAGTACATCAATGGAATGTTTAATGCTATCCGGGCCTTTCCTGGCGCCGATAATATTCCAGCCTTTTCTCTTAAGCTCTTCAATGGATTTAGGCTCGGCAGAATCAGCTATGATCTGCGCTTTCTTGCTCACTTGAAGGCTGGTTAACCGTTTGTTGATGTCTGCATTGGTTAAGCCCGTTTCGTAAACCATTTCGTTTACCCATAACTCGCCATCCTGTTTGTAAACCTCCAGGCAGCCCGTTTCATCGTTGGTAAAGCCAAAGTCTAAACCTATGGCTATCAACCGCGCATCGTCGGGGATTTCATTACAAAGTTGCCAGTTATTAAATATAGTTCCGGTTAATTTTCCGGTTAACCCACGGGCATAAACCTTCCATAATTCGTGGTCCTCTTCTTTTAGCGCTTCTACTTTATCCCGTATGTTTTGCGCCGCAAAAGGGTTATGCCGATGGTCGGATATGATCAGTTCAACATTAGGCTGTCCAATCAACTTTTGATGCACCCAGAACTCGGTGTTGGGGTTGTAATCAATGTAGATTTTTTCCTTTGTGCGTAACGCCAACTCCGCGTACACATTCCATGTAATTCCATTGGCTTCGTTTATAAACAGGTAGTCTCGCTTGCCCGACTTCGCATCTTGTTCGTCTGCATAGCTTTTGAACTCGATCACCGTTCCGTTATAAAATTCAAATACCCTATCGGTTTTATTAAAGCTTTTAACTGCCGCCTGTAATTGTATCGAGCTGTTATATATGGTTAACGCATCGCGCAATGCACCAGCCCGCAAGTTGGGTATATCCTGACCAACTATAGTTATTACTTGTTTTTCTTTTTGGCAAGCCAGGCAAAACAAAACCTGTTCAATAGCATAGGTTTTTCCCGAGCTTGTGCCGCCCTGGTTAACAATTATATGCGCGGTTGAGGCATAGTTAAGCTTAAATAATATGGTTGCATCATGATTAGTCATCATTGTTTTATTTAAAGCAGCACTTCTTTTTCGTCATTGGAGGGGGCGGGGCCCGATTCATGTATTATGACTTTTAGAGTTTTTATAGTAGGCACGGCTTGTTTTGTTTCATACTTATCCAGCCATCCTAAATTCTTTAAAGCAAAAACAGCTCCCCCGAAGGTGCTTTGATGTAATTTTTTTTCATATATGGCCTCAATACGCAGTCGCGCTTTTTTAAGGTTAGATGCAAACTTCCCTTTGTTCTCATACCGTTCAAATTGTTCGCGGCTGTTAAAACCCAGGTGCAGGGCTAAGCCCGTTAGTGTGGCGGGTTTTGGCTCAACTGTTTTAGGGGCAGCAGTTTTTTGCGATGCGCGTTTCTTGCCTTCCAGTTGTTTAAAAAAAGCATCCACAAGTTTATCCAGCTCATCTGCTGACGAAAATTTGGGTAATGTGTTTTTCATGGTGATGATATGCCGAAAGGCAAAATTTTATGTTTATGGTTTAATAGTAATTACTAAGTCAAATAACGCCTTTGTTACCCGCTTCTTTTACCGCCGATAGCCAATATGGTGGCTTTTTTGCGTACCTTTGTGCAAATTTTAAAGATATTGATGAAGGTATTTATTGCAGGGCTTCCTTTAGAAGTAGATGAGGCCGAATTAACAGCTGTTTTTGGTGATTTTGGGCCCGTAAAATCACTCAGGATCATTAAAGATCGTGAAACAAAAGAGAGTAAAGGTTTTGGGTTTGTTGAAATGGTTAATGAAGATGAAGCCAAGGAAGCAATTAGATGTATGAATGGCGCAAGCTATTATGGCCGCCGTATAACCGTTAACGTAGCCGAGGATAAAGGTCCTGGTTTTAATGGCGGCGGTAACAAAGGCGGTTTTAGACGTAACTAACATATTATTCTTGTTATTTGTAAGCCGGCATTGTCCGGCTTTTTTTTGCGCTGTTCGGCAATTATGATTTAAATGCTATTTGGCATATTTTCTACCAGTCAATAGTCTCGGCAACTTCATTTTCTACTAATTGGGTTAGTATGGTTTTTACTACTGCTTCGCGTGCCCATTGCTGTTCAATTAATGATGCGTCTTCGCGGTACCATCTTATAGGTTCGTTTATCTCAATTTGAGTTTTATAAATAAATCCTTTTTTGGGATGGATCTTGGTGCCTTCATAATTGTTCAGCTTTTCATTCCTGATTACTTTGGCAAATTGCCTGGCAGGTATGTCTAACTGCAGGCATTCTTCCAGTGAGTTTTTAAAGTCCTGCTTGTCTTCCAGCCATAAGGTTAATACGCCATCGTTCATTTCATGGTCGGCTACGCTGATGCGGCTGTAATCATAATCTACAGATATGATCATCCACCATAGTTTGTCTTTTAGTTTTTGTGCGATCTTTATCATCTTATCTATTGTTTAATGTGTTATCAAATTTGGGATACCAGCCTGGTATGTACTTTTGTATTTGAGCGATATACGCCCGATGTTTTTTGCAGGCCTGCTGATAGGCCAGGTAGCGTAGCTGAGTTGTAGGGTCGTCAAAGTTTTGATGACTGTTGTTATCATCATTCAGGGCAGAATAGGCGATGTACATGGTAATAGTATTAGGTAATCAATATTTTTCTGTAGATGGTGTTCTGCATACTTCTGTAATTCTTTATTAAAAACAATTTGTTTTTTAATATTATTATAGTAGGTTTGTATGAAGAACAATACAAATATAAAGAAAAATCTTGATTTATGTCAAGATAATTCTGTAAAATGTTGATAACTTTATGGAAGCACCTGCAAATCCCGGCAAAATCAAAACCATCCGTCCCGAGACGTTGGAGTTTATTATTTTATATAACCAATTGAAGGGCCGTGCCTTTACCGGCAACGCCCAGTTAGCTGAAGTTTTGGGCTTTAATTCGGCCAGCTCCATTACCGAGATCATCAAGAGCCGTCAAAATATTGACCCTGAAAAATTTAAACTGTTTAAAGAGCATTATAGCCAGTTTATTGATGAGCCGGCTTATAAGCCTTATGATAATACACCTGTGGTTTCAAAGGTTGCCGAGGGTGGTATTCCTATGTATGAGATACCGGCTACGGCTTCGGGTGTTGAGGTTTATAATGATATTAATGATATGCAGGCCGTGGGCCGCATGAATTTCCCCGGTATTGAGGATTGTGATTTTGCTTTGCCTGTTTGGGGCCACTCTATGTATCCGTACCTGGAAAATGGTTGCTGGGTGGCGCTAAAGGTTATCAAGGATAAAAAGATCCTGCCTGGTGAGGTTTATTATATTGAGTGGGGCGATTACCGCATGTATAAAAGGTTATTAGCCAGCGATAACCCTGATGAGGTTATTGCCCACTCTGATAACACCACCGAAATGGTTGGCGATAAGTTAAAATACGCGCCATTTGTTATTAAGATAGCTGATATTAAAAAACTCTGTTTAGTGAAGGATATTCATAAAAAGCATAATCATTAATATTCTATTTGTTTTGTGCGTAGTTTGTTTATTATTGTATCCAAATGTCTGACGAAGCACTTGTAAAACGTTTAAAGGTTATTGTTAAAGAACATGGCGGCCAGTTGGCCTTGGCTGGCGAAATTGGCGTAGACCAGGGTTTTATTAGTAAGGTCATAAACCGCAAACAAGAAGTAAGTTATTATCTTATCCGCAAGCTTTGTTTTCAGCTTAAATACTCGCCCGAGTGGTTAATACTGGGTACCGGTGATAAAAAGATAAACAAGCCCGAAACCGCTAAACTAATTACCGAGATACAAATGATGCGTACCGAATTGGACATATTACATGCCCGTATGCGTGCTTTTGAGCTGGAGATCAAAGAATTAAAAGCGTCTCCTGATGCTAAACAGGCGGGTTAACCGTTATTGTACAAATAACCGCAGTATATGTACGCCATTAAAAGGTTAACCGTATTTTTTTTAATCCTAATTATAATCCCTATTGTAAAGGCACAGGATAACGCCTTAGTTGGCTCGGGCAGTACGTTGGCTTATCCCTTCATTACCAAAATTATTGAGGATTATAGCCGCACCAATCGTGTTAATGTTAATTATCAATCTATAGGTTCGGCCGAGGGTTTTGCACAACTAAAAGGTAATACTATAGATTTTATCATATCAGATATTCCGGGTGCTAACTCCAATTCTGTTTTGTATATTCCCATTACCCGCTGCCGGGTTGCCATAGCCTATAACGTTCCTGGCGTAAAGGCAACCTTGAAATTAAGTAATGCAGTGTTGGCTGATATCTTCCTGAAAAAAATAACCAAATGGAACGATGCTCAAATTGTCAAGCTAAATCCCGGAGTGAAACTACCTTCGATGCCAATACAAATAGTCGATAGGGCAGACGGCAGCGGCACAGCTTACATTTTTAATAAATATCTAAGCTCAGTGTATCCCGGTTGGAAAGCCGGCAACATCAAAGCCAAGTTAACCAGTAAAACCAACCAAGGTAACGCAGGTTGGGTTAAGTTAACGCCGGGCACTATTGCTTATATAGGTTTGGCTTATGCCAAGCAATACCAATTGCTATACGCAGCTATACAAACTAAAAATGGTAGTTTTGCCGGTCCGGATCATATTGCCTATCCAATAAATGGTTTAAGCTATGCTGTTGTATATAAAGAACAAAATTATAGTAACCGACCAATCGAAAGGGCAAAGCAGTTAACGCGGTTGTTGAGTTATATTATTAACAGCGGGCAAAAGGCAGGCGTTACACAAGGTTATAATTCCCTTTCGCCGGCATTGGTTAATGAAACTCAAAAAACTTTAAAGCTTATCACTTACAACGCCAAACCATTACAAAAATAATTGATATTTATTAAAATACTACTGACATAGGGTTGTCAGTAGCCTGTGGTTTCTTTGTATAACAAACATTTAAAACCACAACGTTATGTCAATAATTGAAATTTTATTAAGGGAAACTGAGCAGGAAGCTCAAACCACACGCAAATTTTTAAGCATCCTCCCAACTGATAAATACGACTGGAAGCCGCATCCTAAAAGCATGAGCTTAAAGCAACTGGCCACCCACATTGCCGAGTTACCGCAATGGGTAAGCATGGCTATAAAAACTGATGAATTGGATTTTGCTGCAAGCCCGTATAAACAAGTGGATGTTGCTAATAACGAAGAACTGTTGGCTTATTTTGAAAAAAATTATGCCGAGGGCCGCGCTGACCTGGAAGCAACCACTGAAGAAGTATTACAACAGCCATGGACGCTACGCAACGGCGACGAGATTTATTTTACAAATACCAAGTATGACACCGTTAGGGTATCTATAGCTCAAACTACACACCACCGTGCGCAGTTGGGTGTTTACCTACGGTTATTGAATATTCCTATCCCGGGCAGTTACGGCCCAAGTGCTGATGAGATAGGGATGTAATTGAGATGTGAGCTATTAGATATGAGATTTGAGACAGAGAAAATAATATATCACGTCTCAAATCTCACGTCTCATATCTGTCACTTCCAGTGTAGCTTATCCCTAAACCAAAAGGCTACATTCACCAGCGCTATCAAGGCAGGTACTTCAACTAATGGACCTATTACGCCTACAAAGGCTTCGCCGCTGTTAATACCAAATACGCCTATGGCTACGGCTATAGCCAGTTCAAAATTGTTTCCGGTGGCGGTAAAGGCTATGGATGTGCTGCGTGAGTAATCGGCACTAAACCATTTGCCGATAAAGAAACTGAGCAAAAACATTAGCATGAAGTAAATAACTAATGGAATCGCTATCTGCAGCACATCAAAAGGAATGCTCACTATCATATTACCTTTCAGACTAAACATTACCACAATGGTAAATAGTAAAGCTATTAAAGTGATAGGCGATATAAACGGCACATACTTTTGTTGGAACCACTCTTCGCCTTTAAGGCTTATCAAAGCATACCTGCTAATAATACCAGCCGCGAAAGGAATACCCAGGTAAATGCCTACACTTTGCGCGATAGCACCAATAGTAATATTTACGACTAACCCTTCAAACCCAAATAGCGGGGGTAGTACAGTAATAAACACATAAGCATACACACTATATAGCAGCACCTGGAAGATACTGTTCAAAGCTATCAGCCCGGCAGCGTATTCGCGGTTACCTTCGGCCAGTTCATTCCATACTACCACCATGGCAATACAGCGCGCCAACCCTATCAATATCAACCCAACCATGTAAGCCGGGTGGTCCTGTAAAAATACCAGCGCCAACGCCAACATGATGATTGGCCCTATGATCCAGTTGAGCACCAGTGACGCGGTGAGCACTTTTACATCTTTAAAAACCTCGCCCATTTTTTCGTACCTCACTTTAGCTAATGGCGGGTACATCATTAATATCAACCCAATGGCTAATGGTATATTAGTAGTGCCACTGGAGTAAGAATTAATAAAACCTGCCGACGAAGGGATAAAATATCCTATACCAATACCCGCGGCCATCGCTATAAATATCCATAGGGTAAGGTAGCTATCTAAAACGGAAAGCTTTTTACGTTGGGCCGGTGCGCAGTTGTTGGCGGTCATTTTATATATTTTTTTCTATAAATTTTTTCGAGTAGTCCTTTATCATATCGCGTACCCGCCTAAACTCGTTCATAATTTCTTCCGGTGTTCCTGTAGCTTTAGCCGGATCAGGGAAGTTAAAATGAAAGCGTTGGGCAGTGGTAGGGTAGTAAGGGCAGTTCTCCTTGGCGTTGTCGCAAACCGTTATCACATAATCAAACGGGATGTTAGTGTATTCATCAACATTGTTGGAAGTATGATGGCCGATGTCGATCCCATCCTCGGCCATTACCTGTATAGCTTTCGGGTTAACGCCATGAGTTTCTATACCGGCACTGTAAACCTTGGCCCGGTTGCCTGCAAAATTTTGTAAATAACCGTGGGCTATCTGGCTGCGGCAACTATTGCCGGTGCAAAGCACTAAAATTTGTTTCATGTATTTATTTTTTTAAAGTTAGTAATTAGCAGCATCCTCCGCCGGGTGTACAGCAAGAATCAGCAACTGCCAGATTTTTTAATTCAATTTTTGGCTTTTCGGCAGGTGTACCACAACTGTCGCCCCTGCCAACGGCTTTACATTGCACGGCATCAGGTTGTAGGTCAACTATCAGATTCTCGCCATTAATAGTGATATTTTGAGGCAGCATTTGACGTGTATCAAAAGTCGAGTTACCAAACTCAATTTTCACCATAGCGTCCCCGTCCAATGGCAAAGCTTTTTCTACCACGTTAATTATGGATAATGCCTTGTTAACCTTCATGGCGTTGGCTTGTTGCTCGTTGGTTGGTTCAAAAAGCTGAACAATAATTTCTGTCCAGTTATTTACCACTCCGCCGCAATCAACCGATGTGATAGGTGCCTGTTTAATTTCGGTGATATGGTATGAAGCATCAACCCATTTTCCTTCGGCGTATTGAAATTGAAGGGTTAGCTCTGAATTATTGACCAATGTTTCTTTAAATGATTTCCAATTGATAGTTTCCATGTTATTTGAATTTATCGTAATATTACGATGGTTTAAACTAAAAAATTTTAACAGCACTTACCCGGATCAGTATATGATCTGAAGAATTTTCCTAATTCGTTATTTAATAATTGCCATGCTTTAGGGTTGATGCAATAGCATACGCTCACACCTTCAATTGTGCCCTGTATCAATCCGGCATTTTTAAGTTCTTTTAAATGTTGCGATATGGTGGCCTGTGCCAAACCCAGTTCGTCAACCAGGTCGCCGCAAATACATGCATTAGCTTTTATGAGCTGTTGCAAAATGGCAATGCGTGCAGGGTGGGCCAATGCTTTAAGCATTAGCGCCAGCTGGTTTTGCTCGGCAGTAAATATTTCTGTTTTGGTAATACCCATATCAATCGCAATATTACGATTGATATTTTAGATATGCAAATAAAAGGTGTTTTTTACTTTTCAGTAACTATATACCTAAAACTTGTTTCAGCTTTACATACCCGGTTTTGCTTACCGGTATTTTTGCGCCCGACTTAAGAATAGCTATATGGCTATCTTTTTCATAAGGGTCAATACGGGTAATTTCGGGTACACTTACGATGTAGGAGCGATGCACGCGAACAAACTGCCGTGGGTCAAGCGTTTGTTCAAAAAAGCTCATCGTTTTATTTTTCAGGTACGATCCTTCTTGCGTGAATACACTTACGTAGTCATCATCAGCTTGAAGGTACTGTACATCAGCTACCGGGATGATCTTTACCTTGGTGCCGGTTTTAACCACAATACGCTCATGTTGGGCAGGCGATAGGGCAGCGGTTTCTAATAGCTGCTCGGTTTCTTTTGGTACGGATGAAGTGGCACGGGCCTGCGCCAGGTATTTTTCAATGGCTTTATTAAAACGCTCTTTGCTAAATGGCTTTAACAGGTAATCAACCGCGTGGGCCTCAAAAGCTTTAATAGCATATTCATCAAACGCTGTCGCGAAAATTACGGCTGGTTTATTATCTACCAACTCCAGCATTTCAAAGCCATTAATTTTAGGCATTTGCACATCCAGGAAAATAATATCTGGTTGGTATTGTTGTATTGCCTTTAAACCTTCAAAACCATCATTGCATTCCTGTAAAACTTCTATCCGGTCGCTAAATTGCTGAATGTACTCTTGTACAACCATTCGCGCTAAAGGCTCATCATCAATAATTAATGCTCGTTTCATAGCTGCGGTATTTTAATTATGGTTGTAAATATATTATCATTTGCATGAGTTTCCATCAAATCATTACGGGCAAATAGCAAATATAGCCTGCGCTGTACCCCGCTTAAGCCAAAACCCGTTCCCTGCCGTGGCCTTGATGTTTGCGGGTCGTAAGGGTTTTGTACCATAATCTGCAGGTAATTGCCTTCCATTTCGCCACGTATGCTCACTACCACATCTTCGGTGGTATCATACAAACCAAATTTAATGGCATTTTCAACCAGGGGCTGCAGCATCATTGATGGCAATATGGCCTCACCGCAATTACCGTCGCAGCTTATCTCTGTTTTGAGGCGATGACCGAAACGTACTTTTTCAATATCCAGGTACAGGTTGAGGTGTTCCAGTTCCTCGTTTAATGTAACCTGCTGCTGATCTTCCTTTCTTAATGTCCCGCGTAAAAAGTCTGATAGCTGATGTATCATTTTACGGGCCTCATCTGGTTTAAAACCGATTAAGGCATTTATGGAGTTCAAACTGTTAAATAAAAAGTGCGGCTGCAGTTGCTGGCGCAGGTTATATAGCTCCGCATCGCGTGCAAGTTTTTCGGCTTCACTTTTGCGCCGTTCATTTTCTTTTTGATCCAGCTGCCCATAAAATATCATACTGATCATGGCCATCCAGCCAATAGCCAAAAAGTTGGTGAATAACCGGATAACCATTGATTGCGACAGGAACCCGATATAACTGGTTTCCTGATTAATATAGGGAAGTATCCAGCGCGAGCCCGCCATAGTAATGGCTGCTAAGGCAGCGCACCATATAAAAATATTAATATAACTGCCTTTGCCGGGTTGATAGTAGCGCAGGTTGTTATTTATTAACCAACATGCGGCAGCCAATAATACTGAACTCACTATACCATCAACCGCGGCGGTATACCAAAAAAATCCAAAACTGTGGATAATGTAAGTTTGCAGAGCGGCCCAAACCACTCCGCAAGCTACAAATGCCCAGCGTAATTTTGAAAATGTAAGGTTTGTATAGCCTGCCAAAATATGCTCGTAATAATTATTAAAAAAAGGTTGATTAATAGCTGCGAATATCTACGCCTGCAAAAAATGATGTGCCTTTAAGTATTAGAACTTTGTCGCCATCAATAGTAGCTGTTGTTCTTAACCTCTTATCGTCAACACTTGCAAATACAGCTGCCAGATCAGATACTACTTTCCAGTGCGGTGGAACAATGATCTTGATACCCCCAAAAAATTGACTAATATCAATAACCACCTGACCGTTAATATTGGCTTGCGTAAAGTCAAGTTCAACGCCGCCAAATATGTTTACAATGTCTCCGCCTTTGAAATCTTTGGATAGGATGGTTTTTTTAACACCGCCAAATATGGATACCGCATCAATATAATCGGCATCGCTGCGGCGGGTGTAAGGGTTTTCATCAACTGAAAGCGGAGGTGTTTCTGTTGATGATGAGGCAGGCGGTACTGTGTAATCTACCACAGGTTCTTCAGTTGTTTTACCCTGCCAATCTTTTTTATTAGGGGTACGGTTGCCCCAGTCATTTAGTTTTATTTTTTTATTACGCTTTGTAATCATCCATAACCCAAAGCAAATGATCATTATGGGCCATGCAATATCACGCGAGCGTAATCCCGGTATAATTTCCTCCAATAAAAATGCGGAGCCAATAATAATAAGTATTACGCTGGCCGAATTGCGGAAATTATTTTTTGAGCCCAGGTAAAATCCTATAGCTATCAGCATCATTTCCCAGCTAAACAGCCAGTTGGGTAAAAAGAAAAAGTCAAATTGGTTTATTAGCAGCAGTACACCTACTATTAGTAAAATAGCACCCGCTACACTTTTGCCTTTGTTGCTATTGTTTGTATATTTTATATCGTTACTCATGTGTCTTAGTTTTAATCAATATTCAAATGTAAGGCAACAATATAGGTAACCCAAAACAAAACTGGCGATTAATTTAAAGAACTCGGTAAACGGGGGGATTTTGGCGGTGAAAAAGATTACACCTCAGGCTCCTGCTGGCTAAGGCAATGAAAACTGCCCAATCCCCATATAATATCGGTAGAATCAATACCAATTACTTTACGTTCAGGGAAGCAGCCTTGAAGTATTTCTAAAGCTTTATCATCGTTTTTACAGCGATAGGTTGGAACTACTACTGCCGCGTTGCTGATATAAAAATTGGCGTACGATGCAGGCAGGCGCTGGTCTTCATGAATTACCGCGTCAGGCATGGGTAGCTCAATAATATCCAGTTGTTTGCCGTTAAGCAGGCGCATAGTTTTTAGCTGTTGCAAATTTTCTTGCAGGAGGTGGTAATTCTCGTCGTTCTTATTGTCTTCAACTACGGTTACTACGGTATCTTCAGTAACAAAACGGGTAATGTCATCAATATGCCCATCGGTGTCATCGCCAACTATACCATCGCCCAGCCAAAGCACTTGCTCAGTGCCGTAATAGTTGTACAAATACTCTTCTATTTGCTGCTGATTTAAATGTGGGTTGCGATTTTTGTTGAGCAGGCAAGCTGTTGTGGTTAATACGGTACCCTTGCCATTAAAATCAACCGAGCCACCCTCCATTATAATACCGGGATGAAAAACCGGGATGCCATAATGTTTGCCTATTTTGGTAGGGATCACATCGTCCAAATCAAATGGCGGGTATTTACCACCCCAGGCATTATAACCCCAGTCAACTATAACTTTTTGCTTAGTCTCATTATTGATCAAAAACGCGGGGCCATGATCGCGGCACCAGGCATCGTTGGTTTCAAACTCAAAAAATTCAACCTTGTGCAAATCAACATCAACCAACTGCAATTGCTGTTTGGCAAAAGCCGCCATCTGCTCATCCTTAACATTAATGCGAACGATCTCCCCCTCCGTTAAAGCCTTAATAAACTCGCAATATTTAGGGTACACCGTAACTATTTTTCCCGGCCATGATTCTTCCTTATGCGGCCAGCTTAACCAGGTAGCTTTATGCGGGTGCCATTCGGCAGGAAAGAAAAATCCTTGCGCTGCGGGTGAGTTTTTAGTAATTGGCATATTAGTCGTTATCAAGCAGGCGTTTAGTAATTGGCTGATATGAGTCAATCCTCCTGTCGCGTAAAAACGGCCAGTGGCTACGGTAATAGTCTGATTTATCTAAGTCCAGTTCCTGCACAATAACTTCTTCCTGGTCGGGTGTGGTTTGGTGAATAATTTCGCCAAACGGATCAGCAAAGAATGACCCGCCCCAAAACTTAACACCGGCTTCTTCGCCAACACGATTAACACTTACTACGTATACGCCGTTTGCCACCGCGTGCGAACGTTGTATAGTTTGCCATGCGTTGTATTGCTTGGTATTGGTTGCTTCATCTTGTGTTGTTGCCCAGCCAATAGCTGTTGGGTAAAATAATATTTCGGCACCCATTAACGCGGTGATACGGGCAGCTTCGGGGTACCATTGGTCCCAACAAATTAGCACACCTATGGTAGCATATTCAGTTTTAAAAACTTTGTAACCTAAATCGCCGGGAGTGAAGTAAAATTTCTCATAAAAACCCGGATCATCAGGTATGTGCATTTTGCGGTACTTGCCTAAATAGCTGCCATCAGCATCTAACACCGCGGTAGTGTTATGATATACACCTTGCGCACGTTTTTCAAATAAGGATGCAATGATAACCACATTCAACTCCGCCGCTACTTTTGATAGCTCGTCGGTTGATGGGCCGGGTATAGCTTCAGCCAGTTTAAAATTGTCGTAATTTTCTTCGTCACAAAAATACAGTGACGTAAAAAGTTCCTGTAAGCAAATAATTTGCGCGCCTTTTTTGGCTGCTTCGCGTACTTTAACAATAGCTTTTTGCAAATTTTGCTGCTTATCTGCCGTGCAACTCATTTGCACTATACCCACTTTTGCTTTACTCATTTACTGAAATTTTATGCAAAAATACAGTTTTTAACTATTAAGGAATAGTCCTTATTAGTTTATTACAATTTGCTGTTTAACATTATTTAACTAACTGGATATATTTAACAAATAAACTAATCTTAGCTTTTATTAGATTTGCAGCCAAATGACCGAAATCCCAGACCCGCCAAAAGCCAAAACCTTAAAAGGTAAACTTTGGAATATTACTAAAGTAATTTTAAAAGTAGGAATAAGCGCGGCATTACTTTATTACGCATTTAGCAAAGTGCCAATTGACCAGGTAAAGAAAAGGCTTTTAGCCGCTAACTACTGGTGGATGTTTGTTGGATGGGCTTGCTTTTTTTGTTCAATAATAGTTTCGTCATGGCGGCTATCAAGTTTTTTTAAATCTATAGGGTTAAAGCTCGATCCGCGATTTAATTTCAGGTTGTATTTGTTAGGATTGTTTTATAATTTTTTATTACCCGGTGGTATTGGTGGCGATGGTTATAAAATATATATCCTTAATAAAAATTATAAACATCCCGGAAAGAAAATATTCTGGGCCATCATGTTTGACAGACTAAGCGGGTTATGGGCTATTGGCTTGATAACAGTAGCGCTTATTTTTTTAATACCTCAAATAAATATTCATATCACTATTCCTTTAGGCATATTTTTATTCGGTTCGGCTATTTATTACTTTGTAGCCTACAGATTTTTTAAGGAATATACCAAATACTTTTTCCAGGCACATGCTAAAGCGGTATTTGTGCAATTGTTACAAGTTTTAACAATCATATTTGTACTGTTCGGACAAAATTTTGATGGTAAATACTCTCCGTATTTGTTGTCTTTTTTAATTTCTGCATTAGCGGCTATTGTACCAACAATAGGAGGTGCGGGTGCTCGTGAAGCAATTTTTACGCAACTTTCACCCGTATTTGATCTGGATATTAGTTTAGCCGTATTTCTTCCGATCGCATTTTACTTGATTTCGCTTTTAGTGTCGTTATTTGGCGTGTATTATGTGTTGCGGCCAAGAAGATTAGAAGAAGGTTTGCCTAAAGATCAAGTATTGGTAAAAGAGAATGAAGATGATTAGCAACTTTAAATAGTTAATATGAACATCATTATAACAGGCGCAAGCAGTGGGGTAGGGTTTGAGGCGGTGTTGGAGCTGATTTTATCCGGTAAACATAAAATAATAGCGTTAGCCCGTTCACAGAAAAACTTAACACGTTTGGCCGAAATAGCCGCCGGCTTAAACCCTGATGGTATATTGTACCCGATAGCTTTTGATATTGTTCATGATGATTATGATGGTTTGCAGCAATTTATTAATAGCCACTTTGATGGCCGGGTTGATATTTTGATCAATAATGCCGGGGTGTTAATTAACAAGCCATTTACCGAATTATTAGAAACCGACTTTGTGGAAATGCTGCAAAGTAATTTTATTGGTCATACGCGTATTATACAAAGCCTGTACAAATTAATGCCCAAAGATTCACATATAGTAAATATTGGCAGTATGGGTGGTTTTCAGGGCAGCGCCAAATTTCCGGGACTATCTGCTTATTCGGCAAGTAAAGCTGCCTTGCATACCTTAACCGAGTGTTTAGCTCAAGAGTTTACCGAATTAGGCATCAAAGTAAATTGCTTGGCTTTGGGCTCGGCGCAAACCGAAATGCTGGAGAAAGCCTTCCCGGGTTATGAGTCACCGGTTATGGCGTTTGAAATGGGCAAATACATTGCTGATTTCGCCTTAACAGGGCACAAGTTTTATAATGGCAAAGTTTTGCCTGTAGCGGCAACTACACCGTAGCTATTATTTATTCAATACCAGCATCACGATAGCCAGCGTAGCTCCAACTTGGCCTATCCAAAAGATGAGCATCCATTTAAAGATATCAGCTATTGATTCGTTAATTTCCTTTCGGACAATTGCCAAATCATCTTTTGTAGCTAAAGTTTTAATAGTTGATTCCACAGATCGTTCTGTTTTGTTATCAATGTATTTAAATAGAACCTCGGTTGTATCGTTACCCAGTTTATCTGATAGCAATGCATATAGCCTGGCTGTTTCTTTTGCTTCTAAGTACATAACAAATAGTGATAAGGTTTAGGTTTAGGTAGGTGTAGGGTTGGTATAAATATTATTGATTACTGATTCGGCCGGTTATCTTCAAAAATTCGTTTACTACAATTTCATTGGTGTAGCGTTTAACGCCGTCTTTATCTACATAGCTGCGGTTGCTTATTTTTCCTTCAATGGCAACTTCATCACCTTTTTTAAGCAGGTCCTCTGCCAGTTTAGCCTGTGCTCCCCAAAATACCAGGTTATGCCATTGGGTATCAGTTATGCGCTCGCCTTTATCATTTTTATAACTATCATTAGTAGCTATTGATAAACGGGCCAGTTTTTTGTTGGTGTCAAAAGTTTTTACTTCAGGGTCCATACCTAAGTTTCCTACTAAGCGTACGCTGTTTCTTAATGTGTTCATGCTATTTAGTTTTAAGTTTTAATTCGTGTTAGTTAACGATACAAAGGTGCGTCCATCACAAAATATTAGTCGGTTATTAAGTGTTTATAGTCGACAATATCCGTTTGCAAACGTTTGCAATTGAATAATAAATAACATATCTTAGTTACATGAATAGCGAAAGAACCTGTTTAGATTGCGGCGAGATCATCCATGGCCGGGCCGATAAAAAGTTTTGTAACGACTTGTGCCGCAACAATTACAACAACCAGTTAAATAGCAGTAGCTATAATTTAGTGCGCAACATCAACAATATTTTAAAGCGTAATCGCCGCATCATGGAGGAGCTTAATCCATCAGGCAAAACAAAAACTACCCGCGAAAAAATGGGAGCAAAGGGTTTTAACTTTAAATATCTTACCCATAAATATGATACGCAGAATGGTAAAACCTACCACTTTTGTTATGAGTATGGTTACCTGCCTTTGGAGGGTGATGAAGTTTTGCTGGTTAAGCGCGAGGACAAAGATTAATGATTTAAAGTATCGCCCAATTCACTATAACTTTCAGGGTCCTGCTTTTTAGTTATTAATAAACCCAGGCTCATGATGATGCTGGTCCCCAGCACAACTACAAATAACAAGCCTGTTTCAACTCCGGGTATCTTTAATTCAGGTGGTAAATTATAATATAGCAACACGCTTATTAATCCCCGTGGTATTAAAACTAATTCGGGCATCAGATCGGTTTTAGTCAATTTTATATATACAAATCTTACCACGTAAACAGCCAATAAAATTACGCCGCCATTGGCCAATAGCGACCAATTTTTTAATTGGTTAATATCCATGGTCAAGCCAAATATGATGAAGAAGAAGGTACGCATAATAAAAGCGCTTTCGGCAGAGAGCTGGAACAATTGTTTAATATCCTCATCGAGTTTTGGGTAAATAAACAGTTTTTGGAAAATTGGTATTTTAATTTGATTAGCATTGTTTAAGAACAGCCCCAATGCCAATACTATGATTAATGATGATAAATGAAACAGCTGGCCCAGGGAATAAACCATTATAAGTAACGATATAATTAAAAAGGATTTAATGTGGTGGGTTAAACGCCCAATAAGGTATATCAACAATAAACACGAGCAAATTGACAACAGCAGGATAACCCCCAATTCTATACCCAACTTAGTAAATGATACAAAATTTATGTGCTTATTATGTATCATGAAGTTAAACAGGATGACTGTTAGAATATCTGAAAAAGAGGATTCATAAATAATGAATTCTCTTTTTTTTCTGTCGATATTGGCCGCGGCAGGTATCGCCACGGATGAACTTACCACGCAAAACGGAATAGCATTTACAAAGCATAAATAGATGCTTTGGTCGCTTATTAAATAAATAATATAAGTAATAATTGCGGTTGATGCCAGCAACACTATAAAAGCCGAATAGAATGATTTTTTGATCACCGCATTTTTATCGGGAGTATATTTTAACTCCAATGCGCCTTCAAATACAATTAAAATTAAACCTAACGTACCCAGAGTTGGTAATATGGCCGCGAAGTTAAAAGTGAGTAAATTAAAATATTCAATAGTTTGCTGTATACCTATACCCAATAGCATCAATAATATAACCGAGGGAATTTTGGTCCTCCCGGCTATAATATCAAACAGGTAGGAGAATATTACCAGTCCGCTTAATATAATTAATGTTGTGTATGAAGTCATGTTTTATATACGGCTATATGCAATATGTGTTTTTTGTGTCAATAAAAAAAGCATGTTCGGATAATTGAAAACAAAACCTATTTTTACAATAATAAAAAAACTTAACAACTATGAAACGCACAGCAAAAGCACATTGGAACGGTACCCTGCAAGAAGGTAAAGGCGAAATTTCAACCCAAAGCACTACGCTTAACAATACCCAGTATTCATTTAAAACACGTTTCCAGGAAGGTGTAGGTACCAACCCCGAAGAACTAATAGCAGCAGCACACGCCGGTTGCTTTACCATGGCGGTAGGTGCCGAGCTAACCAAAGCAGGCTTCACCCCGGGCGATTTGACAACCGACGCAGTATTAGACCTGGATATGGCTACTTTAAGCATTACCAATATTCATTTGGAACTAACCGGATCATCAATTGATGGCGTTACCGAAGCTAAGTTTAAAGAAATTGCCGAAGGTGCAAAAGCTAATTGTATTATATCGAAAGCTTTAAGTGTACCAATTACTTTAGGCGTAAGCTATCAATAAGGTAATTAGTTAAACAAATACTGTATAGACGCAAGCATTGCATCAATACAGTATTTGCCTCTATTTTATTCCCACCGCTTCTTTACGTTTGCGGCTCCACATTTGCCCCCGGTGTTTGGTAGGTATGGTGTCGCCTAATAATTTGCCCCAGGGTTTAAGGGTATCTATATGGTCAAATATGATCTTCAAAACCGCTACAAAAGGGATAGATAAGAACATACCCGCTACTCCCCAAAGGGCATTGCCCAGTAAAACTATAATGATGGATATCAAAGCGTTTATCTGCACTTTGGATGATACGATGCGTGGCACCAAAATATTGTTATCAATAAACTGTATTAATGCATAAGCGCCAATAACCAGCAATTGGGTAGTGTAACCATCATTATTATTAGTTACCGTTGCCATAATAACAGGCAAAGCTATAGCAACAATACCACCCAGGTACGGTATCAGGTTTAAAATAGCACCAATAACGCCAATCAGCAAACCATATTTTACACCAATCAATATCAGCGCGGTGGAGTTCATGGCTGCTACTATGATCATTTCTATCAGCAGCCCCACTATATAGCTTTGTATGGCTGTTTTGGTTTCTTTTAATACCTCTCCAACTTGTTTAGAGTTTTCCTCGGCAAAAACTTCATATAAAAAATTAAGGATAAGCGTTTTGTAATACAGCATTAAAAAAATGTAAACCGGCAACAAAAATACAATAGCCAATACGCCCAATAAACCGCCAATAGTACGGCCAACCATAGCAGGGGCGGTGTCTAAAGCGTCTTTAATCATTTTATCCTGTTTGGCCACAGGCATTTTAAAAGTATCAGCTATCCATATTTTCAGATCGGCAGTTATTACCCCAAATTTTTCCTTAAGCATAGGGAATGATTCGCTAAACTGGGCAATTTGGGTAGAAAGAAAATATAATATCCCGGCTACGGTTATAGCGGCAATTAATATAGATAGCAGTATGGCGGCTATTTTAGGCAACCCCCACTTTTCAAAGCGGTTACTTAAAGGGTTTAGCAATATCGCTAAAAAAGCGGCAAAAGCTAATGGCACAAGTATGTCAGCAAGTTGGGCAAACACAAACATTACCAGTATTAAGCCAAATAATATGATGGTGCTTTTTAAGTAAAAGGGATATTCTTTAATTGCCATAATGAGGTTGAAATAATAGTAACAAGTTAAGGAAAATAATAGAGGATTGTTTTAAATACTATCCGCAAATGTTAAATCCTGTTAAAAATTTGGATTGTTAAAACTTTTACTCTACAATTGTAGAGTAAACTCTAAATTAGTAGAATATGAAGCTAACCAAATCTGAAGAACAACTGATGGAAATTATCTGGCAGCAGGAAAAAGTGTTTATGAAGGATATTTTGAACGAGTATCCTGAGCCAAAGCCCGCCGGCACAACAATTGCCACCCTTTTAAAGCGTATGCAGGATAAAGGTTTTGTAGCCTATGAAACCTTTGGTAACTCCCGCCAATATTATCCGCTGGTAAAAAAGACGGCGTATTTTTCAAAAGAGGTTGGCGGCATTGTAAAAAACTACTTTAACAATTCGGCATTACAGTTTGCATCGTTCTTTACCAGTTCAAGCAATATGACCCCTGAGGAGTTGGCCGACCTGAAAAAAATTATTGACGTTGAAATAAAAAGGAGGGAAAAATGATAACCTATATCATCAAATTCATTTTATGCTCGGGCCTGCTATTGCTGGTTTACCACGTGTTTTTGGGTAACGAAAGGCTATATCGTTTTAACCGTTTTTACTTATTATTTAGCCTGGTATTTTCGCTGGCGGTACCTTTTGTAACTATTAGCGTTCCGGCTGTTCAAATATCTTATTTCGATAAGTTTATAACACCGCAAGAACCGGTAGCTGTTACATCAACTGAGCAAATTGCACCGGTTATTATTGAAGAGCCTACCGCACAACAAAATACCCCTACTGTAATAACCGACACTCCTGTTGAGCAACCCATTGTAAAAATGCCTGCAACTGATTACCTGCTCTACGTTTTGTTAGGGGTATATGGTATAGCGGTGCTAATACTGTTATTAAGGTTTGCCAAAAATAGCTGGCACATTAGGCATTTGGTTATTAAAAACACCATAGTAAGCTACCAGGATACCAAACTGGTTTTAATAGATGAGGAGGTTACCCCGCATAGTTTTTTAAATTATGTATTTATTAATAAAGATGCCTACCAAAGCGGCGAGGTAGAGCCGCAAATTATTTGCCACGAGCAGGCCCATGTACGCCAACTGCATTCGCTGGATGTGATTTTTGTAGAGCTATTGCAGGTGGTTTTTTGGTTCAATCCTTTCATCCCTTTTTACCGCAAAGCCATACAGCTTAATCATGATTTTTTGGCCGATGAAGCTGTTATCGAAAATTACCAGGATACCCCTGCCTATCAATATTTATTATTAGAAAAAGCCAGCCAAAGCGGCTCATTATACCTAACTAGTCAATTTAATTACCTAATCACAAAAAAACGTTTAATCATGATGACAAAAAATACATCGGCCCTTACAGCCTGGGTTGTAAGGCTTGCTATTGTCCCGGTAGCTGCAGTAGCTTTGCTATTGTTTTGCAATAAAACTATAGCGGCACCGAATTTAACCCCGAATAAAGCAACTAAAATATCTAAAACGCTTGTAACTACTCAAACGCCTGCTCAAAAGCCGACCCCAAAAAGTGGAAAGATTGTATTCACGAAGAATAAAGTTGGTCGTATACAGCCAAAAGCGGATATTCTTTTATTCCCACCGCCCGTAGGTAAAAATGCGTCCGGTTCGGGTGGTAAAAACCCCGACGAGATGCTTGAGATGCTAAGCCATTTTTATGGCGGTGGTAAATACGCAGCAAATGATGCACCGGCAGAAGTGATGGATGCTTACCAGGCTATCATGAAAAAGTACGACCTGAAATTAGTTGCCGGTAAAGGCAAACTGGCCGATATATCATCAGCAGATACCGCGCAATTACATAAATTATATTCGCAAATGAGCCGCAAGCAACAAGGCCCGCAATACGTTAAGTTTATAGGCCCAGAAAAGCCCCTGCCTAAAAAAGCCGTTACCGACGACCAATTAAAATTATTCCGTGATCCTATACACGGTATATGGATAGATGGTAAAAAGGTGGAAAATGCTGCTCTGGATAACTATACGGCAAAAGATTTTGCGAACGTATTTGGTAGCAAAGTGCATAAAAATGCCAGGAAGAAATATAATCACCATTACCAGATAAACTTGACAACCAACAGGGCCTATGATAATGAGTATAAAAGGATCATGGCTAAAGATCAGTCAGAAAAAATGGTGCACATACAAGCCCGTCAGTCAACTAAGGGAAGAGGATGGATATTACATAATTCTAACATATAAGAAAACCTAACCTAAACCTTTATCACAAGTTAAAAAGCATGAAAAGACAAAAGATATTTCTCACAGTAGCATCTATTGCCTTATTTACCGCTTTGAGCCATAGCACGTCAGCGCAAAAGCTACCACAAGTGCAGCAAGTAAGTTTACGTGCGCCTGCCAATGTTAGAATAGATGGAAAAAACACCGAGTGGGGTAAAATGAAGGCTTATAATAAAGCTACAGGCCTTGAATACGCCATAGCCAATGATGACGAAAAACTATACTTGGTGGTGCAGGTGAAAGACAAAGGTATACAAGATAAAGTTGTAATGGGGGGGCTTACTTTGGTAATCCAAAAAACCGGTGAGAAAAGTGATAAAGGGGCTCGATTGGTCAAATTTCCATATTTTAAAGAGAAGGCCCGAAATATGTTTTGGAGTTTTGATATGGTTAACAGGGAAGGTGATAATAACTTTAAAATAAACGACCCCGACGGTAAAATACTTGCCGGTAAAATAGCAACAGCCAATAAAAATTTGCGTTCGAATGTGAAATGGATATATACCAAGAATTTATCGGGTGTAGACAGCGTCCTATCGATATATAATGAGGCTGGTATAGAGGCCATGAATACATTTGACAGTTCAACTAAGTACACCAGTGAGTTGGCAATAGACCTGAATTTACTAGGGTTGTCTGCAAAAGACGCCTCCAAATTTTCGTACCATATTTTGGTTGATGATAATATCAACAAAAGGCTAACGGGTTTTACCATAGTAGGTGATAGAAGTAGCATCGGCCCTGATGGTAAACCACTATCTGCAGAACAAATTGAGCGCAGTAGAAAATTTATAGACGAGTTCAATGTTCAAATGTCTGCCTTAGCTGCAACTACCGATTTTTGGGGAGAATATACGCTGGCTAAATAGTAAGGAAATTGCTAAAACTAATAAAATAGTCAATTTAATTTGATTATAAGATTATTAATAACTAACTTAGTAGTTGTTAATTGGTGATGCCTATCACCGTAACCTAAACCTTATCACAATTTCTTATGGAAATCTTTAAAAGGATATTCATCATAGCGGGCTATACACTCGTGTTGCAAATTTCGGCGGTTTGTGCCCAAACTACATTAATTGCCAAATCGTTTTTAACCGGCAGGTACAATTATACCCGCGATACTTCCTTCACAAAGGTGGATAGAATGTACAGTAACAATAGTGTTTATTTAAAAAAGGAAACCTACGCATCGTACAAAAAAATGTACGCGGCAGCTTTAAAAGATGGGGTAACGCTGAACATCATTTCGGGTACACGAAACTTTAACGACCAGCATTATAAATGGGATACCAAATGGCGCGATGGGCAGTTTGCCGGGATAAAAAATGCCGCTTTAAAAACTACCAGAATGCTGCGGTGGTGGTCCATGCCAGGTACATCACGCCATCACTGGGGTACCGATATTGATATGACCAGTATGAAGCTGGACTTTTATAGATCGCCGGCAGGCAAAAAAATGTTTGCCTGGCTAAGTAAGAATGCAGCCAAATTTGGTTTTTACCAACCCTTTAGCGCCGGGCGCACCACCGGTTACCAGGAAGAAAAATGGCACTGGAGTTATTTGCCCTTATCAAAAATATACCTGCGTGAATATATAAAGCAGGTTAGTTACACAGATATTTTTGGCTTCGACGGTAGCCATACCGCCAAGGAGTTGGATATTATAAAAAACTGGGTTTTGGGTATAAATCCGGTGTGTAAGTAAACTCTCCACGCGTCATTGCGAGCGTAGCGTGGCAATCTCTGAACTTTGCCTTACCGATTTGCATATATAGAGATTGCCACGCTCGTTCCTCGCTCGCAATGACGGTAGGGGTGTAGGTTTAACCTAAAAGGTTTTTCCAGCTCACCAAATCGCCAATAATTTTATCTAACTGGTCGGCAGCCACGCGCTCTTGTTTCATGCTGTCGCGATGGCGTATGGTTACGGTATTATCTTCTAAAGTCTGGTGGTCAACCGTGATACAGAAAGGTGTACCAATAGCATCCTGGCGGCGGTAGCGTTTGCCAATAGCATCTTTCTCTTCGTATTGCAGGTTAAAATCAAGCTTTAACTTATCCATTATCTCGCGGGCCTTTTCAGGCAAGCCATCTTTTTTAATTAACGGGAATATAGCCGCTTTAACAGGCGCCAGGCAAGGATGTAAACGTAATACGGTACGGCTATCTTGTTTTTCGTCAGTGCTCAGATCTTCTTCCTCAAAAGCGTTGATCATCGTTAACAAGAACATCCTGTCTAAACCAATAGAGGTTTCAATTACGTAAGGAATATAGTTGCCATACGGCTTACCATCAGGGCCCAACTCAGGGTCAAAATACTGCATTTTTTTACCCGAGAATTGCTGATGCTGGCTCAAATCAAAATCGGTGCGGCTGTGTATACCCTCTACCTCTTTAAAGCCAAACGGAAACTCAAATTCAATATCGTAAGCCGCATCGGCATAATGCGCCAGTTTGGTATGCTCATGATAACGATATTTAGCGGCATCGGTGCCTAATGCTAAATGCCATTTTAAGCGGGTCTCTTTCCATTTATCAAACCACTCGGCCTGTGTGCCGGGGCGCACAAAAAACTGCATCTCCATTTGCTCAAACTCGCGCATACGGATGATGAACTGGCGGGCAATAACCTCGTTACGGAAAGCCTTACCAATTTGCGCTATACCAAACGGAATTTTCATCCTGCCTGATTTTTGTACGTTCAGGTAATTCACAAATATACCTTGTGCCGTTTCCGGGCGCAGGTACACTACATCCGCGTCATCTGCCACAGCGCCCATTTGGGTGCTGAACATCAGGTTAAATTGGCGCACATCTGTCCAGTTGCGGGTGCCGCTTATTGGGCAGGCTATTTCGTGCTCAATAATTAATTCTTTTAAACGTGGTAGGTTCTCGGCTTTTAAAGCGTCGTCCATGTCTATTTGTAAACGCTCGGCTTTATCAGTTTTGCCGTCTTTTTCATAACGGGCAATTTTATCTTCCAATAACTGATCGGCTCGGTAACGTTTTTTACTGTCTTTGTTGTCTATCATCGGGTCGCTAAAGCCATCAACGTGGCCGCTGGCTTTCCATATTTTGGGGTGCATAAATATGGCCGAATCAATACCCACTATATTATCATTCAATTGCACCATGGCTTTCCACCAATAGGTTTTGATGTTGTTCTTCAACTCGGCACCATACTGGCCGTAATCATAAACGGCGCTTAATCCATCATAAATCTCGCTGGAAGGAAAAACAAAGCCATACTCTTTGGCGTGTGCGATAACATTTTTAAAAAGCTCGTCGGTATTTTTACTCATAGTGCAGCAAAGATATATTTTTTTGATTTTGGATGGGGGAATTTTTTGGTGCAATAATTGTGGCTAAGTGCAAAATTGTTATACTATGATCAGACCTTTATTTTTAGCCGTAGTTTTATTAGTTTCTGTTGAAGTTAACGCCCAATCTGCCGACACTGTTAAAAAATCGCCGGTACGTACGCTTACCTACCAGCAATATAATGCCTATTTAAAAGGCGAAGCCGGTAATGATATGGCTATGGTAGCCGAAATGAATCATTACCCAATGCCCGATAAGGTGCTTAAACTGAAAAAGGAGTTGGACCTTAGCCCCAACCAAATCAAGAATATTGAAACCGTTAATAACTATATGCGGCGCCGCAGGTTGCAGATAGGTGGGTCGGTAATTAGTACAGAGCGGGCATTGGATAGCCTGTTCCGCACCAATAAAATGGATGATGGTAAACTTATTTTTTATACCAACCGTTACGGTTTATACCAGGGCGAATTAAAAAACGCCATTTTGCAGGCTTGTTTTGCTACAGAAAAGCAGCTTACACCGCAGCAAATTAAGCGGTTTGAAGCTTTGCAAAAACCTAATTAGCAATATGCCATTGGTTTTATTTAATTTAGCGCCCTCATTATTCATAATTGTATGAAGATTAGTTTTGATTTTGAAAAGCCCATAGCTGAGTTAATGCAGCAGATAGAAAAAGTGAAGCAGATGGAAGACAAGAATAAGTTGGACATGTCTGCCACTATTGTTGAACTGGCAGCTAAACTGGAAGCGGCTAAGCAGGAAATATACGGCAACCTTAATGGTTGGCAAAAAGTACAAATATCACGTCACCCGGAAAGGCCTTATACTTTACAGTATTTGGAGTTGATGTGTGATGATTTTATTGAATTGCACGGCGACAGGACAGTAGGGGATGATAAAGCCATCATAGGTGGGTTTGGTTCCATAAATGGGCAAACAGCTATGTTTATCGGTCATCAAAAAGGGCGCAACACCAAAGAGCGCCAGTACCGTAATTTTGGTATGGCTAACCCCGAAGGTTACCGCAAAGCATTAAGGCTAATGAAAATGGCCGAAAAATTCAATAAGCCGGTTATTACCCTAATAGATACACCGGGAGCATTTCCGGGCCTGGAAGCTGAAGAGCGCGGACAAGGCGAAGCCATCGCCCGTAATTTGCTGGAAATGACGGTGCTTAAAGTGCCTATCATTTGTATTATTATAGGCGAGGGTGCATCAGGTGGTGCGCTAGGTATAGGTATTGGCGATAGGGTATTGATGTTGGATAACTCATGGTATTCGGTTATATCGCCAGAAAACTGTTCAACCATATTATTTAAAACCTGGGAGCAAAAGGAACGTGCTGCAGAAATGCTGAAACTTACCTCTACAGAAATGTTAAAGAATAAGCTGATAGACGGCGTAATTAAAGAACCGCTTGGCGGAGCTCACCAGGACCCAATAGCGATGGCCGCTATATTAAAGAAACAATTATTAAAAGACCTTAAAACACTTAAAGAGCGCGACATCAATGAGCTAGTTACAGAACGTATTGATAAATTCTGCGCAATGGGTGTAGTTAACGAAGGTTAATTAAAATATTAATAAACAAAAAAGCAGCTTTCTTTATCGGAAAGCTGCTTTTTTGTTTAAAGTAGTTATTAATTATTGACCGCTACTTACACCAAATTTTTGCTCGTAATTTTTAAGGTCTTGCGTTACTTGCTTATACAATGCCGGATTATTTTTTTGAGATAATGGTAACAAACCATTAAGTAACGACATACTCAATTGTATATTACTATTCTTTATATCAGTTTTACCATCCTGGTACAAGGTGTAGTTATAATTTAATGTATTGGTTACGTGTTTGTGTACCTGGTTGATCAATTTATCTGCTACACCTTTTTCGTTTAATTTATAAGCAGCTTCGCATAAATAGAATTTCCTTATGATAGCATCTGATGTTGGTGTCAGATCAGGCGTTACCTCCATGTATTTTCTTAAAGCATTCTTTGCCAGGTCAGGGTGGCCTTCTTTGGTAAGATTCTCTACCAGGTTTAAATACAAGCGGGTGATCAACGGATAAAACATAGTTATTGATTCATGGTCCAAATATTTGGCATTTTTCATATTGCCCCATTTAAACTTGGTCATGATGTTATTATACATTGTCAAGGTATTGTTAGCTTCAAGTGCATTAGTAGTGGTATCAGGTTTTAAAGGCATTAGCCTAAATGCAAAACCCTCATTGTACATATACTTCTCCATCCCTATCATGTTTTCATTAGGCATAGTAACGGTAAAGTAAACCGGTCTTTTCCAGTTGTTGTGCGCCAAAATATCTAACAGGGCTAAATTATCCTTAGCTACATAATTACCCGGGTATTTAAATTCCATTACCGTTTCTATCTGGTCGCGTTTATTAGCGGGCACTGCACCATTTTTTATAACTTCATCGGGGTTAACCGTTATCTTAAAGTTTTTGGTAGGCAGGTAATTGATCAGTTCGCCGCTTTCCATTTGTGCCTTGGCATCTTTATTATCTGACGTCAAAAAGTCGAATATCTCTTTTACTTCTATTGATTCATTGATCTTAGCATCGTTATAATACATTACATCGCGTATGCCCGCTTTAAATTTATCATCAGGCATGGTGATAGGCAATGGCTCGCTCTCGTTCATTTTTTTCTTCATCTGGCGGATGTACCAATCTGTACCCAGTAAACTCAAGTTCACAATACGTACATCAGGGCGCACGTTTTCTACTTCCTGGATATACCATAACGGGTAGGTGTCATTATCGCCATAAGTAAATAGTATGGCATTAGGTGCACATGAGTTTAAGTAGTTATAAGCCATATCATGTGCACTCATTTTAGTTGAACGGTCATGATCATCCCATTCCTGGCAAGCCATTAATGCAGGTGCCGCTATCAAACAAACCGCTGTTGATGCGATTGCTGCCATTTTCTTGTTGGCTTTTTTGCTGATGAAATCGGCAATGGCCAATACACCCAAACCTATCCAAATAGCAAAGGCATAAAAGGAGCCGGCATAAGCATAATCACGTTCACGAGGCTGTCGTGGGTCCTGATTAAGATATAGTACAATGGCTAATCCGGTAAAGAAGAATAATACACCCACTATACCCGCATCGCGTTGGTTGCGTTTAAAGTGGTATATAACACCTAACAATCCTATGATGAAAGGCAAAAAGTATAGGCGGTTATATGATTTGCTTTGTAAAACAGCATCAGGTAATACTTTATTAAAGTTCCAGCCGCTTATCCATGCGCCATCAATCTCAGGATTGTCGCCAGTCCAATCCTTTTCATTGGCACGGCCAACAAAGTTCCATAAAAAGTAACGTGTGTACATTTGGTTAACCTGCCAATTAAAAAAGAATTTCATATTAGAGGCAAATGATGGACTTTCATTGCTACCCAAACCGGTCCAGTCTCTATAAAACTGGTCATGGCCCGGCTTTTGGCTAAACATACGCGGGAATAGCGTATTGTGGTCATAAACCGTTTTTATTTTACTTCCAGCCACTTCATATTTGGTTTCGCCACGACGATATATTTTAGCACCCTCGGTTTGTTCAATAGGTTTTGAATCAAAATATTCGCCATACAATAATGGGGTATCGCCATACTGATCACGATTCAAATAGCCGTTTAATGCAAAGGCATCCTGAGGATCGGAGTTGTTTAAATTGGTACCGGCTTTGGCCCTGATCACGATCATTACAAATGAACTATATCCAAATAAAATAAAGGCGGTGCATATTAAAAAGCTGTTTAAGGCAAAGCGTTTTTCGCGTATCTTAACTACATATTCTAACAACGCTACAATAGCTACACCGGCAAATAAGCCAATTATGCCACTGCTTAGTGCTAGTAATAAAACAAAGCTTGCCGCGGCAGTTATAATAGCTGGTTGAGATGAAGTTGTAGTGTAATATATACCGGCAATAATTACAGTAAGTAATAGTGCAAAAAATACTATCGCGCCTGTGCCAAAGCCTAAGCCCAATGTGTTCACAAAGAATAGATCGGCAAAGGCGGCACCTTTTACGGTGAATTGTATAATACCCCAAAGCACCACACCTGTAATAACGCAACCTAATAAGAAAACATTGATGGTGCCTTTGGTAGTAATGTTTTTTGATTTGTTAAAGTAAATAACCAAGGCAATGGCCGGTATAACCAGTAAGTTTAACAAGTGTATACCTATGGATAGGCCCATGATATAGGCAATAAATACTATCCATTTATTAGCGCCCGGTTCATCAGCATGTGCATCCCATTTTAAAACCGCCCAAAATACAACAGCGGTACATAATGATGATTGCGCGTAAACCTCGGCCTCAACTGCCGAGAACCAAAACGTATCTGAAAATGCATAAGCTAATGCGCCAACCATACCCGCGCCAATAATTGATATGGTGTTGGTGCTAGTCGGTTCCTCGCCTTTTTTTACTAATAGCTTTTTAGCCAATGCAGTTATGGTCCAGAAAAGGAACAATATAGTTGCCGAGCTTGACAGGGCCGAAGCCATGTTTGCCCAGTAAGCCACTTTTGTATTATCGCCCATTGAAAATAAAGAAACAACTTTGCCTATCATGGTAAATAAAGGCGCGCCGGGTTGGTGCGCTACTTGCAAACGGAATATACAGGCTATAAACTCGCCGCAGTCCCAAAAACTGGTAGATGGCTCTAAGGTTAAAACATAGGTTACAGTGGCTATAAGGAATGCTACCCAGCCAAAAATATTGTTTACTTTATTGTAATTCATTTCAAAGGTTTTTTGAAAAATTTGGTTATTGCCGACGAAATTAATAAAACTATGCAGATGTTTTATGTTGTAAGCGTTGTTTAACACTTTTTAACGTAATTTATGCTTAATAAATAAGTTATGTACTTTTTTAAACTTTGGTTTTAAAGTTTAAAAAATCGTCTTATATTTGCATTCCTTTTCAGAGCAATGTTTTGAAGGAGGAGATTGCCTGATAGTATAATGGTAGTACGACGGTTTTTGGTACCGTTTGTCTAGGTTCGAATCCTGGTCGGGCAACAGAAAAGATTTCGGATTTCAGATTTTCAATTTCGGATTTATGCCAAGGTTGAAAATTTAAAATCCGAATTGTTTTTTATAGTGATTGAGAATGTGATTGAAGAGATCGGAAAAAAATCCGAAATCCGAAATCCGAAATCCAAAATTAAAATGCCCTTACAGTTTAACACGGTTAAATTATTTGCAGGTTCAGGCTCCATACAGGTGGCCGAGAGTATTGCAAAGGCTTATGGCCAGGAATTAGGGGATATGGCAGTGTCGCGCTTTAGTGATGGCGAGTACCAGCCGCATTTTAATGAAACTGTACGTGGCTGTGATGTATTTTTAATACAATCAACCCACCAACCTACCGATAACTTAATGGAATTGTTAATGATGATTGATGCCGCACGTCGTGCATCTGCTCATTATGTAAATGCCGTTATACCTTATTTTGGGTTGGCCCGCCAGGACAGGAAGGATAAACCACGTGTGGCCATTGGTGCAAAACTGGTTGCTAATTTATTGGTTGCTGCGGGCATTGACCGCATTATGACCATGGATTTGCATGCTGCACAAATACAAGGATTTTTTGATATCCCGGTAGATCACCTGGATGCTTCAATTGTTTTTGTGCCTTATATAAAAAGTTTGGGCTTAAAGCATTTAACCATTGCTTCACCGGATATGGGCGGATCATACAGGGCGCGTAGCTTTGCTAAGTTTTTTAATGCCGAGGTAGTAATTTGCGATAAGCGCCGTAAGCGTGCTAATGAGATTGAATCAATGACCCTGATAGGTGATGTAACCGACCAGGACATTGTATTGATTGATGATATATGCGATACAGCGGGTACATTGGCTAAAGCCGCCGGGTTGATTATGGAGCGTGGTGCACGCAGCGTTCGCGCGGTATGTACACACCCGGTATTATCTGGTAATGCTTATGAAACTATTGAAAAATCGGCATTGACTGAATTAATAGTTACGGATACTATCCCTTTAAAACGCCAAAGCGATAAAATAAGAGTACTAACAACTGCTGAACTGTTTGCAAAGGCAATAAGCAATGTAAACGAACACGGATCAATAAGCCAGTTATTTAAGGTAGATTAATTGGCCCATAGTCTATGGTCAATAGTCCATAGCCTTTTTTTAAAATGAATACAACAATACCATGGCCTATAGACCATGGACTTAACTAAACAAATAAATAAAAACAATGAAATCAATTGCTATTAGCGGTTCTCCAAGAGAGAACG
>CAZTAU010000042.1:0-32421 GCA_964611565.1 uncultured Mucilaginibacter sp. | reverse complement strand
ACCAGCTTAGCCTGCGCAAACAGGAAGCTTCAACCATTATATTGCAGTAGTTTTTAAAATTTCATTTGAAAGCAGATATACGAGTTGCACTTGTAGGAAACCCCAATACCGGTAAATCAACTCTTTTTAATGTACTCACCGGGTTAAATCAAAAAATCGGGAATTTTCCGGGTGTTACCGTTGATAAAAAAATTGGCTACTGCCAGTTACCTGATGGCCGCAGTGCCGAAATCATTGACCTTCCGGGCACTTACAGTCTTTATCCTAAAAGCCAGGATGAATCTATCGTGTTTTCTGTATTGGCTGATGAATCTAACCCGTCAAAACCCGATTTGGTTGTTGTTATTCTGGACGCATCTAACCTAAAAAGAAACCTGTTACTATATACCCAGGTAGCCGACCTTAAAATACCGGTTATCATCGCCTTAAACATGATTGACCTGGCCAATAAGGCGGGTATTGATATAGATGTTGACCTGTTTGCCAAAAGGCTGAGTGTACCGGTTGTACCTATCTCGGCACGTAAAGGCGAGGGTATTGATTCGTTAAAGTTGTTTTTAGCGTATGCTAATAAAATAGCTTTTCAGGATGTAAGTATTGATGTAGAAACTATCGCGCCGCAACTAATAGCCGATATTAGTAAAGAACTGCAAATTGACAACCCATACTTTGCATTACAATTAGCGCATCAGCATGAGCATTTAAAGTTTCTTACTCCTGAGCAATCTAACAGGATTGAGGAGTTAGAGAAAGAGCATAATTTCCATTCGCAAAAAGCACAGGGGGCAGAAACTATTGCCCGTTATAGTTTTATAAACGACCTGTTATATGATACGGTTAAAGTACCCGATACCGCCCACGAGGAAACCAATAGCAATAAAATTGACAAGGTACTTACCCATAAGGTATTTGGCTTTGTTATATTCTTCGGCATATTGATGTTTATGTTCCAGGCCATATTTGCCTGGTCGTCATACCCAATGGACCTGATTGAGGGTCTTTTTATTTGGATACAGGGGTCATTAAACAGTGCTTTACCTGCCGGACCTCTTACCAGCTTACTGGTGGATGGTGTAGTAGCCGGGTTGAGTGGCGTTATGGTATTCATCCCGCAGATAGCTATCCTGTTTGCCTTTATATCCATTTTAGAAGATACCGGCTACATGGCCCGTGTTACCTTTATGATGGATAAATTGATGCGGAAAGTTGGGCTTAACGGTAAATCAGTAGTGCCATTAATTGGTGGTTTTGCCTGCGCGGTGCCATCTATAATGAGTACCCGTACTATTGAGAGCTGGAAGGAACGCATGATTACCATCATGGTAACGCCTTTAACTACCTGCTCGGCACGTTTGCCGGTTTATACCTTGTTGATAGCGTTGGTTGTGCCCGACGAAAAAGTTTGGTGGATATTTAACTGGCAGGGATTGGCTTTAACTGCCATGTATTTATTCAGTTTGGTATCGGCAGTTGTAGTAGCCTGGGTGTTTAAATTGATATTAAAAAGCCGCGAACGCGGCTACTTCATCATGGAGCTACCCGTTTACCGTATGCCACGCTGGAGCAACGTTGCTTTCTCCATGTACGATCGTGCTAAAACCTTTGTATTGCAGGCAGGAAAAGTCATCATCGCGGTATCTATTATTTTATGGGTGATGGCCTCCTACGGGCCTGGTGACCGTTTTGAGAAGATAGAACAAAAGTATAAGCAACCCCAATACACCAAAACATTAACACCCGATGAATTAAACCTGGCCATATCATCCGAGAAGCTGGAAAACTCCTACGCCGGGGTATTGGGCCATGTAATAGAGCCCGCCATACGCCCATTAGGATTTGACTGGAAGATAGGTATATCATTGATCACATCATTTGCTGCCCGCGAGGTTTTTGTAGGCACTATGGCCACCATTTACAGCGCGAACGGTGGTGGCGAGGAGATACAATCTGTAAAAGAGAAAATGGCAGCCGCCAAAAACCCGGATACCGGCTTACCGGTGTTTACATTGGCAACAGCCATGTCGCTGATGATGTTTTATGCCTTTGCTATGCAATGCGCCAGCACCGTAGCCATAGTTTACCGCGAAACCAAGGATTGGCGCTGGCCGGCCATACAATTTGCTTATATGGGTGTATTGGCTTATGTAGCTAGTTTTATTACTTATCAGTTGTTGAAGTAATATTTACAAACCTTTTACCTTTCCGCTTTCGCCTTTATCCTCAAACAAGTATCTTTGAAACAGAGGTAACATTGGATAAAGTAAAAGTATTAGAAAAGTATCTTCCACCTAATGCGGCACCGCTTATTGGTCGCTGGATTGATTACTTTAATTGCGAGTTTAAGATCTCGCGTAACCGTGGCAGTAAGTTTGGCGATTACCGTGCGCCCCACTCGGGCAAAGGGCATCGTATATCTGTTAATTACGACCTTAACCCTTACGCTTTCTTGGTAACTACCGTACATGAATTTGCACACCTGCATACCTGGAACGAGCATAAACAAAAAGCCAAACCACATGGCACCGAGTGGAAAAACAACTTCAAAAAAATGATGCAGCCTTTTTTTGAAAAGGAGATATTCCCTGCGGATGTGAAGCATGCTATAGTGAGCTATTTAAACAATCCGGCAGCCTCCAGTTGCTCTGACCTTACCCTGTACCGCTCCCTGCGTAAATATGACGCTCCTAAGGAGGATATATTTACGGTAGAGAAGTTACCGATGAAAGCGGTATTTAAATTGAAAGATGGGCGGGTTTTCCGCAAAGAGGAAAAACTACGCAAACGCTATAAATGTATTGAGGTAGCTACCAAACGGGTTTATTTGTTTAGCCCGGTGGCTGAGGTAGAGTTGATCAACAACTAACCCGATTGTCATTTCGAACGAGGTACGAGGAGAAATCTTCGACGCCATACAAGCGGCGAACTATCCATTGCATAAGATTTCTCACTGCGTTTCGAAATGACAAGTGGAGAATAATTAAAACGTCAACAGCTCACCCATCGCTTGCTCTAACCTTGCCTTTGCCATATACTGTGCTTCTAACCCCTTATCGGCCGGTACAGGCGTATCCAGACTTGCACAGCGCATTACCGGGGCATCAAGCAGTGTAAACCAATGCTGGGTAATGTGCGCGGCTATTTCGGCACCAAAACCGGTGGTTAGGGTATCTTCATGCAATATCAAAACACGGCTTGTTTTTTTAATACTTTGCTCCACCGTTTCCTTATCCCAGGGTTGCAGGCTGCGCAGATCAATGATCTCAATACTATAATCAGGATGATTAGCTAGATACTCTAGCGCCCAATGCACGCCCATGCCATAAGTGATGATGGTTGCCCAGTCGCCTTTTTTAACTATACGTGCCTTGCCTATCTCTATAAAATTCTCGCCTTCGGGCAATTGGCCGGTTAAATTTTCATACAGGTATTTATGCTCAAAAAACATCACCGGATTAGGGTCGTCAATGGCAGCCATTAACAATCCCTTAGCATCTACCGGGAAAGCCGGGTAAACCACTTTTAATCCCGGAGTTTTAGTGAACCAGGCCTCGTTAGTTTGGGAATGAAAAGGTCCCGCCCCAATGCCTGAGCCAACCGGCATACGTACTACTACGTCTACATTTTGTCCCCAGCGGTAATGTGTTTTGGCCAGGTTATGTATTACGTGGCTAAAACCGCTGCTCATGCAATCAGCCGTTGGCATTTCAACCACGGCTTTATAGCCATTTAGTGCCAGCCCCATGGCTGTACCTAATATACCCGGTTCGCTGTCGGGTTTAATTTTAATGCGGGTTTTGCCGTATGTATCTAACAAGTCGTTTATGATAATGCCGCCTTTAACGCCTGCGATATCCTGCCCTAATACTACCAAATTTTTAACCTTGGCCATGCTTAAGTTTAAGGCATCACTTATGGCATCACTATAACGCTTAACCACTAACGGGTTTTTTGAGGGCAAATTAGGCGGCAAAGCGTGCTGTCGGTAAACATCCTTCAATTCTGTATCCGGGTTTGATTGTATAGCAGGCTCGTTTAACACTCTTGCTACTTCGGCATCCACCTGCGTAGTAAATTCACTTTTTAAATAGGATATCCATTCCAGGCTCAATACCTCGGGCAATAAATATTTTTCATAATTTTTTACAGGGTCCTTTGCCTGCCAATGGTCCAACGTTTCCTGTGTGATGATTTCCGTACTACCTTCGTCATGTTGGGGTAGTTTAAAGGTTACGCACTCTAACAATATCGGGCGAGGGTGTTGTCGTATCTCGTTAGCTATTTCTGTAACCGTATTATAAACTTCCAGTACGTTGTTACCGTCAATATGCCGCCCCTCTATTCCATAACCAATGGCTTTATCCACCAATTGCTCACAGCGATATTGTTCTTCATTTGGGGTAGATGTGGACGCACTATTATTCTCCACTAAAAAAATTACGGGCAAGTTCCACACTGCGGCAATGTTTAAAGCTTCATGAAAGTCGCCACGGCTGGTAGCGCATTCATCAACAAATACTAAAGTTACCCGTTGTTGGTTATTCAACTTATCAGCAAGTGCTATACCATTAGCTACCGATGCCTGTGCCAGCAAATGTGATGATGCCCCAATTATTTTATAATGCTGCAAGCCAATACCCAATGAAGTATCGCGCCCTTTGCTATAGCCCGATGGTTTGCCCTGCCATTGTCCCATTAAACGCACAAACGGCACATCGCGCGATAAGAAAACACCCAAATTATGGGTAGTTAAAATATAATCATCATTAGTTAAAGCCAGGGTGCTGCCTACAGCAATGGCTTCGCCGCCTATACTTGATGTCCATTTTTCAATAGTTCCGTACCGAGCCAATGACTGCATTTTTTCTTCCACAATACGCGTAAACAGCAACTTTTTATATAAAGTTACCAGCATAATGTGGTCTAAATTTTGCCTGTCAAAAATCATTAAAAACTACGCTGTATAAACTAAAAAAATGGGGCAAAGACCCTCATCACAGGGCCTTGCCTTGTTTAAAATATATTATCCAATAAATAGGTGATGTTAATTCTTCTCGGCCTGGTTTTTCTCCTGCCACTGTTGTGTAAATGATTTTTCGGCAACTTTAGGCATTCCCCTAAATCGTCCCCAACTCATTTTAAACAACTTTTTAATAAAATAATTCTTTGTTTTGCCGCTAAAAAAATCTTCCATTTTACGGCTCAACATACCCCGCTTCCACATAGCCCAGCCAAAACGCTCTTTACTGCTCACCAGTTTTTGGTCAACCGCGTCGCGGCGGTTAAGCAATAACATTTTATGTATATCAATTTTTACCGGGCAAACCTCGCTACATTTACCGCATAAGCTTGATGCATAACTCAGGTGTTTGAACTTATCCATTCCCTGCAAATGCGGGGTGATAATGGAACCAATGGGACCACTATACGCTGTATTATAAGTATGCCCGCCAATATTTTTATAAACCGGGCAGGCATTTAAACAAGCCCCGCAACGAATGCAATATAAACCTTGGCGCTGGTCCTTTTGCGCTAGTAAATTAGTCCGCCCGTTATCCAGCAGTATCACATACATTTCTTCGGGGCCATCGGTTTCGCCGGATTGGCGCGGGCCGCTGAAAATTGAATTGTATACCGTTAAATTTTGCCCCGTACCATGCGTAGCCAGCATGGGCCAAAACAGATCAAGGTCGGCCATTGACGGGATAACCTTTTCTATACCCACTATAGCAATATGTATTTTGGGGAATGTAGTGGTTAAACGCGCGTTGCCCTCGTTTTCGCTAATGGCAATGCTGCCTGTATCGGCAATAATAAAGTTAGCGCCGGTTATGCCTACATCTGCCTGTAAATATTTTTCGCGAAGCAGTTCGCGGGCTTTTAGGGTTAATTGTTCGGGTGTAGCATCCAGCGGCGAACCAAAACGCTCATGAAATAGTTTGGCTATATCCTCCTTTGAAAGATGCATGGCCGGGGTGACAATGTGATATGGCCGTTGGCCTAGCAATTGTACTATATATTCGCCAAGGTCCGATTCTAAAGATTCAATGTTATTACTTTCTAAAAATTCATTTAAATGAATCTCTTCAGTAACCATTGATTTGGATTTGATAATGGCTTTGGCATTTACCCTTTTCAGGATATTCAGAATCTCGGCATTGGCTTCATTGGCATCATTGGCCCAAATTACTTTGCCGCCACGTTTTTGAAAATTGGTCTCAAACTCCGGTAAAACCTTATCCAGGTTCTCCATCACCTTCCATTTGATGACGTGCCCGCGGCGTTTGGCATTATCAATATTGATGATACGGGATAGTCCACGATTTACTGCCGCGTCGTATTTACCAATATTATAATTGATAATACGCCTATGATCTATATCAAACGCCTTATTATCAGCGTCTACTAAAAACTCTTCGGCAACGGTTCCCATATAGCGAAGATAAATTTTTCAGTGTATAAATCAGTCATTAAATAAAAAAAGCGATAGGTTAACCCAATCACTTTCTTTTAATACCTTTTGGCTTTGGGCTTTATTCTTTCAGCCTTGTTAGCAGGTCATTTTATTAACCCGGTTGGCATGGCGGCCGCCTTCAAAATCGGTAGTTAAAAAGGCTTGTATAATTTTTTTAGCTTCATCAATAGTTATAAAGCGCTGTGGTATGCAAACTATATTGGCATTGTTATGGCTTCGAGCCAAAACAGCTAATTCTTCTTCCCAGCAAATAGCGGCACGTATACCCTGATGTTTGTTGGCTGTTATAGCAACACCATTGGCACTGCCGCAAACCAATATGCCTAAGTCAAATTCGCCACTTTCAACCGCGTTAGCTACCGGGTGTGCAAAATCAGGATAGTCAACCGAGTCGGCAGAGTAGGTGCCAAAGTCCTTAGTCTCGTGGGTTTGAGCCACTAACTCTTGTAAAGCTTGCTTATATTCAAATCCGGCGTGGTCGGCACCGATAGCAATTTTTAATTTGCTTTTCATATCTCTATAATACTTGGCTTAAGTGGCCATTAATTCTTTTTTGGCTCTGCGTTTTTCCACTCCCGAGGCTACTAATATTCCAACTTCATATAACATAAGTAACGGAAACGCTACTACGCCCATGGTTATGGCATCAGGTGTTGGGGTAATTATGGCCGCAATTATTAATATCAATACTATGGCATACCTGCGTGTTTTACGCATAAAGCCAGCACTCAAAATACTCAAGCTAACCAATATATAGATCAATATCGGCAATTCAAATACAATACCGCTACCCAAAGTAAGGGTTAGTACCGTGGATAAATAGGAATCAATACTGAAGGTATTTTTAATATCGTTACTCACGCTAAAACCAGCCAAAAATTTAACCGATAGCGGGGCAATTATAAAATAACCGAACAGTATACCCACCAAGAATAAAAATGATGCATAAAAAACAAAGCCCGATGCGGCCTTCTTTTCCTTTTCATGCAAGGCGGGTTTTATAAATCGCCATAGCTCCCATAATAAGTACGGGAAACCAAATACAATTCCGGTGACGATACACGAATTGATCATGAGGTTAAACTGACCTCCCAACTCGGTACTGATGATTGTGAAGTTAAACTCTGATACACACCAGTCAGGCATATGTAATAGGTCGCCCATTTTACACAGCATCCGGTATGTCCAGAAGCTAGGGTCCTTTGGACCAAATATTACGGTATCAATTATAAATTCATTAAAATAAAAAGCAATTGAGGTAAATAATAATATAGCAATTGCGGCGCGTATAAGGTGACTTCTTAAAGCATTTAAATGCTCAAAAAATGACATTTCAGATTCCAGGGTTTTGCCCTTTTCCTTAATCGCCTTTACTATTTTGTTATCGCTCATTTCTTATCCCGTGGAGTGTTATTTACGTTTTATTTCGGGCTAATGGTTTTATTATTCCGAATATTCAAACGTCTCCATAAACTTAGTGGTAAAATTACCTGCCCTAAAGTTTGGATCTTTTAACAGTTTTAAATGAAATGGTATGGTTGTTTTTACACCCTCTATCACAAACTCACTTAATGCGCGCTCCATGGTACTTAAAGCTTCATCGCGCGTTTGGGCGCAACAAATTACTTTAGCAATCATTGAATCGTAGTTTGGCGGAATGGTATAACCGGCATACACGTGCGTATCAATACGTACACCATGGCCACCCGGCGAGTGGAAATTAGTTATCCTACCCGGTGATGGGCGGAAATTATTAAACGGATCCTCGGCATTTATACGGCACTCAATGGCGTGCATGGTTGGCTCGTAATTTTTACCTGAAATAGGTATACCTGCGGCTACTTTTATTTGTTCTTTTATTAAGTCGAAGTTGATCACCTCTTCGGTAACCGGATGCTCTACCTGTATACGGGTGTTCATCTCCATAAAGTAGAAGTTTCGGTCCTTATCCACCAAAAACTCTACGGTACCGGCACCTTCATATTTTACAGCTTTGGCGCCCTTAATAGCGGCCTCGCCCATTTTTTTACGCAGTTTTTCTGTCATAAAAGGTGATGGTGCTTCTTCTACCAGTTTTTGGTGACGGCGCTGTATAGAACAATCTCGCTCTGATAAATGGCAAACTTTACCGTATTGGTCGCCAACTACCTGTATCTCAATGTGGCGGGGGTCTTGCACGTATTTTTCTAAATACATACCATCATTACCAAAGGCGGCACCAGACTCGGCACGGGCCGAATCCCAGGCAGCTTCAAACTCTTCATCTTTCCAAACAATACGCATACCACGGCCACCACCACCGGCAGTTGCTTTTAATATTACCGGGTAACCTATTTTTTTGGAGATAGCTATACCTTGCTTAACATCAGTTAACAGACCTTCAGAACCGGGAATAGTAGGCACACCCGCTTTTTTCATGGTTTCTTTGGCAGATGCCTTATCGCCCATGGCGTTTATCTGATCAGCAGTAGCACCTATAAACTTGATACCGTAATCAGCGCAAATGGCCGAAAATTTTGCATTTTCAGACAAAAACCCATAGCCCGGGTGTATCGCATCCGCATTAGTTAACTCGGCTGCTGATATTAAATTGGGAATACTTAAATATGAATCTTTACTGGCTGGAGGACCAATACAAACAGCCTCATCTGCAAAACGCACGTGCAGGCTTTCTCTATCGGCAGTAGAATATACAGCTACTGTTTTAATACCCATTTCCTTACAGGTGCGAATAATTCGCAGGGCAATCTCTCCACGGTTAGCTATTAATATTTTTTTAAACATCTTTTAAAGTTGATTGGGTTGATTGAGTTGATTAAGTTGATTGAGTTTAACTACTCACTTAATCAACCATTCACTTTAAATTAAAAGTTGTTAGGTTAATGAGTTGAGTTGGTAACTATTCACCTTATCAACCACCACCTAATCAACACTAAATAGGTTCTACTAAAAATAAAGGTTGGTCGTATTCAACCGGCGATGCGTTTTGAACCAATACTTTAACAATACGTCCAGATACTTCTGATTCGATCTCGTTGAAAAGTTTCATTGCTTCAATAATGCAAACTACTGTACCGGCTTGTATTTCGTCGCCCACATTAACAAATACGGGCTTTTCAGGCGTTGGTGAATGGTAAAAAGTACCAATCATTGGCGACTTGATAGTAATATAGTTTGATGTATCAGCAGCGGCGGGTGCGGCAGCAACGGGGGCAGCAGGTGCCGGCGCGGCCGCTACAGGAGCAGCAGCAACAGGTTGCGGAGCCGGAACGGTTGCATGAACTACCGTAGCCGCCTGGTTAGTTTTTATAGTGATCTTAAAATTATCTTGCTCTAACGAAACCTCGTTTACGCCTGATTTTGAAACAAAGCGTATAAGCTCCTGAATTTGTTTAATATCCATGTTTAGATTTTGTTGGTTTTGGATAATGGTTAACTAAGTTAGTTATATGTATCGCTATGCAAATATGCATATTGCTTAAGTTTTAATCGAGTTTTTTAGGTAACAAATGTAACTTTATAATGTTCAGCCTATTTACTATTGTAACCCCACTTTAAATAAAGCGATCCCCAGGTAAAGCCTCCGCCAAAAGCGGCCAATATCAGGTTATCACCTTTTTTAAATTTCTTCTCCCATTCCCATAAGCATAAAGGTATAGTAGCATTAGTAGTATTACCGTATCGCTCAATATTTACAATTACCTTATCTTCACTTACACCTGTACGGGCAGCAGTTGCATCAATAATACGTTTGTTGGCCTGGTGTGGCACCAGCCAGGCAATATCATCCGCTACCAAATTATTACGATCCATCACTTCAGCGGCAACGTCGGCCATATTGGTTACTGCAAATTTAAATACAGCTTTACCTTCCTGGTAAGCATAATGCTCACGTGCATCAATAGTTGCATGGCTGGCAGGCTTTAATGAGCCGCCGGCTTTCATATGTAAAAATGGGATGCCGGAGCCATCGCTTTTTAATACCGTATCAATAATACCGTATCCTTCGGTATCGGGCTCTAACAATGCCGCGCCACAACCATCACCAAATATGATACAGGTTGAGCGGTCCTCATAATCAACTATTGACGACATTTTATCGGCACCAACCACCAATACTTTTTGGTGCTTACCGGTTTCAATAAATTGCGCGCCGGTAGCCAGGCCAAATACAAAGCCGCTGCAGGCTGCCTGCATATCAAAACCCCAGGCGTTTATAGCACCAATTTTATGCGCAAACACATTAGCTGTAGCCGGGAAAGGCATATCAGGCGTGGTTGTACAAAAAATAATAAGGTCAATTTCTTCGGCGCCTATGCCTCGTTTGCGTAGTAATTCGTTAACTGCGGGTACAGCCAGATCAGATGTGCCCAGGCCCTCGCCCTTCAATATCCGTCGCTCTTTTATCCCGGTACGAGTAGTTATCCACTCATCGTTAGTATCCACCATGCGCGACAACTCGTCGTTAGTGAGTATGTACTCGGGGGCGTAACCGCCTACTGCAGTAATAGCAGCATGAATTTTACTCATAATTAGTTTTTATTGAAAAGCCTGCTGCATTTTATTTACCAGGTTGCTTTCAATCATATTTTTTGACAAAAGAACCATGTTTTTTATAGCTTTAGGATTTGAAATTCCATGACCGACAACAACCGGCGCGTTAATCCCCAATATTGGGCTACCGCCGTATTGCTCGTAATTAAACTTGTTAAAAAATTCGTCGTTAAAACCTTTTTTTAATGAAATTACATAAAATGATTCGGCAAGTTTTAAAATGACATTGCCGGTAAAACCATCGCATACAAACACATCCGCTGTATCTGTAAACAGATCCCGGCCCTCAACATTACCCACAAAATTTATAAGCTTTTCTTCTTTAAGCAACGCATGGGCAGCAAGGCTAAGCATATTGCCTTTTTCTTCTTCTTCGCCAATATTTATAAGGCCAACCCTTGGGATTTTAACGCCATAAATAAATTCACAAAATAAGCTGCCTAAAATACCAAACTGCAACAAATTATCAGGTTTGCAATCGGCATTGGCACCTACATCTAATAAAACGCCCAATTCGCCTTTAAGCTTAGGCACAATAGTAGTAATAGCAGGGCGCGAAACACCGGGAATGGTTTTTACGCTAAACATAGCGCCAACCAGCATAGCACCGGTATTACCTGCTGATGAGAAAGCCTGAATTTTGCCCTCTTTAAGCAAGTTATAACCAACAGCAATGCTTGAGTTTGGTTTTTGAACTATAGCTTTGGTAGGGTGTTCGCCCATACCAATAACCTCGGTAGTATGTACAAATTCAAAATTTGCAGGGTCAAAATTATTGTCCTGCAAAATTTTTACAGCAATATCCTTGTCACCAATGAGTACCAGCTTAGCGTCAGAAACTTCCTTATAAGCCAAAATTGCCCCTAAAACTGCCGCTTCGGGAGCAAAATCACCGCCCATAATATCTAAGCCAATCTTCATTTTAGAAAATTAGAGTTAGGCTACTGCTGCTTTTTCAATAAGTAATTTACCGTTGTAGTAAACATTACCATCAACAGTATAAGCTCTGTGCGGCAAATGTATAGCACCCGTAGTTTTGCAAGTAGTTAAAGTAGGAGCTACCGCTTTGTCATGGGTACGGCGTTTATCTCTTCTTGATTTGGATATTTTACGTTTTGGATGTGGCATAACTTTTAGTTATTAAATCATTTAAATTTTTTAAGAGCATCCCAGCGTGGGTCGGTACTCTCGTTTTGTTCATTATTTTCCGTCAGCTTGCTTAAATCGGCAAGCATATCTTTATCACAATATGGGGTATTCCCCTCGTTGCCGCAGCTTAATATAAATGGCACTGCAACGTTTATATACTCATATATTAAGCCCGCAAGCTCAATTTGATGCTCATTTTTACCCAGTGTGATGATCTCATCATCCTCTGCAACCTCCTCGTCGCTAAACTTGGCTATCTGCTGCTCCTGTATATCCAGCGCTTGCGGATATGGCGACAGGCACTTATCGCAGTTAGCATCTATTGTACCGGTTATGTTGAAATCAAGGATAAGCATTGTCTCCTGTTTTTCTAACTCAACCTTGCATTTCAGATCGGCCTTTTTAACCAGCGAGTATTCAAACTCGTCAAAAAAGGCATCCTTAATGTCAAACTCAAAAAGGTGCTTCCCTAATGCAAGTCCTGTAAAAGGGATGGAATAATTTTTAAGCGATTTCAATGAGCAACAATTAGCCCGCAAATGTATGGAAAAATCCTATAATTGAAAAACGTTTTTTTTAACCTGTTTTAATATCAGCGTTATAATGGCTTGATTAAGCCTTACTAAAAGCTATTAGCCACATAACCAACAACTTCTTTTATATACACATTCCAATAAGACAATACCTCTGCCGATGGTACTAAATCACTTATCACGGCCTTGCGCCTAACTATGTAATTAGCCGGGTAAGGTATTACATCCATTCCTGCTTTTTTAAATACCATTAATGACCTGCGCATGTGGAATGCCGACGTTACCAACAGATAAGGCGGCTTCAATTTGGCACTATCTAACAAAACCTTTGAAAACTTCGCGTTCTCCTTTGTATTTCTTGAATTGCTTTCAGTTAACAGTATACTATCCGGATAATTAAATTCATGCCATTGCTTTTTAACCCAGCTGGCTTCTCTAAACTCGTCGGGTAATAAACTGCCGGTACCCCCAGTAACTAACATACGCGAAACCTGCCCGCTTGACAGTAGTTTTGTGCCTTGTATAAACCTATCTGCCGCAGCATTAAAATAACCCTCCCCTTTTTCAGATCCATTTGAAAACCCACCTAATACAATGGCGACGCTGTATTTTTTATTATCGGGTTTATAGGGTGCAATATCCCAGCCTTGTGCAAATTGATTAAATAAAAATGGGTTAGTAAATATTATTAATAAGGACAATGCTACTACCAAACTTTTGTATTTGTACTTTTTATTTTTGCTGATCAAACTAACTATCAGTAATAATAGTATCCAGGTAAATGGAAATATGAATTGGAGCAGGACCTTTGAAAAGAAAAAATACATGGATATAATTTTCAACTAATATATAGCTTATTCCATTGTAATAAAAAAGGCCCTTAAAGGGCCCTTAGTTATGTTATTGTTCGCCTTCCAGCTTTCTTTTATCGCTGGTTACTCTTAATTTTTGATAGTAGTCCAAGTCATGCTTTGGCACGCCCAATTCGACCGGGATAGGCATTTTTGAAAACGTTTGGAAGTAGGTTAAGCAAGCCCCTTTCCATAATTCGGCATCTTCTAACTGCACAGCTAAAGCACGTTGCTGATCTTTAAAACGTTCGCCATCAATTTTACCTTCCATGGCGTTCCAAACCTTTTGCATTTGCTTAACGCCTTCAATGCCTTTATTGTAATGCTCTATTAACTCTATCCAAAGGGTTTTGCCCGATTTCATTTTATAATCCCATGGTACATGATGGAACCATAGCAGATCTTTCTCAGGCGTTGTAGCAATGTTATCCCACATTTCGCGCAGCGGTGAGTTATATTGGCCAACAGCATTGCTGCCTGTTTTTGAGGTGCGATCAAACCCTAAACCTTTTGCATCGGCTTTATGAAAATAAAGCGAAGTTTGATCGGCCCTGCCACCGGTTACCCACGGGCCCGGACCATAATGGTGGCCACGAGACATAATATGGGTTAACCCAAGCGGTGTCATATAATTTACCGCCGTTTCGCGCGAGGTAAGCATGATCTGTTTAACCGGCGTAATAAAGGTTTCATCATTGTTAAAGGTCATGCGCAACCATTCGTCGGCTATTGCTGCCGATGACAAGTCAGGGTTCCATGCTAACCGCCCGTAAGCATACCAGTTAGCTTGCGACAGGTGGTTACCGCACCAGTTAATATCATTACCAATATTGGTTACTCCTGCAATGCCCGATTGGGTATGCCCATCTAATTGCCCGGTAATTACCTTAGCAACAGTTGAGCCTTTGCCTTTGGCATAGGTGTCAGACTCTAAAGTTTCCTTCCACATTGGTGCCAGGTAAACCAGGTTGGTTGCCCAGCCTAAATATTCTTTAGTGACCTGAAACTCCATCATTTGCGGCGTTTTTGGCATTGCACCAAACAACGGACTAAATGGTTCGCGGGGTTGAAAATCAAGCGGACCATTTTTAACCTGCACAAATACATTTTTTTTGAATTTACCATCCAATGGTTTAAACTCATTATAGGCTTGCTTGGTACGGTCATCAGCTACCTTATCATCATACACAAATGCACGCCACATTACTATACCGCCATGTGGTGCCAAAGCATCAGCAAACATATTAGCACCCTCCATGTGGCCACGACCATAGTTTTGCGGGCCGGGCTGCCCTTCGGAATTAGCTTTAACTAAAAAGCCGCCAAAATCAGGCACATAGCCATATATTTCGGTTACCTTATCATTCCACCATTTTTGTACGGCTGGGTCGAGTGGATCGGCAGTAGTGGTTGCCTTTAATTCTAATGGGGCACTAAACCTTGCTGTTAAATATACTTTTATACCGTATGGCCTAAAGGCTTTGGCTAATGCCGCTACTTTTACCAGGTAATCTTTGGTTAAAATTTGCGCATTGGCATTTACGTTTGTTAGTACTGTTCCATTTATCCCTAATGAGGCATTAGCACGTGCATAATCAATATAACGCTCCTCAATAGTTGGCAGGGTTGCCCAGTTCCATAAAGATTTACCCCCATAGCCACGCTCAACAGAGCCATCTAAATTATCCCAATGGTTATTGATACGGGTTTTAATTTTTGGAGCCTCAACTATAGCTAAGGTTTTAATGCTTTTTTCGGTTTGTAATAGTTTCAGAAAGTTAAATACCCCGTACATTACACCTATATCGGTATTTGCAGCAATTACCCTGGCAGGTTTACCTTTTAGGTTTACGGTGCGGATAATGTAGCCCTCTTTACCGGCGGTTTTTAAAGCCGCAGCCAAGTTTAACCCTGCTATAATTTTTGATGTGATTGGTGTGCCAACTATTAAAGCGCCGCTTTTTGTAGCGTTGGCTTCTAACGGAAGCTCTAATTGTAACAGCCCATTTAAGCCCATGCCCAACTCCTTTTGAGCGGCCTGTAAGGTTTCTGAATTACCCGGAAATACCAATTGGGTAATGGATTGCCTGTATTGGTTATATAAAGTTTTGTCGGCTATTTTATCATATCGCAACCATAGGCGATAACCATCTTCGGCAAGGGCCTGCATGGTGCAGCTTACTAATAACAAAAGGTAAAAAAGCAACTTTTTCATTTAATATAGATTTAAATACAGAACGATAGCAAGGCCGGGGTAGTATACTTGCTAAGCTCAAATTTATTAATTGGTTAGGTATGCGCTATTGCATATCACGGTGCTAAGTTAGAAACAAACAATTAAAATTGCAATCGATTACAACATCAATTGTTTTTCAATCCTATCCTGTGGTTCTGGTAATCCAACAAATACTGGTTCTTCACAAAAAAATCAATGCTGAATATGCTTCGGGGATCGCCTGAACTGTTTACCACTTGAGTAACATTACTATTGGTTGCAGTAGTATACTGATAAGTAAAGCCACTATTAGTGGTTAATGATACAGCGGTGCCTGCGGGTAGTGTAGTTACACCAGTAGCAACTGGGTCAGCTAAATAAGTTATAGCCGGATCGCCGGTATCAAATAGTAAAAAGGCATTTATCGTTTTATTATTAAACGTTAAAGTAGCTCTTATATTTGGTGAATAACCGCCCGCGGTTGGATAATTATCAAGGTTGTGCATTTTAAACCCTGATGAATTTAAATCTGTTGGCGTTAATCCAATGGTTACCAAACCCGGCACATAAGCAGCAGTTGAAGTAAAAGGAGTGTTAAACAAGGCTAATTTGAAGCCATTCGTTACCCCCGTTGGTAATTTGAAATAACTTAAAGGACTACCAATAGCGCTGTTTGCATAACTGTACCCAGGACCTACACCAAATACATTTATTTCGTGGGGACTAAAAGAAATGTTGTTGCCACTTCCATCAGTTACCTTATAATAAAGAAAAAAAGGTATACGTTTAACATTGACGCTACCATTACCATCTCCTATAGTTACACTGGCGTAAGCCAAGTGACCATACTGATGTGTTGTACCTGTTGACCCGCCACCAAAACTTATAACACCCTTAAATGAAGTGACTGTGATGCCATTGTAAATTGAACTATCACCGACAACATCTATACCATAATCTTTTATCTTATCAGCAGGTATAAGGTTTCTGGCATCAACAGTTAGCCCGGTTGAACCGGTATCGAAAATAGCGGGATAAGGTTGCGTTGAAGTACCTACTGTAACACCGGTAAATACTCTCTTATAGGTAATACCGTTATCCACTGTTGACTTTTGATAAAGGCCAATAGTTTTATAATTGGTTATTACAGGCTCGGATGGTTGCTTATCCTTTTTACAAGAGGTTATAACAACCGAGCAGGCTATAATGAGGTAAAGAAAATAATTAGAGAAACTTTTCTTCATGCTAAATTGCAAACAAATAATAACGAAATTACTAAATAAAGCGTACAGAGGCTCAATTTTGTTTTGATTGGCCGTTTAATTCTAAAAACTCTTTTGATTGACGCTTATCTGCAGGTATCTTAATAAACTCCTTATAACAGGTGTTCAGGTATAAAAACAGGTTGGTTATTTGATTGTAGGTTTTAACATCAGGTGTATAAAGAATAATAAAATTGGTCATTTCTTGTCCGCCAATAGGTAAGTAATTTTTAAGGTTTTGGACAGTAAATATTTGGCCTATCTTCTCCTGCAACTGCAATTCTTCCAAATTCTTGTTGCTTTTATCCTTGTCTCGCTTATTCCACAATTTTAAAGTAACACCGCCCACATAATCACGATTTTTATCAGTTGTGTAAACAAGGGTTTCACCACCAAATGGTGCCAGTAAAGGCGGAAGGCCTAAATATCCCAAGCTCATTTTGGTGCTTCTTATATTTACATCATCCAGCATGTTCGCCAGTAAAAAAACCTCTGTGTCTTTTACCCTGGTTAAATAAACCGTGTCTGCTAAATATCCTAAGCCCGAATATCTTATTTTATCGCCCGGTTTTGCTGCTATAGAAAATCTTCCGGCCGTATCAGATATTGCAGTAGCCGAGGTATTTAAATTTTCAATTCGGATGTAAGGCAGATGTTTACGGGTTTTATATTCAAATATCCGCCCGTTTAATCTATTTTGGCAATTAGCATTGGTACCCGCTAATAGGGAAATAATAATTAAGCTACTAATAATGCATTGCCATTTAATTATTTGCCCAGGGTTAATTGTATGCATCAGCATAATAGATTATGTTAACAATAATAACTTTTTGATTATAAGTAATTTATTAACTCACCTAAATTTAACAATTGTTAACATTTGATTACGCACGTAAAACATCCTGCAAACAAAAGCCCTTTCCAATAAATTGAAAAGGGCTCAACAATCATCAATCAATTATTTATTTAAATGGTTACTTGGTTAACGTAAACTCAGGCAAATTAATTTTTTCACCACCTTTCATGGCCGACTCGTGCGCTAAAATACCCACGCAGGTAATATTGGCCGATTGGCGCGCATTAGGGAATGGCTGACGGTTATTTACCAACGCCTGTAAAAACTCATTTACCAAATGCGGGTGCGAACCACCATGGCCCGATCCCTGCAAGAAAGAAAGGTGCTGATTGTTTTCGCCATCATATACACCACCGGTGGTAAATGCCTGTATCTCTTCAGGTAATAAATGCGCATAATCAGGTATGGTTACTTTTTCAGGAGTCTCGCCGGTATGGATAACCGATGGTTCATGCTCAATTAAGGTCCACTCAAATGATTTTTTTGAACCATACACATCAAAGCTTTCGCGGTACTGGCGAGCGGTATTAAATAATGAGCGTGTAACCTCGGCAGCCAGGTCTGAATCTTTAAATTTAATATGGCAGCTTTCAATAGCGAATGGTGAACCGTATTTGCTGATCAGGTTCTCGTCAATAGTACCACTACCGTAGCATGATACATACTCCGCATCGGCACCTGCCAAAGCTACTACCGGGCCAACACAATGTGTAGCATAATGCATTGGCGGCAAGCCTTCCCAATAGCCCGGCCAGCCTGCCATTTCCTGCTGATGCGATGCACGCAGGAACTGTAGTTTACCCAGCTCGCCTTTTTCATATAATTCCTTCACAAATAAAAACTCGCGGCTGTATACTACGGTTTCCATCATCATGTAGGTCAAGCCGGTTTCTTGAACTGCCTCAACAATCTGGCGGCATTCTTCAACTGTTGTAGCCATTGGTACGGTACAAGCTACGTGCTTGCCTGCCCTTAAAGCTTTGATAGATTGCTCGGCGTGGTTTTGTATAGGTGTGTTGATATGCACCGCATCAACATTCGGGTCAAGCAGCAATTCATCATAATTGGTGTATCTTTTTTCAATGCCAAAAGCATCGCCAACCTCGTTCAGCTTTTTCTCATCGCGCTGGCAAATGGCATACATATTAGCGTTTTTATGACGCTGGTAAATTGGAATAAATTCGGCTCCGAAACCTAAACCGATTATAGCAATGTTAATTGTTTTGTTCTCCATGATATATTATAAACTGTATTGTTGAATTTTGGCAGGCTGCGCCGCCCATTGTTTTAAAAATGCAAGGCCGTCAATAGCAAATTTATCCTGGCTCTCGGCCAACGGATGCCAGATGCATACTGCCTGTGCAAGCTCTTTATTTTGTGGCGTAAAGCTTTCTATGGATATGGCGCCTTTATAACCTATCTCTGTAAGCGCCGTTTTATAAGCGTTCCAGTTAGTCTGTCCTGTACCCGGCGTGCCGCGATAGTTATCGGCTACCTGCACATGTATTAATTTATCGCCTGCCAGTTTTATGGCGGCTTCTAAACTTGGCTCCTCAATATTCATGTGGAAACCGTCCAGCAATATTTTTGCCGATGGATGATTAATATCTTTTATTAACCTTACCACATCTTCAGCAGTATTTACCAGGTCCGATTCAAAACGGTTAAGCGGCTCTAAGGCTATATCTAATCCACGTGATGCTGCCATCTCGCATACAATTTTCAGATTTTTTACCGCAAGGTCCCATTCCTGTTTTCGTAGCTCAGGCGGCAGCATACGTGCCTTCCCAACAGCTGAATACATGGGGCCCGCAAAAAACTTAGTATCCCATAAAACGCAAAGGTCCATGCACGCTTCAATGTATTTAAAACAATTGGCATGAATTGCGGGGTCTTCGTTGGTTAAATCGCGCGTAGGGCCAAATGCACCGCATACTACAGCTTTAAGTCCGTAGGTAGCTAATGCCGCCTTTACTTTTTGTCCATCTATAATATCGGGGTCCTCAACCGCAATCTCCACTATATCATAGCCCATGTCGGCTATTTTGGCAAAAAGCTCGTCAATTGATGAGGTTTGAAATGGCGATGTCCATAACCAGGTACTTACACCAAATTTTAATTGTAATGACATATTGTGTAGCTGGTTAGACGTGTATAATATCCTCTTCCTGGCGTTTTAACAGGATGACTTTATACCCTCCTTTTGACCGGAAATATAATATCAGCCCTAAGAAGCTCAAAAACATAATGACAGGGAATATCAACACATTTTTTAATGCTTCCTTCTTAGCACCATCCTGTATAGTTTTAACCACTCCCTGCTCTTCAGTTCCTGCTGCAGCAAGCTTGGTCTGATCCAATCCTTCGTAATCGCCAAAAACGCTTGTTTTTTTATCGGTTACGTAAGTGCTGTGTATGGCCGTGTTATTTGCCGCGTCATATTGTGCTATGTTTTTGTCGATTGACTTATCCTGCATAAAGCCTAAAATACCTGCACCAATTACACCCGCCGCTATCATACCCAAGCCACCGGTAATGTTAAGTGTTAACGCCCCACCTTTAGGGAAACGCTCAGATACCATACCCAGCATGGTGGGCCAGAAAAATGTTTTGGCTATACCGTAAATAGTTGCCGCCACCAGTATCATTACTCCTGATGAAACTGATAATAAGTATAAGCCAATTATAGCTATTGCCGAACATACTGCCAATAAGCCCGGAGATGAGAACTTGTGTGATATAGGGCCTGCAAAAAACCTTAATACCAGCATAATCAATGAAGTATAAACTAATACCCACCCTGCCTGTAAGCCAATTTTTTGGGTTTCGGGTGTCATTAAGTCGCTTATCCAGCTATCCGTACCTAATTCGGTAATAGCTAGCGGAATCATTATTAAAAGGAAGATCACAAACAAGGGCTGCCCCAAACTGCGTGTATAATAACCAAAGCCGGCAGCTATTACCAACGTTGCTATAATACTCACGGTTGGCGACCACCCAATAACGGCACCTAACTGAAATACAATTAATGCGGTAATGATAAGTGCACCTAAAGCGCCAACTTCCTGCAGCATTTCTTTGTAAGATACACCAGCCTGCACACGCTCATTAAGCGGGAATTTACAGAAGAAGGTAATTACCGCATACATTACTGTTGGTATAAATATTAAGGCTATTTTATATTCCCATGCAGTACTTTCGCCAATTAACAGGCCCATAATACCACCCAATACCAAACCACCTGCCCAGCCCGCGTGTAAGCGGCTAAGCCATTTTACCTTATCATTAGGAAACATAGTGGCAACTACCGGGTTGGCTACAGCCTCTACTGTACCCGCACCAAGGGCAGCGATAAATGTGCCGATATATAACGTCCAGTAACCGGTGGCAAAAATGGTAAGCGTGGTAGAAGTAAGGTGGCAAATTACGCCAAATATCATGGCTGTTTTATAACCAATTTTATCAATTATTAAACTGAACAGTACAATACTGATAGCGAAGGGCCATAAACCTACTCCGGAAATTTCGCCAAGCTGTGTTTGGGTTAAATTAAACTGATGCCCCCAGGTTGGCAATACTATTGCACGTAACACAAATCCAAAAGCGGTGGTAACTAACGCGATGAAACACGCGTAAAATATTTTCATATCAGGAGCAGCGGTTGCTGCTCCTGTATTATTTTTTTGAGCCGTCATATTTTATTAATTGACAAGGTTTATCAAATTATCTCGCCGGACGTGCCGGTGCAGGCGTAACAGTCATGGTACCATTCATTATCCTCCAGTGACCCGGGAATGAACAGATAAACGGATACTCGCCAACTTCTGCAGGCACCCTAAACCTCATTTTAATAGTTTCGTTAGGGTTGATCAGCTTGGTTGAGAATAATACCTCAGGCATTTTTGGTATATAGTTCATTTCAATGCCTTTAGGGTCCTGCGCCAATTTATCGGCAGCTTCGCCTACTTTATTCAAGCTTCCTTTTTGCAGTACCAATAAATTGTGCTGCATAAAATCAGGGTTAGTAAACTCAAATTCAACCACACTACCGGCAGCAGCTGTAAAGTTTTTGATATCAAACTTCATCTCGTTTTTAATAACGCCAATTTTCACAGTAGTAACCCTATTTGCAGGCATACGGGCAAGGGCATCAGATTCAGCTTTTTCTTTGTTATTAGCTATAATACCCTCTGCAGCGCCTTTTACGTGTTTAGCAATAGCCACATCTAAAGCCAAAGCTATCCATTTGTCGTTTGCATTTTCAGGAAGCTTTTGAGCAGCTAATAACGCTACTCCTAAAGCATCATTTTGTGGCAGATCAGCAATTGCTAATATGGCTGCTAAACGGGTGTTTAAGTTAGTTTCGGCCAGCATACTTGCCCTTTGTATAACCGCAGAAGTTTTTTCGGTTGGAGGCAATACCTGTAAAGCGGCTTTACGCACGCCCGGTGCCGGGTGCCTTAAGGCAACTTCAGCAACTGAAAGTGCTTCGGCATTTGAACCATCCAGTAAACCTAAGCCTTGTAAAGCCCATAAGGCATGAACAGCACCGCCATTGATGTTTATTTCATCAACCCCTGTGTTTCTAACCAACTCATAAAGTTTAGGTGCGATAGCTTTATTACCCGCCTCAACAATTAAACGCTGAGCGGTCATTCGCCAAAACATATTATCGCTTTTTAAACCTTTAATCAGGTCATCAGGGTTATTTTTATCTAATTTTTTAATGTCCGATGGCTTAGCGTCTTTGTAAACTATACGGTATATACGGCCGTGGACACGGTCGCGCAATGGGTTTACATAAGCATTACCTTTACCATTCTCAAATCCTTTTGGAACCGGGTTGTGCTGAATGATGTAGTTATACCAATCTGCAAACCAAACTGCCCCGTCAGGACCTACTTCGGCATGTACCGGTGCTAACCATTCATCGGCACTGGCCAATAAGCTCCAGCCGTCTTTTTCTTTAAAGCCCGAGCCATCTTTTTCTAAAATAGCGCGGTGAATTACACGTGCAGTAGGCTCGGTAACAAAACCTATTTTGTTCCAGTACTCTTTAGGAAAATTACGGGCGGTATATAAGTTATGGCCCGCAGCAGCTGTAAAGCCGTCAAATACGTCAACCTGGCGCAAGTTTTTAGTAACCGCGTGCACGCCATAGTGGCCATCAATTTTTAATATAGAAGTAGCCGGCTGTACACCTGTTGTGCTTAAATAACGGTAAGGAATACCCAAATAATCGCTATGCGAGTTGTTGGCTGTTGATATGAACACATCATTATCTTCAGAAAAACCAATACCCCATGTATTATTACTCATATTACCTAAATGCTCCATCCATTTACCATCAGGCGAAAAGCGGTAAGCAGCATTGCTCATCCTGATTTGTTTGCCGCCTACAGTTCCGTTAAAGCCCGAATAACCTACTGTACCCCAAATGGTGTTATCAAAACCATAATGCAAGTTTGAAGTAACCGCGTGGGTATCATTAAAGCCCCAGCCTGTTATAATATTTTCTCTTATATCCGCTTTATCATCGCCATTGGTATCTTTTAAAAATACGGTATATGGCGCCTGTGATACTATTACACCACCGCGGGCAAACACCATACTGGTAGGTAAATTCAGCTTATCAGCAAAAATGGTAAACTTATCTGCCTTGCCATCACCATTGGTATCTTCACATATTTTGATACGATCCTGTCCGCCCTCTTTATTTTCTAATACGGTATTAGGATAATCCACTGTTTCAACCACCCATAAACGTCCGCGTTCATCCCATGCCATAGCAATAGGTTTTTGGATGTCGGGCTCCTGGGCAAAAAGTTCCAATTTAAAATCAACAGGTATTTGTGTAATTAACTGCGACTCTTTTGGAGACATTACAGCCTGCAATTTTGGAGCAGGATCGCGTTTCTCATAGTTAGGAATCTCGGCTACAGTATAAACACCTTGTGGTTTCTCTAATTTAGAAAGGTCCTTAGCGGCGTCTTTACCAACTGCCCATAATATACCGTTATAAACCAATTTTTGGAATCCCGGGTTATTAAAGGTTTTCACATCATGGCCATAAGCAGTATAAAACACACGGCCCTTGCCATAAGTATTTGTCCAGGTATAAGGCTCATGATGATCGCCTTCTACACGCTCAGTTAATACATGTATTGCAGGGTTAATCTTGGTATGAACATAGGTTTCATCCCAGGTAGTAAATGGAATGAAATTTTTTGTTATCTCGTGTTTTTTATCCACGATGGTCATATCAAAATCGCCTGTTTTATGCGATTTAAATTGCCCGCCTATCAGTTTAACTACTTCATCATTATTGCGGAAGCAAAACGATGCAGAGTGTAGGGGGATAAACCCTTTACCACTTTTAACAAATGATAGCAATGCATCGGCCTGCGGCTGCGTAATGTTATCATAGTTAGCATAAACAATTAAGCCGTCATACTTCGGCAACGTTGTGCTGTTTAAATCATTAACATTAGTAGTGTACGTAATGTTAATACCGCTTTTAAAATATTCTTTTGACAGAATTTCGGCCAACTTTTCCGAATCGTGGTTTTTAGCCACATGACCCAAAAACAACAACTCCAACCGGCGCGGCGGGGCACTTTTAACAAAGGCTCCTTTAAAACTAACAATAGCCACAATACAAATTGCGGCAATAGCCAAATACTTTTTCATGAAATTTTATTTAAGTAGGTTTATACTTAGTGTGAATATAGCAAATATGCCTGATATTGCTTTTTGTTTTTTATCAATTAATGACTGTATTATATCTTAGTAACGCTATATTTACACAAATAAATGCAATAATAACTTATGAAGTCGGCCCTGCACAAATCGCCCATTGAAGACAGCAAGATATTTGTTGCCAAAGAGTTAACCGAAAAGCACTTTGACCCTATATGGCACTCGCATTCTGAGTATCAGTTATTTGTAACTATTAAAGGCACTGGCACCCGGTTTATAGGTGATAGTATTAAATCATTCGGCAATAATGAATTGGTTCTAACCGGATCAAACCTTCCTCATTTATGGCGCAGCGATGAGCGTTATTTTGATAAAGAAAGTTCGCTTAAAGTAAACGGCATTGTGGTTTACATGCAGGAGAATTTATTGGGCGATCACCTGATGGAGAAGGAAGAAATGATGCTGCTAAAAAAGCTGTTCAAAAAATCGGCGCGGGGTTTGGAGTTTTATGGCGACACCAAACAACAGGTAATAAAAATGCTACGGGAGCTGGTAAATTTAAGCGGGCTGGATAGCTTAATACATTTATTGAACATACTCAACCTGCTTGCGCATACCAAAGAGTATCATTATATATCAACTACCGAGTATGCCAATCCTTTTAAGGAAGATGAAACTGCGCGCATGAATAAAGTATATGAATACGCCTTAAAAAACTACCAAAAAAAAATACATCTGAATGACCTCGCCGAGCTGCTGCACATGACGCCAACATCGTTTAGCCGCTATTTCTCCATAACCCATAACAAGGGCTTCTCAAAATTTATTACCGAACTGCGTGTTAAGCACGCCTGTAAATTATTGACCGAAACGGACCAAACCATATCGGCTATATCCAACAAATGCGGGTTTAAAACCCTATCTAACTTTAACAAACTGTTTAAAGAGGTAATGCACAAAAAACCATCAGACTATAAAAAGGAGTTTTTGGAAATTTAATTAACGCTTGCCAGCGACATACGTTATTTTAAATATTGCCCCCTTAACATCATCAGCAACATATAAAGCGCCGTCTGGTCCCTGGGCCAGGCCTGACGGACGATATTTAAAAACAAGATTACCTTGTTCAATAGGCGAAAAATTATCGGCAAATATTTCCCAGTTGCCAGAAGGTTTGCCATTTTTAAATGGCACAAAAGCTACCAGGTAACCCTTGTCCCTTTCGGGCGATTTTGCATGAAAAGCCATAAAAGCACCATTGCGATATCGCTCAGGGAACATCCTGCCGGTATAAAACAACAAGTCATTTGGCGCGAAATGCGCGGGTATAATTACAGACGGTGGCAGATATTTTTTATCGGGCGATCTTTTTCCATCGCCGCCATATTCAGGAGATTGTATATACTTGCCTTGAAAGTGATCATAATAAGCAAACGGCCATCCGGCATCAGCTCCTTGCTTTAATTCATATAATGTTTCGGCAGGTAATTGGGCCACCTGCTGGGCGGTATAGTATTGCGGATATTTATTATCTAAACTGCGGCCATGTTGTGTCACAAAAACTGTTTTTGATACCGGGTTCCAATCAATTCCTACCGAGTTTTTTACGCCTGTGGCAAACCTGACCCCATCAGCATAGGTCTGATCAAACCTATCAGCCCTAAACTTCCATATACCGGCTACAGAATCTAACAAAGGGCAACCCGGTATACCAACAATGGTTCCCTGGGCACGGCAAGCATCCGAGTACGAACCTATGGCCACATACAGGTTATTATTATCATCAATTACAAAAGACTTTGCATTATCGGCCCTTTTATCCACCAAACCTTTTACCAGGGTTTCGGGCTTCTCCATATCAACAACCTCATTTTTAGCGTTCAGTTTATAACGATAAATAGCACTGTTTGATGAAGAATATAAATAACCATTCTTTATTTTTATACCGGTGCCCGGGTAGTCGCCAAACCCGGTTTTGGTTTCAAAAAAGCCGTCTTTATTAGCATCTGTTAAATAATACAAACCCTTACGGTTGCGGATAGAATTTTCCTTAACGTAAATATTGCCATTAGCTGTAACCGCCAGGTGCCTAACCGGGCCAAGCGAATCGGCCACGATACTGGCTGAAAATCCCTGCGGTAATACCAGGTTAGCGGGCAACGGGCTTTGCTTTTGGCTAATAGTTAAACTGGTTAAGGCGACCATTGCTATAATTGCGCCCGCAATATAAAGTGTAGTTTTATTCATGATTATAATTGAAATCTCAAACATAGGAAAAAGGGTAGCATATAGTATCTTTATCCTAACCCTTTTACAAACAACATCAAGCGAAACCAATAATTTGTCTGACTATCAATAACTTATATTAAATTTATATACACAGGCAACCTTTTACGCATTGCTCTCGTGATAATCATGTAATACGGTATATACCTAAACAGGCTAAACCCCTATGGGTGATGATGAATTAAATGAACTTTTACAAGGCTGTATAAGCCATGACAGGAAAAGTCAGAAACTGCTTTACAAGGCATTTTATGGCTTTGCTATGGCTATATGTTTACGTTATGCCGGTAACAGGGATGATGCCGCGGAAGTAATGAACCAGGGATTTATGAAGGTGTTTACCAAGATAGAAACCTTTGATGCATCCAGGCCCTTTAAAGCCTGGCTTGGGCGAATAATGATGAATGCTTCAATTGATCATTACCGTGCCAACCTTAAAATGGTATATGCAGAAGACCTGGAAAATGCTGATCATATAAATGATGGCACCGTTACAGATAGCAATTTAAATTACCAGGATCTTTTATCCATGGTACACCAATTACCGCAAGCCTATCGCACTGTATTTAACTTATTTGCTATTGATGGCTACTCGCACGAAGAAATTGCGGATATGCTGCATATTAATGTAGGCACATCAAAATCAAACTTGTTTAAAGCAAGGCAAAAGTTAAAGCAAATGATAGTAACAGCAAATTCTCCTGCGGATAATATCAATTACAACAAGGGGATGGATTTCACATCGGCAGTAGCTATAAATGCGGCTACCAACCCGATACATTATAATAATGGCATACAAGAATGAAAGAGGAACAGGATATAGATAAAATTTTCAGGCAGAAGCTTGGCGAACCGGGTGAAAAACCCGCCTACCGTGAAGATGACTGGAACAGGCTTGAGCAATTGCTTGACGGGGGCAAAAAACGACGTGGGGTTGTTTATTGGCTACCCGTTCTTAGCGGCGTGGCCGCCGTACTTTTATTAGTTTTAGGCTGGTGGTTATTTAAACCACAGGTAACAGAAGAAAACCAAAAGCAAAAAAATCAAATAGCAAAAGTTCAAAAGTTAAATAAACAACAACCTGCAAAAACCTATAAACCCGTTGCAAAAAATAATGAAGAACAGCCTATTACCAATGTGCCGACAATGGATGTTAACAGCAATATTAAGGTACAGCAACCAAAGTTAAATAAGCCTAATAAATTGCCCAATATTGTAAATAGTGGCACACTTGCTGTTCGACCTCAGGTTGCTATTCCGAGTCAAAACACGCCATTGGTGAATCCCGCTTCGCCAGAATTGGTGGCTATAAATACCGGGGTTAAAATAAATACAACAGCACATGGCGGCAATGTTTCTGCCGGGAACATTATTACTGATGACTATGCCAAGAGCCTAGCCATACAACGAAATAAAGTTACAGCCACGTCCAGCCTCAACCTCCCGCAGTATGCTTTAACAATTATTGGCGCGCCTGATATTAATGGCGTAAACTCATTTCAGCAAAGCAAAACCGGAACTAACGTAGGGCTATTGTTTTCAATAGGTATTAATAAGTTAACGGTTACTACCGGGGTGGCTTATTCATATAAACCTTACAATACCCCTTTTAATGGTTACCAAAATAGTGGCTCAACTTATAGTAGTGGATATTCCTTTAAGGCTAATCCAATAAATGTATTAGCAGATTGCCGTATGCTGGATATCCCGCTTAATATTGATTACCAACTTTTCAATAAAAACCGAAATAAACTCAGCATTGGTACAGGCTTATCATCATATATCATGTTAAAGGAAAGTTACGCTTATGAGTATGCTGATCCTACAGCCAGAGTGCCCCGCGGTTACAGCGTAGCATCACCCGGAAAATATTTGTTTGGTGTTATGAATTTGCAGGCTACGTATACAAGGCAGGTTAATGCCAAAGTTGGGATAAGCGTACAGCCATATTTTAAGCTTCCGTTAGGCGAGGTTGGAGCCAGCCAGGTAAGGCTGCAATCGGCCGGGGTAGCTATAGGTTTAAGCTTGAACATCAATTCATTAACAAAACCATAGTATATGAAACACCTCCTAATTTTTTTATTTGCCTGGATGAATGTTTATACCCTGCAAGCGCAGGATCTATACACCTGTAAAAATGCCAATATCAGCCTGTTCTCATCTGCTCCGCTGGAAGACATAGCCGCTAATACCTCAACGGGTACATCGGTTTATAATGCCACAACCGGCGAGTTGGTATTTAGTGTTAAAATAAGCTCGTTCCGATTTAAAAAATCACTAATGCAGGAGCATTTTAACAGCGACTATATGGAGAGTGATAAATACCCTAAAGCCACCTTTAAAGGAAAGGTACAACAGCCAATTGATGTGACTAAAAATGGCAGTTACCCGGTAACCGTAACCGGCGAATTGGATATACATGGTGTTAAACAAACGCGTACCATCCCCGGCAGCATCATTATAAATAATGGCAATATAACCATGGCTTCAGAATTTATGGTTAAATGCGTGGACCACCGTATTGACATCCCAAAAATTGTATTTCACAACATTGCCGAAACCATAAAAATGAATGTATCGGCAACTTATACCCCGGTAAAAAAATCATAGATCAACCACATAAACTATACAATTATGAAAACCGCCCTAAAACATACTCTTATATTATTTGCCCTGCTGGCTATAGTTGTTAGCCTTAAAGCCCAATCTACCGAGTCACTTTTAAAAGCCATGGAGGCACCGGAAACAGCAGACCGCGTAGTAATATTTAAAGCCAGCCGCCTGATAAGCCAGCGCACTACCGAAATGATAAAAAAGCAAAATTTAAACTTTTTGATCATCCACCGCTTTGGTGATATTGCGGGAAACCTTGGTGGCCCTCAAACCGCATTTGGATTGGATAGGGTTAACGATGTATACTTTGGCTTTGAATATGGATTAAGCGACAAGTTGAACATTGACTTTGGCCGAAGTACTATTGGGCAGTTATTACAATTAGGATTAAAGTATGCCGTAGTACAACAAACATCTGATAACCGATTGCCATTTGCATTAACGTTGATAGGCGAAGCAGGTGTACGCCCATACGGTAACTTTCAAACTTTTGAGGGCAGGGCATCTTATTTATTGCAGGCAGCCATAGCCCGTAAATTTTCACCCGGACTATCCTTGCAGTTATCATCAACTTTTGTGCGTAACAACACCCCCTACCCATTAATGCCCGGAAGCGAGCAGCAATTTTTTGCCCTACAGGCTGGTGCACGTATTAAATTAAGCAAACGCATGGGTGTATTGTTGGATTATGCGCACACATTCTCTGATCTGCGGAACAATAATATAAATTTCCAGGACCCCATAGGGGTGGGATTAGAGATGGAAACCGGTGGGCACGTATTTACTATAAACGTAACTAACACTAATGCTATATCAGGTATCAATTATTTAAGCAACCCGGCATTCCGATTCTCGCAGGGTCAGTACCGCTTAGGTTTTACAATTTCAAGGATGTTTGATTTCGGGCCGAAGAAACAAAAATAACTCTTTCCCTTTTATTAATTTCAAGCCTCTTCTATATGAAGGGGCTTTTTTATTAATAACGCTGTTTTACCCATTACTCAGTCTTTACCGCCGATTACTCAATATGGGTTGTGCCCGTTTATTATTTGGGGGAGATTAGATATTATTTATTAATTTAATCAATCCGAACATGAAAAAGCCAGTTGTACTTATCGCATTATTGTTAACTGTATTTCAATGCCTTGCACAAGAGATCGACAGCCGCTATGCGCCATTTGGTAAAAACATAGTTTTTAAAAGCAGCTCGGTACCATCTTTTTGGGATGGTCCTGATGACTTATATATATCCGATACGGCCATATATACCGTATTTAAAGCTTTTAAGTCTGTTAAGAGAGAGCCCTATCGCGATTCTGTTCTAAAAACAAACAACTTAGGATCTTATTTAGAAAACCAAGTGTCAAAGGTGCTTATAGGTGTAAAGCTTGATCCAAAACTGCAATATTATCAACAGGAGTCGTTAACTGATAGGGTCTATACCATCACTAATAACTCAGAAGCAATTGTATTGGCCATGGGTATCAATAAAAATAATGTTAATGATTTCCGCTATCATGTAGTATTGAATAATAACGTGGAAATTGTGCCATGGAGCAAACCTAAACTGGCACAAAACTATGGTGCCAAAGAGCCCTATGGCATGATAGGAAAATTTAAAGCTTTGGGTAAACAACTATTTATTGAGGTGATAAACATTAAAGATTATAGCATAAGAGAGGGTGTTTATTTTGAATGGAAATCTAATTATAGAACGACAATCTCGGAAATAGGGTTTTATAAACAAGGCGGGGAATACACAGTTATAGCCGATACTAATATAAATAGACACCACATGGCAACACGTTTTGACCCTGTAACCCATGCACCGCTTGATTTAAAGTTTAGGATTGGCGATTTGGTTAACTTACCTATAAGTGTAGAAAACCGTGGTCAGGTACCCTATTACTTTTACCTTACAAAAAAGCTACCCGGAGAAAAAGCCTCAGCCAAGAAAGTATTCGTTATGGATATTCATGAAGGTGTGTACAATTTTAATAACGAACATTACAGCAAACCCGGCAAATATGAGTTGGTTATCAAATCAGCAAACCCGGATGATACCTCACCCGCATTACGTATACCCTTTGAGGTGTTACCCTCTTTGCCTTTATTGCAAAAGTACAGCATCAAGCAAATCCTGCCTTACGTTGGTGGAGGGTTAGCATTTGTAATCCTTTGCTTTGGTGGTTACTATCTTTACAATAAACGAAAACTTCGCCTGGCCGAACGTGCGCGGGCGATGGCCAATATTCAACTAAAGTCGGTGCGCTCACAGCTCAATCCGCATTTTATGTTCAACGCGTTAACATCTATTCAAAACTTAATGAACCATGATGATGCAGCAGGGGCCAACCATTACCTAAGCAAGTTTGCCGACCTAACCCGGCATGTATTGAACAGTAGCGTGCAGGAACTAATTAGTTTAGAGGATGAGTTGGCTATCATTACCGATTATTTACAAATGGAGCAGCTTCGTTTTGGATTTGATTATACGGTAGATGTCAGCGCGGATATTAATAAAGCAAATACCGAAATTCCGGCTATGCTGTTACAGCCATTTATTGAAAACGCTGCCAAACATGGGGTAAGCACCCTGCAAAATAAAGGGATGATCAATGTAGGCATATCCAAACAAGATAAAGATGTGGTATTAACCGTAGCAGATAATGGCCCGGGCTTTGATACCGCGACTGTTAACAGTAATGGATTTGGCCTAAAACTTAGCCACGAACGTATAGCATTACTGAACAGTATCTATAAAGATCAGCCCATACAATTAATTACAGATAGTAGCGCCAACGGTACAATTATTACCATTACTTTAACCAATTGGGTTTGATATGACTAATTTTAACGCCATGGAAATAGCTTGTGTAATTATTGATGATGAACCTAACAACATCAGCAATCTGCAGGCTATTTTGCGCA
>CAZTAU010000041.1:28979-32744 GCA_964611565.1 uncultured Mucilaginibacter sp. | reverse complement strand
CCAGCTACATGAATAATAATGGCGGCAGCAGGCTTATAATACGCAAATTTAAAAGAGAGGAATTGGTGAAGAAGGACGTGCAGACCTCGGAAATTGATTAACGCCGTTTCAGCACCATTTTATAATGTCTTATACCGGCTTCTTCAAATTCGCGCCCTGTAATTTCAAAGCCGAGTTTTTGATATAGCCCAATGGCTTGTATTTGAGCGTGCAGGTAAACGTACGTTGCGTCATCAGGTAAATCAGCCAACACGGCTTTTACTAATTCCTGCCCTACTCCCATACCTCTAAATTCAGCTAATACAGCAAACCGTTCCAGCTTATAACCTTTATCAGTTTTGCGCCAGCGTGCAGCTCCGGCAGATATATCATTAATTGTTGCCAGAAAATGGATGGATTCATCTTCAAACTCCCACTCCAATTCAGGGGGGCAATTTTGCTCGACAACAAAAACCTGTCTTCTAATAGCAAAAACACGCTCAAGTTGATCGGGGTCACTTACTTTGTTTACCTGAATCTTTTTTAGATTTAGCATTAGCATAATGAGCCTTTGATTTAAGACCTGTGAGTTTGGTATTATGATTTTCCTGCGCAGCATCAATAGAATGCGTACAGGTTAGATCATCTTCCCTTTCGGCCAAATCTGATAATTCTACGTAAAACCGGTGTAGATGGTCCAATTCCTCTTCAGTCAGATCTTCAATATCTACCATACGGTTACTGGCACCCTCGTGCGAAGCTAATAATTCATTTAGCTTTAAATGCACAGCTTTTGAATCTTTATTTTGCGATTTCTGGATCAGAAATACCATCAAAAAAGTAACAATGGTTGTACCTGTATTAATGATCAATTGCCAGGTATCTGAATAATCAAATATCGGCCCTGTAACCAGCCATATAATTATAATAGAGATCGCAGAAAAAAATGCCGGTGAGCTACCTGTTGCATTTGTTGCCCAATTGGAAAATCTTTCAAAAAAATTACTCTTTTTCTTAGCCATAGCAATAAATATATTGATTTTTAAACCAAAAAAAAGCGCCAATGTTTCACATTGACGCTTTATATGATCGAGGATCGAAGTTTACAGTTTATCGTTAACGTTCAAGCAGTTCAGATCTTCAAACGCAGCGGTTAATCTTTTTACAAAGTTCTCTTCGCCCTTACGTAACCAAACACGTGGATCGTAGTATTTTTTGTTTGGAGAATCTTCACCTTCAGGGTTACCTATCTGATCTTGCAAATAGGCTTCTTTTGAAAGATAAAAGTCCTTTACACCTTCCCAAAATGCCCATTGCATATCAGTATCAATATTCATTTTGATAGCGCCATAGCTTATAGCTTCGCGTATTTCTTCCTGGCTTGAACCCGACCCACCGTGAAATACAAAGTTGATTGGCTTTTCGGCAGTTAAATTAAATTTCTTTTTAACATACTCTTGCGAGTTGTGTAATATTTTTGGCTCTAACTTTACGTTACCCGGTTTATAAACGCCATGTACGTTACCAAAAGCAGCAGCAACGGTAAAGCGCGGGCTTACTTTTAATAAATGCTCGTATGAGTATGAAACCTCTTCGGGCTGAGTATATAAGCGTGAGCTATCAACATCGCTGTTGTCTACACCATCTTCTTCACCACCTGTAACACCTAACTCTATTTCCAGCGTCATGCCTAATTTGGCCATACGCTCAAGGTACTGAACACATATTTCAATATTTTCCTCTAAAGGCTCTTCAGATAAGTCAAGCATATGTGAAGAGAATAATGGTTTACCTGTTTCTGCAAAGAATTTCTCCCCATGCTCTAATAAACCGTCGATCCATGGTAATAGTTTTTTAGCGGCATGGTCGGTATGCAAAATTACAGCTACACCGTAATGCTCGGCTAATAGATGTACGTGCCTTGCAGCAGATACGCAACCTAAAATACAAGCCTGTAGTTTTGAATTATCTAATGACTTACCCGCGTAAAACTGCGCGCCACCATTTGATAATTGTACAATAACGGGCGAGTTAACCGCTTTAGCCGTCTCTAAAACTGCGTTTAAAGAGTTGGTACCTATGATATTTACACCCGGTATAGCAAACTGGTGTTTTTTTGCTGCTTCAAATAGCTCCTGCACTTGATCGCCATGCAGAACGCCTTTATAATTTTTTAAATCCATGAATTTTAATTTGCGACCCGAAGTTACTAATTTTCCTTGTTTTAAGCCGAAAAAAGTTAGTAGTTATTGTAAACTTAACACTATTTAAAAGCTGTTGTAATATTTACAACTCTACTAATTTTTATACCCTTACAAACTTTTTTTGTTTCTTTGCATTTAATTGAAAGAGCTAGATATAGATATGGCGTGGTTTAAACGAGAAATTAAAGGGATAATTACGACTACTGAGGAGAAGAAGGAAACCCCCGATGGGATCTGGAACAAATGCCCTCAATGTAAAAAACCCCTTCACTATTCTGAACAGGTCGAAAATCAATATGTATGCCATTACTGCGGTTACCACCTGCGTATTGGTTCAAAAGAATATTTTTCTGTTCTGTTTGATAACAATGAATTTACAGAGCTTTTTGCCGATCTGACATCAGGCGACCCTTTAAGCTTTACAGATACCAAAAAATATACCGAGCGTATAACAGAAACACAGTTTAAAACCGGGTTAAAAGATGCGTTACGCGTAGGTGTGGGCAAAATAAATGAGCAGGACCTGGTTATTGCCTGTATGGATTTTAGCTTTATAGGCGGATCAATGGGATCAGTAGTAGGTGAAAAAATTGCCCGTGCTATTGATCATTCTATAGCCAATAAGATTCCGTTTTTAATGATATCAAAATCAGGCGGTGCGCGTATGATGGAGGCTGCATTTTCATTAATGCAAATGGCTAAAACATCGGCTAAACTGGCTTTACTGGCACAAGCTAAAATACCTTATATATCTTTACTGACCGATCCTACAACCGGTGGCGTAACTGCATCGTACGCTATGCTGGGAGATATTAATATTGCCGAGCCGGGCAGCTTAATTGGCTTTGCAGGACCGCGTGTAATTAAAGAGACTATTAAGAAAGATTTGCCTAAAGGTTTCCAAACTGCCGAATTTGTGCAGGAACATGGTTTCCTTGATTTTATAGTTGACCGTAGAGAAATGAAAGAAGAATTATCATCGTTTTTAAAGATGATGAAGAATTAACCAAATAAGTAAAAAAAGCAAAAGGCTCCGAAGAACATTCGGAGCCTTTTGCTTTATGAGTCATCGCGTCCTGAAAAATCCGGATCGTCATCCATATTGTCGCCGGTAGCGGCACCCAAGTCATCGTCATCAACTAATAATTCATCGTCCTCTGAGTCAAGGTTTTCAGTAGCATAATCAGTATCAATTGATCCTGTATCTTCTCCCTCCAAATCATCATCTAATAAATTATCGGGGCCTGCAGTTAATTCTGTAGCCGAAAGATCATCCCGACCAAACTCCTGCTCATTTTCAAATTGATTTGCGTTTTTCATAGTTGCATTTATTAATATATAGATAATGATTGTTTGCAATAAGCAAAGCCATCATTAGATGGCTTTGCATTAAAAATATTATATGCCACCCTGGTTGGTTTCTGGCTTAATTTCGGGCATATCTTTAATATAAACAGGTCGTTTAGTTTGCCCTTCCTGTTGCGACATATTATTATTTTGCGATTGACTTTCCTGGTTGTTTTGGTTTTGATTGCGGTTGGTCCATTGCTGGTCTACACGATCATTTTGGCCTTCTTGCTGA
>CAZTAU010000041.1:0-28879 GCA_964611565.1 uncultured Mucilaginibacter sp. | reverse complement strand
TTGATTGCGGTTGGTCCATTGCTGGTCTACACGATCATTTTGGCCTTCTTGCTGATATGATCTGTTTAACTCTGACTGGCTTTCCTGATCACTTCTGTTTTGATCCCTATTTGGCCATTGTTGAGCCATTTGATCTGCCTGTCCTTCTTGCTGATTTGAATCACTATTCAACTGAGATTGATTTTCCTGGTCGCTTTGATTTTGATTTCTGTTTGACCATTGATCATTTTGACCCTCTTGCTGAGATAAATCACTGTCGAATTGCGATTGGCTTTCCTGGTTATTTTGTTCTTGATTTTTGTTTGACCATTGTTGATCTACACGATCATTTTGGCCTTCTTGCTGAAATGAATCCTCATTTGATTGTGATTGGTTTTCCTGATCATTTCTAAATTGATTTCTGTTGGCCCTTTGTGGGTCCATCTGGTCATTTTGACGATTACCGTTTCCGGAAGTTTCATTATAATTTTCCATAACATTAGGTTTAATTATAAAGGCCTCCAATAAATGAAAGCCTTTATAGGATTAAAATTTAATTGATAAATTCTTTAGATATTACCTTCAGTACCCGGCTCGTGGCCTACCATACGGGCAGTTGTGCGTCCGTGAGGGCGGTTTGAAAAATCTGCTCTTGCAGGTCCTTCTGCCGGGAACTCATGTTCATTTGGTGGGGTTACATCGGTTTGCTCACTATATGAAGCATCATTACCGCTATTATGTTGTTGTTGCTCTCTTTGTGGTGAATATCCTGAACCTTCTTGTTCTGATTGTCTCCTTTCAGGAGTTTCATCCGGGCGGTTACTGTTGCCGAAATTTTGATTATTAGTTTCCATAGGTCTCATATTTAGTTGTATTAGTACAACTACGATAACCATGCCAAAAACTTAAATAAATTTCGATAAAAGAAATATTTTATCGTGTAATAATTACACTTTCAAAGGGAAGAATTCGCGAAGATTTGCTACCACATAATCAATCTCATCTTTAGTATTGTATTTTGAAAATGAGAACCTTACAGATGGCCTTGTGGTACTTGCACCGATGCCGGTTAACACGTGCGAACCAATATCAGTACCCGAGCTACATGCGCTGCCGCCTGATGCCGATATACCGGCTATGTCTAAATTAAACAACAGCATGTCGGCTATTTCTGTATCCGGAAAAGATGCGTTTAGGACAGTATACAAGCTTTTGTCTGGGTCGGTTTCGCCATTGAACTCAACACCAGCTATATGCTGCTCCAACTGCTGCTGCATATAGGTTTTTAAACCCTGAATATATTGCGCGTGCTCATCCATATTGGCATAAGCAAGCTCAATTGCTTTGGCAAGCCCGGTAATGCCATAAACATTTTCCGTACCTCCACGCTGGTTACGCTCTTGCGCACCGCCGTATATGAATGGCTTTATTTTTATTTTATGGCTTACATGTAAAAAGCCTACGCCCTTTGGACCATGAAACTTATGTGCGGCACATACCAAAAAATGAACTTTTAGCTTGCTTAGGTCATGCGGGTAATGTCCCATGGTTTGTACCGTATCGCAATGAAAAATGGCGTTATATTGCTCGCACATATCTCCTATCCGTTCAATATCGTTAATAGTACCGATCTCATTATTGGCATGCATTAATGATACAAAGCTGCGCTCGTTATCCTGCAATAGCTGTTCCAGGTGCTTATAATTGATGTTACCCCTACTATCAACATCAACAAAACTTAATTTGATTGCACCGGCCTTCTCCATAGCCTCCAGCGTATGCACAACAGCATGGTGTTCAATACGGGTTGAAATTGCGTGGGATATGTTATTATCAATTATGCCGCACCTTATAGCTGTATTATCAGCCTCGGTGCCGCTACTGGTAAAAAATATTTCAGCAGGCGATGTATGCAACAGATTAGCTATAGTCTTTCGGGCCTTCTCAATCACCGTTCTTGCCTCGCGGCCATGCGCGTGTATAGATGACGGATTACCATAAGTACTCTCCATCACGGCGCACATCTGCTGCATCACTTCAGGATCAAGTGGTGTAGTAGCAGCATTATCGAGGTAAACACGCATGGTTTATTATTGATTTAGTGAATTAGTGATTTCTTCCGGACTTTCGGTCTTTCCGACTTCCGGACCAAATCCTAACTCAATTGCAAAATTTCCTTTATATCCCCAATGATCTTATTAGCCAAACCATTAGCCGCAGTTTCTGAATCAGCTTCAGAATAGATACGAATTATAGGTTCAGTATTTGACCTACGCAGGTGTACCCATTGCTTATCAAACTCAATCTTTAACCCATCAATGGTAGAGTGTGGCTGCGCCTGATATTTTTCTTCTACCTTAGCCAGCAACGCGTCAATATCCATTTCTGGAGTAAGCGTTATTTTATTTTTGGAGATAAAGTAATTCGGATATGAACTCCTCAAATTAGATATCGATTTACCATACTTAGCTAAATGCGTTAAAAACAAGGCTATACCCACCAAAGCATCGCGGCCATAATGCAATTCAGGATAAATAACCCCGCCATTGCCTTCGCCGCCAATAATGGCATTTACAGCTTTCATTTGGTTAACTACATTAACTTCGCCTACCGCAGCAGCATGATACACTCCACCTGCACTTTCTGTAACATCGCGCAAAGCACGTGTTGATGATAGGTTAGATACTGTATTGCCTTTGGTGTTTTTCATGACGTAATCGGCCACTGCAACCAATGTATATTCCTCGCCAAACATATTACCGTCTTCGCTAACAAAACATAAACGGTCAACATCCGGATCAACAGCAATACCTAAGCTGGCGTTTTTAGCTATAACTTCTTTTGATAATGCGGTTAAGTTCTCGGGTAGTGGCTCGGGGTTATGTGGGAACTCGCCATCGGGCTCACAAAATAATTTATGTACAGTTTTTACACCCAAGGCGCTCAATAAAGCAGGTACAAAAATACCACCTGTTGAATTAACACAATCTATAACAATCTTAAAATCAGCTTTGGCAATAGCGTCAACATCAACCAGTGGCAGGGCCAGTATCTGGCCTATATGCTTTTGCATATAGCTATCGTCAAATGTTACCTTACCCAAATCATTCACATCAGCATAAGTAAAACTGCTGCTTTCGGCTATATCCAATACTTCTTTACCATCAGTATCGCTAATAAACTCGCCTTTGGCATTTAATAGTTTTAGCGCGTTCCATTGTTTTGGATTATGACTGGCGGTAAGTATGATACCTCCGGCTGCTTTTTCCAATGGTACGGCAATTTCAACGGTTGGGGTAGTAGATAGCCCTAAGTCAATTACATCTATCCCAAGGCCCTGTAAAGTACCTGTAACCAGGTTATTTACCATGCTGCCTGATATACGCGCATCGCGACCCAGTACTATTTTCTTGATTCCGGCTTTTTGTATGGCCCATGTACCAAATGCCGAAGTAAATTTTACAATATCCATCGGCGTAAGTCCATCGCCGGCGGCACCGCCAATAGTGCCTCTTATTCCCGAAATTGATTTTATAAGTGTCAAAGTAGTGATTGTTTTGCGTGCAAAAATAATTATTAAACTGATAACAATGTTACCCGACTTTTTTAATGACAAAAACCTGAGCATAAAAATTAATAAAAGCCTTAAGTTTGGGGGTGGTTTATTTTACCACTTTGTCATTTCGACCAACGGGAGAAATCTATACACACGTTTGTAGCATATGTATAGATTTCGCACTATATTCAAGATGACAGAAATATTAATAATAGTTATCTAATGCCCGAAGCCCTTTTACAATTTGATAGGCATCTATTTTATTTCATTAACCATGACATGGGTAATGCATTTTTCGACTGGATTATGCCTTACCTACGTAATCCACGTGTTTGGATACCCTTATATGTTTTTATTATAGGCTTTTGCCTATGGCGATATAAAAAGGTTGGCGCAATTATCATACTGCTTTTAGCCTTAACAGCCGGAGTAGCTGATTTTACCAGTGCCACTTTAATAAAAAAAACTGTTAAACGTACACGGCCCTGCAATGAAGTTACATTGGGCGATACCGATATTAACCGTGTAGATTGCGGAACGGGCTTTAGCTTCCCATCTACCCATGCTACTGATCATTTTGCAATGGCGGCTTTTTTAATATTAGTATTTTATAAAAAATGGCCTTGGATAGCCTTATGGGCAACCTTATGGGCAGCAGTAATATGTTTTGCCCAGGTATATGTAGGTGTACATTATCCTTTTGATGTGTTGGGTGGCGCAATTTACGGTATATTAATTGGCAGCGCATTTGCCTTTTTGTTTAAAAAATTACAACCCAATTTTTAATGGAGATCTGGAAAATCATATTTTTATTTGCCTGTGCCTTCTTTGGCGGAACATCTGTTTTTTTATTTAAGGGGGATAACCATAAAACCCTAAAACTGGTACTATCATTTAGCGGGGCTTACCTATTTGCTATTACCGTTTTGCATTTAATACCTGATGCTTACCATGGTGGCGACAACCTGGTTGGTGTTTTTATTTTAGTGGGATTTTTATTCCAGATAATATTAGAGCAATTTTCGCAGGGTATTGAGCATGGGCACATGCACAAGCCCTCGGCTACGCATGCTATATTTCCATTAGGCATTATGGTGAGTTTATGCCTGCATGCTTTTTTAGAGGGAATGCCGCTTGCCCAAGGTTATCAAAATGAGTTGGTTTTCGGTATCGGCCTGCACCATATACCTGCCGCATTTGCATTAGGAACTGTTTTTTTAGCTAATCATCAAAGCCGAAACAACACTATACTTTATGTTTTACTGTTTGCAGCAATGTCGCCATTAGGATACTATTTCAGCATGACTTTAAGTAATGGTGGTATAGGCAACCTACAGCAATATTTTAACCGGATAATGGGGGTAGTTATCGGTATATTTTTACATATATCAACCACTATATTGTTTGAATCAAGCTCTGACCATAAGTTTACCATTCGTAAACTCACTGCAGTGTTATTAGGTATTGGTATAGCCTTGGCTGCTTTTTTGGCGGAAATGTAATTATCCTCTTAACTTATCTAACAGATCGCTTAAAGTAGCTGCCTCTTCGGCGGTTAAGTTTTTTTGCAGAATATCCTTCACTTTAAACTCTGCATCCATTTTTGACAGGATATCCAAACCTTTATCGCTGATGCGTACATCAACCGCACGGCGGTCCTTCGTATTGGTGCAGCGCGATACCAACTCCTTTTGCACCAACCTGTCAACAATGCGTGAAGCATCAGACATTTTATCTATCATCCGCTCCTTTAACAGATTTACTGTGGCAGGTTTTGGATATTGTCCCCTTAGTATTCGTAACACATTAAATTGCTGGCTAGTAAGATTATACTTTTCAAAATGTGCCCTAAAATTATTTTGCAGCCAGCCATCGGTATAAGCAATATTGATAGCTACCTTTTGAAAATTATCTTCAAACTTTGTACTCTGTATATCGTCTTCTATGCGCATATGCTATATAATCAACAAATATGCAAATATGTTTGTGATTTTGTAATACATCCGTTACATAAAGCTTTTATGAAGCTTCAATAGCATCATATACAATCACCTTGTCCCAAAGCGGGCTGCAAGCTTCGACAAATTTTGTGTGTATAGGATGATCTTGGTAGGCTTGCTGGCCCGCCAAGTCACTAAAAAACATTAATTCAGACACCCCCCAGCTATTATCAACCACATCACGCTTTTCGGTACTGGCTACCACCCCTACCCTTAACTCGCGCACAGTTGGAATTTTAGCCAAGGTTTTCACACCTGCTATCAATTTATCTCTATCAGCTTTTGATCCGGGATTTTTAAGCCAGAATAATACATGGTGAACAACCGGGTATTTATCGGCAGGGTTATTAGATAAAGGCAATGCTGAAGCGGCTGTTCCCATAGCTAAGGCTGTTGATGTTGCAATAAATTTTCTTCTGTTTGTTGGTTTCATGGTGGTTGTAATAAAGGTTGAATTTAATTAAATTATTTAAAGAGTTAAAAATCTCATCCCATATTGTCCAATTTTAATTATACCACTTGTTATGAAAGTAATTAATACATTTTATAATATTAACTTTAAGCAAGATGAAAGAGTACATTTTAATTTTCAGGCACGAGGATGGAATGAAAGTAGCATCACCAGAACAAATACAAGTTTGGATGAAACAAACTATGGATTGGATAGGTGGCATAGCCGCTAAAAACCAATTTGTTGCTGGCAATGGGTTACCTTTTGATGATGCAAAAGTAGTGTGGCACAACAACGTGGTAACCAACGGGCCATTTGGTGAGATAAAAGAAACTATTGGTGGCTACATCATTGTTAAAGCCAATAACGTTGACGAGGCGGTTGAATTTGCAAAAGGCAGCCCTGTTTTGCAAGGCGATGGCAATAGTGTTGAAGTGAGGGAAATTTCTCATAAAAGCTAGCAATATCAATGCCCCTCATTTATTTTGAGGGGCAATTTATTATGGATCACCAACAACTCATACCACACCTATTTAGGACAGAAGCCAGCAAGATTACGGCTGTTCTGTGCAAAGTAATGGGTATTGACCATATAGATCTGGCAGAGGATATTGCTGCGGAAACCTTCTTAGCAGCATTAGAGAACTGGCCATATAAGGGCACACCGCAAAACCCTACTGCTTGGCTATACGTCGTTGCTAAAAACAAAGTCAAAAATCATATTAGTCGCAGTAAGGTCTTTACTGAAAAAATAAATCCGGTATTAACTGATTCATCCCCTACTATTCATGAGGTAGAAATTGACCTATCTGAAAAAAATATAGCTGATAGCCAGTTGCAGATGTTGTTTGCAATATGCCATCCTTCTATTGCTATTGAGGCACAAATTGGTTTGGCTTTACGTATACTTTGCGGCTTTGGGATTGATGAAATTGCCAATGCTTTTTTATCTAATAAAGAAACTATTAATAAGCGTCTATTCAGAGCTAAAGAAAAATTACGCACCGAAAAAGTAAAGATCGAATTCCCTGCTCAAAAAGATATAAACAATAGATTATCAACCGTATTAACTACCCTGTATTTATTATATAATGAGGGGTACTATTCTGAAAGCAATGATGTTGTATTAAGAGATGAACTGTGCCTTGAAGCAATGCGGCTAACTTATATGCTTATAGAATATCCCCCAACAAACACTCCAGCAGTAAATGCCTTGTTTGCGTTAATGTGCTTTCACGCTTCGCGATTTGGGGCTCGTAAAAACGATAATGGCCAATTAGTTTTATACCATGAGCAAGACGAAACATTATGGAACCAGGAATTGATATACAAGGGCGCGTACCATCTTCACCAGGCATCGGGTGGGGATACCTTGACCACGTATCATTTAGAAGCAAGCATTGCTTACTGGCTCACAAATAAAACAGATACTACTGAAAAATGGGATAGCATATTACAGTTATACAATAAGTTGTTAATTATCGAATATTCGCCTATTGCTGCGCTAAACAGAACCTATGCACTTGCCAAGGTTAAGGGTAACGCTATGGCCATTAAAGAAGCCGAAACATTAAACCTTGTTAATAATCCTTTTTATTTTTCCTTACTTGGCGAACTTTATAAGCGCATCAACCCCAAAAAAGCTAAAGAACATTTTTTAACCGCATTAACTTTAGCTAAAACAACAGCAGATAAGCAAGTAATTCAGAAATATGTTGATAATTTACAATAGCTATAAGTAGAATAGCCACAACAATACCTTTGCAAGATGGTTATTACCTAAACAAGTTTATACCATGGAAAAATTTGAAATATCAGTTACCCACAATAAGCAAAACTATCATTTAGAAGTGCGTGATTATATGCACCATGCCGATGAGCAATGCAAATACGAAGTTTATAACGATGGCTTATTTATTGGCAGCTTTGAACCTGATAACCATAAAATTTTACACATATGCAAAAACCCGGGCGTGGTAGATGAAGGATTGCTGCATATGGTTGCCGACCAGTTAGAGGGCTATCATATTTAGTTTTTGCTCATCGCAAACTGATCAGCCAACTTATCAAGTTGGCTAACACTAAGTTTATTTTTACCATTATTAACCACAATACGATATCTAAAAGTTACAGATTCGCCTTTTTGCAATTTTAAATTCTTTTCGCTTTTGCCGTTAGTAAATATCTTTTCGCCTAACGGATTAGCGGCAAATAAGCCATAGCCACGTGCATGCCAAAAAGTGGGATAATTGATATTTTTAGGATTATCAATTATAGCTATGCTGATAGAATCGGCCCCCATTTTTCCATATATCATACACCATTTACCACGTGTACTCCAGGCCGCGTCACCTTGCTTACCTTCGCTGGTTAGGTAGTTTCCATTGGGTATTTTATCCGTACCACCCTTAACAACGGTAACAATTCCTTTGCTGTCGGTAAATGTTTCATCTTTGGTAGTAGGTATTTGTAAAGCATGCGCCAACCTAATTCCCAACATACCGTCTTTTGCATCCTTAAAATCTACCAAAGTATTTGCCTTTAAGGTAGTAACCCGGTCAATAATACGGGTATTCGTAGTTCCGCTAAATTCTAAACTGGTAGTTTCTTCCAGTAGTATATCATTTGCCTGGTTTGTCCAGTTGGCGTGATAAGCTATGGTGCCTTTAGTTTTTCCACCCTCTGCTTTTAAGATACGGTCAGTCTTAATCCAACCGTATTGGCTTTTTTTATCTTGAGGGATAGCCTCCGAATTATTCCAGAAATCCAATCCGTTCACATTTTCATAATTGAACCATAAGCCAATATGATGCGGATGATCCGTTGGCTCCAAAGGATCTATAGGATTAAATCCAGCCGGAAAGTTTCGTGTAATTGTTGTGCCGTTAGCTGCTTTTATAGGATATAGAACGGGTTTTTCTATGTTACTGCCATAAAAAAAACTGGCAAACATCTTTCCACCAACAAACACGTGATATTGCCCTCCTTTAAGTTTGTCAAACTGCTTAATTTGGGGCGCTTTGGATATTCTAACCGGTTGATTTTGGGCACTGCTTGATAAATGTATAATTGATAGCATCAGGCTAATACCGACGGTAAATTTTTTCATGGCTTGGAGCAATTGGTTATACAAGTATAATAATTAACTGCCAGCTTTTTTTAGTGGTAAGGCAAAGCAAAAAGTGGAACCTTTTCCTTCTTCACTGGTTACCCAAATCCGTCCGCCTTCGCGCTTTATAATTTCTGAAGATATATATAAGCCCAATCCTAATCCCGGAAAAGTATGCTGCATATGGCCGCTTACCCGGTAAAACTGTTCAAAAACTTTATTTAGATTATCTTTAGATATACCTATACCAAAATCCTGCACACATAGTGTTAACTCATTGTCTTTAACATCAGTATATATAATTATTTGATCAGCATGAGGCGAGTACTTAATAGCGTTGGTGATTAAATTAGTAACTACCTGCCCTATACGTTCTTTATCCCCAAAAACTACTCCTGTGGGCAATAGTTTTTCAACCAATGTATGCTTATTGGTAGTTCTTGACAAATCTTCTATCAAGTCTTTAACATGATCATTAAAATCAAAATCAGCATCATTAAACTGTAATTTACCCGAGTTAATTTTAGTTACATCCAACAGGTCACCTATCAGGTTAGTTAAGCGGTTAAGCTGTGCATCCATCCGACTTATCATCCCCGCTTCCTTTTCATCTCCCTTTTTAATCAGCATTTTTTCTAACACTTGGGTATATGCTTTAATACTGGTTACCGGTGTTTTTAATTCATGACTGGCAATGCCTATAAAATCATCTTTTTGCTGTTGCAAGTATTTTTGTTCGGTTATATCAACACAGGCCCCAATATAACCTGCAAAACTGCCATCCTTACGGTATTGCGGGCGACCCGTTGCCACACACCAATGCACAGTACCATCAGCATGATTTATCCTGAATTCCGACTCATATAATCTTCTTTCAATTTGATCTTTTGAAAATTTATCGGCAGTTTTATCTCTATCCTCAACCACCAAAGCTTCCGCCCAGCCGGTATCCAATTGCTTTTCATATGAAAAACCAGTCCAATCAACCCATGTTTGGTTTACATAAGTCAGATTACCGTCTTCATTAGTCATCCATAATCCGGTAGGTGCAGCTGTAGTAATATTCCTTAATAATTGTTCGCTGTTTTCAAGGGCTTGCTTCGATGCCATTTCGGGTCGCATATCGCGCATAACTGCACCCACCGCAATTGGGTTTCCCTCTTCATCATCAATACGCATGCAATTATTAAATACACTAAAAACTTCTCCGGTATGCAAATGCCGCACCCGCATTTCGCCCGCCCAACGACCCTTAGCCATAACTGTAGGCAACACTTCAGTCTGTACAAATTCAAAATCTTCAGGTGTGTGTAAATTGGCAATAGGTGTTTGTACTACTTCTTCTTCACTTTTAAAGCCCAGCATTTTCATCCCCGCCTCATTAATGTAAGAGTTGGTGCCATCCATTCTTAACAACGACATCAGATCTACACTATTAGCTACCAGGGTTACTAATTTAAGCTGCTCCTGCTTAGATAATTTCTGTTCAGTTATATCTAATAAGGTTCCTAATATTCTAACAGGTATGCCGTTATCATAAATTACTTTACCTTCTACCCTCACCCAACGCGTACTTTCGTCAGCCCATATTACTCTTACTTCATAAAATAAAGTACCAGAAACCAATGCATCAGCATGCGCTTTAGCACGCATTTCCAAATCGGCAGGATTAAATACTTTTACGTATTCTTCCCTTGCTACCGGCTCATCAAAACCAAAAATATTGGCAAATATTTTCGAGGTATATATTTCTCCGGTTAAAATATTAAGATCAAAAGTACCCAAGCCAACAGCATCAACTGCCAATCTTGCCCGCTCTTCTGCTTCTTCAATTTTCTTTTTAGCGGTTACTTGTTCAGTAACTTCAATAGCAATAGCAATTACACCACTAATGGTACCATCATCTTCTCTAAAAGGTTCATATACAAAATCCAGATAAACAGTTTCTACCACCCCGTTCCGTTCAAGTGGCGCTGCAATACCCTGACCTTTAAAAGGTATACCGGTAAGTCGTACATTATCTATCAATTCTTCAAAACCCATCCCTTTGGCATGATGAAGGGTTTCAAACACTGATCTACCCAGCATTTCCTCGGCGGTTTTACCATACACTTCACATAATGGTGGATTTATAAGATCAACTATATATTCAGGACCTCTAAAAATGGCTATACCTACTGGTGCCTGCATAAACGTTGAATATAACTGTTGGCGTTGCTTATTTAAAGCCTGTATACCCGCCTGTTCCCGCTGACTTAATTTATATAACTGTGTAACGTTTTCGGGCGAATGGATGAAATATTTCACTTCTCCTTTTTCGTTTATTACAGGTGTGTTGGTGGTTGTCCAGTAACGCTCTTCAAACTGGTTTGTACCGGGGATAGGAATGTCATACCGGTAGTTCCTCATGGTATGCGGTTGTTTAGTAGTTATTGCCTGTTCAAAAGAATAATAAGTTCTTTCAATATTTTTCGATTCTTCATCAGTAGGGTTACCCGGGAACACAGCAAATACCGACTTACCCACCAACGCTTCTCGGGTGCTGTTTGTAGCTTTAAGATAAGCGGGGTTTACATCCAGCATAGTATATACGGGTGCATCTGTAGCTACAATGAGCATGGCGGTAGGACTATTTTCAAAAATCTCCCGGTATCCGTCTCCGTTAATCGGTGTAGTCATACTTTGTGATAATGGTTAATCAAAAACGTTTAATTGGGGTTATTTGCAATCAGGGTAATAATACTAAATTGCAAAAACATTAACTCCACATCAACCAAATTGTTGGCGGGAAAGCAATTATTTATTTTCCAAACGCAGGCAAGCCGTTTAACTGACGATATAACGGATAATCATCATAAACAGGTGATTGTGCCGCCTGATGGAAATTGGTACAATAATATACCTGCAAATAGCTTTCTACAACCCCATTACGTATTACGGGGATATCTGCTAATTGTTTAACACTATCAAAAAACGGTTTTACATCGTCATCAACAGTTTGCTGGTGATCCTCTCCTATGACAATAGCATCCTTTCCTATCAATTTATTAGGATCAACCAAAAACGCCATATTGCGCGAATCGCGGTTAAAACAGATGATATCCTTTTTACCCTTTAAGGCCCAGTCAACCTTACCGGTTAACCACCAGCGGGTACTGCCGGCAAATACTTTATCGTTATTGATCCAGCCTTCTTTTTCAAAGCGGGTCATGATGTCATCGTAGTCTACACCCTGCATGGTAGGGTCGGTTTTACCACCGCCCAGGCTAACCACCCATTTTGGGCCATAACTTTGCCAAAAACCGGTAACCATGTGCATGCCCAATAGGGTTATGGTGATGATGGTAAAATAGATGGAAAAGCTAAGCCAACGTCGGGTTAGGCGTTTGCGCTTTTCACCCGCACCATGCAGTGCCTTATCTATTGCAAAGCCCAAAGGCATAAACAGCATCATATAACCCGGTGCCTGCCAATGGAAATGGTATTGCAGATCGGCCCACAAAGTAATAACTGTAAAGAATACAATGGGCAATACCGACATCCAAAAACTAAAACCAAAAGCCTCTTGTGAACGCAGTTTATAAGTAACAAATAATTGCCTGATGGTAGGGAACCATATCCACGGCAATAGCCAAGCAGCCTGCCCGCCTATACTGCGTAAAAACCAGTCAATATGCAGTTGAAAAGGCTCGTGCCTTGTACCTGCTCTTGTCCCCTGGAAAACAAAAGATGCCCAGTTGTTTTTATAGTTCCACCATATAACAGGGATGGCCATCAGGATGGTAATAACAATAGCTAAATATGGGCCCGGATGCGTTAACCAGTGGCGCTGATGTTTATTAACAGCCACAAACAAAAATACGCCCGCAAAAATGAATAGCACATGGTATTTGCTCAACGTGGCGAAGCCCATACATACGCCGATGATTATCCACAATAAATACGCTTTTCGGCTTGCAGGACCTACTTTTTTATCTTCGCCAACACCTAACACCTTTATGATGTAATACGTACTTAAAAGCCAGAAAAATATCAATGGGCAATCGGGTTGATACCAACAGGCAACGCCAATGGTAAATACCGCGCTTAAATTCATTAGCACTACCGCCCAAAAACCTGCCTTGGCATTAAACAACTTTTGAGTGATGAGGTACAGCAGCCAGCTTGCCCCTGCAAATAACAATACAGTAGGAAAACGCAGCCCTAAATTGGTTAAGCCAAATAATTTAATGCTTAAACCACCTAACCAAAAAAACAAAGGCGGCTGGTCAAAATAGCTCCAGTCTAAATGCAAAGCACCACGGAAGTAATACGACTCCCCCACCCCTAAACCGGTATAAGCGGCAATAAGCAGACGAACAAAAAAAGTAATGATGATTAATTGGATGGTAAACGACCGGGCGTTAGCTTCAGTTAATTTCTTCATTAAACGGGCATAATATTTTGCAGGTGCAAGGTAATGAACAATGGCAATATATACCCACAAAAAAGCGTCTCTTAAAAAGAAACGCTTTCTGTCCATAGGTAAATGGATAATATGTTTTGTTATTTTTTGGCTTGTATCAGGCAGCTATCAGCTGTAAAAAAGCTGCTTGCTTAATGCGTATATCTTCGGCACGGTGCAGTTTGCGCACATCATCTTCCAGTATAGCTTTCAATTCTAGTTCTATGGCTTTTAATAAAGCATTTGTCTCAGTAGCTGGTTTTTTTGGTGTAACTATTTTCATGTCGATGGTTTTTAGTTCTGTTGTATAACTTATAAATATGATGCCATTTAGCATTATACAAGACACGCAAACTATCGGGATAAAAAATCGTCTAAAAAAATATACATTTCGGGCTCATTTTGAACTTAATTTTTGTCAGATAGTACCAACTTATCTTTAAAACAGGTTTCTAATACCAATTGCAGTTCCTTAGGCTTTTGAGTGCCTATTAATTTCTTCTTGCCTTTAGAAAATATTATTTCTAAACCGGTGTCGCCTGACGAGGTGAAGCAATCTGTTGTTGAATTATTTCTTACACCCCAACCCAAAAAATCTGTTAATGCATCGTATTTTATAATAGAAACGGCTATCACCTCATCCATCTTAATGACAGATCTGCTTGCATATATTCCGAAACTATAGATTATCTCGTCAGATGTAATTGTTGTTTTTAATTTTGGAGAGCTTAATAGCCATCCTGTAAGAACCGTTATAACAAAGGCGATAACCATTCCGTTGTCTGACATGGGATGATCGCCTACAGGTTTGCCGGTACTAAGTTGTAGAATAGCTATCAGTCCTGTGATGACCGATACCATCACCGGAATGATGATCATGACCACATTCCTTTGGGTTTCTTCAAACAGTACTTTGCTCATTACTATTTCTTCTGTAACGAAAGCATCTTAGCCGCGTATCTCCTACCCAACTCATCAGCCGATGCGCTATCAAAATGCAGGTTATCGCCTTTATGTACCAGATTCTCGGTGGTAGCCACAGCCGTGTTGGGCAATGCTGAAGGTAGTTTATTTATCTCCGCATTTATATTACCAAATGTGGCGTATCGGCCTAATTCGCCGGCTACAAAGGGGAGATTATCATTGCCCACTAATGTACGAAAACGGGTAATCAGTTCTTTTAATTGCTCTAAATATTTAGCTACTTGCGCGGGACGGCCACTGTTTGATTCGCCCTGGTGCCAGATGATGCCTTTTATAACCCCTGCTTGCATAGCGATTTTAATACGTACCACAGCATCATCATATGGATGCGTACCTGTAGCCTGATCTAACGCACCCGGCAGCCAGCTTTCAATGGGCGAACCGCCTACGGCAACAGGTATCAAGCCTATTTTAGCCTTTGGATTGGCTTTGGCCATTTGTACACCAAACTCCAACCCCGGGCCAACACCTGCGTTTGGTTTGTCAAAGTGCATGGGATGGGTAGCCTGGACCCATTTGCCTTCTTTATTCAGCATTAATACGTTGGCGTTACCCGCAGTTTTATAGGTATCCGTCACCTCGCCCCGCCCTGCCATGTTGGATTGGCCCGCTAAAATGTATAGTTCAAAATTAGGATCAGGTTGTTGGGCGTAGGTATGCATAGCAATGAATACTAAAAATAGGGTGAGGTATTTTTTCATTTTTTGGTCGATCAGGTATTTATAATTGGTGTTTAAATATGGAAATTATTGTTAATAAATCCTAAAACGTAACTCGTTAATTACCAAACAAAAAAAGCCGACTAAAGCCGGCTCTTCATAGGGTATTAAGTATTATTGTGCCCAGCCACCACCCAGATCTCGGTACACGCTGGTTACAGCATTTAATTGCTTTTGCTTGGTTTCTATCAGTTCCAGTTTAGCTTCTAAGGCATCGCGCTGGGTCATCAATACTTCCAAATAATCGGCACGGGCCGATCTGAATAAGTCGTTCGATATATCAATTGATTGCGTTAACGCGTCTACTTGCTGGCTTTTCAAGTCATAACTACGTTGCAGATTGTTAACGCCTGATAACTGGTTAGATACTTCGAGGTAGGCATTTAAAACCACCCGCTCGTAATTATACATAGCCTGCAATTGACGGGAGTTAGCGTTTCTAAACTCGGCCTTAATAGCCGCGCGATTAATTAGCGGCCCTGCCAAATCACCAGCCAAAGAATAAATTAAAGATGCCGGCAGCGTAAATAGATATGCCGGTTTAAATGATTGCAAGCCTAACGTAGCCGTAATATCAAATGATGGATAAAACTCGGCGCGGGCAACTTTTACATCCAGTTTAGAGGCCGCCAATTCTAATTCCGCCTGCTTGATATCCGGGCGGCTTGACATTAACTGCGATGGAATACCTGTGTTTACCCTTGCCGGCGACAGACTTAAAAAATCGGTTTGGTCTAATACGATTGGCTGCGGGTAGCGTCCCAACAGCAAATTGATCCGGTTTTCGGTTACTTTAATATCCTGCATAATATCAAACTCCAGGCTTTGCGATTTCAAAACCTCGGCCCTGAATTTTTGTACAGCCAATTCCGTAACCCGCGAAGCTGATTTTTGTACCTTAACAATCTCCAACGCGTTTTTTTGCAGCTCGATATTTTGCCTTACTACCGCCAACTGGTTGTTCAACGCCATTAACTCGTAGTATGAGCTGGCTACTTCGGCCACCAAATTGGTCAACACAAAATTCTTCCCTTCTACGGTTGCTAAATAGCGTACGATAGCTGCTTTTTTGGCGGTGCGCAGCTTCTTCCAGATATCAACCTCCCAACTGGCATACAGGTTAACGCCAAAGTCGGTTAACGGGTCCGGTGTTTCCTCTCCGGGCTTTATTTCGGTGGTAGCATCACCTGCACCCTGGCTGGTATAACGGCCTACTTTTTCAACTCCCGCTCCAACGCGTGCGCCTACAGTAGGCAGCAATCTGCTATGGCGCAGTTTAACGTCATTCTGCGCCATTTCTATTTCCTGTAGGGTTATCAGCAACTCCTGGTTATTTTTTAGCGCGGTATCAATCAGGCTCACCAGGTTTTTATCCGTAAAAAACCTGCGCCATTGCACCGAGGTAGTATTGGAAGTATCCGTAATATCGGTATAGGCCGAAGGCACGGCTATATTCGGTTCGCGCTGCGCAATTTTTGGTATGCTGCAGCCTACATAGCCCAGGCAAATGCCTGATAAAACTAGGTACTTATATATGCTCTTATACATTATCGCTTAAATCTTCGGTTAACGGATTTTCGTCTTCATGCTTAGGCTGAAAACGTTCGGCTATGGTGCCGAATATGAAATATAGCCCCGGAATAATAATTACCCCGAAAACGGTGCCAAATACCATCCCTCCGGCAGCAGCCGATCCAATGGTACGGTTACCAATAGCTCCAGGACCTGTAGCAATAACCAACGGTATCAAGCCTGCTACGAAAGCGAAAGAGGTCATTAATATTGGCCTGAATCTAGCTACCGAGCCTGCTATAACGGCTTTAAAAATCGAGTCTCCGGCGCGGTGTCTTTGTACAGCAAACTCTACTATCAACACGGCGTTTTTACCCAGCAAACCAATTAGCATTACCATAGCTACCTGTGCGTAAATGTTATTCTCCAACCCAAAAAGTTTTAAGAATAAAAAGGCGCCAAAAATACCGGCAGGTAATGATAGTATAACCGGGAACGGTAGCAGGAAGCTTTCATATTGTGCAGATAGCAGCATGTACACAAATCCCAGACAGATAAGGAAGATATAGATAGCCTGGTTACCGCGTGCAACCTCGTCTGCAGATATACCTGCCCAGCCTATACCGTAACCGCGTGGCAAGGTCTTTTTAGCTACTTCGTTAATAGCGTTAATAGCCGAACCACTACTATAACCCGGGGCTGCAGACCCACTTATCTCGGCCGCCGTATACATATTATGCCTGGTGATCTCGGATAAACCATACACCTTTTCCATCTTCATAAAAGCAGAGAAAGGCACCATTTCGTCTCGGTTGTTTTTTACGTACAGCTTCATTATATCCTCGGGCAATGCACGGTATTGCGGCAATGCCTGCACCATAACTTTATACTGGCGATTGTACCTGATAAAGCTGGTTTCATAATTACTGCCTACTAAGGTTGACAAAGTATTCATCGCGTTTTCAAGGGTCACTCCTTTTTGCTGCGCGATATCATTATCAACACGCAGCATATACTGCGGGAAACTGGCACTATAAAACGTAAATACAGACGATAGCTCCGGCCGCTTTTCTAACTCTTCCACAAACTGGTGGCTCACGGTTTCCATTTTTCTATAATCGTTCGTGCCGGCTTTATCCAGCAAGCGCAACTCAAAACCTCCGGCAGCACCGTAACCCGGCACGGCAGGCGGTTGAAAAAATTCAATTGTGGCACCGGTTATTTCTTTTGACTTCTCTTCCAGTATTTTTATAACCTCTTGCGCGGAGTGCTTCCTATCTTCCCAGCTTTTTAAATTGATCAAACAAGTACCAGAGTTGGCACCTGTACCTTCAGTTAATACCTCATAGCCAGCTAACGATGATATGGATTGTACATCATCCATGTTTTGGGCAATCTCCTGCAACCTTTCGGCTACTTGGTTTGTACGCTCTAATGATGAGCCCGGAGGCGTTTGTATAACCGCGTAAACCATTCCTTGGTCATCATTAGGTATAAAACCTGATGGAACAGTAGTATTTAATGCCCAAGTACCCGCGCAAAATGCTATCAGCATAGCAAAAGTTACCACCCGCCTGTTTACTATCCTTTTTAACAGGTTTTGATACCTGCCTGCCAATCCGTTAAACCAATTATTAAAACCGTTCAGCAGCTTATCAACTGGGGTTTTCTTTTTAGGCTTGCCATGATGATTTTTAAATATCAGTACGCATAATGCAGGTGTAAGTGTCAAAGCTACTACACCGGACAATATAATAGCCGTTGCCATGGTGATAGAAAACTGTCGATAGAAAATACCTACCGGGCCAGACATGAAAGCTATAGGTATAAACACAGATGCCATTACCAATGTGATAGCTATAATGGCCCCGCTTATTTCCTGTATGGCTTCTTCGGTAGCTTTTAAGGGCGAAAGATGCTTCTCTTCCATTTTGGCGTGCACGGCCTCGATAATTACTATCGCATCATCCACCACAATACCTATGGCCAGCACCAAGGCAAACAAGGTGATCATGTTGAGCGTAATGCCGAAAAATTGCATAAACACAAACGTACCTATTAATGCTACCGGCACTACTATGGCAGGTATCAGCGTAGATCGCCAATCGCCCAGGAACAGAAATACTACCAGACCCACCAGTATAAACGCTTCTACCAGCGTATGTAATACCTTTTCGATTGATGCATCCAGGAACTTTGAAACGTCATAACTGATCTCATACTCCATTCCTTTTGGAAACGTACTGCCTTTTATCTCGGCCAGTTTAGCTTTGATATCCTTAATAACCTGGCTGGCATTACTGCCGTATGATTGTTTTACCACAATAGCAGCCGAGGGCTTACCATTAAGGTTGGAATACAGGTCATAGTATGAGCTACCAAACTCTACATCAGCCACATCTTTTAAGCGCAATATCTCACCATCGGGAGTTGATTTAACAATGATATTACGGTACCCATCAGGTGTGCTATACCTACCGGGATATTTTAGTACATACTCAAATGCCTGCGACCTACGGCCCGAGCTTTCGCCTGTTTTACCAGGTGATGCTTCTAAACTTTGTTCGTTGATAGCTTCTAAAACCTCATCAGCAGAAATCTTGTAAGCCAGCATTCTATCCGGCTTTAACCAAATGCGCATGGCATATTCACGTGTACCCAAAATAGTGGCTGCACCTACACCGTCAACACGTTTTAATTCCGAAAGAATATTGATATCCGCATAGTTATACAAGAATTTTTCGTCGGCATGAGGATCGGTACTGTACAAGTTAATGTACATCAACATGTTCGACTCTTCGCGGGTGATCTTTACACCCTCGCGTACTACCAATGGCGGTAGTTTATTTACAACTGAAGCCACGCGGTTTTGTACGTTTACTGATGCCTGGTTAGGATCAGTACCCAAATTGAATACAACCTGCAAGCTGGCTTCTCCGTCGTTTCCGGCATCTGATGTCATGTACTTCATTCCCGGTATGCCGTTAACGGCCCGTTCCAAGGGAATAATAACTGATTTGATCATCAACTCGCTGTTGGCACCTGGATACTCTGCAACTATATTCACCTTTGGTGGCGATATAGATGGAAATTGTGTAACCGGTAAAGTTATAATAGCCAACACACCTAAAAAGGTGATCATAAGCGATATTACAATAGACAATACCGGTCTATGTATAAATTTATTAAACATTGAATTTTCTAATTAGGGATGGTCCGCTATTCTGTTCTTAATTTCAAATGCGCCATAACCTCACGCGGCTCTTCGTATTCGCTTACTATCTTATCATCATCCTTAACTTTCTGCACACCCTCTAATAGTATTCTGTCATTTACAGATAAGCCGTCACTTACGATGTATAGATCGGGCATTTCGCTGTAAATAATTATTTGTTTGGAATGCGCTACACCATTTTTGTCTATCACAAAAACATATACTTTATCCTGTATCTCATAAGTAGCTTTTTGCGGGATGATAAGCGCGTTTTTAAGTGGCATGGTCATTTGTACTTTGCCGGTTTCGCCGTTTCTTAATAATCTATCGCTATTAGGGAATCTGGCACGGAAAGCAATGTTGCCGGTTTCACTGTCAAATTCGCTTTCAATGGTCTCTACGTCTCCTTTATATTTAAAAGGCTGATTATTGGCCAATAGCAAGTTAACCTTATTATTGCCACGACCTTTTGAATTGGTTTGATAGTCCAGATACTCCGGTTCAGAAACATTGAAATAAGCAAACATCTCGCTATTGTCAGAGAGACTGGTTAACAGCGCACCCTCATCTATCAAGCTTCCCAATTTTAATGGAATACGATCAATAGTACCCGCAAAAGGCGCGTGTATTTCAGTAAATGATAAATGCGTGCGTGCTAATGATGCCTGCGCTTTAGCCTGATCAAGCTTGGCGTGGGCCATAGCCAATTCATTTTTTGAAACGATATTTTTATCAGCCAGGGCTTTGGTATTTGACAATTCAATTTCCGCTGCCTTGACCTCGGCTTGTGCTTTTTGGTATTCGGCCTCATATATTTTAGGCATTATCCTAAACAGTAATTGGCCCGCACTCACCGCCTGGCCCTCATCTACATAAATATTTTGCAGGAAGCCTTTTTCCTGCGCCCGTATCTCAATATTACGCACAGATCTTATCTGCGACACATATTCCTTCGTGTAAGAAGTATCTACCTGTAGCGGACTGGTTACCAAATATTTGTAGGTTTCTTCTTTTTCTTCTGCTTTTGATGTACAGCTCGATGCGTATAATATGGCGCCGAAGCTCATTAGCATTACAATTTTTTTCATGATGTAAGTAGTAATTAACAATTAAATGATGGCGAAAGCATAGCTGTGCCGGGATGCTGAGCAGCACCAGTCTTATTAAAAGCTTAATTGTTTACAGCAGAAAAAATCACACACCCAAAGCCATAGCTTATTATGCTTTTAAAGACTAATGCAGGATGTGTTTGATCAAATGCGCAGCGCACCTTGTAGGAGGTATTTATAAGAACTTACAGTTAATAGTTGTTTATGCCCATTAAGTTGGTTCTTGAAATATTTAAAGAGATAATTTAAAAATGAAGCGAATGCAACCAGAATCAGGCAGGTAGCCAGTAATGAATATTTGCGATAAGAATCAGAATCATCCTCTGTTTCAACAGTAACAATGGTTTGCTTAGTATTCAGTGGTAATCCGCTATGTGAAATAACCGGATCCTTTTCGATAACCGGGATTTTTACTAATTGTGTTTTGCCTATACGCTTTATAGCAGGCTTACCACTATCATTTGGCAAAATACCGTAAGCAGCGCAATATCCCCCTAACAATAGGAAACAAAAACAAAGGATATATAACACAACTTTCATCTACGATACAAAATTAGCTTAGGCCGGCAAATGTAATATATTAATTAACATTATTTAACATTTGTATAATCACAATTATAATGCCTGTAAAATAGTATACTTAGATAAAGGATGAAAGTAATCAAGTGGGGAATTTAGCACTCATATGTGGGGATATATGATCGCTTTAAAAATAAAATAGCGATGAGTTTGCACCTCACCGCTATTTAGCATTATGATTAAGTTTAGGTGATTAAAATTTTTCTACGCCTTTTACATTCATTTTCACAGAGGTTAACCTGTCTGACGGGCCGGTGATGAATAATGTTTTATTATCCTCGCCGCCAAATACATTGTTGGTAGCACCACCTTTAATAGGGATCTTTAACACTTGTGCACCAGTAGGGTCAAAAGCAGTTACACCTATACCGTTACTGATATAAATATTTCCTTTTTCATCCATTGACATACCGTCGCCGCCCATATCAACAAATTTTTTCATGTTGGTAAGTGTGCCATCGGTATTGATGTCAAACACCCAGGTACCGCCCATATTATTACCGGCCCATTTGTTTATGTATAATTTCTTACCATCAGGTGTACCTACTACGCCATTTGGCCATGAGTTTGAATCCCAGCCCGCAGCGTCTGACGTTACCCTAACCAAAGTTTTTGAACCTTTTGCAAGATAGTAAACATGACCGCCTTTACCTGTAGTAGCCTGTTCCGACCGGGTTGGTTCCCATGGTTGCTGGCGCGGATCGCCGATGGCCCAGTAATTACGCGGGAATATTGGGTCGGTTATGTATAACCCCCCGGTTACCGGGTTTATCCAAACATCATTAGGACCGTTTAATAGTTTGCCGCCATATTTACTTGCCAATATGGTGTGGTTACCATTTGGGGCTATTTTCCATAACTCGCCGTTCATATCGGCGCAGGCAATTAAATAGCCCTCCTTATCAAAAGCCATCCCGTTTGCACGGCCGGTTCCTATTTTAAAGGTGGATATGGTTCGGGTGGATATATCCCATTTAAATATTTTATCATTGGGCTGATCGGTAAAGAAAATATTGCCTTGTTTATCTACCGCCGGGCCTTCGCTAAAGCCAAAATCTTTGCTTAGCGTATCCAGTTTACCTTTGGCACTGGCAGCTACCAGCCGTCCAGGGTCAACAATGTCCGAAGCTACATACTCTTCTTCGGGGCTTGGCGGGTTTTCACTTTTTTTACACGAATTGAATGCTACAAAGCATACCAATCCCATTAATAGGTACTTTCTTTTCATAAAACGGTGTTTTTTAGGTAATTAATTATAGGTTAGGCTAATTTGGTAATTATTTCGTTACAAAACAACACCCCAAGAAATTTTTTTAATGAAAGGAAATCAAATTACACTCTTAGTATACTTATACTACACTAAACACTGATTATTAAATAAGAATTAACCGGAAATTCTGGTTAATCAAGTGTTCCATTTTGCGCGAGTGGAACACTTTGGAACACTGACAATATTGTGTCACCATGTTACAGACATTTTCCTGTTTAAGTATGTCACCTACAAATGCGCTATCCACAATCATTTAAACCAATTACTCCCGCAATTGTTATTCATATAACTATATATGATTCAAAAAAAGAGCTTTAAAATTACCTGCAGTTTGCAGGAGGGTTACGGGCCAAAGGGCCGGCTGTTTACCTTTGCCGATGCCGAACAGGTTATTGCCCGGTGGATGGATAAAAGGTTTACGCAAAACAGGCCACTGGTGAGTGGCTTGCTGCAGGCAGGCAGTTTAATATTCCCCGCGCCGGATAAAGCGTCCGAAAAGATATCGGTATCTCCCACCGTAATATTTACCGGCGAACTATCCTCTGAACAAGATATGCAGCGCGACAATAAAGAAGTTAAAGCCACCCTGCGCAGCCTTGCCCTGACATTAAAGAAAAACTTAAAACAGGAATCGGTATTTGTGATATACCTGGATAAACATTGGTGCGTGTAAGGGTTATGTCTCCTGGCTAAATGGAACACTGACACACCTCTGTCAGCATATGTATGGGTAGCGCGTGGTAAATTTGTATAGTTCGCTATAACTCACCCGGTCGGCGCTACGCTGGACCACCCTCTCTCCCGCAAGCGGCAAAGAGGGTTTTAGCTATGCCCAACCCTCTTTCCGCCAAAGGCGAAGAGAGGGTCGACAAGCGACAGAGCGAAGTCGGGGTGAGTCGGCTAACAAAGCGACAAGCAACACCAACAAACCCCTTCCCCCATGTCCTACCACACTTCCGACCGCCCTTTGGTTATTGAGATGATACGTGCCGAGCAGCGTGCCTATAGCGACCGTATGCGAAAAGCAGGCAAACAAAGCCTGGTGGCCGAACGCTATCCCGCCAAAAATATGTTTACCATACGCAGTGCCAACCATTGGATGGAAATTGAGCAGAAAAAGCCCATGCCCAAAATGCTGTTTGGCGAGTTTTGGTACGAAGGCGAGTTGTGCATTTTGTTTGCCGATACTAACGCGGGAAAATCCATCCTGGCGGTGCAAATTGGCAACGCGCTGGCACGGCGCGAACCCATTGGCGATTTTGGCGTAGAGGCCGACCAGGCCACCGTGGTGTATATTGATTTTGAGATGACGGGCAAGCAGTTTCAAACCCGCTACACCGGGGCCAATGATGTGGTGTTTGATTTTGCCAAAGGCTTTTATCGCGCGGGCTTTAACCCCAATGCCGATATGCCCATTGAGTTTACCGCTTATGATGATTATATGAATGCCGCTATTGAATACGCGGTTAAAGCAACCAAGGCCAATGTGTTAATTATTGATAATATTACCTGTTTGCGGCAGGGTACCGAACAGGCTGCCCAGGCCCTGCCTTTAATGAAGCACTTAAAGGCCCTAAAAACCAAATACAACCTCAGCATTTTGGTACTGGCGCATACGCCCAAACGCTACGCCCATAAACCCATTAGCCGTAACGACCTGCAGGGCAGCAAGATGCTGATCAATTTTGCCGACAGCGCCTTTGCCATTGGCGAAAGCAGTAAAGAAAAGGGCCTGCGCTACCTAAAACAGGTAAAACAGCGCAACACCCGGCGGGTATATCATGAGGATAACGTGTGCCTATGCCACATAGTAAAACCACAAAATTTTATCAAATACGAATTTGAGGGACACGGCCGCGAAGCCGACCACCTGCTAACCTTTAGCCGGCAGGAACGCGACGCCAGGCAAATAGAAATTACCCAATTAGCCGAGCAGGGATTGAGCCAGCGGCAAATAAGTAAGCAGCTGGGTATTGGGTTGGGGACAGTGAATAGGGTGGTGAAATGTTGATGTTACGGGGCGTTTCGCAAGTGTCAACTGGGATTAAACACTAACAATTGAAAAGTTATTTAATATATTTATAGATATTATGACCTGGAAATACATTTTACAAGCCTTACTTTCTTTTCTTTTGGCGTTGTTCGCAGTTATACCAGAATTAAAGGCTAATAATTCCAGAAATAGAGAAATAAGAAAGTGGCAACACTCGTTGATATTATTCTTAAAAAAACCTCTCATTAGAATTACATCATTAATAATACTTTTTGGACTTTGGTACTCAATCACGAGAAATATTGAAACAGAAAATAACGACGCTACTAATCGTAAACTCGACAAAAGAGACTTCGTTAGAGACAATAAATTTCAAGGTTTTACAACTGCCATGAATAAGGAATTAAAATCAATGGGATATAGATACGATTCCATCAAAAAAACATTGGTAAATATCCGTGATAGCATAAAAAAAGCACCCAATCCAATTGCCGACAAACCACTTCTTACGACTGTATTAACTATTGATTCAAATATCAAAAACAACGACAAGTTGATAATTGAGCTGCGATCTGCAGGCGGAAACATTAAAAAACTGCATATGCTAACTTCGGTCGCTGCAATTATTAATGACAAAACAATCTTACTTTACAATAAACACAAGGCTTTTGCGAACGATGAATCTTTAGGGAAAGAAATAGTAAAAACGACTTATCCATTTGCTTTCAATAACACTCAAGCTGTAAAAGGATATGTGACTTATACACACGGTTATTATCTAGATATGAATAATATTAAATATAACGTTGAAAATTACTACTTGACTATAAAATATCCTTTCCATTCCGGCGAATTTCCAAAAGAAAAATCGCAAGACGTAAAAGATTTTTTCAAATCAGGCAAGGAGCTAATTATTAAATTCAAGCAACTAAAAAACCTTCATAATCTACATTAGGATAAAACTCTGACAAAGTTATTGCCCCTTTTAAATCATTTGCAGGTATGTTTTTTATCAATTGATAGTGGGTAATCAAATGATCTTTTACAACAACGGAGCTTCCATCCTTTTTATTTTCTAGTTCCCAACGACGGCCTAATTGAGAAATGCTGTTAAGAAAAAAAATGATTTGTTCGTCGGTAGAAAATTGCCCACGCAAATGTTTTATATAATCATACTTTGCTTTTTCCTTTAGATTTTCCTGTGTATGTATAAACTCGACGGTTTGAAAAATATGTCTAAAATAATGCCCTAAGCGAAATTGATGACCACCATAATATTTTTCATATCCTCCAGCGTAGAACGGATTAAACGGATAAAGTTTACTTTTATATTTAAAATAAAAAAGTTTAAGATATTCAGATTCGTAGGATGAATCAACCCGCTTATTATGAATAGCATTAAAAATTTGAAAGCTGTTTTCAGCAGTTTTTAAACGCCACCAATGTTCAAACAATTTAGATTCTACTTTAGGCTTCATGCGGATAAAACTTAGCAAGTTACCAATAAAATCCTTTTTATATTTTTCAACGGTAAGGCTTAATATTGAGGCCGAACCATTGTTACCAACACCAAAAAAAACACAAAGATAAAGAATGTCAATTCGGGCAAGTAATAATCGGTTTGTACCACGTTCTATAAATGTGGCGTTAGCTTTGACTATTTCCAGGTATTCTTCCTCATATATATCAGTTTCAATAGCGTTATTAAAAATAAAGTCGGTCTCATCATAAAGATCAAAAAACTGATTTTTAATAGCTTGAAATACTTGTCTGTGCACGACTTCGTTTTCGTATTTCTCTACATATGGAATATTGTCCGTTACAACAGTAGAATATTGTTGAAATTTAAAAACCAGTTCAGAAATATTTGCCCGATGAAGATTAATTAGATTAAAGAATCGCACATCAACTTTTTCATGTTCGAATTGTGCCGCCTGCATGTCGTTAGATTCCCGTTGTTTTTTGAAGGAAAGAAACACATAAATAAATCCGGCAATACCAAATAAAGTACCTACCAGGCCTGCAGTAAAATCTCCCCTTGTCCCCCATATTTGCCAGTAATTTGTATTACTTTCGACTTCATTTGCGGAATCTCCGGGCTGCATTATTACAACAATCGCAAATAATATCACACCCCCTGTAATAAAAAGTCTTGCACTTTCAATCCAATTTTTATCTGTAAATGGCTGTTCGTCTGTTTGTGGGGTTGGTTCAGGTGTGTTTGTGCTCATATTTTTCAAACAAATATTTTGGTAAGAAAATTAATAAAAAAATTCCGTTTCCCGTCCCCGCTGGGTCTCCGCAGAGAACCCTGTGCTGCATAATCAACTCTTTATAATAAAAATAAATCTATACAGTTACTTAACCTACGTGTTGTCAGGGTTCCTATGAGAGGTCCTGGGCGAATTAGTTTTCAGAAGGAAGCATAAAATGCTAATAATCAGGTTTAATAAATATTTATATCTTTATAAACCTAAATATATTATCAAATATGAAAGTTTTTATTAGCTGGTCAGGAGAACGAAGTCAACTGGTTGCCGATTTATTAGATGAATGGATTCAATGTGTAATTCAAGCTGTAGACCCCTGGATGTCAAGTAAAGATATTGATAGAGGTTCCTTATGGTTTTCGGAAATTGCAGATCAATTGGCCAACACTTCTGTAGGTATAATATGTTTAACAAAAGAAAATAAAAACAAACCTTGGATATTATTTGAATCTGGAGCACTAGCAAAAGGGTTGTCATCAAATAGGGTTTGTACTTTTTTAATAGATTTAGAACCTACTGAATTAGAAAATCCTCTTGCACAATTTAATCATACCAAACCAGATAGAAACGGTGTTTGGCAATTGGTAAAAACTATAAATGCAACCTTAAAAGAAGAAGCTCTAAAGGAGCCAATTTTAAATAAAGTCTTTGCAACCTATTGGCCTCAATTTGAAGAAAGATTCGCTAAAATAATAAATGATACTCCAGAAACAGCGCCTTCTCCTAAACGAGATGATGGAGATATTTTAAATGAAGTCCTCTCTACTGTAAGAAATTTGGATAAACGAATTAGAAATGTTGAAAATATTGAATTAACTACTCTACAAGGTGGTAATTTTAAGAAAATAAATGAATTTTTCGATGAGAATAACAAGGTAAATGTACGTCATCATTTTACAAAGTCTGACACGAATGAAACCGAATCAATCAATCAATTCAAAAAACCTATTACTATGGACGAACTGAAAGAAATTCTAAAAAAACGTTAACGTAGATGATTGATAATATTTAGCTTATGTTCAATGTTGTCCTACCAACTGGTCGATGTTTAACAACTTCGACCTAAAATGCAGGAAGCATCCTGCTTCCTTAAGCTAAAGCTTAAAATATTATAGGTCCAAGTTACGCTACGCTAAACTTGAACCAGCGTTTGTGCACCAGACATGAACTATCCTATCCTTGCGTTAGGGATAGTAGCGGATACCGGCCCGAGCCTAATGCCTGCAGGCGTATGAGCGGATAGCCCGCCCGCCTAAAGGCGGAAACGCCCAAATACTATTACTTCTTCGGCTTATAATCCTTCCACAACCACTCTAATGCTTGTGGGTAGGTTTGCTGTTTTACGGAGCGCTCTACATGTTTGGCGTTGCGGGCAAATACATATTGGTAAGGGTATTTTTTATCAGCCAGCACGCGGGCCATTTCTTCGTTGGCTACTACCCAGTCGTGCATATTATCGCGCATTACGTTGGGGTTATACAGGTCCTGGTCGCCCACTTCCATCCATATACGCAGGGGTTTGCGCGGGTTATTAGGTATCAGGCTTTTATGAAACTCCCAGGCACCGCCCGGTATTTTGGGGTTATGCGGCCATTGCTGGTTTACAAACGTACCCGAGTAGGTTAACACCCTATGATACCATTCAGGGTGGTACCAGGCCATTGCCAATGCCGCCGATCCGCCCGAACTG
>CAZTAU010000040.1:0-34902 GCA_964611565.1 uncultured Mucilaginibacter sp. | reverse complement strand
GCTGTGGGTACAGGCATCAACACCCCGCAAGGTTATGATGTAAAAGTAGCCGAATATATTGCTCAATTTACTGGCTTACCTTTCCGCACAGCTGAAAACAAATTTGAGGCTTTAGCGGCGCATGATGCAATTGTTGAGAGCCATGGCGCGTTGAAACAAATAGCGGTATCACTAATGAAGATAGCCAATGATATAAGATTGCTGGCATCGGGCCCGCGCTCGGGTATTGGCGAGATACATATACCGGATAACGAGCCGGGATCATCCATCATGCCGGGTAAAGTTAACCCAACCCAAAACGAGGCGGTTACTATGGTAGCTGCACAGGTAATGGGTAATGATGTGGCGATATCAATAGGCGGATCAAACGGCCATTACGAACTGAACGTATTTAAACCGTTAATGGCGGCCAACTTCTTACAGTCGGCACGTTTAATTGGCGATGCTTGCGTATCATTTAACGACCATTGTGCTAAAGGTATTGAGCCAAATTATGCCGGTATTAAAAAACACCTTGAAAATTCATTAATGCTGGTAACTGCGCTTAACCCGCACATTGGTTATGAGAACGCGGCTAAAATTGCGAAAAAAGCATTAAAAGAAAACCTGTCGCTCCGCGAAGCAGCCATCGGCTTAAACTTGCTTACTAACGAGCAGTTTGACGAGTGGGTAAGGCCGGAAGATATGATAGGTAGTTTGAAATAGTAAATACCCACGCGTCATTGCGAGGTACGAAACAATCCTGCACCGTAGGGGTTGCAGAAAAATTATTCTAATTAGCTTTTCGGTTTTGATCAGCTTATGTAGAGATTGCTTCGTTCCTCGCAATGACGTTTAATAAATAACATGAGCAAACCTTTAAGCTTTCTCCTTTCGGCTTTATGCCTTCTCACCGCGGCTTGCTCATTTAACCCCAATTTGCAGGGCGAGGGCGAAGCTTACCTGCAAGGCGAATGGCAGCAGGAATCAACACCTGTGCAAAAGCAGTTGTTGAGCTATTCGTTATATAAGTTTAAATTTACGTGCGATTCGTTTTTTGTAACACAGCAAACGTTCAGCAAGGTAAATACCGGTGTTGATACCTGCACCAACAAGGGCCAGTGGACAGAATACATACGAGGCACCTATCGCCAGCAAAATGATACCGTGCGTCTGAAAGGCTTTTTTTGCGATGCTAAATTCGGGCTTAAAAAGTATGCGGGCTGTTTCAGGTCGGGCCCGTATGATGAAGTTTTTAAAGTGATTAAAAAGGCCGATACTTTGTTAACGCTGGTAGGACCATCAAGCGTTATACCTATAAATATTTATCGCACGCAGCCATATACCTGTGTGCCCAAACCATTGTAATATGAAAGCAGCGTTAAAAAAATTAGCCTTAGCCATTACCATATTGTGCAGCCCGATACTGGCCTCTGCCTGGGGTTACCAAGGGCACCGTATTACGGGCCAGATAGCGGATAGCTATTTGACGCCAAAGGCACGAATCGCTATTAAAAAAATACTGGGTTTTGAACCGCTTGCCATAGCCGGCAACTGGGCCGATTTTGTACGCTCGGACCCTAACTATAAATACTTGGATCCATGGCATTTTGTTGATTTTGAAAGGACGATGAGCCAACCGGAAATGACTGAGTTTTTAGAGCACGACACTCATGAAAATGCGTACACCAAACTGAAATTTTATGTAGCCGAGTTAAAGAAGAAAAATCTATCGCAGGCTAATAAATTAATGTATTTACGTATGGTAATACATTTGGTAGAAGATATACATCAGCCCATGCATGCCGCGCTTGATGGTACCGATGGCGGTAATAAAGTAAAAGTGCAGTGGTTTAATGAACCAACCAACCTGCATACTATTTGGGATACCAAGTTGGTAGAGTTTCAGGGGTTTAGCTATACCGAATATGCCTCGTTAATAAACCATACCACACTTGCGCAACGCGCTGCATGGCAAAAAGCACCCATTACCCAATGGATATTTGAATCGACAGAAATATCTACCAAAGCCATTGCCGAAGTTAAACCTGACGAAAAACTAAGCTATAATTACAATTTTAAATACATCAGCACTATTAACCAGCAACTGCTAAAAGGCGGTGTAAGATTAGCGGGATTGCTAAACGAGATTTTTGGCTAGTGAGAGTATTAATGGTTTGCCTGGGTAATATTTGCCGCTCGCCGCTGGCAGAGGGTATTATGCAACATTTGGTTAAACAAAACGGGCTGGATTGGGAGGTTGACTCTGCAGGTACAGGCAACTGGCACGTTGGCAGGGTCCAGACAGGCGCTCAACCCGGGTAGCACAAGAGAACGGTGTTGATATAAGTCAGCAGGTTTGCCGTGTTTTTAGCGTGGCTGATTTCGATAAGTTTGACTATATATTAGTAATGGACCGAAACAACCTGCGAGATGTGTCAGCCCAAGCCCGCACTCACCACGACAGGCAGAAAATAAGCTTATTATTAGGCGAAGATACCGTGCCCGACCCTTATTATGACGATGCCCAATTTGCGCCTGTGTTTAAATTAATTGATCAGGGGTGTAAGGATTTATAAGTAAGCATACATAGACTCACCCCGACATCGTTTCACTCGTCGACCCTCTCTTCGCCTTTGGCGTAAAGAGGGTGAAGGAAAGCAAAAACCCTCTTTACCGCTTGCGGAAGAGAGGGTGGTCGAGCGTAGCAAAGACCGGGTGAGTAGTTCGCCGTTTATCCCTATATTTACTTTTCATGACAGACTACAAGCTCTACACATTACCCAATGGTATCCGGGTAATGTACAAACACGCTTCTTCGCCTATAACGCATTGCTGCTTTTTGGTTAATGCAGGCTCGCGCGATGAACCCGAGCATAAGGAAGGGCTCGCCCATTTTATAGAGCACCTGCTTTTTAAAGAGACTGAGCGTCGCAGTACAAGCCAGATATTAAACAGGCTGGAACTGGTAGGCGCCGACCTGAATGCCTATACAACCAAAGAATATACCTGCATTCATGCCTCACTTTTAAATCCACATTTGGAGCGCACTATTGACCTGTTTGAGGATATATTGTTCCATTCTACTTTCCCCGAAGAGGAACTGGAAAAAGAGCGCGGTGTAATATTGGATGAAATAGCCTCCTACCTTGACCAGCCCGAAGAAGCCATTCAGGATGATTTTGAGGATATGCTATTTAAAGGCCATGCCATAGGCAAAAATATATTAGGTACTCCCGAAAGTGTAGCGAAATTAAGTGTAGCTGATATGCGGGATTTTATGACCGCTAATTATAATACTTCCGAAATGATCTTCGCTGTTTATGGCGATTATGATATTAAGAAGATTGTAAAGCTGGCTGATAAATATTTAGGCGGTATAACCGCAAACTACAATAAAAAGCACCGAATTAAACCGGCGGTTAACGTAGCCGAAAAGATAGTGCTGGCCAAACCTATATCGCAAACGCATTGTGTAATGGGCAGCCAGGCTTATTCATCATCACACCCGGATAAATATGGGTTGTTGCTGTTGAATAATATTTTAGGCGGCATGGGTATGAGCAACCGTCTCAACATGGAGATACGCGAGAAGCATGGTATTGCCTATACTATTGAATCAAATTATACGTCATTAACTGACACCGGGATATTCTCCATCTACTTTGGTACCGATGCCGAGAAGACCGATAAAGCTATGCGCCTGGTAAGTAAGGAACTGAAAAAAATGCGTGATAATAAACTCGGCACCCTGCAAATGCACCAGGCCAAGCAAAAGTTTATTGGCCAGATTGCCTTAGCCGAAGAGAACCGCATGAGCCTCATCATATCCATGGCCAAAAGCCTGCTCGACCTGAATACGGTTGACACCCTGGATCAGGTGTTTGCTAGGATCAATGCCACAACTGCTGAACAGTTGCTGAAAATAAGCAATGAGATATTGGATGATAAGCAAATGATAACGTTGCTATTTGAGCCAAGGAATTAAAAACTAACCCCCACCTGCAACCCCGTAGTTACCGACACCGGTGCACTATTGCCAAAGCGAATAGGAATTGGCACCGATAAAAACATACTGGCATCCTTGCCTTTTTTAATAACCTGGTTAAATACCGGAGTTACACCAAACCTTCCGCCGGTTTCAAAGGCCACACGGCCAATAAAGGTAAAGCCATGTTTAAACCTAAACATTGCCCCCGGATGAAAAAGCACGTTATTTACCCGGGCAATATTGTTTTCTGTACGGATCATAGGAGCGACTTCAAAGCTTACACCAAACTGGTCGCTTTTTAAAATATTCATCCCAAACGGAAACACCACAGTATAAACATTACCAAAATTACTGGTAAAGCCGTTTTTGTTCCATGTGCCAATGGGATTTAAAATACTGAAGTAGCCTGTAATGCGGGGATAGCTTTGCTGTGCGCTGGCAGATTTGAAAGCGATAGTTAAAATTAGTAATGGTAGAATAATGTATTTCATAGTTGTTAAAGTGTTTTTATTAATAAGCTTATAATGGCGGCAATAACAATGATATAGGGCTCCTGCAGTTTTTTAACGTAGATCAATGCTAACACGGCAGCAACCGCAATTAAGGCGGTAGGGATATCAATAATGGATCTTGTACCTATAACAATCACAGAGCCCACCAGCGCGCCAATTACCGCGGCGGTAATACCATCAACAAAAGCTTTAATGCTCTCATTTTTGGCTATCTTTTTAAATGAAGGAGCCAGCAAGACGGTAAATAAATAGCAAGGTAAAAATGTAGCCGCTGCAGCCACACATGCCCCGGGAAAGCCGGCGGTTAAATAGCCAATAAAGCCTACCGTAATTACTACCGGGCCCGGCGTTATCATGGCAACGGCCACGGCATCTAAAAACTGGTGCTCAGTAAGCCAGTGATATTCGTTAACCACGCTGCCATGTAAAAAGGGTACAATGGCCAAGCCACTGCCAAATACAAACGCGCCTGCTTTAGTAAAAAACCAGGCCATCTCTTTTAAGATAGGTGCATCGTATTTCCAAAAACCAGTGCTCAATAAAATGGCCACAGGTAAAGTGTTTGGTTTTTTTATCCATTGCGGCGGGGCTTTGATCAGCATATAGAATAACCCGCAAAAAATAAATAAAAGTATTTCCTCGCGCTCGGTAATAACGGTAATGGCTATGCCTACGATATAAAATACCCACAACAACCATTTGGATCTTATAGCCGCTAATTCAAACTTACTGATAGATTTGATGGTGAGTTTATAGGCACTCATAGCTATAATGCCGATAACCGCCGCACCAACCCCATAAAATACGGCCTGCATCCATGACAGTCCGCCATATAATTGGTACACCATGCCCAGCAACACTACCATAATAAATGAGGGTATTACAAAAGCCAGCCCCGTTAGTGTCGCTCCAATCAAACCATAATGCACAAAGCCAATATAAATACCCAACTGCGCCGCCAGCGGACCGGGTGCCAATTGTGCCAGTGCCAACCCTTCTTTATACTCTTCTTCGGTTATCCATTTTTTATTTTCTACCAGGTCGCGCTGCATATAGCCTACCAAAGCCACCGGGCCGCCAAAACCCCAGGTGCCCAACTTTAAAAAGTAGGTGGTTATTTGCAGTAATGAGTATGCGGGTTTAGCTAGAGGCAGATCGTTTTTCATTATATTATACAATGTCTATGGGATAAATATAGTAAATGAAATGATAGTTACAAAAATAGACTCAATTTTACCCTCTCGGCCTCCCTGATATTAGGGAGGTGCTGTCAAGTTTACAACTTTCCACATAATATCAGGGGGGATGTCGACGGAGGAGACAGAGGGTAGAATAACCAAAAGCATTTTCATCACACAAAAAATTACCGTAATTTTGCGTCATGAAATTTCCTATCATAGCCTATGGCGACCCGGTTTTAAGAAAAAAAGCAACAGCTATTGAGCCTGCTGAGTACCCGCATATTAAAGAGTTGGTTGCCGATATGTTTGAAACTATGTATGGTGCCCGTGGTGTGGGTTTGGCCGCCCCGCAGGTAGGATTGTCTATGCGTTTGTTTGTGGTGGATGCTACCCCTTTTGATGATGACGAACCGGAATTAAAAGATTTTAAAAAGGTATTTATCAATGCCTGTATTTTAGAAGAGACCGGCGAGGAGTGGGCCTTTAATGAAGGATGCTTAAGCATCCCTGATATCAGGGAAGACGTTACGCGGAAATCAACCGTTAAAATGTCGTACTATGATGAAAACTGGAAGCACTATGAAGAAACCTTTACTGGTATGGCTGCCCGCATCATTCAGCACGAATACGACCATATAGAAGGCAAACTATTTACCGATAAATTGAATCCTTTACGCAAGCGCTTGCTGGAAAAGAAACTAAATGATATTGCTAAAGGCGCAGTAGATGTGGATTATAAAATGAAGTTCCCGGCAGCTAAAAAAGGGCGTTAAAAGTTATAGCCGTCATCATCGGTGGTAACTTTACGTTTTTTATCACCATCAGATATTTGCTTGATCAAAGCACCCCAAGCAAACGGATTAAGTAGTGGGTTTGTTATGGAGTGCGAGTTTACAACTTTGTCGTGCATCTCCTGGCCAATAGGTTCTGAACCGGTACGTGGCAGGTTACCTTGCGAGGCTTCCCTGGTTGATCGTGTAAGGTTTTTTATAACCAATGCCAGGTCATCATCCGCAACTTTCATGGTTAAAAAGTCCTTTTTAAACTCTTCAACCGTTGCCCATGGAAATACGCGGAAAGCGGGAAGATTGTATATTTGAGGGGTTAAATGCACTTTTAATGTAAGGCTTTTGTTTTTCACATTATTAGGAATAACTACAACCGCCGGGAAATATCCCACACAGGTAAAGCGTATGCTATCCCCTTCATGTACAACCATGGTAAAGTAACCCTCGTAATTAGATATAGCGGGCTGGCTTTTGTGGGTTAGGTTAACCACACTTGCATAGGGTATAAGGTCTTTCCGAGTGCTATCGGCAGTAATAACAATACCCGAAAATTGAACCAAAGGTGTCTCCTTCTCCTGCGCGAAACCTGCGGAAGCCATCAGTAAAAACAATATGCCCAATATATATTTCATTGTGCTAATGGTTCTTTCCCTTTGTAGTTAATCAACAAAAAAAGAATTTAGTTTTTAAAATTACGTAATTGGCGAATACGTAGTAATAATTTAACAATACTTAACAGTTATGTTACCTTAAATTTTCAGGTAGTACCGCGTTAGGGTCGTCAATATCGGTTAGGTTTATGGCTTCAACACCTGTAATTTCAGGCACGGCTTTTTGTATTGCCTGCTCAATGCCTGCTTTAAAGGTCATGATACTCATTGGGCACGAGCCGCATGAGCCCAACAATTTTACGCGCACCACATTTTCAGGAGTGATCTCCTCTACCGAAATATTCCCCCCGTCCGCTTCCAAATACGGTCTTATGGTATCTAAAGCTTTTTCTACCTGTTCTAATAAGCTCATTTTTATATTATTATAACGTAAAGTTATTAATTATTTACAACATTTTCACCAAGGGAAGCCTTCGCGTTGTTTATAGATACTTGCTGCGCCACACGCTCGGCCATCTCAATAAAAGCAGCGGTCATTGGTCCATCCTCATTTAAAATAACCGGTTTTCCCGCATCACCCGAGTCGCTTATACCTTTTATTAACGGTATTTCGCCTAAAAATGGTACATCCAGTTGCTCCGCTAATTTGCGGCCACCGCCTTGTCCAAAAATGTAATATTTGTTCTCAGGGAGTTCGGCTGGAGTAAAGTAGGCCATGTTCTCTACTATACCCAATAGCGGTACATTGATAGCCTCCATCATAAACATACCTATACCTTTCTTAGCATCGGCCAAGGCCACGTTTTGCGGCGTGGTTACAATTACCGCCCCCGTAACCGGGAAGGTTTGGGTAATGGTAATATGGATGTCGCCGGTACCCGGTGGCAGGTCAACAACCAGGTAATCCAGTTCGCCCCAATCAGCATCATTAAACAATTGTTTTACCGCGGTTGATACCATTGGTCCGCGCCACGGCACGGGTTGGTTAGGGTCGGTGAAAAAGCCTATGGATAACAATTTGATACCATACTTTTCAATAGGCTCAATACGGGTTTTGCCATTAACCTGGCTGGCCTGTGGCTTAGCACCCTCCAACCCAAACATAATAGGGATAGACGGCCCATAAATATCAGCGTCGATCAAACCCACTTTAGCACCTGATTTCGCCAAACCCAAAGCCAGATTAACCGCCACGGTTGATTTACCTACACCGCCTTTACCTGATGCTACCGCGATGATATTTTTAACGTTAGGTACGCCGGTGTTTTTTTGCGAGGTTACCCTTGATGTCATATTAACCGTCACCACAATATCCTTACTAATAAAGTGGGCAATGGCGTTGCGGCAGGCGTTCTCTATCAATGCCTTTAAGGGGCAGGCAGGAGTGGTTAATATAACCGAAAAACTAAGGTTATTACCATCAATTACGATATCGTCTATCATGTTAAGGGTAACCAAATCCTTTTTAAGGTCGGGTTCCTCTACATGGCTAAGGGCTTGTAAAACTTGTTCTTTAGTGATGCTCATATCTATACAGGTACAAACTTACTAAAACAGGGGGTAAGTAGTGTCATGGTAATGATAAAATGGAAGGCGAAAACTATTTGCCTTTTCTTCATTGCGAGCAATAGAGTGGCAATTTCCATAAAAAGGTTCCCACTTGCTTATCATGAGGAGATTGCGACGCTCGTTCCTCGCTCGCGATGATGTTTAGTTATTAGCTAAAGAAACATTTCCATAATCCTAACGTTTGTATCGTGTAGGATTTAGTTTAGTTTTGGATAAATTTTGTTAATGCGTCGTATCGATCCCAAATATATCCGGATTGCCGGAATTGTTGCCGCCACTTTATTTGTTATTCTGCTCATCGGCGGAATAGTCATCTACTCTAAACGTGAAGCTTTGTTAAAAAGCGCTATTGCCAAGGCAAAGATCAAAGCCAAAAAAGATTATAATTTAAATGTGCAGATTGGTTCGGCGCGGTTTACGGGTTTGGCTACTGTGGCGTTTGATGGTATTACGGTTGTTCCGCAGGACAGGGATACGCTGGTAACTATTAAAAAATTTGATGTAGGCGTTAAAATATTCCCGCTGATATTTGGCAATGTAAAACTAGCCGAGCTAAATATGCAGGATGGTCACCTGAATTTGACCGATATTAATGGCGTTAAAAACTTTGATTTCCTGTTTAAAAAGAAACGCGATACTACTACCACAAAAGCCAAATCTGACCTATCCGTACTGGCTAATAATTTAATACACCAAGTGCTATACAAAATACCTGATGATATGCAGGTGGATAATTTTTTGGTGAGTTATAGAACAGATAGCGCCGGCGTAAAACTGCTTACCCAAACCGCAACTATTGATGGCGGCGACCTGACATCGACCATTAAAGTGGATGATGGCGCTTCTACCTGGCATTTTACGGGTACACTTGATCCGGGGGATGATGAAATTGATGTGAGCCTTTATGCCGATGGTAAAAAGGTGGAGTTACCCATCATCGAGAAAAAGTATAACGTAAAACTGAATTTCGACCGCATTACCACCCGCTTAACGGATGTTGAACACCACAACGGCGAAACAAAAATTGAAAGTTATTTTGCGGTCACCAATATGCTGGTGAACCACCCGGCATTATCTTCATCAGACATTGTAGTGCCCGAGGGGTCTATTGATGCTAACCTGGTGGTAGGCAGAAATTTTGTATCGGTTGATAGCTCGTCGATTATTCACCTAAAAAACGCTACTGCAAACCCTTTTATTAAGTACACGCTTAGGCCTGTTAAGATATACGAGTTAAAGTTGAATACCGGCTGGCAAAACGCGCAGGATATTTTTGATTCGTTCCCGATGGGGACGTTTGAAAATTTGCAGGGGATGAAGGTTGCCGGTAAGTTGAATTATAACTTTAACCTTTACCTAAATAGCTCAAAGCCGGATGACCTCATATTTAATTCGAGTTTGGATAGGGACAATTTTAAAATACTGCAATACGGCAAAACCGACCTGCGCAAGCTGAACGGCACATTTGTGTACACCCCTTATGCCAAAGGCAAACCTATGCCACCGCGTGTAATTGGTCCGCAAAACCCTGATTACACGCCGTTGGACCAAATATCGCCCAACTTACGTAACGCGGTAATGACTGCCGAGGACCCTACCTTTTATAAAAACCACGGTTTTGTAGAGGAATCTATCCGTAAATCATTAGCCGAAGATTTTAAAAAGAAAAAATTTAAGCGTGGGGGTAGCACTATATCCATGCAGCTGATAAAAAACACTTTTTTAACTCAGCAAAAAACCCTTGCCCGCAAAATTGAGGAGATCATGATCGTATGGTTAATTGAAAACAATAACATCATGACCAAAAACCGTATGCTGGAGGTGTATTTTAACATTGTGGAGTGGGGGCCAAACATTTACGGCATCCGCGAAGCGGCATATTATTATTTTGGCAAACATCCGGCAGAACTTACCCTGGGCGAAAGTATTTATCTTGCCAGTATTGTACCCAAGCCACGTACCGGGCTATACGCCTTTTTGCCTGATGGCTCCTTGCGCCCCGGGTTAATCAATTACTTTAATTCGTTGGGCCGTTTAATGGCAGGTCAGTACTTAACGCAGCGCGATACTACCGGTTATGGGTTTTATGATGTGCGCCTGCGCGAAGGATTACGCCGCGAGATAGAGCCGGTTGATTCGGCTACGGCTATTGAAATGCTGCAGGCAGATGATGCGGATGGTGAGATTGTGCTACCTATAATTTTGGAACCCCAACCGGAGCCTGTAAAGAAAACTACTTTTATACAGCGCCTATTTGGTAAAAAGGACACACTTACCCAAAAACTGGAGCAACGCTTAAAAGAGGAAGAGAAGAAAAGGCTGCAGGCGGTGGATAGCTCCAGCAAAAGTAATAAGGAAAAACGACAGGAAAAGCGCGCCATCAAAAAGGAAGAAAAAGCTAGGCGAGACGAATTAAAAGACAAAGGACTGATATAACGATTGCATTTTAATGACCATGATGTGTGTTGGAGCAGTTAATTTTGGTGTTTAAACACATAAATATAACAGTCATGTCAATTATAGAAAAACTACAATGGCGCGCCGCCATCAAAAGCTTTGATAAAACTAAGAAGCTTACTACCCAACAACTGAACGACCTGCTTACCGCAGTAAGGCTATCTCCTTCAGGAGCGGGCTTACAACCGTATAAAATTATTGTGGTAGAAAATCCTGAAGTAAGGGAAAAACTACGGGATGCCGCTTTTGGACAAGCGCAATTAACGCATTCATCACAGGTGATCATATTTGCTGCCGAAACTAACGTGAATACTGCTTTTATTGCTAAATACATTGACCTGATAGCTAAAACCCGCGAGATAGGCCGCGAGCACCTGGCGGGATTTGAACAGAGCATTAGTAATATGGTGGGCAATATGACAGAGGAACAAAGAATAACCTGGGCCGCCAAGCAAGCTTATATTGCTTTAGGTGTACTGGCCGCTGCCGCTGCCGATTTGGGCATTGATGCCTGCCCTATGGAGGGTTTTCAGCCGGGTAAGTTTGACGAGATATTGGGCTTAAACGAATTGGGCTTAACGTCAGTAGTAATTGCTGCTATCGGTTTCCGTTCGGACGAGGATGTTTACAGTAAACAGGCCAAAGTGCGCCGCCCGGTAGAGGAATTATTTATACATATTTAAGCCCCTCGCACCATCTGTCATTTCGAAACGTAGTGAGAAATAACAGGTACTTAAAAAGCTCGATGTATTACATCGGGCTTTGTTGTTTTTATGTCCTTTTTAACGGGCTGAAAATTAGTGGCATACACTTTGTATTATCGTTTCTAATAAAAGCGCAATACGATGAAGAAGATACTGATTGTGGACGATAACGAGTATATGATTGAGATCATGACGTTTATATTAATTAGCAAAGGCTATGAAGTAATTGCACTGCCCAATGGCGAGAATGTACTAAACAGTATATTTTTTAACCACCCTGACCTGGTTATACTGGACGCGGTGATGCCTGGGATGGATGGCAGGGAGATCTGTAAATTATTAAAAATGAACAGATCAACCCGCGAATTGCCAGTAATTATGTGCTCTGCTGAGGATGATATAGACGAATCGTTAAGACAACAAGGTGCGCCTGATGATGTGCTGCACAAACCATTTGATACCGAAGAGTTGTTAGTAAAAGTTGAAATGCAGTTAGCAGCTTAACTCAACTCTTTCATTAATTGAGCAAATGCTTCCTGTAGTTGGGCAAGGTCATGCTCCAGCTTTTCAACACGACTTTCCGGGCCACTGTTATTATGTGGATTAGGTTCACCATCTTAATCTCTTGTTAGAAAAAATATTAACACCAAGTTGATTTCTGTTACAAAATGCAGTAATTTGTAGCAGAATGTCATTATATATTACCTCATTAAATTCGGGCAGTAACGGTAACTGTTATTACGTGGGTAACGAGCATGAGGCCGTGCTGGTTGATGTGGGTATATCCTGCCGCGAAACCGAGACCCGGATGAAGCGGCTGGGCCTCTCCATGCAAAAGGTTAAGGCCATTTTTGTATCGCATGAGCATAGCGACCATATACGTGGCATAGCTGTATTGGCCAAAAAATACAGGCTGCCGGTTTACATTACTCCCGGTACCCTGCAAAAAGGGGGCTTGTATTTAGAAGATGTGTTAGAGTTTTTTCACCGACAACCTATCAGCATAGGCGAGCTTAAAATCACGCCCTTTAAAAAACTGCACGATGCTGCCGATGCACATAGCTTTATCATATCATGCGGCGAAATTAATGTAGGCGTATTTACTGATATTGGCGCCGTATGCGATAACCTGGTGCATCATTTTAAATTATGCCACGCGGCTTTTTTGGAGGCCAACTATGATGAAGAGATGCTGGAGACCGGCCATTACCCGTTTTATTTAAAACGGCGCATACGCGGCGGCTACGGCCACTTATCAAACGCGCAGGCATTAGCTTTATTTATAGCGCATAAGCCCGCGCATATGAGCCATTTATTGCTGGCGCACCTGTCAAAAGATAACAACTGCCCCAAACTGGTTTACAATTTATTTAATACCCACGCCCGCGGAACGGAGGTTGTGGTAGCTTCAAGATTTGAAGAGACCCCCGTTTATTATATTGGTGAAGCCGCCGCGAAATACAAGCCGGTTTTAGAGGCTCAGTACAGCTTATTTTAATATTTATTCAAAAAGTCATCAACCTCCGTTTGAAATATCTTTCTGTTTTCGGGACTTTGTATAAGATGGCCCTCGTCATCAAATAATATCAAACGTGTTTTCTTTTGATCTTTAGTTGCTTGTTCATGAAATGCAACAGCATTTATTTGATAAGGAATTTGTCCGTCTTTTTTTCCGGCGATTATCAGCATCGGTTTTTTTAGATTGGTGATATTCTCTAATGGTGAATAAGTACGATATTTATCAGGGAACTCTTCCGGGCTGCCGCCCATTCCCCATGGAAGGCCCGTCATGCTTTTCAACGCTGCCTGTTTTATCCAGTCTGCAGCACCATTGATAGCAATACCCCCTCTGAATAGATCAGAATGTGTCAAATAATAATTAACCATTGTTGCACCATGACTGTGGCCTATAACCCAAAGATGACTAAGGTCGATATTAAGTTCCTGCTTTGCCTGATCTATAAATAAACGGGTATCCTCTAACTGTATTTTGCCATATTCGTCCTTTTGTGCCTCGGAACTATATCCTCGCGTATTGGGAAAGATAATGATATATCCTTTTTTTAGATAACTAAAAACCACCTCATTTAAAAAGTAATCCATTATGGGATATTCGTTGGTGTAACTACCATAAGGCACTAACAGAACCGGGTGGGGCTTGCCTGTTTTGTTATAATTGGATGGAAAGTAAATATAAGCGGATGAAGATTTACCGCCCCCGTTTTGATAGCGTTTAATAACATACTTGTATTCAGCAAGGGGATTTACAGTAGCCATGCTTTTTATTAATATCCCGTTTGCCGAAGTCAGATCCTTTTTCCAGATAGCTTTTGGCTCTATGGGAGATTCTTTTAGATATAAGAGTTGAGAACTGTCGCCATCTGCTTGCATGGTAAGCAGTGTTTCATTATTAGTGAGCAGCAATGTTTTAATACCTGTACTCAGATCCAACAAACCTGTTTTCTTATTTCCGCCTTCGGTAAAAGTGTAAAGTATAGCATTGTTATTGTAAAAGCTTACAGGGGTCTCATTGCCGGCAAGGGGCAATTTAAGTTGCTGTAATGTATCTGCCCCCTGGTTCAACTGAAATAATTTAGATAGACCACCATCAGCGGTAGCCAATATCATCTTATCGTTTGGAGACCAGAAAAAACTGTTAAAAAAAGTGTCTTTGAATGGCATAGACGTGACTACCCTTGCCTCATTATCTGCAAGGTATAGTATAGATTGTGGCACTTTTCCATCAGGATACTTATATGTAGCATATATTATATGATGCCCGTTATGATTAACACTTATATTCCCTACATCGCAGGTATCATGCGTTAGTTGCTTAAGTTTGCCGCTACTTAGGTCAATTTTAAATAGTTGCAGGAACTCTGACTTTGGGCCTTTTATGGAAGCGGAAAAATAAAGTTGGTGATTGGGGCTCATACCTGCCTGGCGGACCTTGTACCATTTAGAGAAACTTAATGAATCGCGCAGGTTGATATTTAATATTTTTGAAGTGTGCGACTGTATATTATAACTATACAGATTACCATAATGATTTGCTGTTTTTTCATAGATAAGCTGTGTATTATCTGGCGTCCAGTTCAACATCTTCTGATTGGCGTTTGCCCCAAGCCCCTTGTCCACAAAAATTGGTTTTGAAGATGGTCTAAGCTCTGATATAAAAAGAGAATCTCCGCTTTTAATATAGACGATTCGATCTTTACTAATTTTAACATCACTAATAGATTGCGCAGAAACGCCAATACACATCATCAGATACATGGTTAGCAGAAATAGTTTTTTCATATCCAAACGTACCGGTGATAAATGACCTGGAGCGTTAATCAATGTGAAACTTCGTTAATTAGTGTTAACGTTTAATGCTTTAAGTGTGATGATTTGTACTTTGCATCATGAACAGCAAGATCAGGCTTGTAATTGCACTTATGACTTTATGCGTGGTTACGTTGATAGGATTGCAATGTTATTGGAGCTACCAGTCATACCAGAATGCCGAGCGTGTTTTTAAAAGCGATGTTAATGATGCACTTGCAAGCGCAGTAGGCCGTTCTATGGATGTTCATCGTCAAAAATTAGCAAAGCAATACCGGGGATGGCTTGATGATACCAACCTGGTAACGATAGGCATCCGATACTTAGATAATTATAAGAGAAATCAATTTACCTTACAGGATAAATACCCTATAGAAAAGCGTGTGCCATTCACTGTAAGCTATTCTAAATTTTCTAACCTTAAGGGTGAAAAAATAACTCCGCGGTCCAGGCTATTTTTCATAAATAAATTGATGAACAACCAAATACAGGATGATCTTAAAACAGGCGCGGTGTATTATTATACGCCGCGCCTTGGCCGCTTAATGGATAGCGCCCTTGTAAAAGAAAAGACAGGTTTAAAAGAACTGCAAATAAGCTACGCTAAAGAATTGGCTAAGCGTGATATTAAAGAGCCTTTCCAATTAAAATCGTCTAAAGTTTCTTTGGAGCCTACTCAAATACCTATAAAAGTATCTGATGATGAATATACAACCCGGCAGTTTCTGTATGGATTTAGAGATCAGAAAAATGTTAGTGCCACATTTATAAACCCTTCACTCATTTTATTATCAAAAATAAAGGGGGTACTAATTACTTTATTGCTTTTAATTGTAGTTACCATTACCTGTTTTGTTTACACCGTCAAAACCATCCTCTCGCAAGAAAAACTTGCTCAATTAAAAGACGACTTTGTAAACAATATGACCCACGAGTTAAAAACCCCGGTTTCTACGATCAGTATTGCCGCAGAAGCCATTCAGGATTTTAATATTGGGAAAAAAGCATCCGGCGAATATTTAGAAATTATACGTTACCAGGCATCCGCGCTCACCAATTTTATCGATCAAATTCTGGAAAGCATGTTAAATTACCAGTCAGGGCTTTTGCTGGAACATAAATTGGTTAACGTCAATTCAGTGATCGAAAAAAGCATCCAGCAATGTCGTCCATTACTAGAGTCAAAAAATGGTAGCATGGTGCTTAATTTGCCAAATGGGGATATAAATGTTGAGGGCGATGCATTTCATATAGGGAATGTATTATCCAACCTTATAGACAACGCTATAAAATATGGCAGCAATCCTCCTGTTATAGAGATAGAAACTAAAACAGACAACAGTTCAGTAAGTATTTTTGTATCAAACCAGGGAGATATTATTCCGATCGAGTATCAAAACAAAATTTTTGAACGCTTCTTTCGAATTCCGGCGGGGGATATACATAATGTAAAAGGCTATGGACTGGGCCTTAGCTATGCCCGTGATATTATACAACAGCATAACGGAACCCTGACTTTGGATAGTAACAAGGAAAAAAATACGTTTATTATAAATTTACCCCTTTTTTAAGCATGAGGCTACCCAATATTCTTTTACTTGAAGATGAACTTCAGCTTGAAAAGATCATAACCGAAACTTTGGTTAGCAGGGGTTTTATTGTTAAGCACGAGAGTAATGGAAGGCTTGGTCTTGAAGAGATATACAAGAATAATTTTGATATGTGTATCGTAGATGTGATGATGCCATTTATGGACGGATTTACTTTCGTGAAAGAACTACGGAAAACTGATCCTCAACTTCCGGTGCTATTCCTTACCGCACGATCGCAGGATAAGGACCTTGAAGAGGGATATAGTAGCGGAGGAAACGACTATCTTAAAAAACCTTTTAGTTTGGAAGAGTTGATCTTAAGAATAAATGAATTACTCAAAAGAAATAAAGCAAATGCCATACATAGCCGCCATCCTGTACAATTCGCTTCTTTTCAATTGTTTCCCCAGCGCCAGGAATTGGTAGATAGTGATCATAAAACAGTTAAGCTGTCACATTTGGAATGCGAGCTTTTATTGTTGTTATTGTTGCATAAAAATAACTTACTGGATAGAAAATCGGCACTGATGAAACTTTGGGGAGATGATAATTCACATCATGGCCGTACAATGGATGTGTACATTACCAAACTAAGAAAACATCTTCGATCTGATACTGCAATAGAAATTATTAATATCAGGGGGTTGGGCTATAAACTTATTACTGATTAATTGGTAAGTGCTGTATACTCAATATAGCGGCCTTGGTTCAACATTTGGTACGTTAGTATGCCCCAGCCTCAAAATAAATTATTTTATTTTTTACGCAAACATTTGGCTGGGGAAACACGTTAAACTAAAAAGGAGAAGCGATTAGACTTCTCCTCTTAATTAACTGATCTTATTATCTCATAAAGAACAAATTGGTTAGTCCGATTTAACAAGTTCTTCAAATATATAAATTCTTATTTATTTAAGGGAAAGAAATTGTGTATTTTAAACACTTAGTTATGTGTTTAAACTGCTTTTTTATGGCCTAAACAATAAAAAGGACCGCTTTTTAAGGCGATCCTGTAAAGTTATTATGACTAAGGTTTAGGCAGATATTTACCGGGTTGTAGTAATAATTAACACACCGTTTTTGGCTTTATTGCCATACTTTTTCAACTCTTTGGCACCGCCTTTTTTAATTACTTCAATTTTATCGGAGGGTATTTTTGAAAACTCGCTATACCTCATTTCCTTACCGTCAACTATTAAAAGCTTCTCAAGAAACATATTGGGGGTTTTTGAAACAGGGGAATAATAGTCGGAATATGTTGTGGTGTTAAGTACCCTGATTGCGTTGTTAAGCGACTTAACGTCCACAGGACGACCCGTAACCGTTATCGGGCTATTCTTATCTTTTTTAGTGGTTACAACAATTACGCCGTTTTCTGAACCCTTACCATAAATACTTGCCGAACCGTCTTTTAAAACGCTTACAGACTCAATAGTATTAAGGTCAATCTTATTAAAATCATTCTGGCTGCGGTTTACGCCATCAATAATATATAATGGTGTTGTACCCTCGAAGTTTCTAATGTTTATCTTAGGGGTATCTACAAGACGTTTAATATTTACCACATTAGGGTTATAAGTAATCCCATATGCCGTTTTAACCGCTCCGTTGTTGTTATTTAAAACTTTGCCATCAACATTAACTACGCCATCTTTGTCAACTGCGATCTTTTTAACGTTTTGTGCATTAATAGAATTGATATTTACAGGGGCAGATGCCGATGTCACTTCTACACCGTTTATTTTTACTTTGGTGATTTTTTCCTGGCTTATATCAATAACGCCACCGGGAAGAATGGTTACCCCGCCTGATTTTTTAAGTAATTCCATTTGTTCTGGCGACATTTTATAACCCGTTACTACCTTCTCGTCATTACGGGTAAATGTATGAATGTTACCATCAGGTGTAACTACATCGCCTTTGATGCTTGATGCTTGTTTTGGTATGGCATAGCCCATAACTACAACTTCTTTAAGTTTAGCTTTTTTGGTAGTGTCTCTAAGTGTACTATCCCCGTAACCAATATATCGGTAGCCGTATTTAGCAAGGCTATCCGGGTTACTAAAAAAAGCATATCTGATCCTATTGCTTATCGCAGTTGACCATAGTTTTTTTGAAGTATCACCAAGGTTTTTGTAAGTCAAATACAAATTAAGGTTCTCAATTCCAGGCGAGGCTTTTTTAGAAGAATCAGTAAACATCACGTGTACAGCATCGGGCAATAAATCAAAGCTGCGTTTAGCTGCTATCGCAATATTATCAGTTACCGGTTCAATTTTGTCAATTACGGTGGTAAAAGCTTCAGTAATAGCAGCGTTGCTTTTGCTAACCTGTTTTTTAAATTCGGCTTTCGATACCGAAAATACCAGCACCAATGCCACTACTGCCGGTACTAAAAAAGCATACCGGGTTAGGTTTAATGAAGATGATCTTTTACTGTTCATCATCATAATACGTTTTTTAATGGTGGAGGTATTAAAATGATTTACGATAGCATTATGGTTGCCGTTAAAAGTAACATTCAATAAACTGTATTGATATGCTTTTGGGTCCGATCCTGATTGTAATATTTTTTGATCAGTGATGAATTCAATATTCTCGCGTATGGCACGCTTCATCAACCATACACCGGGGTTGAACCAGTAAAATATGGCGCTGATCTCGCCCAATAAAATATCAATGGTATGCCACTCGCTCACGTGCACCTGCTCATGCGCCAATATGGCTTTAAGCTCCTCTGGCTGATGATTATCGGGATTAACGTAAATACTCCTCCAAAACGAAAAAGGATTAACGTCGCCGCTTACAACACGTATAAAATATTGGTGCAGTTGTGCTGGCTTTGATTGACGGTGTAGCTTGTATAGCGATAATAATTGCATAGCAAACCTTGCGGCTAATATGGCAACCCCGGCCCAAAAGGCCAATGCCAGCCAAAACCATTTATCATGCTGTACCTGCTGCACAGCGTTAACCACAGGTGCCTGCCAGTTTACAATAATTACCTGTACAGGTTGGGCAATTTCCTGGTGACGGTTTAATATCGCCTCAAAATCAATTAATGGATATAAGGTGGCAAACAGGATGGCGCTAACCAGGTACACCCGGTTAAGCACATAAAAAGTAAGCGGCCTTAGCACCAGGTAATATCCCAGGCAAAAAATAATTAAGGCAATATTTACTTTGATAAGGTAAACAAATAAAGCGCTCATATCCTTTATTTTTTAGGGTTTTCAATAAGGTTGATTATTTCTTTTAAATCGTTCGCACTTATCTTTTTATCCTTGGCAAAAAATGCCACAAGGTCCTTATAGGAGTTTTGAAAGTAATCGTTTACAAAACCGTGCATAAAGCGCTTTTTATAGTCTTCCTCGGCTATGATAGGCTGGTAGCGGTACGAGTTGGCCATCTTCTCGCTTTTTAAAAACCCCTTGCGTTGCAGGTTTTTTATGGTTGATGCCAGCGTGGTGTAGGGCGGTTTTGGGTCGCTGTGCTGATCCAAAAAATCTTTAATAAAGCCGGCTTTGCATTGCCAAACGGCTTGCATAGCTTCTTCTTCTTGCTGTGATAATTTTTCCATGATCTTAATTCTAAAGTTAAATTACGAAATTTTCGTAATAAGTGTGAAATTTTTTTTATTTGTAACGTAATTATTTCTTTATCAAAGTGTAAGTGCCCGGTATTTCAGCTTCGCTTATTGCTTCCAACATAGGAAAACCGTCTAGTATATCGTCGGGAGATGTTGGTGGAAATTCGCCGTTGTTTACCAGTTTCATTTTACCATCTGCCCCCATCCTCAAGCCTTTTTCGGGCATTTTACGGCCATTTATCTTAATAATATAATTAAATGAATCTGTGCCGTCTAAAATTTGTGATAGGTGTTTTAGTGGGATAACTATTTCGCAGGTATATGATTTATTTTTTTCTACGCGCGTTGTCATGGTTATACCATACTCGTTATAAATAGGGATGGTTGGCGTAGTAATGCCCGCAATCCCGGTTACTTCAATTTGTTTAAAAGATTTTATTTGCTGTGTTAATTCAGCATATAAGCTGTCGTTAACTAAAGTTTCTGGTCTTGATAGTATTCTGCTGCTGCGTACATTGGCATTTGGGGTAGTCAGTTTAATACTTCCGTTTTTGCCCTTCACCGTTAAGCTGAATTTATTCCTCAATATTTTATCTGTTGCCGCGTCATGCATGGTATGCATGGCTAATATTAAGTTTTCAGCATCGTTAGCCAAAGTATAGTATACCGACGAAGTTTTATTGAACGCCTGGAACTGCCCCCACTCCGTGGGCTTGCCATCTGCTTTAAAATTTGCAGGGGCATAGAAACCGGTTGTTTGCACATTGGGTAGTTTTTGCGCGTTAGCAGATGCACCCATGCACATTATAGCAATAAAGTAATTAATGTAAGTGATAAGCTTAGGTTTCATAGATATACTTTACACTAAGATACAAAATCCTCACAATCAGCGCCAAAGATATGCCAAGGGTAAGCTTCATCGATTTATTTTTTAGCTAAAGTGTACGTGCCTGAAAAATCTGTCGGGCTGGATAATTCCATCATGGGGGCACCATTTAGCCTGACATTGGCCATTACCGTGGCCATCTCAGCTGATTGAGAGCTTACTGTCTCGCCGTTAATGTTACGGGTAACCATATTTATTTGTACGCCATTTACCATAATGTTATATTTAAAATCTGCAACGCCACCCAAAACCGGGGTTATATATTTTAAAGGAATAGCAACTTCGCAGGTGTATGCCTTATCCTTGTCCACATAGCCGGAAACCTTGATGCCATATTCATTATAAACAGATATAGTTGGATCAATAATGGCTGGTATACCTTTAATTGCGGCCTCTTTTGAACTAGTGGCCAGTTCCTTATTTAATTTATTGGCCAGGCTATCAGTCATCACGTCCGAACTGCGCACCGCTTTACTGATATTTCCCCTGTTGGTACCAGATGTAAGCGGCGTAGTAAAGGCAATAGCACCATTTCTGCCCGTTATGGTAAGGGATAAACCGCCACCTAATAATTTATCCATCGCTACAAAGTCGGTAGTGCGTATAGCCAGGTATATATTATCACTATTATTGGCCATGGTGTAATAAAGCGATGTGTTTTTATTATAGGCTTCCAGCGGATTCCATTCGGTTAGCTTGCCATCAACTTTAATATTAGCAGGTGCATATACGCCGGCAGTTTGCACATTTGGCAGCTTTTGTGCATTAGCACTTAAGCCAACGCACATGATTAAAGCAAGCCGGTAATAGGGGTATGTGATAGGTTTAGGTTTCATTTTATTTTTTAATAAGTGTGTAAGTTCCTGAAAAGTCTGTCGGGCTCATTAATTCCATAGGCGAAGCTCCATAAACTGATCGTGCTGTACCTACTACTGATATATCGCCACTACCACCCACTACTATGCTTCTAACACCGCCAGCACCCCCCATTCTACTTAAAGCATCTGTAACTTGTGCCGATGACATATTACCCGCGCCATCCGCCGATTTTATCACTACTGTTTCCATTTTCATACCGTTCAATTTCAAATTATAATTGAACGTGCCGTCAGTGCCAGTTAGTTGGCTGATATATTTTAGCGGGATAGCCAGTTCGCAGGTGTAGGCTTTATTGATATCTATCTGCGCGGCTATTTTTATACCGTGCTCATTATATACTGATATTACCGTATCGGGAATGGCCGTAATTCCTTTAATCGATATTTCTTTAAAGTTAGTTGATATTACATTATTCAATGCGGGCAGGTCTGCTTCAGTTAACGCATCCTGGATGTTTATGTTTTGGGTGATCTTGCTACGGTTGGTGCCTAGTAAATACGGGGTAGCTATACTTACCGCATTAGCCCCTTTTTGTTTTGATGTAACGGTAAATGTAAAACCGCCTCCTATTACTTTTTGTAAAGCCGCTTTATCAGTTGCCTGTATGGCCAGATACAGGTTGTCATTGCTATTAGCCATGGTGTAATAAATAGAGTTGCTTTTATTGTAAGCCTCAAACTGGTTGTTCCACTCCGTAGCTTTGCCATCAACTTTAACATTAGCCGGGACGTATACTCCGGCGGTTTGTACGTTAGGCAGCTTTTGTGCATTGGCGCTTAAGCCAACGCACATACTTAAAGCAAGCCAGTAATAGGGGTGTTTGATAGGTTTAGGTTTCATTTATTATTTACGATTTTTTAGTAAATCTACGAAATATTCGTAATGATGCAAATTTATTTTATACTTTAATAAACATGTTACAATTTTTACTTTTTTGTAGGTACATGTTTAGGTTGCCTAACTAAATCTACGAATGACTCGTAAGCAAAGCAAGCACCGTAACCTAAATATTACGTTGACAAAATATTGTTACAAACAGGCAGGAAATGAATTATTAAGATGCCTGTACGTAGGCGGGTACAGGAGCATTTTTGATACGGCCACGGCTTTTTGAACTGGGTTTGGGACCTCCACCAAAAATGCCTTTAATTTTATCTACAATACTGCTTACCGCAGGGTTTTGGGCCACATTTTCTTCAAAAGCCGATTTTACTTTATCCCAAATACTACCTACCGAATCTTCATTTATATAGTGCGATGCTTTTTGAGATAATACACCCACAATGGCTTTTACAATAAAGCCCGATTTTTTAAATACAGTTTTATTTAATGCGATAGGTAAAATAATGCGCGATAATAACCCAATAAAATCCTGGTTAAACAGGCTGGCGTTTTTGTCCTCTTTGCTATCGTCCGACTTAGGGAACAAATTAAATATAGTGGAGAAGATAGCCCCCGGGCTGCTAAAATGCTGTTTAAGTTGGTTGGCTTGTTGCTGCTCCAATCCTTTAAGTCGCGCTATTTCCTCTTTCAGTTCAATACTTGTTCTTACAGGCAGGGTCATCATACTTAATTTAATATTTTATCGACAAGCTTATTGGCAATGGTTTTTTCAATACCCGGTTTTTTGGCATTTAAAACTATCGCAATAACTAAATAAATCAGTGCAGTACAACCAAATCCTTGCCAAAAAGATTCTAAAATCTCAGACAAAAAAAAGGCTAATGTTAAACTGGCAAATACAAATACCAACAACAGGCTTATAACAACTACCAATTGCGCAACTACGCTTGCAATAACTGATGTGCTGCTATCAACCGCCTGGTATTTGGCCAGCTTAATACGCGTTTCGGCATATTCTTTTAACTGATCAATAAAAGATGGTGCTTGCGGCTGTTGTTCTTTTTGTTCTTCCATAATTATATTTATTATCCCGGGCAGGTTTAGCTACCCGGGACAGGTAATTTATGCGTGTTCCAAATCGTCCTGGTACTCTTCTTCGGCACCGGCTACTTTGGTTTTTATGCTGCTTACTACTTTGTCTTTAAGGCCAACCAGGTTATCAATTTCTATAGCCGCGGTTTCTTTTATCGAGTCGCCTAATTTTTTTAACGATTCTGAAAGTTTATCGCGTGTTTCTTCGCCACTATCAGGTGCAAATAATATACCTAAAGCTGCTCCTGCAGCTAAGCCTGCCAGCAAGGCTACTACTACTTTTGTGTTATCATTCATATGGGTAAAATTTAAAGTTGAACAATTTGAGTTAATTAGCTAAATATCTTGCCAAATATACCTAATTGGCATAATTGGTTGTTTTTATGCAGTATTTAATTAATATAATAAATTAAAAAAACGTGCTTTTGTTTGCAATAGTATGCACTTGTGTAGGTCAACTGTCTGATGTTCCTCTTATCCTGTCCAGCCTGTCGGCCGCCAAACGGTTGGTTTCATATATCTCAACCAGCAACAAAAAGTATGATAATAGTAATGGGCCAAAGACTAATCCCAATATGCCAAAAACAGGTATACCAATAAATACACCTATTACAGAGATCAATGGGTGCGTATTAGCTACTCTTTTGTTTATAATAAGGCGCATTACATTATCAATATTGCCGATAAATAATACACCATACGCCAATAATAATACCCCTTTAAGTGTATGATCATTAACAAACAGAATAACCGCAGCAGGTATAGTAAGGGTAGGCGCGCCAATAACGGGTAAAAACGACAGAAATACACCTATCACCCCCCAAAAAATAGGGTCAGGAATACCCGCCAGCCAAAAACCGTTAGCCAATAATATGCCCTGCACCAAAGCTATAACCCCCTGTCCTAACACGTTAGAGTAGGTTGAATCGCGCAGCTCTGTAGCAAATTTTAATGAGTATTGCTCTCTAAATGGGGCATACCTAAGCAGCGTTGCTTCAAACTCATGAATTTGGGTGAACATAAAAAACAGCAAAAAATACATCACTACCAGTGTAATGATAATATTAGCCGCACTGCCAATAATTGACGGAAATAACTCCGTAGCTAAATTGCCTAATTTGGCTACTGTATCTTCAAAAAAATGTGGCTGGTTAATGTGCTCGCCGGTAAAAGCATCCACTTTTGCCTGCCATACCTGTATGGGCAGGCTGCTAAGGTCAATGCTGGCAATTTTGCCTATAACCATGAAACTTAAAGCCAAAAAAGGCACTACAATAACCAATAACGATAGCACTATAATTAATGTGGCAACGGCATTTTTGTTCCACTTCTTTTTTTCAACTAAATACAAATAAAACGGCCTGCAAATAGTGTACAACACAATTGCCCCCAATATGGCACTAAACATGCCGCTTAGTGCATACATTAAAAAGCAGCCCAGTATAACTATACTGATAAGGATAATATTATTACGCTGGTTATAGGAGAAAATAGACATAGGCTGCTTTAAATATAACTATTAAAGCAAACAAAGCATAAAAAGTTTTAAGCGCGGGGCGGGTTAATTGGTTTTCTTTAACAGATCATTTATAGTAAAGGCACTTTGTTCTATCATGTCCAGGTACATTTTGCAATCGTCCGAACCATCAGAAAGTTCATGCTTTAATTCACCAATAAGAAGGGTAATGTTTGAAAGCTGGTTTTTAATATCATGCCTTAGCTTACTCATGGCCGCGGCATCCATCACGTTGTCGCTCATTTTATTATTTAGGGTTGATGGCTTTCATTTTATTATAAAGCGTTTTGCGGTCGATCTTTAATATCTCAGCGGCTTTGGTTTTGTTGTAACTCACTTCTTTTAATACCCTTAAAATAGTATCATACTCGGCTTCTAAAGCCACGTTTTTCAAGTCGTTGCGAGGCGCATCTTTTATTTCAGCAACATCTGATGCTATTGGCATCACCGGTGAAGATATCGACTCAAAAGAGTTTTTGTACGTAGATATTTCTAACGGAATAGCTTTAAGGGTTATCTGGTCGCCCTCGGTAATTAAAGCGGCGCGCCTTACAATGTTTTTCAACTCGCGTATATTGCCTTGCCAACGGTAGTTCAAAAAGCACTCAATTACTTCCGGTGTAAATGTGCAAACATTGCGGCCCAGCTCTTCATTGGCCATTTTTAAAAAATGCTCGGCTAATAATATAATATCGTTACCACGCTCGCGCAAAGGCGGTATATAAATGGTAAACTCATTAAAGCGGTGGTAAAGGTCTTCCCTAAAACGGCCTTTTTGTATGGCATCCAGCAGGTTTTCGTTGGTGGCAATTATAATGCGCACATCCAGGTCGATCTCTTTGGTGCTGCCTATCCTTTTTACTTTACGTTCCTGTACGGTGCGTAGCAGGGCGGCTTGTATTTCATACGACAGGTTGCCTACTTCATCTAAAAATAAAGTGCCCCCATTGGCCATTTCAAAATGGCCAATTTTGGTAGAAAACGCGCCGGTAAATGAACCCTTTTCGTGTCCGAAGAATTCGCTGGCTGCCAGTTCTTTGGTTAATGATCCGCAATCCATGGCCACAAATGGCTGATTATGGCGCGGACTGTTTAAGTGGATGGCTTTAGCAGCTTCCTCTTTACCAGTTCCGCTTTCGCCTAATATAATAACGCTATAATTAGTAGGAGCAATTAGGTCAATCTGCCTGAACAATTCTTTTGATGCCTTGCTATTACCCACAACAATACCTGCAAGGGCCTGTTTGCGACTTGGCTTTGCGGGTTTTGCCTCCTGCTCCTGCTCCTCATCAACCAATGCATGAAGCGTTTCAAGGGCTTTATTAATGGTATTTAATATCTCGTCGGGGTATAGCGGTTTTGAAATATAATCATAGGCACCCATTTTAATGAGCTCAACCGCCATTTTAATATCCGAGTAGCCGGTAATGATAATAACGCCAGTACTGGGATAACTCTTTTTTACTATTTTTAATATTTCACGACCGTCGGTATCTTCCAGCCTAAAATCACATAGTACAAGGTCAAACGGCTCTCGGTTAAGATATTCTAAACCGCTGGTGCCACTGGTTGCAGTACTCACTTCAAAGCCATTGCGTGTTAAAAATTTGGAAAGCAATAGCCCAACATTAACTTCATCATCTATGATGAGTATTTTTTTCATAGCGGCGTTACAGTAAATAGGTAAAATGTAATTAAACCGAATTTACAAAAAAAATGTAAAAAGTATAATTTTATGAATACGACACAACCTTAAGTTGTATATATAGGGGCTATTCTTTATAAATTTAACGCGTAAGCTATATGGGCTGCCCAGAAACCATAGTTTGCCTTATCATTATAAAAGGTTGATACCGCTTCATAACGGATGCCTGCGTCAATGTATTGATGGTTTTTAAGGAAAAATAACATACCCATTCGCGGCGAAAAGGTAAAGGCATTGCTTTTAGGGGCATATACCGCCGATCTGTTTACCAAAAGCGTTTGGCCAACTTCGCCCGCCAGGTAAAAATGCCTGATCGCGAAAAGCTTGATACCTATTTTTAGCGGTACGGTTTGCATATTGGCGGCTTTTACATTCAGTATGCCGCCCTCGGTTGTTGAAAAATTGGGGGATGCAAAAAGAGTATTGTAGCCTGCCGAACCGGTAACATATAATGTTCTGCTTAACGGATAATCTACTTGTAAAAAAGCACCTGCATTATAGGTGTACATATTGTCTAAAGCAATGGGTAAACCGGCACTTAAACCAACATTAATACGGACAGTATCAGGTACGGGCTGTGCCAAAACACCTGTAGACAGAACCGCGAAAAATATTGAAGCAGATAATTTATTAAAAAGGACTTTCATGTTTTACGTTTAGATTATGCTGTTAACGTATAAATGGTCAAACAGCGTATACTATGTTACCGATAATTTTTTAGCAAAGCTAACATCAGTTTTTTATTTAACTGCTAAAGTAGGGGATAAAATTTAAAAATTGGTTATTTGTTTTTTTACCGGTCAGGGGCAGTGATCTATTTACTTCCAACCTTATTTATTTTATAGGTAAGCCTTAAAGAAAAATATCTGCGCAGGTTATTTACCTGTATATCTTCTATGCGGTTATTAGAAATGTTTCTTGATATTCCGGAGTTTTGATTGAACAGGTCAAACGCTTTCAATTGCAAATTCAACTGGTTTTTTTCCATAAAGTACTTTTGAATACCTGCATTAATAATAACAATATTATTGCTAAACCCATCGCCTCTTCCGGTATATGATTGTTGGCCCGCATCAATATTTAAGCGCCATTTTTTGACAAACTCATAGCTGATATTAGCGCTATTATTAAAATAAAAATAATTATTAGTAGCTGCCACCTGGATAGCATTTTTGTTAGCGATATAAGTTACACGGGGGTAAAAGCTTATGTTTAGTGATTCTTTATAGGCATAATTTAAACTACCGTTTATGCCGGCTGTTAAAGTTGACGTGCTGTTTTTTACCCCATTTACTAAATTAACAAATCTATTGAATGTGGAAGAAAATCCGTAATTAAGGCGTAGTCCTTTAATCCCTGTGGGGCGCCCGAAACTGCCGTTTAAACCTATGTTATAATTTCCATTTACGTTTATTGGCTTTGTCTCCGTAACACCTGTTTGACTATCAAAATTATTGGTTGAGCTTAATGCATCCAATACAAATCCGTAAGAAAACCTGTAATTGCTGGAAATATTCTTTTTTTGATCAAAAGCATTATAGCCTAATTGGAAATTATATGACTCAGCAACTTTCAGGTCGGAATTTCCCTCACGTATGTTAAGCGGGTTGTTATTATTTTGCACCGGCTGAAGATTCTGTATAGAAGGTGCGCTCGCAGACGAGCTAAAATTAAATGAATAGGAAGTGCTTGTACTATTTTTGTAAGAAACCGTAGCACGCGGCAAAAAACTCCAGTAATTTCTTTTTATTTCGTTTTGCTGGCTATTGGCCCTGTTGGTTCCCGTTAAGACTATATTCTGTAAATTAGCATATGTACTAAGTGTTAGTTTATTATTGGTTTTGTTAAACCCCAACCCCGAAGTATATCTAATTTGTTTGTTGGTATAATAGCTTGTAAGGGCCTGTACCGGTATATCATATAAACCATTTGAAGCATTAAAATTATAGGTTAGTTGATCGGAAGTTCCATTGGAGATATTTACGCTTGAGTTTAATACCAGTGAGGTTTTTCTATCTCTGCTTATGGTGCGACTAATGTCATTTTGTACATTTAATGATGAGTTAGAAATATTTTGACCCTGCTGTTGATTAATTAAGCTTTGCCCGGTTGGCAGCCCATTCTGGTAATAATTGATGGTGTTTTGATTATTATTATCGATAGAATTATCATTATACCTTTTATTTATCGTTAGCGCTATAGCCCCCCTTTTTTGCCTGAATTTTCGACTAATACTAAAATATCCTGATAGGTCTGTTGCGGTTTGGTTATTGACTGTTTTTTGATACCCGTTATTAATGAGCTGTCTATCTGCGTTGGAGGTTGACGTATTGCTTATGCCGGTTGAATTAGTTAATCCCCGATTTATCGTGGGGGAAAAACTGATATTCAATAAACTATCCTGATAATATAAATTGATATCCAGCTGATGCCGCTGATCTCTGCTGCTAGACTGGTTTTGATCAGTATTAAAAAAGGTACCATTGCTCTGAAAAATTTGAATTGCCGAGCGGGTTTGCACATCGCTTAAAGTTAAACCGCCATTATAAGTGGCCCTGAATTCTATATTTTGCTTCTTACCGTAAATGTCAGAAAAATTAAAGGCACCCGAGTTAATTCGGGTAAGGCCCGGACGTGTTCTCCCAAAACTTATACCGTTAATTTCGCCGCTCCCGCCGCCTACGCTCATACCCATAAGATTACCAACATCTTCGCCCGCATAACCTTGGTTAATGTTATTGCTTAAGAGTATTAGGTTGACTTGCTTTTTATCAGTAAAATAATTTACGCTGGTTGATGCAGAATAATGTTCGCCCGTGCCCCCTGCAACTGATACATTGCCAAATACACCGCCTTTCTTGTCTTCTTTAAGCACCAGGTTAATAACTTTTTCGCGTTTGCCATCGTCAATACCTTTACGTTGAGCATCCTTTGTTTGGCTATCAATTACCTGCACTTTTGCTATCGCGTCGGCAGGTAAATTTTTGGTTGCCATTTTGGGATCGGTGCCAAAAAAATCTCTGCCATCAACGGTTAACCTGTTTACCGCTTCTCCCTGTGCTTTAATGTTGCCTGCCTGGTCTACATCTATCCCGGGCATTTTTTTTATTAACTGTTCTACATTTGCATCCGGCGTAGTTTTAAAAGATCCTGCATCATATTCTATCGAATCTTTTTTGATAACAACCGGGTCAACTTTTCCTACAATATCAACCTGTTTGAGTTCAATATTTTTTTCAACCACAATTACACCTATATCTAATGATCTTTCCCTTCCATTTAAGGTAACAGCCCTTAAAATGCTCAGGTAACCGGTACGGGATATTTTAATAAAATAGACTCCTAATGTTACATCACTGATCCTAAATTCGCCATTTTTATTACTTGATACATGGGTAACAATTGCAGAATCCCGCGCTTTTAACAATTCTACCAAACACGAATCCAGGGGCTTATTTTTATTGTCGGTTAACTTACCGGTAATTGAATATGGTGAGTTTACCTGGCCCCTGGCCACATTTGCATACAAACAAATGAGTAAGACAGGTAATAAAACGTAGATAAGCTTCATGATAACAACAGGCTTGGTTAGGCCAAACTTAAAACTTATCATTCAGTTTTACAACTGATTTTTCAGTTATTAAACTGATTTTTCAGGTTTTGGTAAAAATTCTTACTTAACTGGTTGATTTTCAATTTGATTATTTCAACGTTGTTATTGGTTATCTAGTTACTACCGCAAGCGTAGTTGCTTCCTCAGTTTTTATGCTTTTTATGAAGGATTAATAAAATCAGCATTGGCCAAGCCGGTTAAAAGTTTAAGGGTAGATTAATTAACTTCATCCAATGGCAGCATTTAGCCTACGGTCGGTGTTATCACCGCAACATCCGCTCTCGCACTTGTTGCTATTACCAACAAGTGCCGCAAAGTTATTAGTATGCATAATACCACAAAGCAGGTATTTAGGAAATTGAATATAACACCACTTGAGCACCCATGTTTTGCTGATACACCAACAAGGCGGAAAATCTAAAACAACAAAGCCCTGCAATTTGCTGGGCCTTGTTTAGTTATTACCACAAGCGGGATGCTTGCGATAGCTTGGGGTTTTTGGTAATTCAATTGGTTTATTTACTTATTGATCTTAAATGGTTTTATCGAACTTGTGAACATTATGGCTTGAGGAATGGTTTGATATTTATCAAGCACCCCTATTGCCGTGCACCCTACACCCGTAGTTTGGTAGTCGAAATTGAAGGTAACACCATCCGATTTGACCAAATTATAAGTGTATTTTGCCTTTGATAGATTTTCGGTACTGTAATTATAGCAGTTGAAATTGAATGGTTCAGTTGATGAAAACTCCATCCCTATTCCTTCAGCATTTGTTAGTCGCACATAGCGGTTGTCGGTGCGCAAGCCATTATCCTGAGGTATCAAATACGGTACAAACATCGCATCAACTGTCGACTTATAAAGCCCCATCCGATAGCCGGTTTTACGATCCGGATAATTCTCCTGCGGCCCACGTCCAAACCACTCTACATTTTGCATTTGGCTATTGAAAACCCATTTTGTGCCAATGCGTGGCAACGACAGGGGCATTTTTCCATTCGGATCAATCGTGTGCTTTAAAGTAATTTCACCATCGGGCGAGATCGTATAAACCATGTCATTATCAAAGCCTGCACTGTTTGAAGTTCCCAAAGGTGCCAATTGATGAATACTGACAATTACATTCCCATCCTTATTTTCAACCCCAAATGTTTCCAATTTCGATTTCATTTTATTCAGACCAATGGAATACCATGAAGCGGAAACCATCTTTCCATAACCCTCGGCTCTACCCCCGGTAGAGGTCCAGTCGTCCTGTTCGTTTGCTAGCGGGGCACGCCAAACATTAAGTTCCGCTCCCTGCTTCAGCATTTCTGTACCCATATATTTCATTGAGGCCAATTGTCCATCGGCTTTATTAAAGGTATAATCAAAATTTACTCCGGATACGAGCAATTGTTGCGCATTATCTGTCACTTTTAAAGGATTAGCCTTCTGCTGTACCGGTTTTTTATCGGCAGCAACAATCCATGGCATTTCCAATTGATCCCAACACTGTTCAAAACCTTTTGGTGCCCAGTCTGCGGCTTCTTTTGTATGAAAACTAACTGTTGCCAAATAGGTTGCACCGGCTTTTAGCTGAGGCTTTGAGATAGGAAGAACGAAGATTTTTTTTGCTTGCGGTTCAACATCAACCTCCAATTTTCCGGAAGCTATTGTTATTCCGTTTTCCTCCAGGTTCCAACGTGCTTCAAAGGCATTCGTATTGATAAAGAAGTTTCGGTTCTGCACTTCAATCTCCATTTTTTCGGCATTGCTCCACTTTACAGCAATAGGTTGAGCCGACTTTTTGATTTGCCACATTTCAGGCTCGGGAACTCGATCGGGCCAAATACTTCCATAGGTACGCGCGCCGATTCCATAGCTGAAAAATTCGCCTTTGTTTAGCTCCTGTTCAAAATCCAGCCACAAAGCGGCACTATTTTTCAAGTCGGGTTTTGCGGCAAATAAATCATTTACATCGATTGCTTTTGGAAAAATACCCACCTGATCGATAATGGCATCGCACAAATAAACCGTGGTATGCTGCCCATGTGTTTCAACGTTTTTGCCCACATTAATAGGAAAAGGAAAATTAGTGATTTTTCCAGTCACCGGCGCTTCAGCCACCTTTTTGTTGTCGATATATATTGCTATCGATTTCCCGTTATAGATACCCGCTACGTGATGCCATTTTTGTGTCCAATCTTTGGGTAATTCGCCGCGGACAGAGGTTTTTCTGGATGTGTAGATATAGAACTCGATAGAGTTTTCACCAACTTGCTGCAAACCAAATTGATTGTTTCCTTTGGTGAGCATTGTGCCCCCCATTTTCATTAAATCACGAGGAAAGATCCAAAACGAAGCCGTTAGCTCATCACCTGATATTTCAATATTTTTATCCTGATAAACTTCCACCCACTGATCATGGCCATTCAGGTCAATGCCTTTTCCATCGTGCCCGTCTACCAGCTTGGCGCGTCCCATGATGTGCGTTGCTACGTTGTTTGGTGAAGAATCTGTCAATTTACGAACCGCTTCGCGCAATCCCGGACTCACAAAATCCCAGATAGCTCCGCCCATAATGCGTGGATATTTGTAAATTATATCCCAATATTCATCCAGTCCGCCACCGCCATTTCCGGCCACCGAAAGGTATTCGTCCATAAAGGATGGTCGCGGATCAACACTTTCAGAAACCATTGCCACTTGATTTTTGAGTTCAAAAGGTGTTGGGTAACGTGGGCCGATGATCTCTTCGCAAGAATGCGCAAAAGCGTTACCGCCATACATCCAATATCGTGTATTATCGTATTTCCGTCCTTCTTCAATTACGGCACAAATATTTTTTCCTTCGCCACTTTCATTTCCGGCGCTCCAAAACAAAATGCTGGCATGATTACGATCGCGAAGCACCATTTTCCGAACACGTTCACGATACATGGGCTCCCACTCAGGCCTATTAGATAAATATTCAGTTGCATGAGCTTCATCTCCGGTTTCATCGATGATGTAAAACCCATATTCGTCTGCTAATTCTAAATAGCGCGATACAGGTGGATAGTGTGATATGCGTACACAATTTATATTGAATTGTTTAAACAGCTCAAAATCTTTCCTAATGGTTGCTTCGTCCATGGTATGCCCCAAAGTAGGGTGTTGCATGTGCGTATTGATGCCGTTAAGTTTTATGGCCTTGCCATTGAGGTAGAAAACCTGGTTGCGGACCTCTGTTTCTTTAAAACCTATATGCCCGGTAATTACTTCTTCGGTTTTTCCTTCACTGTTTATTAACTCCATGGTTAAGCGGTAAAGATTTGGCGTTTCGGCGGTCCACTTTTTAGGATTTAATATGTCTGATGAAATATTAATAATTTGCTTATTACCTGCAGTTATTTGAACTGCGTCCGAAGTAAAATTTTTAACTAAAACATTGGCCGAATTAAACAGCGAAGTTTTAACCCTGTAGTTCTTTTTATCGGTTTTTGATTGGTTATTTACCGTGATCTGCAAATTCAGTTTTGCGTTCTCATAGTTTTTGTCCAGGTCGGTAGTGGCACTCCAGTCAAAAAGATGCACATCCGATTTCGCGTACAACCAAATATCGTCGAAAATACCTGCCAGGCGCCAATAGTCCTGGCTTTCCAGGTACACACCGTCTGAATATTTCATAACGTTTACGGCAATAGTATTTTTTCCTGGTTTCAGGAAAGGGGTAATATCGTATTCAGCAGGTTCTTGCGCACCTTCGTTGTAGCCAACTTCCTGTCCGTTTATCCACACAAATGATGCGGAAGCGGTTTTTTCCATGCGCAAAAAAACGCGTTTGCTTTTCCAATTTGCCGGTAGGGTAAATGTTTTTCTATACGAGCCGGTCGGGTTGTATTCGCGAGGTACGAAGGGCGGATTAGAGCGAAAAGCATGTGCTACGTTTCGGAAAAAAGGATCGCCAAAACCCTGCATTTCCCAGTTAGAGGGAACTGTAATGTCAGACCATTTCTGATCATTAAAATTTGATGTAAAAAAGTTACTGGGTGTGCCTTCCGGAGTATTGGCAAAATGGAACTTCCACTTTCCATTCAACGA
>CAZTAU010000039.1:0-37173 GCA_964611565.1 uncultured Mucilaginibacter sp. | reverse complement strand
TTAGCAAAATGTATACTTTTAAAAAAGAAGAACGGTTATGTAATAAAAAGCTTATAGATGAGCTTTATCATAGCGGTTCTTCTTTTTTATGTTATCCTTTTAAGGTTTCCTGGCTTTTCCCGGATCAACATCAGCCTGTTTGCGCACAAGTATTATTTGCGGTTTCAAAAAAGCGTTTCAAAAAAGCGGTTGACCGTAATTTAATTAAACGCCGTATTAGAGAAGCATACCGCTTAAATAAGCAACAACAATTATATGATGTGCTTATAGTGGGTGACAAAACCATTGTATTTTCTGTAGGTTATATAGGCAAAGGGATTTTAGGCTATGAAACTATTGAAAAAAAGATGCAAAAGCTGTTAACCCAACTTAGCGAACAGGTTATCCAATGAAAGCCATTGCCGCGTTTTTAAAAGGGATTGTAGGCGCTATTTTCATAACGTTGATAAAACTATACCAATATTTAATTTCGCCGCTTACAGGGGCTTCATGCAGGTATACACCCACATGTTCGCAGTATGGCATTGAGGCAATTAAAAAGCACGGTGCTTTTAAAGGCGGATGGTTAACTTTAAAGCGCATTGCCAGTTGTAATCCCTGGGGAGGTCATGGGCATGATCCAGTACCATAAATATAATGAGCCGAATATTACAAATTGAAACCGCTACCACCGTATGTTCTGTTGCATTGGCAACGGATGGGGTTATTACCGCGTTTAAACAGGTTGACCAACGTAACGTTCATGCCGAAGTAATAACACTGTATATTGACGAATTAATTAATACAGCGGGTTTAAAATATACTGATCTGGATGCTATTGCCATAAGCTGCGGCCCGGGATCATATACCGGTTTACGCATAGGAGTATCAACGGCTAAGGGGTTATGCTATGCTTTAGATAAACCATTAATAGCTATTGAAACCTTAGAGGGAATGGCTAACGGTATAATAGCAGATAAAAGTTTGAGCATTGATGACAGTACGCTGTTATGCCCCATGATAGATGCCCGCCGAATGGAGGTATACACCGCATTATTTGATGGTGCAGGTAATAAAGTAAAAGATACCGCTGCTGAAATTATTGATGAACAAAGTTTTAGCAAATATCTTGAAAGTAAGAAAATAATATTTTTTGGTGATGGTGCCGAAAAATGTCAGGCAGTTTTGGGCAATAACCCTAATGCTCAATTTTTAAACGGGTTCATTAATTCCGCTACACATCTTACCAAACAAGCTGCTGAGAGGTTTGCTATTAAAGATTTTGTAGATGTGGCTTATTTTGAGCCCTTTTATCTAAAAGAGTTTCTGGTGACTTCAAAAAAAGCTTAGTAATTATTATTTTTTTTGAAGATCTTATCATACAAGCGGCCCAAAAATCCTTTCTCGCCCATAGGTATAAAGCTGGCATTCATAGGGTGCTCAATTAAGTTGCCAAATTTTAAAGTGAGGCCGATAAAAAAGTTAGCACCCGTAAACCTGCCTGTTTTACCGGGGATATAGTTGCCACTTTGAATAGCCTCTTTGGTAAAATTGATGGTTTGATAAAGTGCATCACTACCAATATAAAAATCAGTATCGGATGTTTTTATCATAAACTGGCCGCCTACACAAAAAAGTTTCAAATCATTATATGATGGAGTTAAGGTTACTACATATTTATCGTACTGTATAGGTGCAACCAGAGCGGCAGTAAAGCCTGGGTAAAAAATTTCTTTCGCTACTATAGCTGTAGGCGAAAATTTTAAAGTTTGATTGTAATTTAACCAATAGTCTTTATTTATACTAGCTTCAATAATGCCGTTAATAGGATAATAAAATCCCCGGTTTGCTTGTCCTTGCGATGTTATAATATAACCGACCGCATCACTTACTGATCGTTCAGCGGCAGAAGTTGATGTCATAGGTATCGTAATCCCTCCCTGGTCAAAATATAAAACCTTTGAATATTTATTGCTCCAATGTATAACTCCAAGATCTTTGATATTGAATTGAAACTTATAAGCATCATCTGTTTTATATGATGTGCCAATACTTACAGCAATACCCGGGTTTCTGAAATCTAAACCCATGTTTTCAATTATAGTATTTCTTCCGCCCCATCCGGCCCTATAATTTACACCTGATAAATTTAATAAAGCCTGGTTATTAGGCCTATCAAAATCAATTCTTGATTGAAAAAAACTAAATTTTTGATAATCAATACCCGATAAAAAACCGAGTTTTACACCTATTGCCAATTTGGGTGTAACTTGTTCCCTGAAACTCATTCCAATTTGATGGTAGGTTTGGTAGGAGAATCTATTATTAAAAATATCGTTGTAGGTGTCGTTCGCAAACTTATCAAACCCATTAAATATGGCAAAAGATTCGTTAGTTATTATACCCCTTGATTCTGCACTGGTTTTTATAAAAAAACCAACCTCCCGGCTACCTTCAAGATTAGTGAACATTTTAAACATTAGCAGATAGGCACTTGCATTTGCCCGAAGGTAATTATAACTGCCAGTACCCACCGGTACAGCAGATGCGTCATAGGCATCGGCAAATATCCGGGTTTTTAAAGGCGTTTGCCCATCACCAGTAAAAAGGAAATTGCTATTAAAGTTTGGCAGTAAAAAATTGGAAGCATATTGCCTGCTTGAATCCGGGATAAATGATCTTTGCGATGGATTTTCAAAAGAATCATATAATGTGCCGGTATTATATTGGGAGAATTGCTGACTAAAAACTTTCGTTGAAAATAGAAGCAGAAAACTAAAAAATAATATTTTATTCATTTAGAATTGAACAGACGTGTTAACAGATAAAGCAATAAAGATAAAATTAATCACTCTAATCGGAAAAAATGGTATTACGTTAAAAAGAGGCATATTGTTACTTTGTTGAAACACTATCTGGTGCGTTAAGGCGTAGGCAAAAGTTAGTATAGAATTTTTTGTTTGCTGCTACAAGTTGATAGGAGGCGGCGAAGAAATTTTTCCATCCGGGTGTATTGTTTCTGTATAAATTATAAAAATTTTCGTTCAAATCTCTTTTCAAAATTGCTTCTGATTGATTGAAGTTTATATACCAGGATACATTGCTTTGCTCGGCCACCAGGTTATTAAATTGTTTATACTGTTCTAGCTTGCTTTGAAATTTCCGGTTAACATATGTATCGTAATAACTATTTAACTCCGTTTGGCTATTAGCCAAAATCAAATAATTGTCAATTATCATAAACCACGGATGGTTAAATGATGCAAATGCTTCTCCCAATAAAAAATAAGGTAATTTATTGTAGTTTATTTGGCCAACATTATCCGTGCTCATAGTGGCAATGTTATACATGGTAGGCTTTAATTGGGAACCATCTTTTAAAGATATTATAGCCAATTTTTCCTGGTAACGTGTAGTTACAACAGCAAATTCGTTACCCAATATCTGGTTAAATTGAGTAATTAAGTTTATGCCTGTTTCGGTTTTTATTCTATTAAAAAGTGAATCTTTTTCAGGCTGAAAACCCGTTCGGGTAAAATATTCAGAAAAATCTGACTTGAATTTTTGAGGATCAGAAATTGCAAAACTTATGTAATAGGCAGTTGTTGATGGGAAAATATCCTTTAACTCATTGGTAACCGGCTGTTGCTGCGCAAATAGATTTAAATAAGCAGGTGGTTGGTTGGCTTGAATTTCTGAGTATCCATTAAACATCAACGCATTGCTTTTAAAGTTTAAACTCAATGCGGCTAACGCAGGGAATGACTTAAAATATTTAAATATATCCGTATTCTTATTTCTAAAAAGCTGTTCAAATAATGGGGATAACTGACTATAATTTACATATAGATTGGCTAATGAATTTGAGTTTTGCTTATCGGGCAGCAATATAAAATTAGCTTTATCTGGTTGTACTATATGCCGTGCACTTTGTATGACCAAATCTTTTGAAAAGCTCCCGGAAAATATTCCTTCTTCTTTATTAACCAAATAAAAGCGTTTTTTAAGTATGTGGGAGTAAATGGTATATGCTTTTTTAGTGCCAATATTAAACGGAGTGATCAGGAGGCCGGTATTTTTTTGCTTTGCTAATTCATCTATTACCGTTGCATTAAATTTTTGCTTTGCAGCTGTGGTAAGTAATAATTCAACCGTGTTGTTTTTTAATGGGTGTAAGGATATGAAAATATTTTGCCCGGTAAAAAAGGGCTCAAACTGTTCATTTAGTAATAGTTGATTACGCAGAGTATCTAGTTCAACTATGGTGTTTTTACCAATAATATTGGTAAAGAGCTGGCTTTCATTAAAGATGTCATAAAAACCGTTGTCATTATTAAACTCCAGTATCAGCGCGGCATTGCCAGGAATATTTTGCAATACCTCACGTGTGCGTGGGCCGTTTCTGTGCAGATTTTTAAAGTAAACAATAGTTACTGTAATAGTAACTACAAGCAAAATCAAGGTTATAATAATTGGCCGTTTCATAATGTTTACATTGCAAGTTAGATTTTTACTTGGATGCATTCAAGTAATACTTTCAATTGGTTAACTTAGCTGTTCCAAGGATCTATCAATATGAATAAGAAAATTATCATAACAGCTTCGTTATTTGGTATGTTGGCTGTAATAACCGGCGCTTTTGGCGCCCATGGTTTAAAAGAAAAAATAACTGCAGCGCATTTAGAAGTGTGGCATACGGCTGTTCAATATAATTTTTACCATGTTTTTGCTTTGTTGTTCCTTTCTACATTCGCGCGGTTTAAAAACAATTTGATTGTAACAAGTTTCTATTTTTTCGTATTTGGTATAGTATTATTTTCTGGATCGTTATATCTTTTGTCGTGTCGCGATATTTTAGGTTTGAGTCCCGGCCTGGTTAAAACCTTAGGACCAATAACACCAATAGGGGGATTGTTATTTATTATGGGCTGGCTAACCTTGGCATTTGCTGCTTTAAGACATAAATAACCTGCATGTTAGAATTTACTGATGCATTGTATACCGACAGGAAGACACTTTTTGTTGAAGTGATTTTGCCTTTGGCCATTTCAAAAAATTACACCTACCGTGTTCCTTTTGAAATGAATGATGCGGTGCAAATTGGTAAGCGTGTAGTGGTGCAGTTTGGTAAAAGCAAGCTATATACAGCTATAATATTTTTCATATCAGAACAACCTCCCGAAAAATACGAAGCCAAATATTTAATTGAGATTTTAGATGATAAGCCGGTAGTAACTACCAAACAACTACAGTTTTGGCAATGGCTGGCCGAGTATTATATGTGCAACCCCGGCGAAGTAATGCACGCGGCGTTGCCATCGGCCTTAAAACTGGCCAGCGAGACACGTATCGCTTTAAATAAGGATGTTGAAGTAGATAAATCGGCCTTAAATGATAAAGAGTTTTTAATAGTCGAAGCATTAGATATTCAGCCCGAACTTACTGTAAGTGATATTGCTAAGTTGCTGGGACAGAAAACAGTAATGCCCATATTAAAGCTGCTTTTTGAGAAGAATGTTATTCATATATCTGAAGAAGTAAGTGAGCGTTATAAGCCGCGTAAAAAAACTTTCATCACACTTAATCCTGTTTATCATGACCAGGAAAAACTGAAGGAGTTATTCGGAATTTTAGAAAAGCGCGCACCCAAACAAGCAGATGCAGTGTTAGCTTACATGAAACTGGCCCGTCATCAAAAAAGTATAACTAAAAGCGAACTGATAGAGGAAAGCGGTGCAGGCGCAGCCAGCATAACCTCATTAATTGAAAAGGAAGTATTTGTAGCCGAAGAAAAAATAGTGAGTCGTTTGCATGATGAGGATGAAGATGAGTACAGTAATTTTAAACTGAGTGGAGAGCAGCAGCGGGTTTTAGGGTCGGTAAAGGAGCAGTTTGAGCAAAAAGATGTGGTGTTGCTGCACGGGGTAACTTCATCAGGTAAGACGCAGATATATATCCGTTTGATAGAGGAGATGATTGCCAACGGTAAGCAAGTTCTTTATCTGTTGCCCGAGATTGCCTTGACTACTCACATTATAGAGCGTTTAAGACAATATTTTGGTACAAATATAGGTGTTTATCATTCTAAGTTTAATGATGCAGAGCGGGTAGAGGTTTGGCAAAAAGTGCTGAATAATGAATATAAGGTGGTATTAGGAGCGCGGTCATCTGTATTTTTACCATTTGCTGATCTGGGATTGATCATTGTTGATGAGGAGCACGAAGTGTCCTACAAACAGTTTGACCCCGCGCCACGCTACAATGCGCGCGATGCGGCTATATTTTTAGCTAATATGCATAGTGGTAAAGTATTGTTGGGCTCGGCAACACCATCTTTTGAAAGCTATTTTAATGCACGTACACAAAAATACGGTTTAGCCGAACTTACCGAGCGCTATGGTGGTGTTGAAATGCCTACTATTGAAGTAGTAAGCATTGCCGAAGAAACCAAGCGTAAAACCATGCAATCGCACTTTACCGGGGTATTAATGGCTGATATGCAAACCGCATTGGGTAATAAGGAGCAGGTGATACTGTTTCAAAATCGCCGTGGGTATGCACCGGTTTTATTGTGTAAAATATGTGCGTATACTCCCAAATGTATTAATTGCGATGTAAGCTTAACCTACCATAAACATACCAATAAGCTGCATTGCCATTACTGCGGGTATAAAGAAGACATACCGCATATATGCCCCGCTTGCGGCTCAACACATATAGAATATAAAGGTTTCGGAACCGAAAAAGTAGAGGATGAATTGACCATGCTGCTACCAGATGCCCGCATTGCCCGAATGGACCTGGACACTACACGTTCGCGTAGCTCTTTGCAGACTATACTTAATAACCTTGAGGAAAAGAAGATAGATATACTGGTTGGTACCCAGATGGTAGCCAAGGGACTGGATTTTGCTGATGTAACCGTAATAGGTATCATCAACGCCGATAGTCTGCTTAAATTCCCTGATTATCGTGCTAACGAGCGCAGCTATCACCTACTGGCGCAAGTGAGCGGCAGGGCAGGCCGTAGGGGTAAGCAAGGTAAAGTGGTTATACAAACATATGATCCAGCTCATCGGGTGATAAAACAGGTTATTGAAAATAACTACCATGATTTGTATTTTACCGAGATGGAAGAGCGCAAAAGCTTTAAATACCCGCCGTTTTATCGTATTATCAGTCTGGATATTAAGCATAAAGATCCGGAGATATTATACAATCAATCCGTTTATTTGGGTAATGAACTACGGAAACAATTTGGAGATAGAGTGATAGGTCCGGAAACGCCTTTGATAAGCCGTATACGTAATTATTATATTAAATCCATTATGCTCAAGTTTGAAAAAGATGGCTTATCCATTAATAAAGTAAAAGTTGCCATACGTGATATTATCACTCAATTTCAAACCACTAAATTAAGTAAGGGAAGTATTATACAGCCGGATGTTGACCCTTACTAAGGTATCCTCACAATGTTATCAATAGTTATTTCTCTAAGTTGTGTTGCACCTAAGCCACAAGTGAGTTTTGTTTTCATGGAATGAAACCTCACCTTAACCTTTAAATTGTTCACTTTATATTGGTCGTCTAAATTTATAGGTGAGTAGGTGCTATCATTAGTTGCTGCTTTTAATGTCCAGCCGCAACCGTCAACTGCAATTGAACCCGTATTGTAAATTATAGCGTCAGATATAACAACTGCATTTTGACCGTCGCTTTTTGTGCAAGCAATTATAGCGGTTGTTGTCAGAAATATCAGGCTTGCTATTTTAAGGATGGTTAAGTTTTTCATAGGTATTTTGTTTATGACAATACGTTTGGATTAAAATAAACGCTACATTATTCAGTATTTTTCAACAGTCCTTATAAAACTGCCTTTTTATATAACTTTGTTTTACTAATGGCATACAAATATATTGATAATTACCGCGAGCAAGGGGCAAGAAAAAAATTGGTTAATCTGTTAAAGGATAAGGGTATTGAAGACGAACAGGTGTTACAGGCTATTGGCAAAGTTCCGCGCCATTTTTTCTTTGACGAAACTTTTTGGAACCAAGCTTATAAGGATATTGCTTTCCCAATAGGTGCAGGCCAAACTATATCACAGCCGTATACTGTTGCTTACCAAACTGAATTACTGCATATTAAAAAAGGCGATAAGGTATTAGAGATAGGTACTGGCTGCGGTTATCAAACCTGTATATTATTGGAGTTGGGTGCCAAGGTTTACACAATTGAGCGGCAGGAAACACTTTATGAGCGCACTATACAGGTTTTACCTAAAATGGGGTATAAGCCTAAGTTTTTTTTAGGTGATGGCTCAAAAGGTATAGTTAACCGCGCACCTTATGATAAAATAATAGTTACTGCAGGTGCACCAACTGTACCTGAAATTTTATTGGATCAATTAAATATTGGTGGCATATTAGTTATACCAGTAGGTGACGAAAACTCGCAAAAAATGGTAACCATACTAAAAACCGGAGAACATGATTATGAACGACACGTACTGGATACTTTTAGATTTGTGCCGTTAGTAGGGGATAAGGCCTGGTAAGCCCCTTAACCCCCTAAAGGGGGGAACTATGGTGGTAAAACTCCCCTTTAGGGGGCTGGGGGGCGCACTATCTTTTCATAGCCCTATCCATTTCCACTTTAACATCGCGCTCTTTAAGTGTTTCGCGTTTGTCGAATGTCTTTTTACCCTGGGCAAGGCCTATTTCAAGTTTGGCAAAACCACGGTCGCTAATAAATAATGCTAATGGGACTATGGTTAACCCTTTTTCCTCACCTCGTGTTTGTAGTTTTTTAAGCTCTTTTTTATTAAGCAGAAGCACTCTGTCGCGTTTAGCTTCATGGTTATAAAACGAACCCATAGAGTATTCGGCAATATGCAAGTTGCGCACGTAAAGGTCGCCGTTAATAAAGGTGCAAAACGCATCATTTATGTTGGCTTTACCTTCGCGGATAGATTTAATTTCGGTACCCAATAGCTTAATACCAGCAATGTATTTGTCCAGAATGCTGTATTCAAAATAAGCTTTTTTGTTCTTTATGTATATTTTATCCTCGGTCATGTATAATAATATCGGGGTGCAAACTTACAAAATTGATTCGTAGAGACGCAATACTTTGCGTCTCTGAACAAACACCATGAGACGCAAAGTGTTGCGTCTATGCGCAAATTATTGTTTGGTCAAAGGCTTAACCACCAATACCGGGATATTGACCTTGTGCCTAACCTTATTTACCGTGGTGCCAAATATCAGATCTTTAATGGCTTTATGGCCATGCGACCCCATAACAATAAAGTCTATCTTCTCTTTTTTAACAATATCCGCTATAGCAGTTGCGGCGGTACCAAAACCAATCCGCCCCTCAGCTTTATAGCCTAATTTTTTTAGGTCTATTACATATTGGTCTAAATTGTCCACATCGCTTTGTGTTTCATGATCCATTACATCGCCACCATTATAATGCGCGCCCGCGGTTTCAACCACATGTATCAATGTGTAATTAGCATGCTTACCACCCTGCATTATAGCATGCCTTATGGAGTCGGTATCATTTTTTGAAAAATCTATACTTACGGCTATATGTTTGTATTGGATTACATCAAGGTCATTAATTGCCGACGCAATACCATGTGGTACATACGCTGCTGTATCTTTATGTTTAAATAGTAACGGGCGTAAAAATACATACAGTAGCAATAAAGTAACCCCAATTATGCAAGGTATTACCAGCACATACATCCAAAGGGTTGTAGTAGGCGAGGTATTTATCCAACCTGTTAATTCTTCATAAACCAGTTTGGCATTTAAGGCCACAATAATCATGGCACATGTCCACGCCATAATTTTAATTTTAAGGCTATTAGCAAACTTGCCCATCTTTTTCCGATCTGACGTAAAATGGATCAACGGTATAACGGCAAAACCTAATTGTAAACTCAATACAACCTGGCTTAATATAATAAGATCGCCTAAGCCCTGCTCTCCAAAATAAAGTATAGTAAATACTGCCGGAACAATAGCCAGTATCCTGGTTAATAAACGGCGCAGCCATGGTTCCACACGTAGGTTGATGTGCCCCTCCATAATTATTTGCCCTGCTAGCGTACCTGTTATGGTCGAGCTTTGTCCCGCAGCAATTAATGCGACAGCAAATAAGGTTGGAGCGATCTTTCCGAAAATATTCTCTAATAATTTATAAGCATCTTGTATCTCGGCAATCTCAAAATATCCATTTTTATGAAATGCGCTGGCGGCTAATATCAATATGGCCGCATTTACAAAAAAGGCTAGGTTAAGCGCAACAACCGTATCAAAAAAGTTAAATTTTATAGCCGTTTTTATGCCTTCGTACGTACGGGTTATTTGACGAGTTTGTACCAGCGACGAATGTAAATATAGATTATGCGGCATTACTGTTGCGCCAATAATCCCTATAGCTATATATAAAGCGCTTCCTGATAAATTGCCCGGAATAAATCCTTTGGCCACTTCTTTAATATCAGGCGTAACAATAAACATTTCTATTAAAAAGGAAAGACCTACAATAAATATCATTGATACTATAAATACTTCCAGTTTACGCATGCCCTTGTTCATCAAAAAAAGCATGAGTAAGGTATCGGTGATTGTTAAGGATACGCCCCATATTAACGGTAGGTCAAACAATAATTGTAATCCTATGGCCATGCCAATAATCTCGGCAAGGTCGCAAGCTATAATAGCCAGTTGAGCTAAAATATACAGGCAAAAGTTAATAAAACGGGGATAGGTGATCTTTGATGCTTGTGCGAGGTCCAATCCCCGTACAATACCTAGTCGTGCACTTAATGATTGCAATAACACAGCAATTAAGTTGGATGCCAGTAATACCCATATCAACCTGTAACCAAAAGCACTGCCGCCGGCTATATCTGTTGCCCAGTTACCCGGGTCCATATAGCCAACGCTTACTAAATAGGCTGGGCCAATAAAAGCCAGTATTTTTTTCCACCCGGTTTTATTGGCCGTAGGTACCGAGCTATGTACATTACTTAACGATTCGTTGTGGCTACTCATAGGGCTATTAATAAGTTATTAGCAACCTCTCGGCTGATGTGAATACTTTTATCGCCAGCTAATAATATCATAGACTGGTCGTAATCAATAACTTCTGTTACTGTTATTTTTTTTCCGATGGTTAGTTGTTGTTTTTCAAGATATTGCAAAAACGCTGCCGAGTGATCACGCACACCTGATATTACACCTTTAGTATCAGCTTTAACATCCATAACAGCTATCAAATCATTTGGCTTGAAATTGCCATTACTATCAGGTATAGGGTCGCCGTGAGGGTCATGGCGCGGGTAATCCATAAATTTATCTAAACGGTCTATCAGTTCTTTTGATGAGATATGTTCCATTTCTTCGGCCATTTCATGTACCTCATCCCATTTAAAATTTAGTTTCTCCACTAAAAAATATTCCCATAACCGATGCTTGCGTATAATATTTACCGCTATTTTTTCTCCCGTAGGTGTAAGGGTAACTCCCTGGTATTTAGCATAATTTACCAATGCCTTATCTGCTAATTTTTTAAGCATATCAGATACTGATGCCGCTTTTGTATTTAGTGAAGCTGCAATTTGATTAGTACTTACATTGCGTGCGTTTAACGACAGGTGGTAAATAGATTTTAAGTAATTCTCTTCTGCTAAAGTATTCATTTAAACAAATCTAATAAAAAATTTAGGTATGTCTAAATTTTGTTAAAAATTAAATTTTTATTTTTATTAAATTAGCAAATTATATTTTGTATGTTAGGGGTATGGCAACTGAATTAGACAAAACCGATCTGCAAATATTGAAGATATTACAGGATAACGGAAGGATAACCAATCTTCAACTTTCAAATGAAGTTGGGCTTTCGCCTGCACCTACGTTAGAGCGTGTGCGTAAATTAGAGCATCTGGAATATATTAAAAGCTATCATGCCTTAGTTGACGAAGAAAAGCTAGGATTGGGTATAAAAACATTTATCCAGATATCGCTTGACTTTCATCAAAAGGATACCATACAAACATTTATTAAAGAGATACAGGCTATTAAAGAGGTTACGGAATGTCATCACGTAACCGGGCAATGCGAGTTTTTATTAAAGGTTTATGTACGTGATATTAAAGCGTACGAACAATTGATCATGGAGAAAATTAGCCGTATTAGTGTGGTTAAAAGTTTCCACACCATGATGATATTATCTACTAATAAAAAGGAGCCGATAGTGCCGTTGGAATATTAAGGTCGTAGGCCAAAGATTGAAGATTAAAGATTAGTTGAATAGTTAGAACCAATCTTTAATCTTCAATAACTAATCTTTGATACTCCAATCAATAGGTCTTTCTCCCTGCTGTTTTAAATAATCATTTGCTTTTGAAAATGGCTTGGAGCCAAAAAATCCGCCTCGGCTCACAGCCAACGGCGATGGGTGGGTTGATTTAATAATTAAATGTTTGCTGCCGTCTATCAACTCTGCTTTTGATTGCGCATAATTACCCCAAAGGATAAATACTGCGCCGCTTTTTTTATCAGATATTGTTTTGATTACCGTATCAGTAAACTTTTCCCAACCTTTTTTTTGGTGTGACCCTGCGGTTGCTGCCCTTACTGTTAATGTAGCGTTTAATAACAATACGCCTTGTTTGGCCCACTCTGTCAAATCGCCTGTTCTGGGGATTTGAAAGCCCGGTATATCAGTGGCTAACTCTTTATATATATTTTGAAGCGATGGTGGAATAGGTACGCCTTTTTGCACCGAAAACGATAAACCATGAGCTTGGTTGGGGCCATGATAAGGGTCCTGCCCTAAAATAACTACCTTAACTTTATCAAATGGCGTGATATTAAATGCATTAAAAATATCGCCCCCTTTAGGGTATATCATCTGGCCCGATTCCTTTTCTTCTTTTAAAAATTGTTTGAGTTTAAGCATGTAATCTTTCTCAAATTCAGTACCTAAAACCTTTAACCAGGATGGTTCTAATTCAATTGCCATAAATATTTATGCAGATGTTGATTTACAGTACAAATAAACGGATATTTGCAACTGTTTTAAATAGGATAACAAATTATGTTGAATATAGTTAGGCTGGTAATAGCCTGTATTTTGTTTGGTGCCGGGGTTGCACTTTGCGTGTTTGGTTTTTGGGGATGGGGCATTTTAGCTGTGTTTTTAGGGGGGATGTTTTTGCTTACTTTCTTCTTTAACGAGAATATGCTGATATCGCAATATTTCTTACGTAAAGAGAACAGCGAAAAGGCAGAAGAGTGGTTGTTAAAAGTTAACAATTACGAAAAGCAACTGCATAAGGGCCAGCATGGTTATTACAACCTGTTAATAGGCTTAATCGAGTCAAGAAAAGCGCCAATGAAATCAGAAAAATATTTCAAAAAGGCTTTAACTTTAGGTATGCGTATGTCGCATAATACCGCATTGGCTAAGTTAAGTTTAGCCGGCATAGCAATGGCTAAACGCAATAAACGCGAAGCTGAAATGTATTTGAAAGAAGCTGCTAAGGATGATAAGAATAAATTACTTGCCGATCAGATAAAGATGATGAAGGGCCAAATGGCGCAGATGGATAAGCAAGTAGTAAAAGGCGGATATCGCCAGTTTTAATAAAAAAAATAAAAGGCTTTAAACCAATCGTTTAAAGCCTTTTATTTTTCATCGAGTGAACTGAAGTAATCAGGCTCAGAAGAAATAACTTTATCTCTTGACGTGAATCTGTCTTCAGCATAATCGATCTCGGCAGGATTTGCCACTTCAACCATTTTTAACAAACTCCTGATAAACGACAGGTTGAAATTTTGCCTGTTTAATTTGATCAGGTACTCGTTTTCTGTGATCTCTAACATTGAATTGATCATAACATTTTTTTTATAGTATTACAACCATAAAATTAAACATAGGTTTTAATACCAAAGTTGTAAATACTTTATGCTTTTGTTAAGAAATTGTAAACAATAGCTTTATCATAAATACATTATGTGTTAGACCTTTTTGGGTCAACATTTATACTAGGGGGCTTTAAACACCCAATGTAGGCCTCTTGAAAAAGTTTCAGGCTTATTACTCGTATGTCCGGCATCGATAATTTCCATAGTTTGTACTTGCATATTTTTAACTTTTTTTAATCGTTCGGTCAAATCTGCAAGTTCTGTTTTCAGGCCCTCAAAAGATCCTTTGCCAATAAAAAGCCTTGTTGGTTGAGGAGATCCAAGAGCTGCATATTTTGTTTCCATTGATCGCAGTATAGAATTTTCAAAAGTCAATGTAGGACTGGAGGCTATGTACCGTTTAAATAGTGCGGGATCATTAAAAAGTGCATATAAGGTAAAAAATCCCCCGAATGAAGCGCCAACCAGCGTTCTGTCGTCAGTTACCCGATATTTTGATTTAATAAAGGGAATAAGTTCTGTTTTTATAAACTTTAAAAAATTTGCCCCGCCATTGGCTTCAGGCTGCTTGTTTGTTGTTGTTAAAAAATCGCGTACTCTTAACACATCTGCATTTGGGTTGTTGCCTCCCCAGGTAATACCCACAGTGACACATTCCGGCATAAAACCGTCAGTCTTCCGGCCTGCATAAGCGCCTTTAAACGTTGGGAAATCCCACTGGGCATCCAATAAATAAATAACAGGATAAATTTTGGTAGGATCTTGCTTATAAGTACCCGGTAGGTTGATGAAAAGGCGATATTCCTGCCCGTTAACCACCTTGGATGTGTATGTTATTGATTCTGTATTTTCGATCTCGACTCTTGGAACCGCTTGCGCGTTGACCGTTAGATTGCATGCTAGAACTAATAAAGCGCCGAGCATAAGTTTGGAGAGTTTTTTTGTCATGATGTTTAGGTATATATAATGTGCTATTAAGCTAAGTCACTATTATATACAATCATACAAAAAAAAACTATATAGTTTATATAAATAAACTACATAGTTCGTTCCAAATATTTTTACTCAAACCAGGCCATTACCACTTCTTTAGCAGGCATGGTAATATCCAGTTTTAATTTTTTTCGCATCCCCCCCAAATCGTTAAATACTTTATTAGGATTGCCCGCTTTTAATTCTTCAACTGTATTAAAGCCCATTTTATTCAATACAGGCACCCACTCGGCAGGTATGCCTATATTTATAAAATCATTGGCAGTAGCAACTTTAGCTTTTTTCTCCGGGCGCATTTGCGGGAAAAACAACACTTCTTGTATGGTGCTCTGGTTAGTCAACAACATCACCAACCGGTCAATGCCAATACCTAAACCTGATGTTGGCGGCATACCATATTCTAACGCACGTAAAAAGTCGTCATCCATCGCCATCGCTTCATCATCACCACGGCCTGCCAATACCAATTGCTCCTCTAAACGCTCGCGCTGATCTATAGGGTCATTTAATTCTGAGTAGGCATTTGCTATCTCTTTTCCATTAACGAATAGCTCAAAGCGTTCCACCAAACCGTGTTTAGTACGGTGCTTTTTAGCAAGCGGGGTCATTTCAATAGGGTAGTCGGTTATAAATGTTGGCTGGATAAGATGAGCTTCAACTTTGGCGCTGAATATCTCGTCAATTAATTTGCCTTTGCCCATGCTTGGGTCAACCTCAATATTCAGATCAGCGCAAACTTCACGCAAGCCTGCTTCATCCATTGCAGATACATCTATGCCTGTATATTTCAGGATAGAATCATACATCGAAAGGCGAGTATACGGCCCTGCAAAATTGATCTCGTTACCACCAACCTGTACAGCAGGTATACCATGTACGGCCCGGGTAACTTCCTCTAAACACTCCTCCACCATAGCCATCATCCAGATATAATCTTTATAAGCTACATATATTTCCATAGCGGTAAACTCAGGGTTATGCGTACGGTCCATGCCCTCGTTACGGAACATTTTGCCAAACTCATAAACACCGTCAAAACCGGCTACAATTAATCTTTTTAAATATAACTCATTAGCTATTCGTAAAAACAGCGGCATATCCAATGTATTATGGTGGGTACCAAATGGACGTGCAGCAGCACCACCATGTACCGGCTGCAGAATAGGAGTTTCCACTTCCATCCAGCCCTGTTTATTAAAGTAGTCGCGCATTGCGCCTATTACTTTTGAGCGTTTGATGAATATTTGCTTGTACTCGGGATTAACGGTCAAATCCACATAACGCTGACGGTAACGTAATTCAGGGTCAGTGAAACCATCGTGTATATTTCCTTCTTCATCGCGTTTAACCACAGGTAGTGGTTTTAACGATTTAGAAAGGATAGTTAATTCTTCAACATGTACTGATATTTCGCCCGTTTGTGTTAAAAATACATAGCCTTTAATACCAACGTAGTCGCCAATATCCAGTAGTTTTTTAAATACGGTATTGTATAAAGTTTTGTCTTCACCCGGGCAGATGTCATCACGTTTTAAATATATCTGCATACGGCCGGTTGAATCCTGTATCTCGGCAAATGAGGCACTACCCATTATACGGCGGGTCATGATACGGCCGGCTATGGTTACAGATTTATAGGTATCCGGAAACTTGCTGAAGTTGTCGGTAATATCCTGTGCAAAAGCAGTAACCTTATATTCCTCGGCAGGATAAGGGTTAATGCCTAAGGCACGTAATTGCTGTAATGATTCGCGGCGTAAAATTTCCTGTTCGGATAGTGCAATACTCATATTGTATAACGATATTTTATTAAGAGTGCAAAAATAGGATTTTTTGTGTTAGTTATGCGCCTTACATTTGCGCTATGAATATTAAAGTTATTGCCTTTGATGCTGATGATACACTTTGGGTAAATGAACCCTATTTCAGGCAAACAGAAGAGGCATTTTGCAACCTGCTGGGCGAGTACGCAAGCTTGCATGAGTTAGAGCGCGAATTACTTAAAATGGAGATACAAAACCTTGCACTGTATGGTTATGGTGTAAAAGGCTTTGTCCTATCCATGGTGGAGACTGCTTTGCAGGTATCAAATAATACCATCAGCGCTAATATGATTGAGCAAATTCTTGACCTTGGCAAACAAATGTTGAACCAGCCTATTGAGTTACTTGACGGGGTAGAAGAAGTATTAGAAACACTAAAAGGCAAGTACCGATTAGTAGTAGCCACCAAAGGCGACCTGCTCGACCAGGAACGTAAACTCAAAAAGTCTAACTTAATCGGATATTTTCACCATGTTGAGGTAATGAGTGAAAAGGACGATGCCAACTATTTAAAACTCATTAAACACCTGGATATACAACCCGATGAATTGCTAATGATAGGCAACTCCCTAAAAAGCGATATCGTACCCGTGCTTAACATTGGCGGCCATGCCATACACGTACCTTACCACGTTACCTGGGCACATGAGCAAATTGAAGATGCTATTGATAATGAAAGGTTTAAAAGTGTTGAGGGGATAAGGAATATATTGGAATTTGTTTAATCAGCCTCCACTTCCCCTTTATACAACTCCTCAATCGCGTCAGCGTATTTTTTTTCGATAACCTTACGTTTAGGTTTCATGGTAGGCGTTATTTCGCCATCTTCCATACTAAATGGTCTACGTTTTACCTTAAAGTTTTTGATTCTTTCAAATTTGGCCAACTCGTTGGATAGGTTCCTGATATCCTGGTTCAACCAATCTTTAATTTTAGCGTCATCAATAAAAGCGTCTTTTTGCTCAAAGTAGGCCTCGTCTAAATTAAAGGTTTCCAGCAAGGTTTCTTTTGCAGGGATAATAATAGCGGTGATGTATTCGCGCTTATCACCAATTAAGAATACGCCTTCAATTTTGGGGCTTTTTAAGTAGGTATTCTCTACCGGGGTAGGATAGATGTTTTTACCATAAGCATTCACCAGCATATTTTTTAGCCTATCGGTTATTTGCAGGTTGCCTTTAAAAAAGCGACCAATATCGCCGGTATGCAGCCAGCCATCTTTATCAATAGTATTGGCAGTTTCTTCGGGTTTGTTTAAATAACCCTTCATTACACAATGCCCGCGCACAATGATCTCGCCCTCTTCTGACTCATAATCTTCTTTAAAAGTATCGTGAGTTTGTATAGTATATATTTTTTTGGTGTCCACATTTTGTATACCCACCTCAATACCCGGAATAATGCGCCCTACGGTGCCATAAACCTGTCGGTGATATTCCGTAACCGCCATAACCGGTGAGGTCTCTGTGAGGCCAAAACCCTCTAATATTTTAATGCCCAGGTCGCCAAAAAACTCGCCGATATTTTTAGGCAGCGCGCCGCCACCGGATATCATGAATTTTAAGCGGCCACCGGTACGTTCTTTTATCTTGCTGAATACCAGTTTTTCGGCAATTTTATATTCGTTATTTAATATAAAGCCCGGGTTTTTACCCGCTTCGTTAGCCAAACGATATTCTCGCCCAATTTTAAGCGACCAGGTAAAAATTTTAGCTTTAATACCTCCTGCCGATGTGCCATTTTTCATGGCGCGGTCATGTATGCGTTCTAATAATCGCGGTACGCAGTTCATAATAGTAGGCCGCACCTCGCCCATATTTTTAGCCAGCAGTTCTAAACTTTGGGCAAATGCTATCTTACAACCCGCGTACAAGCTAATATGGTAAGTTGCCGTACGTTCAAACACGTGCGAAAGTGGTAGAAATGATAAGAAGACATCCGTTTTCTCAACCACCGGGATTTGTATCAGGCTATTACGCACATTCTCTACCAAATTAAGGTGCGTTAGCATTACACCTTTAGGTGTGCCTGTTGTTCCCGAAGTATATATCAAACAAGAAAGATCAGTAGGTAAAATAGCTTCACGTGCACTGTTAATAGCAGAACGGTATTGGTCAACTAAAGTCAACCCCTGTGATATAATTTTATCAAATCCAATTACACCCGCGTTAAGTTTGGCTTTTAGTTTATCGGTATATTTCTCCCACTCTTCGCAGGCAGGTATAATACGGATCAGTTCCGGGCAATTATTTGCAATTCTTAATACCTTTTTAAAGAGAAACGGATTGCCAACTATGATTGTTCGGGCCTGCGAATCATTTAAAATATACTCTATCTCATTTTCAGTAAGGGTAGGATAGATGGAAGTATTAACCGCGCCAATTTGCTGCAGTGCCTGGTCATAATAAATATAATCGGGCCCGTTCTCAATAATTAGGGCCAGCTTATCACCCTTTTTTATGCCGATACTTAAAAACCAGGCAGATATAGCATCAATCTTTTCCAGTGCTTCGCGATAGGTGATATCTATCCATTCATCACCCACTTTATGTGCTAAAAATGGATGGGTATCTTTATGGGTATACTCAACTAAATAGCGGATAAGACTAGGTACGGTTGGTCGCTCAGTTTGCTGGCTCATAAATGGTTTAAACTGGTTATACCAACAAATCTAAATTATTTACAATAATTAATTACCTTTACGGCATAATTACTATCACTACATATCAAATACGGATTACCAAAAATCCGATCTCCTAAACAGGAGATACCAACGCAGGGCTTAATGCCAAAGCGTAAGGTATTTGTATTGCCATTTAATTTCAAATAGTTAAAATAATTATCTATGCTTTCGCATAGATTCATCGGGGCATTTTATGTCTTTTTTTAATAAATAATAATGGAACAGAAATCCAATAAAACAATAGTGTTAGAGTGCTATCGTAAAATAATACGCGACCTTGATGTGTCGCTGATTGATAAATATATTAAGGATGATTACATCCAACATAGCCCGACAATAAAGGACGGTAAAGCCGGACTTATTGAAATGCTGGCCTTTTTGAAAAAGTTACCCAAGTCGGCAGAACCTGGGTTAACACCAATTGTACGTGTAATTGCCGATGGCGATCTCGTAGCTGTACACCTAGATGTGAAATTTATGGGTCAACAAGTGGCAGTAATGGATGTAATGCGCTTAGAGGATGGCAAAATAGCCGAACACTGGGATGCGGGTCAGCCTGAAATTGATCATCCTGATAGTACTATCACCTTTACTAATGGAAGTACGGTAATAGAAGATTCGGCTGATGTTGATTCGAATAAAACTTTGATAAAGGGTCTATATGATTTAAAGAAAGATATTGCTGAATATCTTACCCCGGGTTTTATTGAGCATAACCCCGTGGCCGGATTATTAAACTATATAGAATCTAACATAAAGGTTCATAGAATCATGGGCGAGGGGAATTTTGTACTAGCTCAATGTGAGTGCATAAACGTGGACAAAGTTTATGCTCATTACAGCATTTTTAAACTGGAAGATAATAAAATAGCCGAGCATTGGAGTGTGAGGCAGGAAGTACCTGAAAGGATGATGCACAATAACGGAATGTTTTAACAAAAAAAGCCCCGATAGTCGGGGCTTTTTAATATCTAATGTGAAGATAAATTATACTGAGAAACTTTCTCCGCAACCGCAGGTACGACTTGCATTAGGGTTATGAAAGTTAAAACCTTTACCGTTTAACCCGTCGCTAAAATCCAACTCGGTACCGGCCAGGTATAAAAATGATTTCATATCCAGGCACATACGTACGCCTTTATCTTCAAAAAACTGGTCGCCTTTTTTCTCTTCGTTGTCGAAGTCGAGATTATACGATAACCCCGAGCAGCCACCTCCCTGAACAGAAACGCGCAGAAAATAGGAGGCGTCAAGCCCCGAATCCTGCATCAGGTGTTCTATCTTACTTTTTGCTTTATCGGTTACAGTTACCATAGTTAATTGTTAATTGTCAATAGTGAGTAAAGGTAATTGAATAGTGAGATAAGTAACTCACCATTAACTATTCACCACTCTCCATTCACCACTCACTCGATTAGTGATGCGATTTTTCACTTTCAATGGGTTCCAGGCCATTTTTAACACGGAAATCATTGATAGCTGCTTTAATAGCATCTTCGGCTAATACCGAGCAGTGAATTTTTACTGGTGGCAAAGCCAACTCTTCAACAATATCCATGTTGTCAATTTGCATAGCATCATCAATGCTTTTACCTTTTAACCATTCGGTAGCTAATGATGATGAAGCAATAGCCGAACCACATCCAAAAGTTTTGAATTTAGCGTCGGTTATCACATTGTTATCATCAACCTCTATCTGCAGGCGCATAACGTCGCCGCATTCAGGGGCACCAACTAAACCTGTACCTACTTTGTGGCTGCTTTTATCAAGCGTCCCCACATTGCGGGGGTTAGTATAGTGATCAATTACTTTATCTGAATAAGCCATTTTCTTGTTGTTTTAGTGGTCGATGGTCGATAGTCCATAGACCATAGTTTTTATTTTTATATTAAAAATCCAATTACCATGGTCTATCATCCATGGACTAATCAATTAATGTTCTGCCCACTCAATCGAGTCAAGGTCAATGCCTTCTTTAAACATTTCCCAAAGCGGTGACATGTTACGCAAGTTGGTAACCGCAGTTTTGGTTACTTCAATAGCATAGTCAACCTCTTCCTCGGTAGTAAAGCGGCCCAATCCAAAACGTATCGAAGAGTGTGCCAAATCATCTGATAAGCCTAAACTTTTTAATACATATGATGGCTCTAACGATGCTGATGTACAGGCCGATCCTGATGATACTGCCAGGTCTTTCATCGCCATCATTAAGCCTTCGCCTTCAACATATTTGAAAGAGATATTTGCAACATGTGGTAAACGGTGATTAATGTTTCCGTTTACATAGCTTTCTTCCAAAACGGTCAATCCGGCTTCCAGTTTATCGCGTAAAGCAGACAAACGTTTAGCTTCGCTTTCCATTTCATTAAAGCATAGTTCGCAAGCTTTACCTAAACCAACTATACCAGGTACGTTTAAGGTACCTGAACGCATACCCCGCTCGTGGCCGCCACCGTCCATTTGAGCGGTAACTTTAACACGTGGTCCTTTACGGCGTACGTATAATGCACCAACACCTTTCGGTCCGTAAAATTTATGTGCCGATAAAGCCAACAGGTCAATACCATCAGCATTAACATCAACAGGTATTTTACCAACTGCCTGTACCGCGTCTGTCATAAACAAAGCGCCGTGTTTGTGGGCAATGGCTGATATTTCTTTTATAGGTTGTATAACACCAATCTCGTTGTTACCATACATTACCGATACCAAGATGGTTTCAGGGGTCATGGCGGCTTCTAAAACAGCAAGGTCAAGCAACCCATCTTCTCTAACAGGAAGATAAGTTACACGGCCGCCCAGTTTTTCAACGTGTTTACAAGCGTCTAATACAGCTTTATGTTCGGTAACGGTAGTTATAATGTGGTTACCTTTTTCTTTATACATTTCAAACACACCCTTAATAGCCAGGTTGTCTGACTCGGTTGCGCCTGATGTGAAGATGATCTCTTTTTCGCTGGCACCAATTAACTTAGCTACCTGCTCGCGCGCATAATCAACACCTTCTTCGGCTACCCAACCAAATGGGTGGTTACGGCTGGCAGCATTACCAAACTTCTCGTTAAAGTAAGGCAGCATAGCTTCCAGTACCCGTGGGTCCATGGGTGTGGTGGCATTGTTATCAAGGTAAATAGGGATATTCATACTTAAATTTATTAATAGCACAAAGATAGGTAAACTTTTTATTTAAAATCATTCAACATAAGCTAAATTGGTCATATTAACTTAATAATTTACAATATTTGGACATGAACAAAGTAGAACATATAGGTATTGCTGTAAAGGACCTGCAAGCCGCGAGCAACCTGTATGAAAAACTATTGAGTACAACCATTTATAAAACAGAAGAAGTAGCCTCCGAGGGTGTTAAAACCGCCTTTTTACAAACCGGCCCCAATAAAATTGAACTGCTGGAAGCATTAAATGCCGATAGCCCCATAGCTAAATTTATTGAACAAAAAGGCGAGGGGATACACCATATTGCTTTTGAGGTAGATGATATCCGTGTAGAAATGGCAAGATTGAAAAGTGAAGGTTTTGTTTTATTAAGCGATGAGCCTAAACCAGGTGCCGATAATAAACTGGTTTGTTTTGTGCATCCGAAGAGTGTTGGTGGGGTGTTGGTGGAGTTGGTGCAGGAGATTGTCTGAACCAAGATTAAAATCATGGTTCAGACAAATAACCGCTCTCCGTCGAATCACCCGGTCATCGCTAAGCCGCTCTATCACCCTCTCTTCCGCAGGCGGTAAAGAAGGGATTTTTGGAGTTAACACATATTACTTCTAATCTTTAATCACTAATCTTTAATCTTTTTGACAATACTCTTTACAAATAAAAAAACAATTAGTACATTTGCACCTCTTTTATAAGAAGTAAATAGCAATGAAAAAAGATCTGCACCCATCAAACTATAGATTAGTAGTATTTAAAGATATGTCAAACGACTATTCTTTTATGACTAAATCATGCATCGAAACCCGTGAAACAGTAAAATGGGAAGATGGCAACGAATATCCATTAGTAAAATTAGAGATTTCTCATACATCACACCCTTTCTATACCGGTAAAATGAAACTGGTTGATACTGCTGGTCGTATCGATAAATTCCGCACCCGTTACAACAAAAACTAAACTGGTGTTAATAAAATATTTACAAGTCCCGGCTTTGCAGTCGGGACTTTTTTTATTTTTGTGGTATGGCAATTATCCTGTTTGACGATAACGCGCATAAAACGTTACTGCCCTTAACCTATACACGGCCTGTTGCCGACTTGCGCATTGGAATATTAACCATTGCTGAAAAGTGGGCCAAATATTTAAATACTGAATATTCTTTTTATACTCAACCATATTTACAGGCTAAGTTCCCGGTAAATTATTCAGCAGAGAATATTTTTATCAATGGTTCGGTTTGCCCGGCTGAGGATTTGGTTGTAGCTATTAACCAACTGGAAGATGGTGAGGCATTAAAATTTGGTCATTTGTTGATAGCGGTTAAAGGCTGTAAAGCGCATGAGTTTGATATACATACCAAGCCGGATAGGGTAATTGAATATGAGCATCCCATTGTTGTTATTAAGCATCCGGAAGATATTTTTAAGAATAATGATGTTGAACTGCGGAAGGATTTTAAGTTACTAACAAAAGGTCGCACTAGTGCCATTATTAGTAACACCAATACCGTTATAGGTAGTGATTTTTTTGCCGAAGAGGGTGCAATTGCCGAATGTTCAACCTTTAACACTACTCAAGGCCCTATATATTTGGCCAAAGATAGTGATGTTTGGGAAGGGTCTAATATACGCGGACCCTTTGCTTTGGGCGAGCATTCACAAGTTAAAATGGGGGCTAAAATTTATGGCGCAACTACCATTGGCCCGTATTCAAGGGTTGGCGGTGAGATCAGTAATGTGGTTATATGGGGTTATTCATCAAAAGGGCACGATGGCTTTTTAGGTAACTCCGTATTGGGTGAATGGTGTAATTTAGGAGCAGATACCAATACTTCTAATCTTAAAAATAATTATGCCGACGTAAAATTATGGGATTATGCAACCGGGCATTTCCGTAATACAGGTTTGCTGTTTTGCGGCTTAATTATGGGCGATCATTCTAAAAGCGGCATAAATACCATGTTTAATACCGGTACGGTAGTAGGGGTAAGTGCCAATGTATTTGGAGGTGGATACCCTAATAATTTTGTAGCCGATTTTGCCTGGGGCGGAGCGCAAGAATTTGGTACTTACTCGCTCCAAAAAATGTTTGAAACTGCCGAGAAGGTATATATTCGTCGTGACCGTGTATTTGATCAAAATGAACAGGATATACTAAGAAAGATATTTGAATTAACGGATGAATATAGAGGGCTGTTCGGTTCATAGTCCATTGACCATGGTCGATAGCAATTAATAAATATACAAAAACCATGGACTATGGTCTATCGTCCATGACTAACAAAAAAAGCAATGAGAAAAAAAATAGTAGCCGGAAACTGGAAGATGAACCTGGATTATAACGAGGGATTAAGTGTTTTTTCTGAAGTAATCAATATGATCAATGATGAAGTGACCGGTACCCAGGAGGCAGTAATTTGCAGTCCGTTTATACATATACATAGTTTGGTGCAATTAGCTAAGGGCCAAAATCGTATCAGTTTAGGTGCACAAAATGCTCACCAGGCGGAGTCAGGTGCTTACACAGGCGAGATATCTGCAAAGATGATCAAATCTGTAGGTGCGGCTTATGTTATTTTGGGCCACTCGGAACGTCGCCAGTATTTTGGCGAGACCAATGAGTTATTAGCCAAAAAAACAGATACCGTCTTAGCTAATGACTTAAGGCCAATTTTTTGCATCGGCGAAACCTTACAGGAACGCGAAGCCAATACGCATTTTGACATCATTAAAAGCCAGCTGGTTGAAGGTGTTTTCCACTTAGATGCAACACAATTTAGTAAGCTGGTTATAGCTTATGAGCCGGTTTGGGCCATTGGTACAGGTGTAACCGCAACCTCAGACCAGGCGCAGGAAATTCATGCCTTTATCCGTAAAGAAATTGCTGCTAAATACAACCAGCAGGTAGCTGATGATACCACTATTCTATACGGTGGCAGCTGCAACCCTAAAAATGCGGCCGAGCTTTTTGCGCAAGCAGATATTGATGGCGGCTTAATAGGCGGAGCATCTTTAAAATCAAGGGATTTTACGGATACAGTAAAGGCGTTCAATTAATCGAATGAACTATTACGAATTACTATTTACAACTATAACTACCGAAGATTACCAGCAGGACCTGCTGATAAATGCTTTAGGCGAAATAGGTTTTGATACTTTTGAAGAGGTGGATCTGGGTTTTAAGGCGTATATTCCATATCCTGATTTCAACCAAGATTTGCTAGATGAAGCGTTATCTGTTTATCAGGATATGTTCACCTTTAGCTATGATGTCACCCTTATCCCACATAAAAACTGGAATAAACTTTGGGAAAGTAATTTTGAGCCAATAACTATTGGCAATCAATTATTAGTACGCGCTACATTTCATGAGCAACAGCCCGAGTTTAAGTACGAGATAGTAATAGATCCCAAAATGGCTTTTGGAACAGGCCATCACCAAACTACAGCCATGATGCTGGAGTTGATATTGGAGAATGACTTTGCAGGCAAAAAAGTTTTAGATATGGGGGCAGGTACTGGCATATTAGCTATCATGGCTGCCCAATTAGGGGCAACAGATATTACCGCTATTGATTACGACCCTATTTGCTACGAAAGCATTATTGAGAATGCTGCTTTAAATAATATCACCAATATTAAATCACTTTGCGGCTCAAAAGAGGTTATTCCTGATGAGCAGTATGATATTATACTGGCCAACATTAATCGTAATATTTTATTAGACCAAATGGAGCGATATAATGAAGCTTTAAAGCCCGGCGGTGAAATATACTTTAGCGGGTTTTATGAAACCCCTGATCTGGATATAATTACCGACGAAGCACGTAAACACGGATTAAAGTACATCACCCATAAAAAGGATAAAGAATGGGTGGCCGCAAAATTTGTAAAGTAGAGACGCAATATATTGCGTCTTTTTTATTTAAAATTGCACATCATAAATAAAACCAATGAGGGTACATTTTATAGCTATTGGCGGTGCTGCTATGCACAATTTGGCTATCGCTTTACATAAAAAGGGGTTCAAGGTAACCGGGTCTGATGATGTTATATTTGAACCATCTGCATCGCGGTTAAATAAATATGGCTTGCTACCTCAAGAGCAAGGTTGGTTTCCTGAAAAAATTACGACTGATATTGAAGCGATAATTTTGGGCATGCACGCCCGTATTGACAATCCTGAATTGCTAAAAGCGCAGGAGTTGGGTGTAAAAGTTTATTCGTACCCTGAATATATTTACGAGCAATCTAAAGATAAACTTCGGGTAGTAATAGGGGGTAGTCATGGTAAAACTACCATAACATCCATGATATTGCATGTGCTCCAATCTGCAGGCAAGGCCTTTGACTATTTGGTTGGTGCGCAATTAGAAGGTTTTGAAACCATGGTAGGTTTAACCCATGATGCGCCGGTTATTATTATTGAGGGTGATGAATACCTGGCCTCGCCGATAGATAGGCGGCCCAAATTTCATTTGTATAAAGCTGATATCGGCGTGATAAGCGGTATAGCCTGGGATCATATCAACGTGTTCCCGACATTTGATAATTACATTGAACAGTTTGAAATTTTTGTAAACACTATACAACCTAATGGCCGCTTAATATATAGTCAAACGGATGAGGTACTTAACACTATGGTAGCTAAAAATAAAGCCATAATTCCTAAAATACCTTACGCCTTACCGCAATATGTTATTGAAGACGGTACAACTACCATATTAAGCGAAGGAAAAAAATATCCTTTACAGGTTTTTGGCGAGCATAACCTGTTAAATATGGAGGCTGCACGATTGGTTTGCGAAGCTTTAGAAATTGGTGCAGCCGATTTTTATAAACACATTACCACATTTAAGGGTGCGGCCAGGCGTTTAGAGCTTTTAGGCAAAGGTGATACTACTCATATTTTTAAAGATTTTGCGCATTCACCATCTAAATTAAAGGCAACTATTAATGCGGTGAAAACCCAGTTCCCAAACAGGAAATTAATTGCTTGTATAGAGCTGCATACTTTTAGCAGCTTAAATAAGGATTTTTTGACTGAATATGCCGGCACGATGGACGAGGCAGATAGCGCCATTGTATTAATAGACAAAAAGACATTTGTACAGAAGAAGATTGAACCCTATCCCGCTGAAACCGTTAAGGCAGCATTTTTAAAAAATGATCTTTTGTTTTTTGATGATCCGCAGGTACTACTAAAACATATTGAAAGCCTTAATATTAAAAATAGTAACTTACTAATGATGAGCTCGGGAAACTTTGGCGGTATAAATTTGGTAGAAATGACAAATAAATTATTAAATAATTAGATTTGATTTAAAAATAATAGTAACTTTATTAACTATAGAGAAACCCTATATCACAAACTATTAATACGAATGAAAACCTTAGGAAAAAAAATCAGATTGTTACGTCATCAAAAGGGATGGAGCCAGGAGGATGTTGCAAAAAGATTAGATATTTCTATACCAGCCTTTTCTAAAATTGAAACCGGTATTACTGATATCAATTTGTCAAGACTGGAGCAGATATCTAATTTATTTGAAATGTCAGTCGTTCAGCTACTTACATTTAACGATTTGGAGCAAGATAAACAGTTTGTTAATGAGCTGGAAGTAGTTAATAAAAAACTTACCGACAGGGAAACCGAGATCATTGACCTGCAAAAGAAAGTAATTGAACTTTTTGAAGAGTTAAGACATAACAGAGCAACTGCATAAATAAAAAGTGCCCCTTGTTACAAGGGGCACTTTTACTTAAATATGTAGCGCATGGTTAAATGCTTGTTGGCAAATACAGCACCCATGCTGTGATGCAGGGCAACCATTTTATCATTAAAATCACCCACCCACGATAGCTCTAAAGTATCATACTGTTTAAGCGGTAATACGTATTCACCCAACTTTATAAATAGGCCTGATTCTAAACCGTGTTTTTGGAACTTCTTTTTGGTGCCCATTACAATACCCCGCATACGTGTAACACCCTTCCACCTATAGTATAAAAATTTGAGTTTTCCTATCAGGTCCAGCTTTCCGTTCAAAGGTTTAAGCATTTGGTTAGCATCCGGCAATATAATATTAAACGATGCAGGTTCGCCATTTACATAAGCAAAGCCTATCATATTCTCGTCCATTATAGTTTTCATTTTATTGAAACTCTCTAAAATGGTATCATAAGTGATGGGCACAAAGTTTTCAAAATCGGCCCACGCATCATTATAAATCTCAATAAAATCGGCAGCAAACTTATTTATTTCCTTTACGCGTAAGTGCTTAAATTCATATCCAGGTTTTTGTGTAACCCATTTGGCTATTTTGTAAAATCGTTCTGGAAAAGGTTTGGTAATATCCAGGTGATTGGTAATTTGCTCATATTGAGTAACAAAACCATAATTATCAAAAAAGGCTTTATAATAAGGTGGATGATAATTCATGCCGTAGGATGGAGGGGTAAACCCTTCAGCTAATAAACCCCAAAAGGTGTCGTTCTCACCAAAGTTAATAGGGCCATCCATAGCTTGCATGCCATGGGCTTTTAACCAGTTTTTGGCCGTGTCAAATAATAAAAATGCAGCTTTTTCATCATTTATACATTCAAAAAAGCCCATGCCACCAGTAGGCTGCTCATAATTAAAGGCCTTTTTGTTATTTATAAATGCCGCAACACGGCCTATAAGCTGGCCATTATCATCCTTTAATATCCAGCGCGTACACTTACCAAACTGATGGAAGTTGTTTTTTAGTGGATCAAAAACAGCTTCAATATCATTATCAAGCGGACAAACCCAATTCTCATCATTTTTATAAATAATGCGGGCTGTATCTAAAAAATCTTTCCGGGTTGCTTTATCTTTAACTTCGGTTATTAACATATACCATCAAATATAAAAAAAGCATCCAGCGTTATGCTGAATGCTTATATGAATCATGATTATTAATAAAAATTAATAATCGTCGTCGTCATCATCGTCGTCAAAGTCATTGAAGCCTAAGTCGTCATCTAAAGGAGCATCAAAATCATCTTCGTCTTCTTCAACTTCCTTTTCGGAGGTTAGATCCAAATCGTCATCGTCCTCTTCTTCTCTAGAATCAATCTTCTTGGTATCAGGTTTTTTTGGCGTTCCCATTTTGGTAATTTTTATTTAAACTATTAGTGCTAGATATAAGATACTAATATATCTGTATATCTATTTATTAGTAAAAATAATTAAAATCATTTTTATTTAAAAAAATCATTTTTAAAAATTATTCTTGCTGTTCTCCAATAGAAACAGAGTTGTCTGTAAGTTCTTTAATATGAGGTAATTCTTGTATGCTATTTATACCAAAATAGTCCATAAAAAGTGGGCTTGTGCCATATAAAATTGGTTTTCCAACACTTTCAGACTTTCCAATTATCGCAATTAATTCCTTTTCAAGCAGCTTTTGTATCGAGTAATCGCAGTTTACGCCGCGTATTTGTTCTACTTCAGTTTTAGTTACAGGTTGTTTGTAGGCTATAATAGCCAAAGTTTCTAAAGCGGCCTGACTCAATTTCTTTTTTGAGCGTTGTAATTGCAATAAACTTATAACAGGATGATAATTCTTTTTGGTTAAAAATTGGTAACCATTGTTGATGTTAACCAATTCAATGGCAAATTTTTCATTGCTGTATTTTTGCTGTATCTGTTTTAAATAGTTTTTGATATCCTCGGTTGTGAAATCATGTTCGGCAGCTGCTTGCAAACAGTATATTATTTCTTCTATTCGGATACCTTGTTCCGAAGCAAAAATTAATGCTTCAATATAAAGTTCAGGATCTGTCATAATTAATATTCGTCAGTGTTGTAACAACTTGCTGACGATGCAAAACTATTCATTAATCATTAATGTATTTAATAATACCAATTATTTTATGTTTTTAATTTATTAAAAAACAATGCAATATTCTTAAAAGAGGTTACAAGATTGGTAAAAATAAAATCCATTCGTATTCTTTTACGTAAATAACATCAAACCTATAATAATTTTTTACCATCTATTACTAATTTACTTATGAAAACAGAAACACAAATTGAACAAAGCCCAAATATGGCCAGGAGGTCATTTTTGCGCTATGCAGGGGTCGGAGTAGCCGGTCTTGGTGTATTAGGAGTTGCTGCATCCTGCAACAAAAAAACAGGTGTTTACCCTGACAATACGGGTATTGACATTGGTGCCAATGGTGATTTGGCTATTTTAAATTATGCTTATGCACTTGAGCAATTGGAAGCCGCATTTTACATCCAGGTAGCAGCAACCCCATTTAGCGGAATAACTACCGCTGAAACCTCATTATTAACAGACATTCGCGATCATGAAATAGCTCACCGCGAATTTTTTAAAGCAGCTTTAGGAAAAAATGCTATACAGGCCTTAACTCCTGATTTTAGTTCAATTGATTTTTCAAACAGGACCAAAGTTTTAGCCACAGCACAAGCTTTTGAAGATTTAGGAGTAGCTGCATACAATGGCGCAGGTTATTTAATTAAAAGTGCCGACTATTTAACCTTAGCAGGTAAAATTGTATCAGTAGAAGCAAGGCATGCGGCGTATATACGCAATTTAGTTAACCCGGGTAGTTTTGCTGACAATACTATTTTGGATGCTAACGGTTTAGATAAACAAAAAACCATTGGCGAAGTACTGGGTACAGCAAATACTTTCCTTAAAACTAAGGTAAACGCGTCTAACTATGGTTATGTATCATTTTAATTTATAACGACATGAACTTATTAAATATAATTGAAGAAATAAATACGGTTGATCCGGAATTTCAGGATAGGATTAGCCCTCGCCGTGCTGCAATTAAAAACATCACGAGCTTTGGTTCAAAAGTAGCCTTGGCTGCCTTGCCTATGGCATTTAGCACCTTATTTAAAAAAGCTTACGGACAAACTGCCACAGTAGCTGTTAATGATGTATTAAACTATGCTTTAAAATTAGAGTATTTGGAAGCTGCTTTTTATAATGCAGGTGTAGCTGCCAGCACTTTAACCTTTTCTGCCTCAGAAAGAGCATATTTGGTGAGTATACAAGGACACGAAAATGCGCACGTAAACTTTTTAAAAGGTATATTAGGCGCTAATGCCGTTGCGCAAACATCGCAGGGGCAAAATGGTGCATATGATTTTACCGGTGGCTTTAATACTACTACCAATACAGTTACAGGCACAGGTCCGTTTACTACTGTTTTAACTAATTCAGATACTTATTTGGCAGTAGCACAGGCGTTTGAAGATACTGGTGTTCGTGCCTACAAGGGGCAAGCTGGTAACCTTTTAGGAAATCAGGTTGTGTTAACGGCAGCACTAAATATACATTCAGTAGAGGCACGACATGCCGCAGCTGTACGTCAGATACGACGTGCTCGAGGAGCATCTGTTAAACCTTGGATAACCGGGGCAAATGATACAGGTATTGCTGCCGTAAATGGTAATTATGCAGGAGAAGATAATGTTTCACAAGGTGGTGTAACTATTACTAGTTTAGCAGGTGTAGGCGGAAATATTTCTGTAAATGCCGCAACCGAATCATTTGATGAAGGATTAACCATGACACAGGTTGTTGATTTGGTTAAAATATTTGGAGTAAGGTAACCTTTAAAAGGTTGTCGAAAAAAAAAGCCCTCCCGAAATTCGGGAGGGCTTTTTTTTTCGACAACAAAAATGATTACATTTTTGCACCAGTGTCAGCAGCGCCAGTATCAGCAGCACCAGTGTCAGCAGCAGCAGCAGCTGAATCAGCAGCAGCAGCAGAGTCAGCAGCAGCAGCTGAATCAGCAGCAGCAGTATCTGCGCTACCTTTACAAGCTGCGAATGAAGTTGCGATAGCTAAAGCTAAAAATGCGATTTTGAAAGAATTTTTCATGTTAAATTTTTTTTAAAGTGACTATATAGTTTTGGTATTAATACACGAAAATATAAAAGGTAACCCATTGTTTTCAAAAAAACCTACATTTTTTTGCTAAAAAGTTAAATATCAGCTATAAAAAGGTGAAAATTTATTTTTTATACTGAGCTAAATACTAACAGAGTATTCATTAATACAGATAGATTATTAAAGAACCATCGTGTTGCTTATAGATAGCGTGCGCGTTATTCACTGAAATGTAAAATACAACCGCAATATTTATTTAATTTAGATTTTTCTTTCAAGCGATGGGTTACCATTTTGTATAAATAGTATTAAGTAGTGAATAAAGGTTTAAAAGATTCAGCGCCAACAGATAGCGAAGTTATTCTTGGGATACTAAATAATTCGGAAAGTGCTTTAAAACGGCTATATATAGCTTATTTTCCGATGGTGTTGCAACTCATTATAAATAATAATGGCAATGAGGATGATGCTAAGGATATTTACCAGGAGGCGATAATAGTTCTTTATAATAAAGTTAAAGCGGGTGATTTTGAATTAAGTAGTAAGCTTAAAACTTATATATACTCTATATGCCGAAGGCTTTGGCTAAAAAGGTTGAGCCAGTTAAACAGGTATGCAGGAGATATAAAGGATTTTGAAGAATTTATCCCCGCCGATAATGATGATAGCGACCAAACTAGTGACAAGGATATACAGTTTAATAAGATGCATAGCGCACTGCAACAATTGGGCGAACCTTGTAAGACTATAATGGAAGATTTTTATATAAATAACAGATCAATGCAGGATATCTGTGAACGTTTTGGTTATACCAATGCGGATAATGCCAAAACACAAAAATATAAATGCCTGCAAAGGCTGAAGAAGTTGTTTTTTCAGCAAAATTAAAAGAAAAGTAAAGCAATGAGCGAGAGCCAACTTTTAGAAGTAATTGAACAATACCTGAATGGTGAGATGAACCAGCAGGAGCGTGAGCAGTTTGAATTGCTTCGTAAACAAAATGCCGAGATAGATGCAAAGGTGATTGAACATCAGGTTTTTACTGATCTGTTAAAGCAATATAGTAAACGTGTTGAGTTAGAGAACCGTTTAAATGCTATACATGAGGAAATTGATGTAAATGAGTTGAAGGAAAGCCTGATGGCTCATCCGATATGGATAGTGCAAATGTGGCGCAATCATCATTCAAAAATATCGGTGGCTGCGTCAATTGCGATAATTGTTGTATTAAGTATAATGGGTTTAGCCGGTAAATTTGATAACAATAACCATAATAATATTGCCCAGTTAAAAAACGAAGTGCGTGCTCTTAAAGGGTCAAACGCCAAATTGAGTCGTTCAATTAATGATATTAAGGCTCAAAACGGAGTAGTTATACGGGATAAGGAAAGCAGCACAGGTACCGGCTTTGCTATTACATCTGATGGTTTAATTACTACCAATTATCACGTAATACGTGGTGCCGATTCGGTATATATTCAAAATGATGCGGGTAAATCATTTAAGACAAAAGTTTTATACACCGAGCCGCAAAATGATATCGCAATTTTAAAGGTCATTGATGATTCGTTTAATAATTTAAGTAGCATACCTTATATCATAAAGAAATCTGAAAGCCCTTTAGCCGAAGAGATTTTTACTTATGGTTACCCTTATGCTAACGCTATTTATTCACGTGGATCATTATCTGGTAAGTTTGGATTGAATGGCGACAGCGTTCGCTATCAAATAGATATTCCTATCAATCCTGGTAATAGTGGGGGACCGTTGCTAGATAGCAAAGGTAATATTATTGGTATCACAGATGCTAAGCAAGCTCGTTATGAAGGAGCCCATTTCGCTATAAAATCAAAATATTTATTGGATGCTATACGTAATATTCCTGCTGATGCCTTAGAAGGAAAATCTGTCAGCTTAAATAAAAAGAATGGTTTAGCCGGGTTAAGCCGTGCTCAGGCAATACAAAAGATCAATAAGTATGTATTTATGGTTAAAGTATATTGATCAAATTAAATAGCATTATAACAAAAAAGCCGCTTTAAGCGGCTTTTTTGTTATCTGTCAACTTCTCCTAAAACAAAGTCTATAGAGCCAACTATAGCTATCAGGTCAGCTATCATTACGCCTTTTGATATTTCGGGCAATACAGACAAGTTATTAAAACTTGGGCCGCGTGCTTTTGCACGAAAAGGTATCTCTGTTTTTCCGTCAGCAATAAAATAAAAACCCAACTCTCCACGCGCACCCTCACAGCGGGCGTAATAATCTTGTGCTTTAGGTGTTATTTTACGCGGAAGCTTAGCTCGCGGGTCAAACTCAGGCGTGCGTTTTAACTCATTTTGCAGACGATCTAGACATTGATCAATAATTTTTAATGATTGCTCCACTTCATCTACACGCACTTTATAACGGTCCCAGCAATCGCCTACAGTACCCATTGCACCAGTACCCACAGGTATATCAAAATCCAATTCAGGATAAGCTGAATAATTATCAATGCGTCTCAGATCATATTTTAAACCTGAACCACGCAATACCGGGCCCGAACAGCCATAATTTATAGCCACATCCATAGGCAATACGCCAACATTAGCGGTACGACTGATAAATACCTGGTTATCGGTTAACAAACGGTTTAACTCAACCATTTTAGGTCTGAAATAGGTAACGAAGTCCTTGCAACGTTCTTCGAAACCTACAGGCAGGTCATAAAATAAGCCACCAACCCAAATGTAATTATATAAAAGCCTTGATCCTGAGGCCCACTCCAGCATACCCATAATATGTTCCCTGTCGCGAAAACACCATAAAAAGGGAGTAAATGCACCAATATCAATACCATAAGTGCCAATAGCGATAAGGTGCGATGCAATGCGGTTCAATTCGCAAACTAAAACGCGAATGTATTCAACACGTTTAGGAATGTCCTGATCAATACCCAGCATTTTTTCAACACCCATTACCCAGGCATGGCTGTTATTCATGGATGCCAGGTAATCCATACGGTCTGTAAACGGTATAGTTTGCTGATAGGTTAATGACTCGGCATGTTTTTCAAAACAACGATGCAGGTAGCCCATATGGGGAATAACCTCTTTAACTATTTCGCCATCGGTAATTAACTCCAACCGTAATACACCATGTGTTGACGGATGCTGCGGGCCCATATTAAGCACCATGTCCTCAACGCTGGCGTCAGCTATTTTTTGGTGATATTTTTCTAATGCTTCTGTCACTATATTTCGGATTTCGGATGTTCGATTTCGGATTTACTTTTTTGAATTTTTTATTCTTTGATTTTCTTTTGCAGTTTTACCAATCGCAGTAAATATAGCAGTAAGTTCATTTGCTTCTTTTCTTAAAGGAGCAATTATCGATGCAGGAACTAATTCTGCCTCTTCCATCAAATCAAACCAATATATTGATTCATCAGCCTCTTCTTCGCAGATTACAATTTTATTTATAAAATCGGCTGTAGATTTTCCCTTGCAAGCCGCACGATAGTTAGCACCAACAGATGTTGAACTTCGTAGAACTTGATTTGCTAAAACATTAATCGAACGGTTATTGGGCAGAGCCCCAATAAATTTGATTACATCTACGGCAAATTTTTGTGCTCTACGTTTGAGTTCTATTTTATCCATTAGCAAATCAAAAATCCGAAATCGAACATCCGAAATCCGATATCAAACTAATCTATCTTAATTCCTTTATAATATTCGGCTGTTTTATAATCTTTTCTTAACGGGTAACCTTCCCAATCGTCAGGTAATAAAATGCGGCGCAGATCAGGGTGTCCATCAAAATATATTCCTACAAGATCATAAGCTTCACGCTCATGCCAATCCGCAGTGCGATACACTGATGTTACGGTGGGAAATTCCGGCAATGCAGGATTTTCCCGGTTATGTTCCTTGCTTACTTTTAAAGTCAATTGCAAATGGTAGGGTAGGGATGCTAAATGATAAACTACACCAAAGCGGTTTAGTTCTGTACCATAATCAACACCGGTTAAGCAAGCTAAAAAATCAAAATAGGTTTTTGGGTTATTACGCAACTCCAGGCAAACATCGGCAATGCGGTCTGGCTGAATTAGCAGGGCATGTTGTAAACCGCCCAGTTCTTCACCGGCAATTATTTCATCACCAAATTTTTCAATCAGCAATAATTTAATTTCTTCAAAACTCATGGTGCTAAACGAACTGTTTTCCAGGTACTGTTATCTACTTTTTTATATAAAATACGATCATGCAGACGGCTTTGCTGACCCTGCCAAAACTCAACCATACGTGGTTTTAAAATGTAGCCACCCCAGTAAGATGGTTTTGGTATATCCTTATCAGCATATTCGGCCTCTAATTGGCTCATTTTACTTTCTAATATTTCTCTACCTGCAATTTCCTGGCTCTGTGGTGAAACCAATGCACCTAACTGGCTTCCTTTTGGTCGCGATTGAAAATATTTTTCGGATTGCTCCTTACTCAATTTCTCAATAGTACCTTCAATACGCACCTGTCTTTCCAGCTCTCCCCAAAAAAAGGTTAAGGCACCTACCGGGTTCTTGGTTATTTCTTTACCCTTACGGCTTAAATAGTTGGTGTAAAACACAAAACCATAATTATCATATCCCTTTAAAAGAACTATACGTGCCGAAGGCACACCATCGC